>DASVUH010000016.1:0-205131 GCA_036387135.1 Pyrinomonadaceae bacterium | reverse complement strand
TCTGACCCGTTATTCAGTGTCAGTGTGTCCGACCGTCCTCTAAGACCGGATATGGATCGCAGGCTTGGTAAGCCATTACCTTACCAACTACCTAATCCACCGCAGGCTTCTCTTCAGGCACATAAAGCTTTAACAACTGTCACCATTTGGTGCCGCTGCATTATGCGGTATTAGCTTGGGTTTCCCCAAGTTATTCCCCACCCGAAGGCAAATTACCTACGTGTTACTCACCCGTGCGCCACTCTATACACTCTCCGAAGAGAGTCTTAATCGTTCGACTTGCATGTCTGAGGCACGCCGCCAGCGTTGATTCTGAGCCAGGATCAAACTCTCGTTATAATCTCTAGCTTTTATTTTTTTCGTAATTGTTCAGACTACGATATTGACGTTAAAAGTGTACGTCTTTCGACATAATCACGCTTGCCTAGTTTTCAAACATCTTTTTGTTGCTCGCCTGTATCAAGCGGCAATTTTCTAATTTACCAAATTCGCTTTCGGCTGTCAAGCGCCTCGCTCAACCTATTTTATTATTGCCTTTCAGCGATTAACTTTTCAAAACTCTTTTTCAAAACTCTCTTGCTTACTGCTTGCACGAGACCGACGCTTTCAATAGCTATCGTTTTCAACTCGGCTTTGCTTCAGCGCGAAATTATGAGATTACCTTTTTCGCTTCTCTTTGTCAAGCCCTATTCAAACTTTTTCAATTCATCAATATTGAACTGTACCGGCTTGCAATGTGTGCGAAATAAGTTAGAAGCACAAACTCAATTTTGAGTTGCACACCTGAAACACTTTTTCAAAACTTTCCCTTAATGCCTTTTATTATCGCATCAAGAGTTCGTTTCATAAACGAAACGAGTTAGAATCGCAATCTCTTTTTTGAGTTGCTCATCTTTAAAAAAATTTTCAATCTTCGTCATTCGCTTTCTAAAAGCGGGCGACGAGGCTCGAACTCGCAACTTTCAGCTTGGGAAGCTGACACTCTACCATTGAGTTACGCCCGCAGGTTTCCCACAAAAGCTGCTATATTTCCCTTTTTGACAAAGAAAGTTGCTGAAACTTTAGTCTCTAGCAATAAGCGAATTGTCAGAGTACAAAACCAATCTATTTCTGTCAACCGTTAAATGCAACATTTTCAAATCTGTTTGAGTTTTATCGAGCAAGCTATATTTTATGGGCATATTAATTATCAATGCTGCTTTAGGAAAAGCATTTTTTTGAATATTACAGATAACAAGCCTTGCGTTTAATCTTATATTGTTACCGTAAAAAGCTAAATTTTCCGCTCTATATCAAAATATCGGCTCATCAATTCTTGCCAACGCCCTTGTGCCTGCAAAATTAAATCGGTCACTTCGCGCACCGCTCCATTGCCGCCGTTTTCTTTCGTAATTAAATGCGCAACTTGTTTTGTTTCCGGGACGGCGTCGGCGACGGCGACTGCTAAACCGACTCGCAGCATTAATGGAACGTCGGTGACATCATCGCCGACAAATGCCGTTTCTTCGAGGGCAGTTCCGGCTTGTCCCAAAATTTCTTCAAAATCTTTAATTTTGTTCCAGGTTCCCTGTCTAACAAATTCGATGCCGAGTTCTTTGGCGCGCCGGTCAACCAAGCTCGAGCTTCTGCCGGAAATTATTCCCGAACGCAAACCGGCGCGGTGCAGCAGAACTAGTCCGTGACCGTCGCGGACGTGAAAAGTTTTTTGCTCTTCGCCGCCAATCAAAAGTGTAATTCGTCCGTCAGTCAGCACACCGTCGCAATCCATCAGCAACAATTTTATGCGGGCGGCTCTTTGTTTTACGTCGTCGCTGTTCATCTCACTTCAAATAAATCAACCGCAGCTAATTTCCAACCGTTCGCAGTTCGCGCCAAAATGAACAATGCCGTTCCGCTTTGCGGCTCTTTATTAAGAACTTTGGCATTCAAATTAACCTCCACAGCCATACGATTAGCATTGACCGCTTCGGTTCTTACAACTCTGGTTTGCCACGTTTCGGGCTGGCTTGCAGCGATCCCTCTTGCAAATTTTGTTAGCTCGCCCGGAACGATTAATCCATCGAGTTGAGCTTTTTGTTTTGAAACTACCGCGCCGTCGAATGCCGAAAAAAATGTTTTGGCGGCTTCATCCTGCGGTTTATTTAAATTTGCCGCAGATTCAGCTTTCAAACGCCCGTTTCGCGCTGTGAGGTTTGAGGCATATTCGACATCAGCTTTGACAGCTTCATCAAAATATTTAACCGCTTGCGCATTCTGATTGCGTCTTGCCGAAACTTCTCCCAAACCGATGTTAGCCCACGCCAGAGTTTTCGCTGACGGCAATTTCGCATTTAAAGCCGCGTTTAATTCTTTTTCGGCTTCATCTAATTTATTTTGTTCCAAAAGAGAACGACCGAGCCAGGTTCTGGTTTCGTCAAAATTAGGATAAAACCGCAAAACACTGCGCGCGCTGGACTCGGCTTTGGCAAATTCCTGACGGTTGAATGATTGAATTACTGCTGCGAGTAAATCATTTCCGGTTATTTCGCGCGGGGCAACGTCGTTTGAATAATCAAGCTGCGGATATAATTTTTCCGGGTCAACTTCAACTCGAACTATTTTGCCCGTCGTATTAAACGACGCTTCGCCAAACCCCTTTGCGCCGATTGAAGCTTTTGCGGTTTTCCTTTCGCCTGTTTCGGTTATTGCCAAAACATTGACAACCGCATCGAACGAACCTGTATTTCTCAAAGCAACGGTTGTCTGATTCCCTTTGAGCTGGGGCAATCCGATCAACAAATCCAAATCGGTCGGCTGATTCATTCCATAATCGAACAACTGCGCGACGAGCGGGTTTTGTGCGTCCACAAACTGTTGTTTGAAATCATTTAGAGTTAAAGATTCGGGTTTTGTCTGAAAATATCTTTTAACCGCGCTCCAAAACTTTTCCTCACCTAAACTGTCATTGACCAGACGCCAAATCATCGCGCCTTTATTTGAAACCGACGCAAAATAAGTGTCATCGAGCGGACTTGTCAAAGCGAGCGGAGCATCGCGCTGGGCAATTGCCGCATAAACAGTTCTTTGTCTTAATTTTTCAATGTCAGCCGTTTCTTTGCCAAACTGTTTTTCAAGAAATTTGGTCGCCAGAAATTGCGAAAATCCTTCGCGTAAAACGCCTTGACCTTCGGCGCGCAGAGGAATCATATTTCCCATCCAAATTTTAGCAACCGATTCGGCGAGCAGCATTGCGGTTTGCGAATCCAATTTTTGTCGCCGAAAAATCGCCGGATCAACTAAAATAGTTCCGCCGTCGGCGAACCCCGCGCCTCGATAAACGGAAACAACTTTTATTGGAGCGTCAGTGGCACTTCCAAACAAACCTACCGCAAAATCTCTCGCACCTCCAACAAAAGCCGCTACGTCTTCGGCTCGTTTTCTCTCTTCCGCGCTCGCGCCTTTGGGCAGATAAATCGAAACTCCGTTCGCATTTTCAATTGCATCCCAGCTTCCGGTGACAAAAAAAGGCTGACCGGATAAAGTTTGATTGAAATTTGCGCCGCTCGCTTTACCGCCGGAAACAACAATTTCGCCCGAAGGCGCGGTGACATTTAAGCTATAAGGCGCAAAATCGCCGCCGCGCGGACCGTATGGATTATTCGGCGTCGGAATCCAAACGGACAACGGCAAAAATTGCGAACCAACCGGCGAAATCGCATTCAAACCGGAGTTTTCGTCAATTTTCAAACGGTATTCGACCGAAACAGATGCGGATTCATTTGGTTGGACGGGTGTCGGCAATGTAACCGAAAATCTTTGAAGCGAGCCGAGCTTATCATCAGCGATTTTTCTAAAATCCGCATTGCCCGTTCCGACTTTAACGCCGATCACTTCGGCTTTTGGATTGATTCTAAAAGTTACCGTATTTCCGGCGGCGCGCCCGACGTTTTTCAATGAAATTATTGCTTTCGCGGTTAAATTTCGCTCCGAAGCATTGCTCGGCAAAGCTGCCGTGACATCATTTTTGCTGACCTGCCACAAGACAGTTGCGCGCGCTTCATCCTGTGCCGCCGTTTTGTTTGTAAAAAATAAAAGAGCTAAAAAAAGTGCAAATAAATAAAACTTCATTTTTCGATATTGCTCGTCGGCGCGTTTTCAAGCCGAACAGAGCGAATGAATTTCTTTGAGTTTGATTAAAATCTTTTCGAGTCGTTCAAGCGGCAGCATATTTGCTCCATCCGAGGGCGCGTTTTTCGGGTCCTGGTGAACTTCCAGAAAAACCGCGTCAACGCCGCAAGCGACTCCGGCTCTCGCCAACGGTTCGATGTATTCTGGCTGTCCTCCGGTTGCGTTTCCCAAACCGCCCGGAAGCTGCAAAGAATGCGTCACGTCAAAAACAACCGGCGCGCCAAACGAGCGCATAATCGGAAACGCGCGAAAATCAACCACGAGATTGTTGTAGCCGAAAGACGCTCCGCGTTCCGTCAGTAATAATTTTTCGCACCCGGCGGTGCGCATTTTTGAAACAATATTTTTTGCATCGTGTGGCGCTAAAAATTGACCTTTTTTGACGTTCACCGCACGCCCGGTTTTCGCCGCCGCGACGAGCAAATCAGTTTGTCTGGACAAAAAAGCCGGAATCTGCAAAATGTCTGCGACTTCCGCCGTTCGCTCAACCTGCCGGCTTTCGTGAACGTCAGTGACAATCGGAACTCCGATTTCTTTTTTTACCTTTTGCAAAATCCCTAAACCATATTCCATTCCCTGCCCGCGAAAACTTTCGATTGAGCTGCGATTGGCTTTATCGAATGAAGATTTGTAAACAAAATCGAGTCCCACGCGCGCGGTTATTGCCTTTAGCTCTCGCGCCATAAAAACGGCGTGTTCTTCGTTTTCTACAACGCAAGGTCCGGCGATAATCGTCAAACGCCCGTCGCCGAAAGTCGCGTTTCCAACTTGAAAAGATTTAATTTCCATTTTTATTAAAACAGTTCGTCATCACGACCATTCCGCGAAATTCTTCTTTCATAATCTCAAAATCGAGTCTTGTGTGCGAATGAATTTGAAACCCGGCGCGCTCATAAGCTGCAATCGGTTTGTCGGAAGTGTCCATTGCCATCAGCCAAACGCAATCTCGATTTAATTCGCGGGCGCGTTCAAAAGCAAATTCAATCAATCTGCGTCCGACGCCTTTGCCAGTCCATTCTTTAACGAAATAGATTTTTTCGAGATATAAAGCGTTTTCTATTTCCGAATTCAAAATCGGCTTTTGCAATACTAATTTTAAAATTCCGATGTCCTCGCCATCAGCCGAAATGATGTAATATTCGATATTTTCGTCCGCAAACTCTTTTTCCAGAACCGCATCCGAAAAACAGCGCCGCATATACCACTCAACTCCGCCGGGTTTCCACAAATGCGAGTAATGCGGCGTGTAAGAACGCTCGCCGATAATTTGCAGCGCTTTTAAATCTTTAAAACCTACTTTTCTGATTTCCATTCGCTATTCTTCGGCAACGGCAGCCGCTCTTTCGCGCAGTTCTTCAATCATTTCCACTCGATTCGTACCGGAAGAAATATGTACGCTGCCTTCGGTTTTCAAACGATTTTGATGCGCTGCCCGAACAAATGAAACAAACAAAGGATGCGCCGCGAGCGGTTTCGATTTATATTCGGGATGAAACTGACATCCGACGAAAAACGGATGCGTTTCGCGCGGCAGTTCAATCATCTCGACAAATTTGCCGTCAGGCGAAACACCGGAAAAACGCAAACCGTGATCTTCGAGCTGACGGCGAAACATCGGATTGAATTCAAAACGATGACGATGTCGCTCGCCGATTTCTTCTGCGCCGCCGTAAACTTCGCGTGACAGAGAACTCTCCGCCAAACGGCAAGCCCATTCTCCCAAACGCATCGTGCCGCCCAATTCTTCGATGTTGACGAGATCGCGCAATTTGAAAATCACCGGGTGCGGCGTTTCTGCGTCGAACTCAGTCGAATCCGCATCTTTTAGATCGCAAACGTTTCTCGCAAATTCGATGCAGGCGGTTTGCATTCCGAGACAAATTCCGAAATACGGCGTTTGCGATTTTCGTGCGTAATTTATCGCCCGAATCATTCCGGCAATGCCGCGTTTGCCAAAACCGCCGGGAACTAAAACGGCGTCGAAATCCTGCAAACGGGTTTCGTTATCGTCGTTGACAAATTCTTCGGCTTCGAGCCACGTAATATTTACTCTTAAATTATTTGCCACGCCCGCGTGCGTCAGAGCTTCGCGCAGAGATTTGTAGGAATCTTCCAATTCGACATATTTTCCGACAATCGCAATTGAAACCGCGCCGTTTTGCGGCTCTTTGATAATCGAAACAAGTTCCTGCCAGCGCCGCAAATCCGCCGTCGGATATTTTTCCTGCAAGCGAAGAGATTTAACGATTAAATCGTCCAAACCCTGTTCGTGAAATCGAAGCGGCACTTCGTAAATCGTCGGCACGTCGAGCGCGGAAATCACGGCTTCGTCTTTGACATTACAAAATAGCGCGATTTTCCCGCGCTGGTCGCGCGGTATCGGGCGATCCGAACGGCACAGCAAAATGTCCGGCTGAATACCGATTTCGCGCAATTCACGAACCGAATGCTGCGTCGGCTTTGTTTTTAATTCTCCGGCGGCGGCAATGTAAGGCACGAGCGTGACGTGAACGAAAATCGCGTTTTCATCGCCTTCTTCGTTCCACATCTGGCGGATCGCCTCCAAAAACGGCAAAGATTCGATGTCGCCGACCGTGCCGCCGATTTCAACAATAACAACATCGGGTTTATCTTTATTCGCAACCGCACGTACGGCGGCTTTGATTTCGTCGGTGATATGCGGAATAACCTGAATCGTTTTCCCCAAATAATCGCCGCGACGTTCTTTTTCAATTACAGATAGATAAATGCGCCCGCTCGTCCAATTGTTCGCTTTGGTTAGTTTGGCGTTTGAGAATCGCTCGTAATGCCCCAAATCCAAATCCGTTTCCGCGCCGTCATCCGTTACGAAAACTTCGCCGTGCTGAAACGGCGACATCGTGCCGGGATCAACGTTAATATACGGGTCTAATTTAATAAATGTGACGCTCATTCCGCGCGCTTCGAGCAGACAGCCGATTGACGACGCCGCCAAACCTTTGCCCAGACTCGAAACCACGCCGCCGGTGACGAAAATATATTTTGTCCGAAATTGTCCGTTGTTCGCTGCTCGTTGTTCGTTGTTTGTCATTTTAATTCGTCTTTCTCGGCATCGCCGGTGTTTTCGTCGTCGCCTTTGGCTTGTTTTTTGTTGTATTTTCCGCCCTTTAAATCCTGCACAACTTCGATTGATGACTTCTCAGCCGGATTAAGAACTTTTTGCAATTCTAAAATTCCGATTTTAGCAAAGCCGGTTCCTTCAGCAGCGCGCCGCTCATATTCTTCGGGCGTCAATTTTTTCGGCTTGCTCAACTGGCGCAAAAAAAGATACGCCCCCAAAACAAGCAAAACCAAAAATCCTAATCCGTACCAGTCGTTCATTATTTCTCCAAAATCCGCCGGACGCGCTCGAAATCTTCCTCCGTGTCAACGCCGATTGAAGTTTCGTCGGTTTCAACAACTTTGATTTTTGCTCCGTTTTCCAGCGCGCGAAGCTGTTCGAGCGATTCCGCTTTTTCCAGAACCGATTGCGGTAATTCCGTAAATTTTAATAAATATTCGCGTCGGTAAACATAAAGCCCCGTGTGTTTGCGAAACAAAGAAATTAAATTCGGCTCGTTTCGCAAAGCGTTTTCCAGCAAATGATGCTTTTTCGCCGCATCGCGCGGAAAAGGAACGGGTGAACGCGAAAAATAAAGCGCAAAATCGTTTTCGTCAATTACGACTTTAACAACATTCTGACTTAAAACGTCTCGAAAATCCGAAATCTGTTCACAAGTGGTTACAATGTCAACGCGCTCGTCATTTAAAATCGCGGCGATGGCTTTTTCGATTGTGCGCGGCGAAATCAGCGGCTCATCGCCTTGAACGTTGACGATGATTGAGTTTTCCGGCAGCTTTCGGGCGACTTCTGCGATTCGGTCGCTGCCGCTTTGATGATTTTTGTCGGTTAAAACCGCTTCCCCGCCATTTTCCAAAACCGCGTTTAAAATCTGCTCGTCGTCGGTTGCGACTATTACGCGCGAGACGTTTTCGGCTTTTTTTGCCTGTTCAAGCGTATATAGAATGAGCGGTTTTCCGGCGAGCGGAAGCAAGAGTTTTCCGGGCAGTCGCGTTGAAGAAAGACGCGCCGGAATGATGGCGAACACTTGTTTTTCTGGATTTTCTCCCGCGTGGCTCACGGGCTTACAGTGTATATTAGTTTTAATCTAAATCAAACCGTTGACCTAAAGTTTTTCGGATTTCTCTTGAACCTTCGACTTTTAACTTGTAAATTTTTCAAGTGGAAATAAATAACAATCAATCAATCGAAAACGAAAATTATCTTTCACCCGAAACGCCCGAGCCGCGAACGGATCTGCCGGTTTGGATTCATCCCGATTCGCCGCCCTGGAATAGCTTAATCGCTCTTGGAGTTTGGTTATTCAGCATTTTTGCGCTCGTGATTCTGGTTAACGCGGCGGTTTTGGTCTATGCTCTGGCAAATAAAATAAATTTGGCGCAAATCGGCGAGGTAATTCAAAAGCAAACCGATCCGAATATTTTGCTGATAAGCATTTTGACGACGATTCCGGCGCACTTTTTAACGATTGGCGTGGTTTGGCTCGTGGTGACGCGCGCCGGTAAACTTCCTTTCTGGCAAACGCTCGGCTGGAATTGGGGCGAAAAATTCGGCTTTTGGGCGAGTCTCGGCACGGCAATCGGATTTTTCGTGCTGGCAAGCTTGCTCGTTTCCTTGTTCGGCGAAACGGAAAACGATTTGATGAGAATTCTGCGAAGCTCGCGCTCTGCTGTTTACGCGACCGCTTTTTTAGCCACTTTTACCGCGCCGCTGGTCGAAGAAACGGTTTATCGAGGCGTTATGTATTCCGCCTTCAGGCGCACTTTCGGAAATGTCGGCTCGGTCGCGCTGGTCACGCTTTTGTTCGCGCTAATTCACGTTCCGCAGTATTATCCGAGCTACGGCGTGATTTTGGCGATTCTTTTATTAAGTTTGGTTCTGACAACTGTCAGAGCCTGGACCGGAAATTTGCTTCCGTGCGTGGTCATTCACACGATTTTCAATGGAGTTCAATCAATCCTGCTGATTGTCGAACCGTTTTTGCCGAAAACCAACGCGCCCGCCGAAGTGCCGTCGGTTCTTATTCTCCCGTTTTTGTTTAAATAAAAAAGCGCGAATATTTATTCGCGCTTTTTTATTTAATCAGTTATCCCTTTTTCCCGGAGGCGGAGCACTTCCTCCTCCAGCCGGTGGGTTGTAAACCGGCGCAGGCAGCGGATTATAAACAGGAAAATCCTGTTTTCCCGGAGGCGGAGGATTATAAACGTCTACTTTTCTGGGCGTAACCACGACCGGATTGTAACTGCCCGAATTATTGTTATACCAATAAATTCCCCGATCATAAGAATAACCATAGGGCGAACTGCCATATCCGAAACCGTAAGGAACATAGCAGTAATTTCCGGTAAAACGATTGTAAGCCCAAAATCCGCCTAAACGATTAAAACCGTAAAAGCTGTCCGAATAGCCGGTGAAAGCTCTGGTTAAATCACGGCTTCTGATTTTGTTATTTAGTTTCGCCAATTCTTTTGAACGATCTTTGCTCCACAAATCGAGCGCGTCACGGCTTTCGTCTTTATCAAATTTGGCGATAACGGCTGTCGCGCCTTTTTGCAAAACCGCTTTGCGTCCGGCTTTGACAATTACGTTTCCGGCTGTCGCAGCGCCTTTCCAAACAAACACTTCCGTTGCGTTTGCCGTAACGTTTAAGCGATAAATACCGGATTTTTCAAGCGAAATCGTAGACTGCGGCGTAACGATTTGGATGTCAGCGCCGCCTTCGCCGCCGACGGCTGAGGCTTCAATCACTGCGCTGCCGTTTTTCATTTTGAGGAGCAGCGATTCCAAATTCGTGTCGGCAAACTGAATGTCGGTGTTTTCTGCGAGGCGCAAAAACGAACCGGGATTAAGCAAAATCTCGGCGTTTCCGGTTTCGCCGACGGCAATAATGTCGCCGTCGTTGATTTCGTCACCTTTGGCTAAAATGTGCCGCTTTTTTGTAGCCATCCGGTCAACGCGAACCGCTCCGGTGGCGTAACTGACACCGCCGGCTTTAGCTGAAATAACATAGACCTGCTCTGTTTGCGCCGGAATATTTCGACGCTCTCGATTTTCCTGAGCAAAAACCGAAGAAACCGTCGCTAAACTCAAAGCAGAAACCAAAGCGATTCGAGATATTGCTTTACTTTTTAAATTCATTATTTTCTCCTGAGACCAACTACGAAGATTAAGAGTATTCTACTTTAATTTAAGACATTTGTCAGCAAATAAGTCGGCAAATTTACAGAAGATGTTTTGTCATAAAGACAATGTTTGATTTTGACAACTTAACCTTATAGAAAGACATCAAAATTGCGCCGAAAATAAAACGGCATTTTGGATAGAAAGGAATTTAATGGCGACTTTTAAAGACCCAATACAATGCTTCGCCCCGATTGAAGTAGTCGAGCGGCTTCTGGAAATCCGCGCCGAATGCGGTTTTACCGAAGCGATTTTTCTTCAAGATTCAGTCGAGTTGGCTGATTGTCTCGACGCATACGGTTTTGACGCTTACGCTTTTTCGCATCGAAACGAAACGATAAATTACGGTAATTATCGCGCGCCGCTGGTTCCTAACGGCGATAATCACCACTGCTCATTTACCGGGCATTAAGATTTCGGACGATTTTATTAGATTTAGAAAAAGACCGGCAATTTGCCGGTCTTTTTCCTTTAAGAAGTCTTGATGATAAACAAGGTGCCGTCGTCCTCCAAAGTATTTTCGCCGGAAAATGTCGTTACTTCCTGATGAATTAAATTAACCAGTTCTTTGGCTTCAAGCTCTTTTCCCCTTCTGACGCATTCTACCAATCGCTCTTTGCTGAACTCTTCGCCGCTTTCGTTCATCGCTTCCGTGATTCCATCGGTGTAAAGAACTAAAATCTGATCGGCTTCGAGCTGTAAGAAATGCTCGTAATAGCGGGTTTCGCGGAACATTCCGAGCGGCAAACCGCCGCGTTCGATAAACTGCGCTTCTCCGTTTTCTTTTAAAAGCAACAACGGATTATGTCCGGCATTGGCGAAAACAAAAGTCTTGTTCGTAGCGTCTAAAATGCCGTAAATCGCGGTTACGAACTGATTATTTTCGATTGATTCCCACAATAAATAATTCGCTTTCGTCAGCGAAATATGCGGCGCGTAACCGACGTGAGCCGCCGCGCGCAAAGTTGCCCGCAAGAAAGCCATCAAAAGCGCAGCGGGAATACCTTTGCCCGATGCGTCCGCGATCACTACTCCGATTTGGTCTTCAAAAATCCGTACCCAATCGTAATAATCGCCCGAAACCTGCTCGGTCGGAAAATTGTAAGCGCTGATGTCAAAACCGACTAAATGCGGGTCGTGGTCTGGAAAAAGCTCAAGCTGAACTTCGCGCGCGACTTCCAATTGACCTTGCAGACGCTTTTTTTCAATCAAATGCTCGTGAAGCTGAACCTTCTCGACAATCGTCGCAACCTGCGAAGCGAGCAGCGAAAGCACTTGCAAATCATCTTCTTCAAAAGCGTTCAGCTCATCGTTTTCGAGATTAATAACGCCGATTACTTCGTCGTTTGAAATAATCGGTACGCAAAGCTCGGATTGCGTATGTTGACGAGCGACGTAATAATGGTCATTTTCCCGCACATCATTTGCCAAAACCGGGTTCCCCGATTGCACTACATAACCGACAATTCCTTCACCCGGCTGCAACTTGATGTCGGCTAAATCTTCGACTTCATAACCGCGCAAAGATTCTGTGCGAAACCGAAATGCGCCGCTCTGGTCTTTCTCCAAAAGATAAATCGCCGCCGCGTCGTTTGGAATTAGAGAGCCGAGCGTGTCCATCACCATTTTCATCAGGTCTTCCAAATTCAGGGAACGACTGATTTCCTTTGTAATGTCGAGCAGCATTCTGAGCTTGTCAACGACGGTCAGCTTTTGTTTCGGAATCGTGATTTCTACGGTTTGCTCAATCATTGCTTACAAATAAAATCGAAAACAAAGACAATATTACTCAAATTCTTCCATTTTTGTCCCGACAGTTTCAGTGTAGAGCTTCCACAGCCGCGAAACTTTCATACGATATTCAACCAATTCGCGGCTGACGTTAAAATGTCCTGCAATTTCGCGAGAAGTTTTTCCGGCGCGGACGAAATCCCGCAGACCCGCATAAGGAACAAGCGCCGCCGCGCCGACCGAATACGCTTCTTCCTCCATCGCTTCATCGTAATCGCGGGCGATTTCTTCGCCTTTTTTGTTGTGATTTTTAATTTCCAGCCGCGTTGGTTTGTGTCCGAGAAAAACGTGGCAAATTTCTTCCATCAAAGTCGCCTGATGACGCGCGGGCGAATGAGTCGGATTTAAAATAATGAGCTTTCTGCCGTTCGGAAGCGGAATTCCGCTCGCGCCGCCCGACCATTTATTGCTTCCAGCACCGAGCAGATGATCCAGCGTTTCCGGCGAAAGCAAATCTTTGATGGCGTCGAATTTAACGACTTCGAGTTTGGCATATCGCGCCAGATCAAACGGATTCAAAGGCTCGTCGAGTTTTTTCAAACCGGCGAAATCGCGCAAACCGAGAGCGCGGAGTTCATATTGTCTGCCTTTGCTGGTTGGCGGCAAATCGGCGGTTTCCACAACAAAACATTACCACAAAAGACAAAATAAGGACTGAGCGAGCCAAAAAAAGCTCACTCAGTCCAAAAATTTCTGGGATTTTTTTTATTCTTCGCCCGGCTTGCTGAATTGCGTGTAAGCGACACGAAACATTTCAGCCAAAGCGCGCGCCGTATCCGGCGTTAAATTACGGTCGGCGCGCAAGTGCGCTTCGATAATCGAAGGCGTTGATTCGTGCGGGTAATAAATTACCGGCTCGGCTGCGCCGTCGTTTCCGCCGTTTCTTTTCATCACGCGATCAACAGGCATATTGAGCCATGTCGTTAAACGCGCGATATTGTCGGCGTCGGGTTTGCCCGTTCCGTTTTCGATCCGCGAAAGCGTCGAAGCCGAAACCTGCGTCTCAGTTGCCACGTCGCGCAGCGATAAACCCATTTCTTCGCGTTTGCGCTTGATTGCGCGTCCCAATTCTTTGGTGTTGATAAAACTTCCGTTTTTTGTAGCTGCCATTGTTTTACTCCCTGGTTCACTGCTTTTTATTAAACTTAAAGCGGCAAACTCTTCATTTACCGAAATAAAATTAGCACAAAAAAATTTTGAGTGCAACACTTCGTTTCACTCTTGCAACAGAACAAAGAACGTGGTACACTGTTTCATAGATGAAACGAATAAAACAATTATCCGGTTCAAACACAATAGATAAGAAAGATTTAAACAAGGAAGAACGAGAAATGGCAACGAAAACAGTTACGAAAAATTCAATTGAGATGCGCGAGAAACGCGCGCAGGCAATCGCGGCAATGGGTTTAGTGACCCGCGACGGCGACCGTTTTCGAGTTGCTACGCCCGGTTTGCGAAACAAACAGCAATCCTACGAAGTCTGGCGCGATGAAAACGCGAAAGTGCGCTGCACGTGCCTTGAATTTGAAGAGAATGTTGTCGAAAACGCTGCGTTTCGCTGCGAGCATATTCTCGCCGTCAAGTTTTCGCTGTTGGCTAAAAACACAGAGCCTGCGGCGAATCAACCCGCGCCGCTCAAACCGGTTGTTCCGGTTGCGGCGGCTGCAATAGAAGAGCAAGAGGTAAATGAAACGAAAAACGCATCTGAGGCGCGTCGAGTCGAAAACGAAAGCGACAACGAATCAACCGTTGGAGCTGGCGTTAAACTTGAGTCCAGACGTGCTGAACAGGAACAAAACGAAATTGCGGTTGATGCTTCAACCGTCGGACAAGTTGAAGCGCGGGAAGCGATTGCGAACCGCCAAGCCCAAATTCGTCAGTTCGCGGACACGAAAGGTAAAACAATGAAAAAGGAAAATATCAAAGCAGTTCCGTTCGTCGAAACGGAAAATCAGGAATCTGAAAATTCAAATGTTATTTCAATGCCGTTCGCGCAAACTTTGCACGCATTGAAACAAAGAATTGACACCGAAGTCGTCAAACAGCGCGAAGGCTGGCGCGACCGCAACGGCAACGTGCATATGGTTGATTACGTCGAGTGGCACACCGTCGCAGACATTCTCGACCGCGTTGCGCCGCACTGGTCGCACACGATTCGAGACATCAAACAAATCGGCGATGTCATTGCCGTGACAGCCGCGATTACGATTGACGGCGTGACGCGCGAAGGAATCGGAACGGGTTCTTCGGAAAGCGAGCTGGGCATTAAAAAAGCCGAACACGACGCTTTGAAACGCGCCGCCGTTAAATTCGGAATCGCCCGCGAATTATATCGCCGCGAGTCAGATGTCATCGAACGCGAAGGCGCGACGGCGAATCAGAACGGCAATGCAATGCCGCAAAATCCGGTGGCGAAATCCTTACAGGATTTAGTCACGCCGAAACAGCTCGGAATGATCCGCGCGCTCGGACGCGAAAGCGGAGTTGACGTTGATCAGGAATGCGAATCGGTCGCGGGCTGCAAAACCGATGAGTTATCGAAAAAAGCGGCTTCCGCTTTTATCGGACATCTGCAAACGATGCAGCAGGAATCCGGCGCGGAACAACACAACAACCGCAACGGTTTACGCCGCGTCAGCTAATTAAGATAAACGCCAAAGCGTTGAGCGAGAAAGTCGCTCAACGCTTTTTTTATCCCTCAACTATCCTCAGTTTTTAAATTTTAAATAAGGAAGCGTTTCTAATGAATTCAAAAATGAAAGACGCCAGACGAAAAGGCAGCGGTTTCATTTTATACAAAGGCAGAAGCGATGAATTTACAAAGCGAAAATGTCTGAGCTTTCTGTACGTTTCAATCAAAACCAAAAAAAAATTCGAGGAGAACCAAAAAAATGTCAGTCAACCCAATTCCTGAAGGCTATCACACGGTGACGCCCTTTTTAATCGTCAAAGACGCAGCAAAACTAATTGATTTTCTACGCGAAGCATTCAACGCCGAAGAAAGTTTTCGGATGAATAATCCTGATGAAACAGTCGCTCACGCGGAAGTTAAAATCGGGAATTCAATGGTGATGGTTTCGGAAGCGAACGAACAGTTTCCTGCAATTCCAAACATTCTTCATCTTTACGTCGAAGACACTGACGCCGTTTTTCAACGCGCCCTCAAAGCCGGTGCTGAAACGCTCAAAGAACCCTCCGATCAATTTTACGGCGACCGCAGCGGCAGCGTTAAAGACGCATTCGGAAACCAGTGGTGGATCGGCACGCATATTGAAGATGTTACGCCCGAAGAAGTGGAAAAACGAATGGAAAGCTGTATGCCGCAACCGCAATCCGCATAAATCGGAAAACGAAGGAACAGCATTTTTTGAACATTTCAACTTAACCCGACAACAAACAGGAGAGAGAAAAATGGCAGAAACAAAACAAAGCTATGCCGCAGAACACGGAACGTTTTGCTGGATGGAATTAGGCTCGACGAATGTCGAGGAGGCGAAAAAGTTTTATTCCGAGCTGCTCGGCTGGAATTTAAAGACGAGCGACGCCGTTCCCGGTTTTGAATACACCGAATTCGGCACAAGCGAAAAACCGCTCGGCGGAATGTATCAATTTACGAGTGAATGCAAAGAACAATCGGGCGAACCGATGAAATCGCATTGGATGTCTTATATCGCCGTTGATAACGTTGACGATGTTGCAAGCCGCGTTTTTGATATGGGCGGCAAAATCTGTGTTCCGCCGATGGATATTCCAAATGTCGGACGCTTTTGCGTGATTGACGACCCGACCGGCGCTACGATTTCTTTGATAACAATGAAACAATAAAAAAGAAGCCGCCCGATTAAAGGCGGCTTTTCAGTTTTTAGAACTATAGAAAGACTAATTTCCTTTCAAAAGAAAAACATCCCAAGCCCAGCGTCCGACTTTTGCTTTGTTTGAATCCCACACTTTTGCGCGATACTTGAATCTGTTTCCGTGCTCGTCAGTACGTCTTGATACGCGATAATTGAGTTCAAGCGTTGCTACATCCAACGACGACAATGTATGTAGCTCGTTTGATTCCGATATACCATTGTGATTCTTATCCTGCCACAATCTTAAATCGTTAAATATTGCGTCACGATAATCAATCGCTCCGTCGCCATTTCCGCCTTTGTCCGGTTTATCAAAAACCGCCAATGCCAAAAAGCCGTTTCTGTCTTTGACGGATATTGAAAAAGCTTGAAGCGTGAAGTTGCCAAACAACTCCATACCGCTGTCAATCGTGCCGTTTCCATTTCGGTCTAAAGCAAGCCAGGCATCATCGGAATTCGCAGAAGTCCAGGAAATTTTATCTTTGCTTCCTTCGCCTGTAAGGTCAAACTCTATTCCATTTTGTCCGCTTGTTAAATTGTAACCGTTTCCAAGTATGTCTATGACAATTGGTGAATAACAGCCTCTATTACAACCTTTCCAAGTTCCTCCAGAGTTGTTGCATTCCTGTTCCATTTCGTAACACATTTCATCCTGACAACAATATCCCCCTCCTGGATCAGCAAAATAATTACGCGGGCAAGATCCTCCGCTAAAATTATTAATCGGGCTATAACAAAACTCTGGTGGCGGATAATAAACAATTGGTGTTGGTGTGGGTGTTGGTGTGGGTGTTGGACGGATACAAGCTCTTAATTGCGAAGCATCGCAACTAGTTGGTCCGGAATGTCCCCCTGCCTCATTTAGATTGGCGGTTTGGGGGAGTGTCATTGCTGTAGTACCGGCATTACATGTACCACAATCATTTAGTGCTAATGTATGACCTAATTCATGAGAAACCACATGACTAAATGCAGTAGGATCAGTTACTCCGGGATTTATCGTAATATAAGCGGTGGCACGACATCCGTTAAAAGCTTGTCCTCCGGTCGTGGCTTGAGCGGTAGAAGGGGTGGGAACAGACCGAATGAATTCCATCGTAGGATTTGCATTATTAGCAAAAGGATAGCCAAGACTGCCAACATCGAAAACTTCATTAAAACTAACACTAGCCAAACCCTGATAACTCCATAAGTCAAGTTGTTCCCTGATAGAATCTTTCTGTGATTGTGTAAAAGTTGGCTCTATATATACATTAATAGTAGAGTACTGTGGAAATGAAGCCGCGAGCAGTGTTTGGGGAGGATTCTGACATGTTTGTGCCGAAATTGATCTAGTAAAGCCTATATTTATAATACAGAGGGATACTATCATGAGACACAAAAAGATTGGGGACGATATGTTTTTCACTGTTTCGTTCCCCCTTTGCCGTTATAACCCTGCAATACCGCGTCGATATCTTTTAACAGAGCATTGGAATCGGCATTTAGGTATTTGTCAAATGGTAAAGAATTTTTGGGGTCTTTATTGTCTTGTCCATCGATTGGAATAACTTTGTCGCCTGAGATGTCATAGCCGGTAGTAATAAATAAGTCTACACCATTATCTTTTTTGAGGAACATTACATAACGATGGTTTTCTTGTAATGCTCCATATTGGCTAATTTTATATTTTTGAATTTTACCGGAACCGAAGCGGACACTGCCTCCTAACCGCACCAACGCAACCATATCATTACTCTTTAATGATTCACCTGAATTCTTAAGAACTTTTTCTATTCTTACCTCATACTCACTATAAACATTGGTTTTATCGTCTGATAAATAGGCTTTTCTATTTGTTACCGTACCTATTACAACAGCATCGGCTGACTCTAATGGTAAAGCAGATAAACCTACCCACCAATGAACTATAGTCGGCAAATTTTCGACGCCTTCCGGAAACTCATCAATCATTTTTTTTGAATCAGATGAGCCACGATTATTGAACCGTTTGTTTTTTTTCTTTCTGCTTGAGGATTCTTCAGCGAGATCAGATTGTGCAAAATCAACAATAGGAAGCTCCTTTAAATCGGAGTTATCTGTTTGTTTTTGTTGATTTAGAGATTGATCTTGAGCCTGTTGTCTCAAGGTTGCAAATGTAGCTATCAAGAAAATTGATAGCAAGGAAATGCTGATAATTGTAAGCTTCTTGTTCGTCATATTTCTCCCTCTTTTTGACGGTTAAGGTGATTGAGTAAAAGTAACTTTTAAATATTATGTTACCTGTTGTTGTTGAATGTGGCTCAACTCTACGCCTCACACTATTCAAAGTCAATGTTTTTACTTCTTGTGAAATTAATTTCTTTATACTGATAAAAAGACAAATAAATGGGTGCTTTTAAATTATTGATTCTTGTGAGTTGGCAGAAAGAAAAGTAAGCGTAAAAGTGGTAGATACTTCTGGAACTTCAAACGTAAAAATGTGCGAAACGCAATCGTTTTATTTACTACCAACTGCTGCGAGATTTTTAGCCTGTTGGAATGATTTAACAGCGCTGAGGACTTGCGGGTCTTTTTCTATCAAAACCTGATAAGCGGAAATCGAGCCGTAAAACGAATTTGCCAGAAAATATCGAAGCTGTTCGACAACAAAACCGCGATGTTTTTCAATTTGCTCCGAATTTAAACTCCAGCTTTTATTTTCCGACGCAAAACGGCTAAATTCCCGAAACAGCTTGTCGTCAATCAAAAATTCATTAAATTGAATGCGCTTGCCGAATTGAGTAGGTTGTTTTTGAACGAAATTCTCAAAACCGTTGATTTGTCCGTTAGCCAGTTTTTTGGCAAAGAAAAAAGCGGCGTTTTGCAGTTTTGCGTTTGCTTCGGAATTTTCAGGCTTTTTGACAATTTCATCGGGCGTGATTCCACAGCCGCCGAGAACTTTTCGCCCCGAATCGGTGTAAGAAACAAATTGAGCTTGATTTTCCGAATTTTGTTTGCGGATGTAATAATCGTAAGTCCCGGAATTTGAATAAGCGCGCTGCAAGCTTCTTCCCGAAGGCGTGAAATAACGCGCGACCGTCAGAGTCAAACCGCTGCCTCCGGGCAAATCAAGCACGCTTTGCACTAAGCCTTTCCCGAAAGTCGTTTCGCCGACAATCAAAGCGCGGTCGTGGTCTTGCAAAGCGCCCGCCACAATTTCGGAAGCCGATGCTGTATTTTCGTTGACCAAAACGACGAGCGGCAATTTCACAAAATCGGCTTTATTCGATTGCCAAAATCGCTGCCCGGAATCCTCGCGTCCGCGCTGCGAAAGAATCGTTTTACCGGGCGGCAAAAACTTTTCCGCCACGCGCACGGCTTGTTCAACCAATCCGCCGGGATTATCGCGCAAATCCAGAATCAGAGACGCAGCGCCCAGTCGTTTCAAATTTTCGAGCGCGACATCCAGCTCGTCGCTCGTCGTAAAGTTAAAACCGCCGGACAAATCAATGTAACCGATTTTGTCTTGTAAAATGTAAGCGTCGGGTATCGAAGGCTGAGCAATAGGCTCGCGGCGGAGCGTGATTGTTTCGATTCGCCCGGTCGCGGCGCGTTCGATTGTTAAACGCACAACTGTTCCCTGCTCGCCGCGAATTTTCTTTTTGATTTCCGTAACCGAAGAATCTGAGACGCTCGCGCCGTCAACTTTTAAGATTTTGTCGCCGAACCGCAAACCGGCGCGAAACGCTGAAGAACGCGGAAAAGTGGAAACGATGAAAGCTCCGCTCTGATTTCCGTTTTTAAAGGCGGCGATTGTCGTTCCGATGCCGAAATATTCCGAATGCTGCTCGTTTTGCAGCTCTGCGTATTCTCGACGGTCGTAGTAAGACGAATGCGGGTCGAGCGTTTTGAGCATTCCGTCAATCGCTGTTTTGGTCAGTTTCTCATCATTTACTTTTTCGCCGCCGACATAATTTTGCTTTATCAATTGAACTGCTTCGGAAAAATCGCCGCTGATTTCTTTGGTAGCGGTAACGACTTTTCGCGAGCGAACGGTCGAGGCTTCAAAAGAAACGCCGGTTTTCAGATAAAATGCGTCGTTGGTGTTTGTCGGCTGCCCGATTTGTTGGTTTTGGGCGGACGCAAAGGCGGCGGTTGAAAATAAAATCGCGGCTGCCAATAAATATTTGAGCATCGGAAAATCTTTGCGACAAGCTCCGCAATAACTTGCTGCGCGGTTTGCTTTTAAACGAAAAACTCGCCGTCTTTCTCCAGAGCGTCGCTTGCCTGTTTTCATCAGTTCTCTTTTACTTGCTATTTTAATACGGCAAATTCAACTTTTTTTCCACCTTTATTTCTTTTAATTTTTGCCGCTTCGCACTAAAATCAAACATCAACACGGAGTTCGATATGGAAGACAATGGAAAAACCCGGCTTCGCCGACAAATTGAAACGCTCGACGCGGCAAACGCGCTGACCGCTCCCCTGCTGCGTTCGATTGAGCATTTGCTGGAATTGTCAGCCACCGCAATGGATTCGGATGAAGCGTCAATCATTGTGCGCGACGAAGAAACCGAAGATTTGCGTTTTCTCGCGGCAATCGGCGAAGTCGCCGACAAATTGCGCGGATTAAGGATTCCTTCGGGCAAAGGAATTGCGGGTTTCGTTTTTTCTTCCGGTCAGCCGATTGCCGTTGCTGATGTCGGGCAGGACACAAATTTTTACGCCGAAGTTGACCGCCAAACCGGGTATTCGACGCAAACGATTCTCGCTACGCCGCTCAGGTTTAACGGCGAAGTGATCGGCGTTTTGGAATATGTCAATCGCATCGGCGAACCGCCGTTTGCTCCGTTTACGCCCGATGAAATGGACACCGCCGCGTTTTATGCCGAAGCAATTTCGTCGCTGGTTGACGCTCACGAATCGGCGGCGCTGGTCGAAAATCTGTGCAATCGTTTGGAAAAAGAAGGCGATATGCGCGAATGGCTCAACAATCTGCGAACCGCACCGGAACACCGCGAGATGATCGAGCTTGCGCTGCTGGTCAGGGAAATCGCGGCGCGCGGCGAAACCGAGCGCAGGTTTTGTCGTGAAATTCTCGAAACATTCGCGCGTTATACAGAGAGCAGCGAATCGAGCGAAAGTTTTCTTAGTTTTTAAATCAAATTGATGTTTGTTCTCGAAGACAAACCGGATTTTCTGATTGCGGACGGTTGGCAAAGGCGAACCGGGCGCGGCGTGCAAATCGCCGTGATTGATAGCGGAATTGATGCCGCGCATCCTGATTTGCTTGGTAAAATCAAAGAATCGGTCGAAGCCGTCGCCGAAGGAAACAAAGTTTCGTTTCATGAATCAAACACGGGCGACGCTGCCGGACACGGCACGGCTTGCGCCGGAATCATTGCGCATATCGCCCCCGAAGCAGAGCTTTACAGCATTAAAGTTTTGGGCGCAAATTCGACCGGCGCGGGTTTCGCTTTTCTTGCCGGACTCGAATACGCCATCAAACGTAAATTTCGCGTAATAAATCTGTCGCTCGGAACGACGAAACCGCAGTACGTCTTACCGCTTCGAGATTTGCTCGACCGCGCTTATCAAGCCGGGTGCATCGTCGTCGCAGCGGCAAACAATCTGCCGCAGCCGTCGTTTCCTTCGATTTTTTCGTCCTCTCTGATTTCGGTCGTCAAAGGCGAGATGCAAAACGCTTTCGATTTTTCGTTTCGCTACGGCGAGCCAATCGAATTGGTCGCGCCCGGCATCAATGTGCGAACGGCTTGGACGGGCGGCGGTTATCGGCAGCTCACAGGAAACAGCTTTGCCTGCCCGCACATTGTCGGAATCATCGCGCTGCTGCTCGAAGCAAATCCGACGCTGACGCCGTTTCAAATCAAAACGATTTTGTATTCGATTGCGCGAGAAAATAAAAAACATCAAATCTGAATTTGAGCGATGCAAAAACTAGAAAATTATATTAACGGCGAGCTTGTCGCGCCCGTTTCCGGCGAATATCTCGACAATTTCAATCCGGCGACCGGCGAAGTTTACAGCCTGATTCCCGATTCGGACGAACGCGATGTTTCGCGAGCTGTTGCGGCGGCAAAAAATGCTTTTCCCGTTTGGTCGAAATTGAGCGCGGAAACGAGACACGATCTATTAATGCGAGTTTCGTCGTTAATCGAGCGCGATTTGGATTTGCTTGCCGAAGCCGAAAGCGTTGATAACGGCAAGCCGAAAAGTTTGGCGCGGAGCGTTGATATTCCGCGCGCGGTTTCAAATTTTAAATTTTACGCAACCGCAGCAATGCATTTTGCGAGCGAAGCGCACGAAACCGTCGGTCAAGCGATAAATTACACTCTGCGCCATCCGCTCGG
The DNA here is from genome assembly GCA_036387135.1 of Pyrinomonadaceae bacterium. Lineage (GTDB taxonomy): Bacteria > Acidobacteriota > Blastocatellia > Pyrinomonadales > Pyrinomonadaceae > JALZCH01. Next base: position 182,707 of record DASVUH010000016.1, on the reverse strand, counting down.
CGTTGTCGGCTGTATTTCGCCGTGGAATTTGCCGCTTTATTTGTTTTCGTGGAAAATCGCGCCCGCGCTCGCCGCCGGTTGCTGTGTTGTAGCAAAACCTTCGGAAATCACGCCGATGACGGCTTATTTGCTGTCAAAAATTTGCATCGAAGCCGGTTTGCCCGCCGGAGTTTTAAATATCGTTCACGGATTGGGAACAAAAGCCGGCGCGGCAATTGTTACACATCGCGATGTAAAAGCGATTTCATTCACCGGCGGCACGAAAACGGGCGAATGGATTGCGCGAGAAGCCGCGCCAAAGTTTAAAAAATTATCTCTCGAATTGGGCGGCAAAAATCCGAACATCATTTTCGCCGATTGCAATTACGAGGAAATGCTGGCAACAACCGTCCGCTCTTCGTTTTCAAATCAAGGTCAGATTTGCTTGTGCGGCTCGCGCGTTTTTGTCGAAAAACCGCTTTATGAGCGATTTAAAAAGGATTTTGTTGAACGCGTTTCACAATTAAAAATCGGCGATCCGCACGATGAAAAAACAAACATCGGCGCTGTCGTTTCCAAGCCGCATCTGGAAAAAATTCTGTCGTATATTGACTTGGCACAAAGCGAAGGCGGCAAAATCTTGTGCGGCGGCAAACAAATCAAACTGGAAGGCAAATGTCAAAACGGTTATTTCATCGAGCCGACGGTGATTGAAAATCTTTCTTGCGAATGCCGCACAAATCAGGAAGAGATTTTTGGTCCCGTCGTGACGATTCAGCCTTTTGAAACCGAAGCGGAAGTTTTAAATTACGCCAACAGCATCGAATACGGCTTGTCGGCGACGGTTTGGACAGAAAATCTTTCCAGAGCGCACCGCGTTGCAGAAAAGCTGGAAAGCGGAATCATTTGGGTAAATTCGTGGCTTCTGAGAGATTTGCGAACGCCGTTTGGCGGAATGAAAAATTCGGGCGTCGGGCGCGAAGGCGGTTTCGAGGCTCTTCGATTTTTCACCGAAGAGAAAAACGTGTGTATCAAAATAAATTATTGAAAAATCCAAAATGAGATGGTGAAGATTCCACAAAGTTTTGCAGAAAGGTAAGTTATGAAATTATTTTTCAAACCATATGAGCTTATTTTTTTCAAAGCCTTTCTGTTTACTATTTTAATTTCTTTCCTAACTTTGCCTGGATCAATCACAATCAAAGCCCAACAAAAGACTTTACTGCAACGAGTTCAAGCTGCAACTGAAAATCATTCTTCTACAGGCAAAATCACGGTTTATTATAGCCCGCAATATGAAAAGAAGGCTCTCAAACTACGATCAATGCTGGAAGATATGATGTCGTATTTTAACGATAAATTAAAAGTGAAAATGCATTTCACGCTCGCCGTTCTGGACGAAACGCAATGGAACCGCGTCGTCGGTACAATGCAGCGGCGCGATATATTTATGCTTGAAATGGACAAACCTTCGGGACTTGAGCCATTCAGTGTTCCGTACGGTATTCCGCTTTCATCAACGCCGCCGAATATCGTTTTCATTCCCGCTACGGCTAACAATCAACCTACCAAAAACGTTCTGAGCGTCAAATCAACCGCGCCCGAATTTGTTCTCAAAGCGATTAAAGCAAACAAATTGACCTACGAAGAAGCGGCGGAAAAGATGCCTGACCTGATTGGCTTTCACGAAATCGGACACAATTATGTTGACGAATATGGCATCCATGCGACAAATCCCTGGCTGCGCGAATTTCTCGCTCATTATTTCGCTTACGCTTTTCTGAGTAAAAAATACCCGAACACTGCGCGTTTGTTTTCCGCGCTTCACGAAGCTCTTATTGCGGGAATTAAACCAAAACACACTTCGCTCGCAGATTTGAACAATTTATCAACCCGCGTCGGCGCGGAAAATTATGGATGGTATCAAGCGCAGTTTCTGCGGATGGTCGCACGAGTTTACAAGAAAAAAGGATTCTCGTTTATCACAGAAATGAAAAATGCATTTCCAGCCGGTGAGAAAGATTCCGTTAATATGGAAGCGGGCTTAAAGCGCCTGGAAAAAATTTATCCGGGCTTTATTGAGTGGGCGAAAGATTTACGGTAAAGCAAATTTAACGGATGATTCGACAAAATATCAATTTAATTGAGCCGACCGCCGATTTAGAAATAGAGTTTTTGGCAATGGCTAAAGAATTTCAAGCAGCGGGGGATGAACGTTATAAATCGGCTTTGGAAAACTTTTCCGCTTATCTCGAACAAGCTTCAAAATACTCTCTCGGCATTGATTTAAAGCCCGGTCTTGTACCGCAAACCGAATTTTGGCTCGTTGACAGCGGCAAAATAGTTGCGAGCAGCAGATTGCGCCACCGGCTCACGCCCGCGCTTGAACGCGAAGGCGGACATATCGGCTACGCTGTACGCCCGTCTGAGAGACGCAAAGGCTATGGCACGCTGATTCTGGCATTAACGCTCGAAAAGGCTAAAAATTTGGGTTTGAAAAAATTGCTGATAACCTGCGACACAGACAACACTGGTTCGGCAAAAATTATCGAGAAAAATCGCGGCAAGCTCGCCGGCTACGAAATTTCGGACAGAAGCGGCAAACAGATTTCGCGTTATTGGATTGAGTTGTGAATGGATTCTTCTGAAATGGAATTTATCATTTGCCCCGCAAAAGCCGGAGATGCGGAAAGCATCGGAAATTTAGCCGCAGAATTTATCGAATATTTGCGCTCGCTCGGCGACGACGTAGCGGAACAAAAATTTGATGCGGCGGTTTATTTGCGCGATGGTTTCGGCACAAATCCGGCGTTTTCGGGAATCGTCGCGGAAAATGCGGGCGAGATTCTCGGTTATCTGCTTTATCATTTCGGTTACGACGTTGATTACGCGACCAGAACTTTGCACGTCGTAGATTTATATGTTGCCGAAAAACGGCGAAAGTTCGGAATCGGAAAAGCGTTGATGAATCGGGCGGGCGAAATCTGCCTGGCGGCGGGCGGAACGCAATTGTTTTGGGCGGTTTATGCGCCAAACAAAGACGCGATTCGATTTTATGAACGACTCGGCGCACGATTCACACGAAATATGCTGTTTATGCGGCTCGATGCCTGAACGACGACCTTATGGCAGATTTCATTCACGGTCTCGAATTAAGCCGATTATTTTATCTTGAAGCGGTCAAACCGATTCTCGACGCCGATTTTTCGGGTTTGCGTTACAGCGCGGCGCTCATCGGCGATGGTTCGGAAGTTTTGGGCTTTGATACGGAAATGTCCGCAGACCACGATTGGGGAGCGCGGTTGATGCTTTTTCTTGAAGAGGGCGGTTTCGTTCGTTATGAGAAATCTATCAACGATGCATTGAGCCGCAAATTGCCGTTTAAATTTCTTGGGTTTTCGACAAATTTCGGTTTGCCCGATTTGAAAGATAACGGCACTCAATTACTCGAAGAAATCGAAAGCGGCTCGGTCAATCATCGCGTCGAGATTTTGACGATTCGCGGATTTCTTCTGGATTATTTGAATTTCGATTTGCGTTCGCCCATTGAAGCTGCCGATTGGCTGACGTTTCCCGAACAGAAATTGAGGGCAATCACGTCGGGTGCGATTTATCACGATTCGTTAGATTTGCGAAAATCACTCGCGCAATTCGATTATTATCCGCATGATGTTTGGCTTTATTTGCTTGCTTCCGGCTGGAATCGAATCGGTCAGGAAGAGCATTTGATGGGACGCGCCGGAATTGCGGGCGACGAAATCGGTTCCGCGATTATTGCCGCGCGATTGGTGCGCGATTTGATGCGGCTTTGTTTTTTGATGGAAAAACGATACGCGCCCTACCCGAAGTGGTTCGGCAAAGCGTTCTCCGAGCTAAAATGCGCGAAGGATTTGTCACCGATTTTCAAAAAAGCGCTGTCGGCGGAAAGTTGGCAGGAGCGCGAAAAGTTTTTGGCGAAGGCTTACCAATATGTCGCCGCAATGCACAACGGACTTGAAATCACCGAGCCGATTTCGGCAAAAGTTGATAAATTTTTCAGCCGCCCTTTTCTGGTGATTCATTTGCATGGAAAATTCGCCGACGAAATTTGCAAACGCATCAGCGATCCGGCGGTTAAATGTCTCGTAGAAAAATCGCTCATCGGCAGCATTGACCAATTCAGCGACAACACCGATATTTTGTCTAATCCCAAATGGCGCACGATTTTACGCAAATTATACGAGTGAAAACTCGCCACCTTTTTATTAGCGAATGGAACAAGATGAACGCAATTTACCGAACTTATTTTCCGAACAATCGTCCGGCGCGAAGCTCGCTCGGCGTAAATGGTTTGGTGTTGAATGCTCGCGTCGAGATTGAATGTATTGCTGCGATTAGATGAAGTGAATTTGCAAGCTGTTTCATAATTATGTTCGATCAAACCATAAAAGCTGCGGACTTGATGCGCGAATTTGAGCCGGATTGGTTTGTGGCGGGCGGTTGGGCGATTGATTTATTTCTGGGAAAGGAAACGCGCCCGCATGAAGACATTGAAATAGCAATTTTTCGGCGCGACCAATCGGCTTTGCAGAATTATCTTCGAGGCTGCCAATTGCAAAAGGTAGAAAACGGCATTTTGTCCGATTGGAACAAAGATGATTTTCTGGAATTACCGATTTTTGAGATTCATTGTTTCAATGAAAAGAACGAGCTATCCCGCTTTGAAGTTTTGCTGAATGAAACAAACGGCAAAGAGTGGATTTTTCGCCGAAATGAAATCATCACTAAACCGCTTTCCGAATTACATTCTGAATCGAATCACGGGATAAAATTTTTGCGCCCCGAAGTGGTTTTGCTTTATAAATCGAAAAATCCGAGAGAAAAAGACGAGCGCGATTTTCTGGCAACCGTAGATTATCTTGATAATGAAAGTAAAAAGTGGCTGAGAAATGCGCTTTCGGTTTGCTTTTCGCAGCATAAATGGCTGCAAAGTCTTTGAGAATTATGAACGAAGAATACATTTAAGCGCATTTTCACTGAGTTACACTGAATACTTTGGGGTTATTTTGAGCTTAGATTAGGTTGAATGCAAAAACTACTACTGACTCAGTGTGAGTCAGTAGTAGTTACATTTTTAGATACTGCCGGCTTCTGGAAACTGAAACAGCCTCTTCATTAATAAATGTTTTTGTTACTTTATTGCAGCTATAAGCACTTCATCAAAGCGGCGAGCTATATCGGCTATGAGCTGAGCTTTATCGTGTCCGTTGATGATTGTCCTGGCATTTTCGTAATCAGGAGGCGCGCCGTCTTTGATAAAATTGCCAAGTTTCTTGCCTGTAAACCAGCCGTCCTTCATACCCTGAATTGCTATCTCGTATGCCAATTCGGGAGTTTTCGCGCGGTCGGGATCGGTCAACAAATCAACGCCTGTTAATGTTTTTGCTTTTGTATAGTTCCGGCGCCCCGTAACCTGTACATATCCGCGCCCGTGAAACAAAGCGCCGTCGCCCGGCTGCGTATTGCCCAGCGTCTTTCCAACCTTTGTCTGCGGACCGTACCGCGTATTAAAATAAGCGTCGGTGCCGTGTTCGTCAATCGGCTTCATCGTGTGTGCGGTTTCCCATTTGAAGGTCGCCAGACAGTATGCCAATTGCCGCCGGTCGGTTTCGGTGCCGGAAAAACGGCTGTCCTTTTCTATTAAGGTCAGCAAAACTTCAATCGCATCCACCAAATCCTGAGTCAATGCGCCGAAGCGTGTGCGATAGCCGTCAAAAAATTTTTTATGGTCAAAGGTAAACATTGTGGTTCTCTCCTGAAGATTAAATTTAATTTCCTGCGCTTTAACGATTAAAAAGTTCCGGCAAACATCCGCCGGTCTTTTTCCTCGTTGCTGTCTTTAACGTAATATTCGTCCGACCAGCTATCGTCCTCGATTAATCCAATCGGTTTTGATTTGTCTTTTGAAGCCGCCGCTTTGGCGCGAAAATGATAATGCTCGAACATTCGCATAAATTCGGTCACGTAAATATCCGCAACGGCGGAGTAACCGCGAATTATCATCGTATTTGAATCGTTAACTTCGGTCGAATTATTTGAGAAATTTGCCGAACCCGTCACGATAATCGGGTCTGAACCGAAGGGGTCAACCAGAATTATTTTGGAATGAATGTGAATTCCGGCGTGATGAAAAGATTCTTTTCCTTCAAGCAGCTTGCCCTGAAAATCGTGCAGCGGCGAAGCGAGCGTGGTAGCGACGGCAATCGAATCGGACGGATCGCCTTCGATAATGTGAACTTCTTCGCCTTTTCCCAGGCTTCCAAGTTTATCGAGCAGAAAAAATCTGAGCGTATCGGGATTTTTCTTGGTCAAAGCAGCCAGAATAATCGGCGACAGCGCAAAAGGCGCGGAAACCATCAGGCAGCGGGCGTTTTCGCACAAAGCCGCGTAGAGATGCAGCATCGTGTCGTTGCTTTGCGGCGAGAGAATCGGGAAAACTTTATGCTCGCTGGGCAAAAGCAGCGAAACGGGACTGATTGCGCCGAGAGCGTGTTTTATCGTCGAGGCGTCGGCATCATCGTGCAAAAGCTGAAAATATTGGTCATAAATCCCGGCGACTTCCGGCTCATAAATCGCGTGACCGACGTTTAATTGACCGTAGATTCCGCCGTCAGTCCAATTTGTCGAACCCGTCCAGACCGCCGTCGGAACGGGTTTTTCGCCGTCGTTTTTGAGCAGGACGACGAATTTGTTGTGCATAATGGCGTCTTGCGGATTCGCTTTGCGCGGCTTGACGACCGGCTTTTGATTGTTTGCGGCTAGCGTAGCGTCGTCGAGTCCGGCGGCTTTGATTGCGGCTTCGTTTTTAGTAGCGGTTTTATCCTTCTCGTTTTTTTGACGGCGATGATAAACGACCTGAACGTCAACTCCGCGCTCGACCGCTTCTTTGATTCCCTGAAGCAATTCGGGTTTTTGAAACTCGTAAATCGCGGCGTGCAGAGCGTCGCCCTTTTCGGCTTTTCTCAAAAACGCCAGAATCGCTTCTTCCAAGCCCATAGAAAGCCAGGCGCGCGCTTCATTTGCTTCTTCGGTGTCGGCTTCTACCAGCTTTGCCGTGCGGGCGTTCCGGTCGTCTTCCGGCTCGCGGTCAATTGTTTTCAGATTCGGAAACTTCATCTCGAAAGTGTGACTCGCCGCCGCGCCGCGATTGAAGAAAATCGCTGTCTCTTCATTATTCGGGTCTTCGGTCGTAATTTCGATCTCGACCCCGTTTTGCAAATCCGGGCGAGTAGTCAAAGCACCGGGTTTTCCGTATTGCGGGATGACTTTGTAGCGATAAGTGTGCGCCGGTTCGAGCGTGTAATCGCCCCAGCGAAACTTTTGCAAAGGAGCTTGGTCGGTGGTCGCGAAATGCTGATCTTCTTTTAAAGGAACGCTCGGAAAATGCAATAAATTGGGCAGCCATTGGGATTTTCTCTGATTTTCGGGCAACGGGTTTTCCGCCGTTCCCAAATCGGTTCGCTGAATTGAAAATCCTAGACATCCCTGACGTTTATTTTCCTGCAAATCAATTGCCAGGATAGCGTTGCGCGTTCCGGCTATGACGCGCAGCGTCAAACCGTTTTTTGTCGTGCTGGCTCTCATTTATTTCTCCTTTTGTCTTTCGCCCGCTGAGTTGCCGATGCTTCTTCAATTCGTCGGAGTTTTATTTCGACTCCTTTTGTTTGAGAGAAAACGGGTCATGATTTAGCGTCTGCCACAATTCAAAAGCCCTCTGATACAAATGCAACGCCGGCGATTGCGGATTTGCCAGCTCATCGGCGCGGCATTCGAGCAAATATCTGAGAATATTGAAACATACGGTCGCCTGCCCGCAGGCTATCAAATTATTTAAATCTTTTTCGTCAAAAAACCAGAGATTTGTCGGATAATCTGTTGCCTTTGCAGCCGATTCGCGCAGAGCCTCGGACGGAATCAGATTCTTTTCATGCACAGCCGCTCCGTAGCGGGCTTCGTCAACGAGGTCATAAATCAGATTTGATCTTACTCTGTTTTGATATTTCGGATAAACGTTAACGTCCTTGTAAATAAGGTCGCGAATCCGTTTCATAAAAATCGAAGACGACATCGCGATTAAAGACGACAGGCGCGCTTCGAGCAAATTGATCAGCTCGGAAACGGTAATATTCCGCAAAAACTTCCACAAATCCGACCGCGTCATATTGTACACCGTTTTCTGCAGCTCGATGAATTTCACTCTTAGCCAAATTAATGCGAAGGCGACCACGGCGGCAAATAAAATCGGAATTATGTAAACAAATATCGCTTCGAGGACGGAAAAATCGGGTCTGTACAAAGCGCGAACAAACGAAAGAGCGAGGCTGACGATTGTGACGAGCGAAACTATCAGCAGAATCCATCCGATTGCCACCACCGCTCGAAACGTTAAGCGGAAATATTGCCGCTCCGGCGGGAAATCGTAAATGGAATCGCTCCGGCGGTCTGTATCGGAAATTAAAAACAAACCGACCTCGTTTCCTTTCCGGTGATACACGTCCAAAACGCTGTCAACGCCCTGATTGTCGAAAATGCCGCCATCCATCAAACAAACCGGAATGTTAAAAACCGGATGAGCTTTATCGGCATCGAGGCTGTCGCGAACAGTTTCCAGACTGATTCGTCCCCAATCAAAATCATCAGGGAAACGAATCGGTTCAAACGCCGAAGGAAAACACGAAGACGCTGCGACAATATCCGCCAGCCTGACATCGGCGGCGATTTCCTTGTTAATTTGAGCAAATCTGTTCCCGACGACGGTTCCGACGCTCCGGCTTTTGCCAAAGCGAAACGAAACGCCGTTGCGAAAATCGGTGGCATTGAAAATCAGCTCGGAGAGCCTCTCATCCTCGCATTCAAGCAATAACCGCAAGCGGCGATCACCTAAAAAGGCGGAATGAGCGTAAACCTCCGCTGCGCCTTTGATTAAGCTCGGCTGCGTGCGAACGGCTGCTTTTGTCGAGAGATTTTCAATCGCCCCGGCAACGACGTTGTTCTCGCGCAGGAAGACATAAAGCAAGTCGTAAAATTCGTTAAACGGCTTCCTTTCGGCAACGCTGACGGCATACCACATTCCCGTGATCGTTCCGCCCGAAACAGTTGAGATAACTTTTAGCGAATCGAGCAAACCGAGCCTTCTGAGCATATCGAGCGTTCCTAAATGAAAAGCCGCCGCGCGATACCCGCCGCCCGAAAGCGAAAGTGCGATCTCACCGAATGGATTGTCGTTAGATGTCATTAAGATTTCGCGAAAGTCCGTTTTAGTTAAATGATGCCGAGCGGTATAGTCTTAACCTGTAAAATCAGAATGCTCATGGATATTATCACGACCCGCAGAAGGTTATCGAGTTTTTTGCAGCCAGACGCCGCGTATTAAAGTTACAAAACCGACGCGGCGACCTTCGCTGTTAAAGGTTGTTATGGAAATCTTTTTCCGCACGGAAACGTTGACGGCGAAAAAGCAGCCCCCACTCTAAATAAACAGCAGTTTGATACTTTCAAGATACTCGGCTATAAATTCAGGTTGATTGTAATTTATGAACGAAGAAAACATTATCAATTCTTCCAAAGCTCCCGACCCCGTCGGTTTGTATCCACACGCGCGTCGCGTCGGAAATCTGTTGTTTCTGTCGGGCGTGGGACCGCGCGAGCGCGGAACAAAGAAAATTCCCGGTGTCGAATTGAATGAAAACGGCGAGATAATTTCTTACGACATCGAAACGCAATGCCGTTCGGTGTTTCAAAATGTGCGTTATATTTTGGAAGAAGCAGGTTCAGGCTGGGAGAAAATTGTTGACGTGACTGTTTTTTTGACGAATATGCGCGACGATTTCCAAATTTACAATCGAGTTTACGCCGAGTATTTTCGGAAAAATCTGCCGTGCCGCACGACGGTTGAAATTAATTGCTTACCCACTCCGATTGCAATTGAACTGAAAGTTATCGCCACTATTGATTGAAACACAAATAAATATGCTGCTTTTTGCAGGATTTAAATTTCAGTGAAAATCAAAACAGAAACCGTGCATAGAATGTTTATGTCACTAAATAAGGATTTGGAACTTATTATTTTGAAACACCCGAATTTAGACTTTTAAATATTTAAAACATCTCTTTTATATCAATCTGACCGAGCCTTACCTCATAATCAAAAATCTGGTGAGCATTGATTTGACATCTCTTAATCAGCTTGATAAATTTGCGACAACTTCAGAAAATCAAAGGTTTCAACTTTTCCAACAGATTTTATCTTTTGAAATTCTAAATTCTAATAAGCAGACAATTCACTAATTGTTTCTATGCTTTTTTGAAACTTGAACTTTCTGAGGTAAACGGAAATCGTTTTGCTAATTCGGTTAAGAAACAGTTGAAATATTAAACAATCAGCTATTTCAGTGAAACATATTCAATTAGCAACACAGATTTACACACAAATTCAAACTAAAGGTTTGAATTTCACACTTTAGTTTTGATAATTACCCCTGACTTTGGTTCAAACCTTAGTCAAAAAAACAGAGGAAAATCTTTTATGAAAAAAATTACATTTTTAGTTCTTTTAGTAGCATTGATGGTTGGCGTTTCTGCTTCAACCAATTTAGTTAATCGTGCGGTTCAAGCAGCAGTAGATTGTGTGACAGAGGTCGTTACACCCGAAGATACAGTTGCTAATCGGTCGTTTACCGACACTACACCCTTGCCTGCCGGAACACGTTGGGTAGAATACAATCGCGGAACCGGAACGGGAGACTTTGTAGTTGGACCCGGAACCCCGCCTGAGGGTATCGGTAGTTTTAAGACGGTAACGCCTGATGGTAATGCCAAAGTTACTTTATTTAACTATGAACATACCGGAACTAAATTAGCAGACATAAATGCTCTTGGTTACGCTACTTATCGCGATACAAGTTCCACGGCAACAGTAAATCAAGTCCCTGCTATAAACATTGAAATTGACCGTAATGGAGGCACTCTCGAAACAGGTGACTATGCCGTATTAGTATTCGAGCCTGTATATAATACCTCTCAAGGACCTGTAGTTCCGGGTATGTGGCAACAATGGGATGCTTATAACGATGGCGAGGCTATTTGGTGGTCATCTCGTGCAATTCCCGGTGTTTGCGCATTTAGTTGTTTCGTAACCTGGGATGCAATTCTAGCTGCAAACCCCGATGCGACTATTGTTGGAGGTTTCGGAGTAAATCAAGGCGGTGGTAACGCTGGTTTGATTGCTTATAGTGACGCGCTGAAAATCGGAACTGCCGATAGTTGTGTTACATATGATTTTGAGCCATATGAAGTTGCCTCATCACAAGAAGGCTGCAAAAATGGTGGTTGGAAGACTTTGAAACGTGCTAACGGTTCTACATTCAAGAATCAGGGTGATTGCATTCAGTATGTTAATACTGGCAAGTAGTTAATAGATGAAAAATAAAAAAGGCGCGGGCATATAAATTGTCCGCGCCTTTTTTTATTTTTCTTGAAAAAACGCTTGAATCAACACAGTTTTCATTGAAAAGACAGCCGGATAATTAGCTCTGCAAATTTCAAATTCGATTAAGTTAAAAGTTAATGCTTTGATTATTTTTTTTCTGCCGCTAAAATCAATTTTATAATTAACAAGAGGAGTAGAAACAGATGAAACCGACAAAAGGATATGCAGTTCAGGGACCGAAATCGAAATTTGAGCCGTTCAATTTTGAACGCAGAGAATTAGGAGCGCGCGATGTGCTGATCGAAATTTTATATTGCGGCATTTGCCATTCCGATATTCATCAGGCGAGAAACGAATGGGGAAATTCAGTTTATCCGATGGTTCCCGGTCACGAAATTGTCGGGCGCGTGGCGCAGGTCGGCGCGGAAGTTTCAAAATTCAATGTAGGCGACGTTGCCGGAGTCGGCTGTTTTGTGGATTCGTGTCGGACGTGCGAAAACTGCAATGACGGCTTTGAACAGTTTTGCCTGAAGCATTTGGCTCAGACTTACAACGGCACGGAAATGGACGAAAAAACGCTGACTTTCGGCGGTTATTCCGCGCAAATTGTGGTTGATGAAGGCTATACGCTCAAGATTTCAGCCAATGAAAATCTCGCCAATATTGCGCCGCTGCTCTGCGCCGGAATTACGACTTATTCGCCGCTCAAACGTTTTAACGTCCGCGCCGGGCAGAAAGTCGGGATTATCGGCTTGGGCGGTCTCGGACATATCGGCGTTAAGCTCGCAGTTTCGATGGGAGCCGATGTAACCGTTTTCAGCACTTCGCCTTCTAAAGAACAAGACGCGCGAAATCTCGGAGCGCACAATTTTGTGGTGACCAAAAACCCTGAAAATATGACGCCTTTGACGGGCAAATTTGATTTCATTCTCGACTGCGTTTCCGCGCCGCACGATCTGAATATGTATCTCAATCTGCTCCGCCGTGACGGTGCGATGGTTCTGGTCGGCGCGCCGGACAAGCCTGCTGAAGTTTATGCATTTTCGCTGATTACAAATCAGCGAACGCTTGCCGGTTCATTGATCGGCGGTATTCGGGAAACACAGGAAATGCTTGATTACTGTGCTAAAAACAATATTACTTCGGATGTCGAAATAATTCCCATACAGCAAATTGAAGAGGCTTACGAGCGAACGATCAAAGCCGACGTTCGCTACCGTTTTGTGATTGATATGCAATCGCTGTCGTAAAAGATTAAATCGGAGTTGCCGATGGCATTTGCCGGAAAATTATTGACGGGTTTGATTAAAAGATGACTAAATACATAGCTTTTCTGCGAGGAATCAATGTCGGCGGTCGCACTTCGATAAAGATGGAGAGATTGCGGGAAGTTTTCGCTTCGCTCGGATTTCAAAATATCAGAACTTATATTCAAAGCGGGAACGTGATTTTTGAAACCGCTGAAACTGAAGGCGATAAGCTCGCTGCCGAAATCGAATCAGCCGTTGAAAAAGAGTTTTTCAAAACAAACGTGATGGTGCGTTCCGCCGAAGAAATCAGAGATGCGGTCAAAAACAATCCGTTTGCCGGCGAAGAATTCGACGAAAAACTTTTTCACCTCGTTTTTTTGTCCGAAAAACTGTCGGACGAAAAAGCCGAAATGCTTTTATCAAACAACCGCGAAACTGAAAAATTCGCCGTCAGAAACCGCGAAGTTTACTGCCTTTTGCGCGACGGCGTAGCAGACAGTTTGCTGGGCAAAAAATATATTGACAACAAGCTGAAAACTCCTGCGACGGCGCGCAATTGGCGAACTGTCAATAAAATTTTAGAATTCTGAAAAGAGGATTTTATTATGCCAATTCAAAGACCGTTTAATTTAAATCAATGGATTAACGAGCATCGCCATTTGTTGAAACCGCCGGTCGGAAATCAATGCGCTTATGACGCCGATGATTTTATCGTGATGGTCGTCGGCGGTCCGAATTCGCGCAAAGATTATCACTGGGACGAAGGCGAAGAATTTTTCTATCAGCTCGAAGGCGATATTACCGTCAAAATCCAGGAAGACGGCAAAGCCGTTGACGTGCCGGTTCGAGAAGGCGAGATTTTCCTGCTCCCGCCGCGCGTCCCGCACAATCCGGTGCGCGGAGCTAACACGGTCGGGCTTGTAATCGAACGCAAACGGCGCAATGGCGAGGTAGACGGGCTTTTGTGGTTTTGCGAAAACTGCAACGAAAAGCTTTACGAAGAATATTTCGTGCTGGAAGACATCACGACGCAGTTTCAAGGCGTTTTCAAAAGATTTTACGGAGATGAAGATTTGCGAACCTGCAAAAACTGCGGCGCTATAATGCAACTGCCTCATGTTGTTAGTTAATAAGAAATGCCGACGCTTATAGACGAATTAAACCAATTGATTTCTGCGCTGAACGAAAACGAAATCGAATATGCGGTTTGCGGCGGTCTTTCAATGGCGATTCACGGTTTTGTGCGAGCGACAGTTGATATTGATATTTTGATTCAGCCTGAATCGTTGGAAAAAGTGTATAAAATTGCCGAAGAAAAGGGTTTTGATATTCGCGGTTTGGATATTTCGTTTAAGGAAAGAGCGGTTGAAATCCGGCGCGTTTCTAAAATTGATGCTGACGGCGAAGTTCTTTCATTAGATTTACTGCTCGTTACGCCCCAAGTCGAAGACGTTTGGGAAACGCGAGAGAAAATTGATTTTTTGGGCAATAGGCTTTCGGTCGTTTCGCGCGAAGGGTTAATAAAAATGAAGCGCCTTGCGAGCAGACCACAGGATTTGGCGGATATTGAAAGGCTGGAAAATGAAGAAAGTTGATATGTCCGAAGCGGCGATTTTAAGACGCTTAAAACAGGTTGACCAACTACGCGACCTTTGTCTTTCTTTGATGAAAGCGAAAAAAATACACGACGAAAAATCTAAAAACGCTCCGCCGAAAGATGAGAAGCAGGAAAAGCGAGATGTTTAGCGAATAAAAATCCGCGCGAGAGTGTCAGAAACTTGCCCGAAGCGGCTTGGAATTATGAGCCGTAACAGTAGATGAATGAGTCTGAAATAATTTATCGAGTTAATCCGGCGATCACAAACGACGAATTAAACCCGCTGTTTGCAGATTCGTGGCTAAATCATCAGCCGACGGATTTTCGCCCGGTTCTCGAACGCAGTCTGGCGTTTGTCTGCGCTTATCATTCGGAGCGTTTGGTTGGTTTTGTTTATCTGGCTTGGGACGGCGCTACTCACGCTTTTGTTTTGGATACGACGGTTCATCCCGAATTCAGGCGATGCGGCGTCGGGACAAAGTTAATGGAACACGCGGCAATTGCGGCGAAGAATCGCGGAATTGAATGGATTCACGTTGATTATGAGCCGCATCTGCAAGATTTTTACGCCGGATGCGGTTTCAAAAACACGACGGCGGGTTTGATAAATTTGCAGCGCGAAAACAGCAATTATTTTTACGCTCCAACGATAAAAGATGCTGAAAATTGACGTTCACACGCATATTTTGCCAAAGGAAATTCCGGCTTGGAAACAGCGTTTCGGTTACGGCGGTTTTATCCGGCTCGAACATCACAAACCGTGCTGCGCCAGAATGCTCAAAGACGACGGCAAGTTTTTCCGCGAAATTGACGAAAACACATGGAGCGCGGAAAAAAGACTTGAGGAATGCCGACAATTCGGCGTTTCAGTGCAGGTGCTTTCGACCGTTCCGGTGATGTTCAGTTACTGGGCGCGAGCTGCGGACGCGGCGGAAATCGCCGAGTTTTTGAATGACGATCTCGCAAAACTCGTCGCCAAATATCCGAAACGTTTCATCGGTCTGGGAACCGTCCCGATGCAGGACGCGCGGCTTGCCGTTAAAGAGCTTGAAAGATGCAGACAAATCGGCTTGGTCGGAGTGCAAATCGGTTCAAACGTCAATCAATTAAACCTCGGAGAACCTCAGTTTTTTGATTTTTTTAAAGCCTGCGAGGAATTGGGAATGGCGGTTTTCGTTCATCCGTGGGATATGATGGGCGAGCGCGAGATGCAGAAATACTGGCTGCCTTGGCTTGTCGGAATGCCTGCGGAAACTTCGCGGGCAATATGCTCGCTGATTTTTTCCGGCACATTAGAGAAATGCAAAAATCTGCGAATCTGTTTCGCGCACGGCGGCGGCTCGTTTCCGGCAACAATCGGCAGAATCGAACACGGTTTTCTGGTGCGACCGGATTTGTGCGCCGCCGACAATCAATGTAATCCGCGTGATTATCTGGGGAAAATCTGGTTCGATTCGCTGGTTCACGAAGCGGCGATGCTCGATTATTTGGTTAAATTGGCGGGCGCGGACAAAGTCGCACTCGGCACGGATTACCCGTTTCCGCTCGGTGAATTAGAGCCGGGAAAATTGATTGAGTCAATGCCGTTTGGTGAGGAAACGAAAGCCAAACTATTGCACGGAGCGGCGCTGGAATGGCTGAATTTAGATAAGGTTTTATTTGTTTAGCTTGCGCGAAACCGACAAGGGAACGAAAGTGAATCCATGAAAAATGTAATTTTGCCAATTCTTCTGTTTTTTGCCTTCTGTTTTATTTTAGTATTTGATGCTTCAGCGCATCCGTCGTGGGCTATTGCCGTTGACGCTCAAAATCGGATTTATGTCAGCGACCTCGAAAGGGTTTGGAAAATTGACGCGGACGGAAGAGTCTCGATTTTCGCCGAAAAGCACACGCATGAATTGACGTTTGACCGAGACGGAAATCTGTTGGGCGAAGAGATGCATTACGAACCGTCAACGCAAAAATTTTCGGCTTCGTTATGGCGCATCACGCCGCAGGGCGAGTTTTCATACATACTCGCGCGGACTGAAACTCCGCCGAAAGGCATCAGCAACTGGAAAAACGAGGCTGGAGCTGCCTTTTATTTCGGTCAAACCGAGACAAAGCCTAAAGAGTTTTATTTGCTGAAAAGAAACCCGAACGGAACTGTCAAAGTTTTGTTCGGCGATGAGCGAAAAGCATTGGCAGATCGGCAAATTGTTCCGCACAGCTTTGGCGGAATGAGCTTTGCAGCGGACGGCGCGCTGTTTTTTAAAAACTCCGAATCAATTTGGAAAGCCGCGCCCGACGATAAAATCTCGGTTGTCGCGGACAAACAAAAACTTTCGGCAGTCTCGCCTAATCCGATGCTGTTCGGTTTGACGGTTGATGCTGAAAATAATGTTTTTACGGCTGATTACAATAGCAAATCGATTATTAAAATTGCGCCCGACAAAAAGATTTCAATTTTTTATCAATCCGAAAAAGATTGGACTCCAACCGGAGTTTATGCGCGAGACAAAAATCTTTACGTTTTGGAAAACAAAAATCTGCCGCCCCGTTCAAATCCGATTACTCGCGTGCGGAAAATCGCGGCGGATGGAAAAGTCTCGACTGTTGCAACTGTCGGCGAAACTCAAACAAACGCTCCGGCAAATTCAAATCAGAACAGTTCAATTTCCGCGAATCAAAATCAATCGAGCAATAAAACTTGCGCGGCGGTTGGATTGGCGTTCATCGCGGGTTTGATTTCAAGTGAAATCTGCCGCTTGCGTTTCAGCTAGCCAGATTTCGGCGGCGTCGAACAATGCGAGCGACGATTCTTGATTTGAATGCTTATGCGGAACTGAATTTATAACTTTTGCGGCTGTAATTTCGACTTCCCTGTTCTCTATAAATTCGACCAAATCGTTGTTGATTGATTTTATAAATTCAAAAAAAGCGAGCTGCGGCTTGATAAATCGCAGATGCCGCTCAAAATTCTTTCTCGTCCGCGAGGTGTCGCTGACTTTTCTGTTTCGCAAATCGTCGTTATTAACTGTCAAGATAAAATATTTGTCGGGAAAAGCGATTTTCCCATCAGCCAATTTTTCCCGATAAAAATCGGCGACTGTTTCCAGCGACTGCAAAACATCAAAATTGTACGCCCAGTTATACCAGAGCGGCTGAAACGGGTCGCCGTCGAGAATTACGATTTGATATTTTTTTGAGGCTTCGACCGCCAATTCCCATCTCTCGACTTGTTTTTCAAAATACCAAAACTTTGGCTCGCTCGGCGTTCTCTGAAATAACAAATTCACTTCCGGGATGACATACGCATTAAATTTTTCGCTTAAATATTTTGATAACGAAGTTTTCCCGACAGCGCTTGCTCCTTCAAAACAGATAATCGGCATAGTCTGTTATAGAATACAGTTTTAAAGAATTTCTACCGATTTATTTTTGATTATGCAATTAGATTTTGTAGCGTCCGAGCAATTTGCGTTTGAAATGGACACTCAGGATTCGCTTAGAAGTTTCCGCGAAAAATTTTATATTCCTAAACAGCAGAACGGCGAAGACGTTTTGTATTTCACCGGAAATTCGCTCGGACTTCAGCCGAAAACAACCGGAAATTATATCGAACAGGAATTAAAAGATTGGGCGACGCTCGGCGTTGAAGGTCATTTTCACGCCAAAAATCCATGGCTGCCCTATCACGAATTTGTCGCCGAGCAGATGGCTGAAATTGTCGGCGCGAAACCGATTGAAACCGTCGTGATGAATTCGCTAACCGTCAATCTGCATCTTTTGATGGTTTCGTTTTATCGCCCGACGCCGGAACGACACAAAATCGTGATCGAAGCCGGCGCGTTTCCGTCGGATCAATATGCAGTGCAATCTCAGATAAAATTTCATAATTTTGAAATTGAAGATTCTTTAATCGAATTAAAGCCGCGTATCGGTGAGGCGCTTTTGCGTACCGAAGACATCGAACGAACAATTGCGGAAAACGGCGATTCGATTGCGCTGATTATGCTCGGCGGCGTCAATTATTACACCGGGCAAAAATACGATTTCGAGCGAATTGCAAAAGCCGGACACCACGTCGGCGCTCTTGTCGGTTTCGATTTGGCGCACGCGGCGGGAAATGTGGAATTGAAGCTGCACGATTGGAACGCGGATTTTGCCGCATGGTGTTCGTATAAATATCTCAATTCCGGTCCGGGCAGCATCGCGGGCGTTTTCGTTCACGAACGGCATTCAGAAAATTTCGATTTGCCGCGTTTCGCCGGTTGGTGGGGACACGACAAAGAAACCAGATTTTTGATGGGTTCAAAATTTGTTCCGCTGCGCGGCGCGGAAGGCTGGCAATTATCGAATCCGCCGATTTTCCAGCTTGCGGCTTTGAAAGCGTCGCTCGATGTTTTTGAACAAGCCGGAATGAAAAATTTAATCGAAAAATCGAAAAAGCTGACCGCATATTTGGAATTTCTGCTCGAAGAAATCAGAGACGAAAGGATTTCAGTAATCACACCTTCAAATCCCGACGAACGCGGCTGTCAGCTTTCGATTCGCGTTCAAGATGCAGATAAAAATTTATTCAATTCCATTTCCGAAAAAGGAGTTTATGCCGATTGGCGCGAGCCGGACGTGATTCGCGTCGCGCCGGTACCGCTTTATAATTCGTTTATGGATGTGTTTCGTTTTGCTGAAATTTTAAAAGTGTGTTTGAGAAATTAAATTATGAATAATCACTTGCAAAAATTTGTCGAAAAACGGTTTCGCAACGGCATTGATTCGCTTCCTGAACGCGAGCAAAAAGTCGTGAGTCATTATCTTGAGCGTTCGCACGTCAGCCACAACGTCAACCACGAATTTGAGAGCCGTCTTACTTTCGGTCAGAGGCTCGCCGATTTGGTGGCGTCATTTGGCGGTTCCTGGACCTTTATTATTATTTTCGGATCGGTTCTGATTTTCTGGGTGTTACTTAACTCATTAATTCTGGCACGAAGCGGCGAAGCATTTGACCCGTATCCGTATATTTTGCTGAATCTATTTCTTTCGATGCTTGCCGCGATTCAAGCGCCGATTATTATGATGTCGCAAAACAGGCAGACGGCAAAAGACCGCACGGACGCGGCACACGACTATGAAGTGAATTTAAAGGCAGAGCTTGAAATTCTGAGTTTGCACGAAAAATTGGATGAGCTGCGAGATGAGAAATGGCTCGAACTTGTTCAAATGCAGCGCGAGCAAATACGTCTGTTAACGGAAATCGTTAATCAAGGTGGAGCAAATCAAAACAATGCCTAAAGAAGAGCTTGAAAACGACATTTGTATTCATATTTTCACGGTTTCGGCGGCAATGGTCGGAGTTTGTTTGACTGTCATCGGTTTGTTTCGAGCCATCCCGGCGCTGATAAGCATCAACACTATCGGCGATGATTTATTGGTAGTTGATGCTTTCGCTTTTCTCATTTCCTGCCTGCTCTCTTATTTTGCTCTGCGCACAAGAGGCAGCCGCCGCAAATATAAAGTCGAGCGCGCCGCAGACGTAATTTTTATAGGAGCGTTATGCTTAATGACAATTATCTGCGGTTTGCTGACTTACGCTTTTATTTGATTTTCGATTTATGTCCAAAATTATTATCATCGGCGCCGGGTTGGCTGGTTCGCTATTGGGAATTTATCTATCAAGACGCGGGTTTGAAGTCGAGATTTACGAATCGCGCGGCGATATGCGAAAAACCGGCGCGGCGGGCGGGCGTTCGATTAATCTGGCTTTGTCAGACCGAGGAATTGCCGCTTTGCGCGATGTCGGAATGGACGAATATATGCTCCGCGAAGCCGTGCCGATGCGCGGACGAATGATTCACGCTCCTGACGGCGCGACTAAATTGCTGCCGTATAGCGGGCGACAGGGCGAATATATCAATTCGATTTCCCGCGGCGGTTTAAATACCGCATTGATGAATGAAGCCAGGAAAAGCGGCGTCAAATTTCGTTTCAATCAGAAATGCGTTAATTTTCACAGCGCGACCGGTACAGCAATCGTTGAAAGCGCAACGGCGGGCGGGCGCAGAACAATCAGAGGCGACGTTTTAATCGCCGCAGACGGCGCAGGCTCAGCCGTCAGAAACGCGATGCTCAACGGCGGCGTGCCGCGTTTTAATTTTTCGCAAAGCTGGCTTGAACACGGCTACAAGGAATTGCACATTCCGCGGGGCGAAAACGGCGGTTTTTTGATGGAGAAAAACGCTTTGCACATCTGGGCGCGGCGGGCGTTTATGATGATTGCGCTGCCCAATTTCGACGGCAGTTTTACCTGCACGCTTTTTCTCGCACACACGGGCGAAAACAGTTTTGAGCAATTAGCGGACGAAAAATCTTTAATGCGGTTTTTTGAAACAAATTTTGCCGACGCAATCCCGTTGATGCCGACTCTGGTTGAAGATTTTTTCGCAAATCCAATCGGCAATCTCGGAACAATCAAATGTTTTCCGTGGAACGTCGGCGGCAAATCTCTGCTGCTCGGCGATTCGGCGCACGCAATTGTGCCTTTTTACGGGCAAGGAATGAACGCATCGTTTGAAGATTGCCGCGTTCTGGATTCTTTAATAGAAAAACACGGAGCGGAATGGGAAACGATTTTTGATGAATTCACGAAAGAACGCAAACCGAACACCGATGCGATTGCCGAGATGGCTGAAGAAAATTTTTACGAAATGCGCGACGCGGTTGCCGATCCGATTTTTGTCAGAAAAAGAGAGCTTGAAACCAAGCTCGAACAAACCTTTCCCGATTATTTTTCCAAATATTCAATGGTCACTTTCCGCGAAGATTTGCCTTACACAATCGCCAAACAAAAAGGCAATGCTCAGGATAAATTGTTGATGCAAATCTGTGCAGAGAGTGAAGACATTGCGAACATTGATTTGGATGAAGTGTTGGAAAAGGTAAAGCTATTAAATTAAGTCTTTGTAACCTGTTCTAAAACCTTTTCCAAACCGGTTTCATTTAAGATTTTTCTTCAAAAATGCGAGCGTTTGCGCCCAGGCTTCTTTGGCAGCTTCCGGCTTGTATCGCTCGCCGTTAGTGTCATTAAAGAAAGCGTGCGGCGCGCCTTTGTAGATTTTGTATTCGTAAGTCTTTTTAAGTTTTTTCATCGCCGCTTCGACTTCCGGCACTTTTGAAGTAATGCGTTCGTCGGTTTCGCCGTAAATGCCGAGAACGGGGCAATGAACTTTGGCAAGCTGTTCTTCGGTCGGTGCGGTTCCGTAAAAAACGACCGCCGCTTGCAGTTGATTGGCTTCCGTGGCGAGCAGAAACGAGCGTGCGCCGCCCCAGCAGAAGCCGATTGAAGCCAGTTTGTCTTTCCTGACGTTTGGGTGCGTGTTTAAAAAAGCAAGTCCGGCATTGAGGTCTTTCATTACGTCCGCAGAGGAAATTGCGGCAAACGCTTCGCGCACTTTTTCAGGCGTTTCAAACGCCGCAGTTCCGCCTTTGCGCGAGAGCGCGTCAACGGCGAGCGCGACGTAGCCTTCGGCGGCAAAGCGACGGGCAACGTCTCTTGTGTGATCGTTCAGCCCGCGATTTTCGTGGATGACTATGATTGCCGGATGTTTTCCTTTGTTTTTCGGTTTGCTTAAATAGCCGGTTAGTTTCACTTCGCCGCTCGGATATTCAACCGTTCCCGAATCAACGTTTGCCTGTTGCGATTCAACCTCCGAAACGAGCGTCGCCGCCAATCCGCTTTGTTCCAAAAATAATTGCGCCGTCGCATAAGTGCCGGTGACGGCGATCAAGCGCAGAAAAAATTCGCGGCGGTTGAGACGGCGAACGCGGTATTCGTCAACAATAGCTTCAATTTTATTTTCCATAAATCCAATCCGGTGTCGGCTGCTAGTATGGCTTTTCGGCGTTGGGATTTCAAATGCCCATTGCGCTCCCGGTTCGTCGTTATGCAAAATTAGAGAAATGAGTTTTTCCTTTAAAATTAATAATCGCCTTTATCAAATCAAACACGATTCGCCTATTCATATTTCAATTCCGCTCGATTTCAAAGGCGCGCAGCCGAACGCTTACGGAGTGGAAAAAGCAACGTCAAAGGCTTGCGAAGCCGGTGATTTAATCGGCGACACGAGACGCGGCGGAAGCTGTAATTTCGAGCAAATCCGCTTGATTCCGCATTGCAACGGCACGCATACAGAATCAATCGGACACATCACGCGCGAGCGGATTTCGATTCACGATTGTTTGAGAGACGCTTTCATCCCGGCAACACTAATTTCTATTGAACCGGAAAACGCTGTTTTGTCGGGCGAAAGTTATTCGATTGAGGTAAACGACTCAGACCGATTTATTACCAAAAAATCTTTGGAAGATGCCTTTAAAATAGCTGATAAAAATTGGCTGCAAGCGTTAATAATTCGCACTTTGCCCAACGATGAGAGCAAGCTCGCTCGAACATACAACGAAGAAATTCCGCCTTTTTTCTCGACCGATGCAATGCAGTTTATAGTCGAATCGGGCGTTAAACATTTGCTCGTTGATTTGCCTTCGATAGACCGCATTTTTGATGAAGGCAAACTCTCGAATCACCGCATTTTCTGGAACATCGGACAAGGCGAGCTTGAAATAAACTCTGCAAGTCTAAACAACAACACAATCACAGAATTGATTTTCGTCCCGGAATCTGTTGCCGAAGGCGTTTACCTTCTTAATTTGCAAACTGCTGCTTTCGTTGCCGATGCAGCGCCGAGCCGCCCGATTCTTTTCAATGTATTCGAGTAATTCTTTTTTCTTCAAAGCGTTAAAGATATTTCGCCGAACGCTTGATTTGGCTTACTTACTCATCTACAATTGCGCGCACAACCTACAACTCATTCCTGAGTATTTTAAAAGATGATGAAGAAAATTTACCTGTTGGCAATCGCGGCGCTTTTTGCCGCTTCGACGGTGGCAATCGCAAAAGAGGCGCGGCTGGTTCGTTATCCGCATTATCACCAGGGTCGCGTCGCATTCAGTTATTTGGGCGACGTGTGGACGGCTGACGAAACCGGACAAAACATTCAGCGCCTGACCGTACATAAATCGAGAGACGTTTATCCGCGTTTCTCGCCAGATGGAAAATGGATCGCTTTTTCGAGCGACCGTAATGGAAACCTCGATGTATTTTTGATGCCTGCGGCGGGCGGAACCGTGAAACAGTTGACCTCGCATTCGGCGGAAGATTCGGTTTTGAATTGGACGGCGGACGGGCGCGGCATTCTTTTCGCCAGCAATCGCGGCGAAGATTTTGCCGGAAAGCTCTACGTTGTCAGCGTCGAAGGCGGAATGCCGACGAACGCGGGCGTTGATATGGGCGTGCAAGGCTCTTATTCGCCCGACGGAAAGCGGCTCGCTTTTAATCAGAAAGCCCAATCTTATTGGCGCAAATACTATCGCGGCTCGATGCAATCGGATGTGGTTGTAATGGATGTCGCGGCGCGGCGTTTCACAAATCTCACCGATTTTGATGGAATGGATTCGTATCCGATGTGGGCGCGCGACGGGTTTATTTATTTCGTCAGCGACCGCGACGCCGGAGGTTTAACCAACATCTGGCGGATCTCCGAAAGCGGCGGCAAGGCTGAAAAGGTCACCTCTTTTAAAAACGGCGACGTGCGTTTCCCGTCAATCGGAACCGACGGTAAAACAATTGTTTTTGAACACGATTTCGGCATTCATAAACTCGATTTGGCGAGCAAGCGAGTGACGCCTATTAAACTCGATATTAATGCTGAAACGCAGGAAAGCCTGAGCGAGATTCGTGATTACAGTTCACAGGTTGACGACTATGCTTTAGCTCCTAATTCGCGCCGCGTGGTCGTTTCGATTCACGGCGAAATATTCACTGCTCCCGTCGAAGAAGGTGATTTACGCCAAATCACCGACAGTCAATGGCGCGACCGCAACGTCGAATATTCGCCTGACGGCAAATGGATTGCGTTTGTTTCCGACCGCAGCGGGCGCGAGGAAATTTACGTCGTCGCATCGGACGGCGCGGGCGAAGCCCAGAAAATTACGGATTTGGACGAGCTTAAATTCTCGTATTCATGGGCACCGGATTCGGCGCAAATCGCTTACACCGCTTCTGACAACAAGCTTCGCGTCGTCAATGTTGCCAGCAAGCAGGCGAAAGAGCTTAGCGCTTCACAACACGGATCAATCGGCTCGCCCGATTGGTCGCCGGACGGCAAATGGATTGCGTTTTCCAAACCCGATTTTACGCGCACAACCGATATTTACATCGTTCCGTCAACCGGCGGCGAAGAAAAAAAAGTGACATTCGATTCTTTCAGCGATACGGGAGCCAGATTTTCTCCCGATGGTCGCAAGCTCTATTTTCAACGAATCGAATCCAGTTCTTTTAATGCCGGTCAACCTTCGGTACAGATTTACTCGGTTGCTCTCGAAAAATTAGACCGAGACCCGGACGACCCGGAAGAGCGCGCCGAACAGGAAGCCGCGGCGCAGCAAACAGCGGGCGAAGCAGGCGCGGCAGGCGCTGCCCCGCGCGCTAATCAAACCGCGACAAGACAGCCGCCGAAACCCATTAATATTGATTGGGCTGGACTCAAACGCCGCACTCGGCAGATCACGCGAATGCCTTTCGCCGTAACAAACTACAACATCTCAAACGACAGCAAAACCATCGTTTTTGTTTCGAGCGAACCGGCGGGACTAGCAAACGTTCCGGTCATTTATTCGATTCAGGACGACGGCAAACGGCTGACTCGAATTGCCGCCGGGACAGCGCCGGGCGGCGACGGTGCCGGGCAACAACAGCAGGGCGGACCGGGCGGAGGAATTTCCAATTTGAATGTTTCGCGTGACAACCGCACGCTTTTCTTTAAGGAAGGAGATTACGTTTATTCAGTAGCTATGCCGCCGCCGCTTCCTCCCGGCGCATCAGCCAGTTCTGCGCCGCCGTCCAGCTCGGCTACAACCGCGCAGCGTCGCCGGATCAACTTTACGGCGAAAGTCAAAATTGACCGTCCTGCTGAATGGGCTGAAATGTTTGACGATGCCTGGCGAACGATGAAATATCGCTTTTACGACCCGAAAATGCACGGCACGGATTGGGATGCGATGCGCGCTAAATACCGACCGCTGGTTGAATACGTCGGCGACCGTCAGGAGCTTTTGAACATCGTCAACGAGATGATCGGTGAATTAAATGCTTCGCACACCGGAGCAGCGCCGCCTCCCGGTGGTCAACCGGGCGGAGCTTCGACCGGGCATCTCGGTCTTGAATTAGAACCGGATGCGCAAACGGGTCGCTACCGCGTGACGCACGTTTATGAAGAAGGTCCGTCAGACAAAGATTGGGTAAAAGTGAACGTCGGCGATTATTTAATTGCTATTGACGGAAAACCCGTTCGGGCTGGCGATGAATACTGGCAGATGCTCAATTACCGTCTCAATCGCAAAGTCGCCGTGACATTCAACAATAAACCGTCCGAAGAAGGCGCGTGGCGCACTCGGATTGAACCGACTTCGATGGGCAGCTACAGCCAGCTCCGCTATGACCGCTGGGTCAAAGAGCGTCGTGAAACGGTCAACAAGCTCTCAAACGGGCGCATCGGCTATATTCATATTCAAGCGATGAATCAACCGTCATTACGTAAGTTTGAGAAAGAGCTGCGCGAATACCGCGATAAAGAAGCGATGGTTATTGACCAGCGTTGGAACGGCGGCGGCAATATCGAACAGGAATTGCTCGCCATGTTGGTTCAACGTCAATATCAAGTCTGGCACCCGCGCGGAACCGAGCCGACGACTCGACCGAGCGCCGGTTTCTTCGGACCCAAAGTCGTTTTGCAAAACTGGCGATCAGCCTCTAATGCAGAAATGTTTCCGGCTGGCTTCCGTGCTTTAGGATTGGGTAAAGTTATCGGAACGCCTACAATGGGAGCGGTCATCGGCACAGGCAGTTACTCGCTGATTGACGGTTCGACGGTTCGCACTCCGGGAATTGGGGTTTATCTCGCGGATAAAGCGCGGACAAATCTCGAAAATACAGGCGTCCAACCCGACATTAAAGTTGATAATATGCCCGAAGACAACCTCGCCGGACGCGACCGGCAACTCGAAGTCGCAGTCGAAGAGCTGCTCAAACAACTCAAAGGCGCGACTTTGCAGGCTAATAAATAAAGACACCGGGAAATCAAAAAGAAAACTGGAGAGCTTTTTTTGCTCTCCAGTTTTCTTTTTGACGAAAATTTTAATAAAGCAAATTAAAATCTGCGAATCAAAACAACTCCCAAAACAAGCAAAACCGCGCCGACGACACGCAAAAAGCTGATTCGCTGAACCGGAAAACCGAGCAGTCCGTAATGATCTAAAATTAACGCTGTAATCATTTGTCCGGTTAAATTTAAAACCAGATAAGTCGCCGCGCCGAAACGCGGAACGAGCAAAATCGCCGAAATGACGAAAAACGCGCCGAGCAGTCCGCCCGTCCAAACCCACCACGGAAAACCGCTCATTTCCCCAAGATTCCAGCGAGTTCCCTGCGGCAGCGCGACAATCGCCAGCACGAGCGTTCCGACAGCGAACGAAACGAAACCGGCTTGAATCGGATTATTGAGACAAAATCTAAGCTGCGAATTGACTCCGGTTTGTAAAGCGACTGCCACGCCCGCCAGCAAAGCGAATAAAATAAATAACGCCTGTAACATCGTCAGCTACTTTAACGCACAAATTGCGATTGCGACAAAATGCTTTTGAGCGTAAATTGTCAATAACTCGGTCAAACGGCTGAAAGATGAATCAAAATTTGAACAAACATTTGACGTTCATTATCAACGGCGAAAAGCTGGTTTTCGGCGACTTGTCGCCGACAATGACTTTGCTTGAATTTTTGCGCGGAAGCGGACGCGTCGGGACAAAAGAAGGCTGCGGCGATGGCGATTGCGGCGCTTGCACAGTGGCGATAATCGGCGAAAGCTCAAACGGAATTTCCTGTTTTCAAGCCGTCAACAGTTGTTTGATTCCGCTCGGAGCGGTCGCCGGACGTGAAATCGTCACGGTCGAAGGAATCGGCAACGGAAAACCGCATCCGGTTCAAACGGCGATGATCGAAACCGGAGGCTCGCAATGCGGTTATTGCACGCCGGGTTTTGTGATGAGTATGTTCGCGGCTTATTACGACGGCAAAATAACCGACGCCGCAATCGAAGGCAATCTTTGCCGCTGCACCGGATATTTGCCGATTCGACGCGCCGCCGAGCGTTTGATAAAAATTGAAGACCGATTCAGCGAAAAATTGAACTCCGCAAATCTGAAGACTGATTCGTTCGTTTATGAAACAAGCGGGCAAAAATTTTATCGTCCGACAATTCTTAAAGAAGTTTTGGATTTGCTCCAAGAATTTCCAGAAGCTGTTTTGGTTGCGGGCGCAACGGATTTAGGTTTGGAATTTAGCTGGCACACCAAAGAATTCCCAATTTTGATTTCGACCGAAAACGTTGATGAGCTAAAAACGTTGATTCAAACCGCTGATTTTGTTGAAATCGGCGCGGCTGTTTCATTGACTCGCATTGAAGAAAAGCTGAAAGGCGTGTTTCCGGGACTCGACGAAATGCTGCATTGGTTTGCCGCCAGACAAATTAAAAACCGCGCTACCATTGGCGGAAACGTCGGCACTGCTTCGCCGATTGGAGATTTGCCGCCGGTTTTTCTCTCGCTCGACGCCGAATTGAAATTGGCGAGCGCAAGCGGTGAGCGGACAATTTTATTAGCAGATTTTTTCAGAGGCTACCGGGAAACCGATTTGCGAGCGGGCGAAATTATAGTTTCGGTTAAATTATCGAAATTAATTTCCGCCGATGCCGCACGTCGCCTTCAGCAATCTTACAAAGTCGGCAAACGCGGAACCGACGACATCAGCATTGTCGCGGCAGCTTTTGCGATTGATTTAAACCGGGAAAATCGAATCGTCAAAGCGCGGCTCGCTTACGGCGGCGTAGCGGCGATTCCGGCGCGCTCGCGTGGGGTTGAAGATTGGTTGATCGGCAAATTATGGAATCTGGAAACCGTCAGAAATGCCAAAGAACAATTGAAAAACGCTTTCACGCCTTTGACCGATGTTCGCGGCAGCGCCGAATATCGCAAACTGCTTGTGGCAAATTTGTTTGAAAAATTCTTTGTCGAAATGGAGGCGATTCGATGAGCAAAGCCGGACAGCCAATATCGCACGAAAGCGCCGCGCATCACGTTTCGGGCAGAGCCGTTTACACCGACGACCAGCGACAGCCCGCCGGAATGCTGTCGCTTTATCCGGTTTTAGCGCCTCACGCGAAAGCTAAAATTTTAGCGATTGATGCGAGCGCGGCGTTTGAAATTCCGGGCGTTGTGACAATTTTGACCGCCGCCGACATTCCGGGCGAAAACGACACCGGAACGATTATTCACGACGAACCGCTGATTCCGATTGAAGAAATTTCTTATTGGGGACAAGCCGTTGTTTGGGTTGTTGCCGAAACCGAAGACGCCGCGCGCGAAGCTGCAAAACGAGTCGTCGTCGAATACGCGCCGCTTGCGCCGGTTTTGACGATTAAAGAAGCAATTGAAAAAGACAGTTTTCTGACAATTCCGACGATAATGAAACGTGGGGAGCCGGAAAACGCGGATGCTGAATATTGGCTCGCGGGCGAAGTCGAGATGAACGGGCAGGATCATTTTTATCTCGAAACGCAAACTTCCTGGACGATTCCCGATTCCGAAGGCAATTATCAAGTTTATTCTTCGACGCAACACCCGACCGAAACGCAAATCATTGTCGGGCGCGTTTTGGGAATTCCGGGCAATCGAATCAACGTCACGGTTTTGCGGATGGGCGGCGCGTTCGGCGGCAAAGAATCGCAGGCGAATCCTTACGCGGCGATTGTCGCGCTGGCGGCATATAAAACCGGGCGTCCCGCGCGTGTTCGTCTGCGCCGTCACGAAGATATGATTTTGACCGGAAAACGCCACGGCTTTTTGGCAAACTACAAAGTCGGTTATAACCGGGACGGAAAATTGATTTCACTTTTGTGTGAGCTTTTCGCCGACGGCGGCTGGAGTCTGGATTTGTCGCCGCCGGTTTTGTCGCGCGCGATGGTTCACATTGATAACGCTTATTACATTCCCCACGTTGAGGTGCTTGGGCGAATCGCCCGGACAAACAAAACTTCAAACACGGCTTTTCGCGGTTTCGGAGGACCGCAGGGAATGATTGTCATCGAAGAAATCATTGACCGAATAGCCAGAACTTTAAATTTACCGCCTGAAACTGTGCGCGAATGCAATTTTTATCACGGCGCGGGCGAGACGAACACGACACCTTACGGACAGGAAATTTTCGACAACCGAATCGAGCGCGTTTGGAGCGAAGTTAAATCAAACGCGAATTTTTCCGAAAGGAAAAAGGAAATCACAGAATTTAACCGCAGCAATTTTTATAAAAAACGTGGGCTGGCGATTACGCCTGTAAAATTCGGCATTTCGTTTAATAAAACCGTTTACAATCAAGCGGGCGCGCTCTTGCTGATTTACACCGACGGAAGCATTTTGCTGAATCACGGCGGCACGGAAATGGGACAGGGCTTGCACACGAAAATGCTGCAAGTCGCCGCCAGAACGCTTGGCGTTTCCGTTGAAAAAATCCGTATGTCGCCAACTGCGGTTGATAAAGTTCCTAACACTTCTGCGACGGCGGCTTCGAGCGGTTCTGATTTAAATGGGCAAGCCGTTAAAGACGCCTGCGAACAAATCAAAGCCAGACTTACGCCTGTCGCAGCAAAGATGCTCGACATCGGCGCTGCCGGAGATTTTGTTTTTGAAAACGATTGGATTTTTTCGCGCGATTACCCGTCAGACCGCGTTTCCTTTACAGATGCCGTGAAAGAAGCGTATCAACAGCGCATCAGCCTTTTGGCGACCGGATATTACCGCACGCCGAATATTCATTGGGACGTAAAAACCAACACGGGCAGACCGTTTTATTATTTCGCTTACGGCGCTGCTGCTTCCGAAGTCGAAATTGACGGTTTTACCGGAACGTTCCGTTTGCGGCAGGTTGACATAGTTCACGATGTCGGCGAATCACTCAATCCTCTCATTGATTTGGGGCAGATCGAAGGCGGTTTTGTTCAGGGAATGGGCTGGCTGACGATGGAAGAGCTTGTTTGGGACGATGAAGGACGCTTGCGGACGTTTTCGCCCAGCACTTATAAAATCCCGACCGTTGGTGAGATTCCCGAAAAATTTAACGTCAAACTGCTCGAACGCGCGCCGCAAAACGGCGTGATTTACGGAAGCAAAGCCGTCGGCGAACCGCCTTTGATGCTGGCAATTTCGGTGCGCGAAGCGATTCGCGCGGCAATTGCCGCTTTCGGCGAGCGAGTCGAATATGTTCCGCTCGCTCTGCCCGCCACGCCCGAAGCGATTTTGATGGCGATTGAACGAATCAAAAACGAATCGCCGACGCCAAAACCGCCCGCGCCCGTTCGCGCGGATGAATTGGAATTAGTTACGCAGGACAATGGAATTCTTTCGCCGGTTGGCTGAAATTTTGCGGCAAAATCGGATGGCTGTTTTGGCGACCGTGATTGAGACGAAAGGCTCGACGCCCCGCGAAATCGGCGCAAAAATGATTGTTTGTGAAACGGGCGAAATTTTCGGGACAATCGGAGGCGGCGCGGGCGAAGCCAAAGTCGTCGAAACGGCGAAAATTGTTTTGCAGACCGGCGAAAAACAGGCGGTAGAAATTGATTTGACAACTTTGCAAGCCGAAGGAATCTGCGGCGGCAGAATGCGGGTTTGGCTGGAAAAGTGGCAAGGTGCGGAATCTCTGCGAATTGTGAATCAAATTCTGGCAAATCTTGAAAACAGGCAAAGCGCGATTCTGGCAACTCCTTTTAATCAACAAGTTTCGCCGTATTTATTGACTGAAAATGAATTACCGCTAAAAAACGCTTTCGTCGAGCGTGTTGAGCCGCCGCCAGTTTTGTTAATTATCGGAGCAGGTCACGTAGGAATTGAGCTTGCGAATATCGCCGCGAATATCGGATTTGAAATTGTCGTGCAGGACGAACGCCCCGAATGGGCGAATGCGGAAAATTATCCAAACGCAAAAGAAATTTTGGACGAATCAATTGAAACGATTATCAACCGGTTTGCCAACGAATCGCGACTTTTCGTCGCTTTGCTGACGCGCGGTTTTGATTATGATGTGCAGGCGTTGGCGGCTATTTTGCGCCGCGAAAAACCTTGCATGTATCTTGGAATGATCGGCAGCGAGCGCCGCGTGCGCGAAGTTTTTCGGGAGATGGAAAAAAGAGGGTTTTCTAAAAATGAATTAAACCGGATTCGCGCGCCGATTGGTTTAAAAATCGGCGCTTTGACTCCGGCGGAAATTGCCGTGAGCATCGTGGCGGAGTTGATTTCCGTTCGGCGCGAACTGAAAAACAGCTAACGATTGTAAATAACGCCGCCGGTTTTGCGATACAAATCAAATGCTTTGATTGCTTCATCGCGCAAAAAACCGCGTTTGACGCTGATGCCTCTCGCTTCCAAATACTCGTAAGAGCTTTCGTAAACCGGACCTTCGTCAAAGCCGATTTGCGAAGCGTCGTCTTTGTTGGCGGCGCAAACCAGACGATTGACGCCGCTCCAAAGCGTCGCTCCCAAGCACATACAGCACGGCTCGCAGGAGCTGAACAATTCGTATTTTGTCGAATCAGCCGAATTGAGCGAAAACGTGCCGAGAACTGTTTGAGCCGACATAATCGCCGTTACTTCCGCGTGCAGAGTAGAGTTGTTTAATCTGACGACCTGGTTCATTCCGACTGACAACAACTTGCCTGATTCGACTTCAAAAATTGCCGCTCCGAACGGACCGCCGGTGTTTTGCCTGACGTTTTCGAGCGATAAATTTATCGCCAGAGACATTTTATCCTCGTCCGATTTGTATTGTTTATCCCATTTAACAAAGGTTTCGACCCAAGCGGGAAGCTCGATTTTGATTGCCGGAATTTTCACTAAAATATTTTAATACATTCAGATTGAATTCATCTCAGAGGCTGTTTTGAAACTACATTGGAACTTGGCGCGGCTGGCTTATCGCCGAGCGCCTCAATAATCTTCGGCACGAGTTCTTCGCACCAGGCTCGTTCCAAATTCGTCATCAGGGCGACGGCAAATTTCTGTTTCGGATGCAGATAAAGATAAGTCCGCGTTCCGGCTTGCGAGCCGTCGTTAAAGACGCGGAGCAATCCGTTCTGGTCGTTGATCAAAAAGCCGAAAGCATAGCTTTGGTCTTTACCGTCCGGTGTTTTCGGCTTTGTCCACATTTGCGCGAGCGTTTCCGGCTTGACCAGCCGGTTAGTGTTAATGGCTACGGCGAATTTAGCCAAATCTTCAGCGGTTGAAACAAGCCCGCCGCCCGGAATCTTGATGCTCGTATCGTGAAGCGGCGCGTTCTGAATTTCGCCCGACTGCGTTTTGCGGTAGCCGCGCGCCCGATTCGCGATGACCGCGTAAACGTCGTCCGCTTGCGTGCGCGTCATTCCGGCGGGTTTGAAAATATTTTCGCGGACGTAATCAAGATAGCTCATTCCCGAAGCGCCTTCGATGGCACAGCCGAGCAGCGTGTAACCGGGCGTCGAATACGAATATTTTGATCCGGGTTCGATGACCAGCGGGTCATCCTTAAACGACGCGACCGCTTCGTTGATGTTATTAAAATGGCGCGTGCTGAAAACTTCTTCCGGCTTGTTGTGGCGCACTCCGCTGTGATGAATCAGCAGTTGGCGGACGGTGATTGAAAACTGTTTGTCCGGCGCGTCTTTCAGACTTTGTTTTTCCGGGTATGCGGCGCAATATTTATTAACCGGGGCGTCCAAATCAATTTTCCCGCGCTCGACGAGATGCATTACAGCGGTCGCAGTGATTGATTTGGCGATTGACGCAAGACGGTAAGCTGTATCGGCGCGCGTTGAAACATTATTTTCTATGTCCGAAAGTCCATAGCCTTTCGACCAGCGCAGTTGATCGTCCGTGACAATGGCGATCGAAAGCGCGGGCGCTTTGTGCTTCGCCATCCAAATCGCTATTTCGGCTTCGATTTTCTTAATTTTGTCCGCCGGAATCTCTTGCGTATTTGTAACAGCCTGCGATGTTTGGGCTGGTGGCTTTTGCGCCTTAATTTGTGCTGAATACAAATTTAAAAGGACGATGAAAAACAGAACGCCGATTAGCTTAGTTTTCATAACGAATAGGAGCATATCAAAATTTTGTTTTCCGCACCTAAAAGACTTGGCGGACTGCTGATGCCTGTTTTGGCGAGCGGTAACAAATGCGGTTGAATGCCGCCTCTGGGACTTGATATTTTTAGTTTGAACCAAATGAAACAAGAAACTCGATTAACAGATAGGCTCAAAGGAAATCCGCCGATTTCGATTCCGGTTGATTTATCATTGGTCGAACGGCAGCTCAAAGCCAAACCGTTTCGACCGCATCCGCTTTTGAGAAATAATCACGCGCAAACGATTCTCGCATATCTTTATCCGCGCCGCGCTCAATTAAATTCGGAGTTAAAAAATGACGAAGAGCGTTTGTTTGAAGTCGCGCCGGGCGTGCGATTGCTCGCGCATTGTCGCTGGCAGACAAGGGAAAAACGCCGAAAAACGCCGACTCTGATTCTCGTTCACGGTCTCGAAGGCTCAAGCAATTCGATTTATATGCTGGGCACGGCAGCAGCCGCTTTTGCAAACGGATTTAATGTTTTGCGGCTCAACCTGCGAAGCTGCGGCTCGACCGAACATCTGACGAACACGCTTTACCACAGCGGAATGTCGGAAGATTTGCGCCGTATAATTGAAGAGCTAATTGAGAAAGATTGTCTGGAACAAATTTTTCTCGCCGGTTTTTCTTTGGGCGGAAATATGAGCCTGAAGCTGGCGGGCGAATGGAATGAAAACCCGCCGCCGGAGCTTCGCGGCGTAGCGGCGGTTTCGCCTCCGATTGATTTGGCTGCCTGCTCCGACGCAATCGGGTTTCGCTCAAACTGGATTTATAACCGCAGATTTCTCAACAATCTCGCAAAAAGAATGCGGCGCGTCCAAAAACTTTATCCCGAACGCTTCCAAACCGAAGGAATCGAACAAATTCGCAGCATCCGCGATTTCGACTCCCGCTTTACCGCTCCTTACGGCGGTTTCAAAGACGTTGACGATTATTATTCGCGTTCCAGCTCGCTCAAGTTAATTGAAAAAATCAGAGTTCCGACTTTGATCGTTCACGCGCAGGACGATCCGTTTGTTCCCTTCACCGCTTTCAATCAAATTTCGCGCGGGGCGAATCCTTTTGTCATTTTGCTTGCACCGGAAAACGGAGGGCACGTCGGTTTTGTCGCGGATTCAAAAACGGACGGCAAAAATCGTTTCTGGGCGGAAAACCGAATAATCCAATTTTGCCGCCTGCTCTCGGAAAGCCATAATGTTTTGGGGCGTTAATTGATATTTTAGGCGTATTTTTTTCAAAAAATAAAAGCAGCAGTTAAAAAACTGCTGCTTTTATTTTTATTCTTTCCGAACGTCTTAAAAAGATTTGCGAGATTGCTCCTCTGCCGAAAGCAGATTTAAATTCTCGACATCTTCGTTAAGGTTCAAAGTCCTCGGCTGGTAATTATATCGTTTGGAAGCTACCGAGATAATTACGGTTTGACCCGCCGTCAAATCCGCAACACGGTAATTACCGAAAGCGCTTGTGCGAACCCGATGAATCGTTCCGTCCGCTTCGGTTAAAGTGACCGTCGCGCCGCTTAAACCACGCCCGTTCGGAGCAACTACGCGACCGCTGATCGAAACCGATGCCGGCGTAGTGATGCAGCAAATAACAGGTCGCGGACTCGATGCGAATGTTCCCGTTCCGGCGGCTGTAAAGCTGTCAAAAAACCCGCCCGGTCCAAGCGCAAGCTGCGGGATAATAGAAGAGAAGCTAAGCGCAAAATTTCTCTCGACAGTGTTGGCAAAACTGAGAAAATCAGAAGTAAAAACAACGTTTTGATTTGGAGTTGAAGCAAAAAAACTGCCTGACTCACCGCCTAAATTACCGGTAAATGTGGGAGCGCCGGTGGTAACCGTCGCGGTCAACAAATTTCTTCGCGTATTGGCGCCGACCGTAGCCGGAGCGCAGCGCAAAATCTGGATTATCACAGTGTCGAAGGGTTGCGCGTATCCGTTTGGCGGAGCTCCGGGTAAAGCTGGATCATTTGTATTTGCGTCCACAAATATGTCGGCGCATTGATCACCTTGCAGTTGGGGATCCAATCCGACAATGCCCAGGTACCTAAATGTGATCCGCGTGCCATTCAAAGGCGTAGATAAAGTGGCACTCGCTCCGGCATTGTTGGTAAAGATAAACCCGTTGGTGCTGCTTTGCTGAGTGAATTGTGCGAAAGTTTGTGTTTGGGCTTGTACTGTTTGTAACAAACCAAAGGTTAGCAAACCAAAAATAGCTGCTAAATGCAGGAGAGATATTTTTCGTAGCTTTAGCTCGACATTTAAAATTTTCATTTCTAACTTTTCCTCGTCTTTCAAAATTTTACAAATAGACTGATACATTATCGTATTTCGTCCATTAGGATAAATAACCCGAATTTGTCAGCCATTTTACTCCCTACTTTAGCCGATGTCTATATTTTCTTAAAAAAAATCGGATTATTGTGGTGAAATTTCAAGCAAATTTTGATTGGAAATTTTTATTTTCCGACAACCTCCCCTTTACCGTTTCTTCAAAATTTCTTATTCCAAACGCTTGTTCCGAATTGTTTTAAATACAAATAGGAAAATGTGTTTTCTTTTTTCAAATGATAAGTCGGGATATTGTAATTTTAAAAAATTATCAAAGCTGAATCTTTTTCCTCATATTTTTCGCGTTAGTTAATTGAAGAGTTTTATTGGCAAACGGAACTCTCCGGCGCGAATAATGCGCGCCAGCCAAAATGAGATGAAGTAAGAGGTCTCGGCAACGGAATAACAAAATACTTTGGAGAATTTAATTTATGAAGCGCAATTATTTTACCGACTGTTTTCTTTCGCATTTCTGCGCCGCTTCGCGCATTTGCATAACGCTCGTGTTCGCAGTTTGTTTGCTCGGCGTAACCATTGCTCGAGCCGATACGGTTTTTACTTCAGCGCTAAACGGTAATCAAGCTGTTCCGGCAACCAATTCATCCGCTACCGGAGTTGGCAGCGTGATTTTGAACGACTCGGAAAATAAAGTTATCGTGACGCTCAACTTAAACGGCTTGCAAAACACGCAAAGCAACGCGCGAGTTCACGCTGCTGCGCCGCGCGGCGCTACAGCCGGGGTGATTTTCAGTTTGCCGGCAGGTGTTTCAACTAAATCTTACACTGTTACGGCATCGCAAGTGGCGGATTTGAAAGCCGGGCTGTGGTATTTCAACGTTACGTCGCCTGCATTCCCTAATGGCGAAATCCGAGGGCAGATTGATCCGCTCTGCTCTCCGCCGCCGGAAAATATGAAGAGTTGGTACCAGGCGGAAAATGTCATCAAGGATTCGACGGGCAACTACAACGCTTTGCCTTCCGGTAACGTAAGTTATGCGGCGGGCAAAGTTGGGCAAAGCTTTAAATTTAACGGCGTGAATCAACACGTCTTCCTCCGCGATGCTTTTGATTACAACACCTTTACCGTTTCGATGTGGGTCAATCCCGGTGAAACGCAAATTGCATCCGCGACTCTCGTTGATAATAGCCGTAACGAGTTGGCAAATTGGTCTATCGAACAAAACCAAAATGGGACAAACTTTTATTCTTATATTGATAAAGGCGGCAGCGTCGGCTTCAGTCTAGAGCCAAACGTATGGCAGCATTTGACCATTGTGCGCGCAGAAAACGGCATCAAGATTTACCGTGATGGGGTTTTTCTTAATTGGATGCCGACTTCCCTTCCGGTCAATTACAGCAACGGGCAAAATTTGTGGCTCGCGCGTCGGGTAAGTAATCCTAATGTGACCGATCGCAACTGGAACGGACAAATTGATGAATTTGCAACTTTCAATCGTGTGCTTTCCGAAACCGAAATAAGAAGCCTTTATTATTCCGGCAGCGCAGGCGTTTGCACCGAATCGGCATGGATGCCGACTGCGCGAAACGGCAAAATCCTTTTTTACCGCTCCCTGAATAATGGTTATCAAATTTTTACTATTAATAATGACGGCAGCAATTTAACGAATTTGACGAACATGACTTATGCTTATGATTTTCATCCGGCTTTTTCGCCGGACAACAGCAGAATCGCGTTTACCAGGAGTTGGAATCTTTATTCGATGAACGCCGACGGCTCGAATAAGATTAATCAAATCGGCGCTTACTCCGGCGAAGGGTCTTCTCCCCGTTATTCGCCTGACGGCAGGAAAATTTCCTTTACGCGCGGCAGCGGCGATGAATCCGATATTTACGTGATGGATTCAAA
The DNA here is from genome assembly GCA_036387135.1 of Pyrinomonadaceae bacterium. GTDB lineage: Bacteria > Acidobacteriota > Blastocatellia > Pyrinomonadales > Pyrinomonadaceae > JALZCH01. Next base: position 144,924 of record DASVUH010000016.1, on the reverse strand, counting down.
CGGCACTAATTTGCGGCAACTAACATACAATTCCGTTTATGATAATGCGGCAAAGTGGTCACCCGACAGCACTAAAATCGTGTTTGTAAGCAATCTGTCTGGCGGTCCTCGCATCTATACCATGAACGCGGACGGCAGTAATAACAGAGGACTGACCAGCGGCAATAGTGACGGCTCTCCTTCCTGGTCGCCCGACGGCTCAAAAATAGCCTTCAGACGCAACTGGGACATTTACGTGATGAAAGCCGACGGCAGCGGAGCGATTAATTTGACCAATACGCCGACGATTTTCGAAGGTGAACCGGAATGGGCACCCGATGGTACAAAAATAATTTTCACTCGCAACCTGAACAACAATCAAACCCCTGTCATCCAGCTCTCTACAATGAACCCGGATGGCAGCGGTCAAACGCCTCTGGTAAGCGAAGGCTTAAATTATGCTCCGATGTGGCAAGCAATTCCAAGCACTCAAAACGTGACGGTTTCACCGGCAAGCAACATCAACGTCACCTTCGCCATGATCGCCGCACCGGGCAGAACTGTTGCCACATTGTTGCAGAAAAAGCAGATGCCGCCGCTGCCGTCCGGCTATGCGCCCGGTTCCCCGATCTATGATATTCGCACCTCCGCTTCATATATGAACTTCGTTACGGTTTCATTTAACGTGGCTCCGGTTGCTAATTCATTAACTTGCAGCAATATGCGCTTGATGCATTTTACCGATGGCGAATGGGTGGAGTATAACAATTCATCTCCGATTTTTAATGCCGGTACCTGCACTGTCTCACAAAACGTTTCGTCGCTTTCTCCGTTTATGGTTGCTCATATAAACCCGGCTGCGCAAACGGCATCGCTGTCAGGGAATATCACCTATGGCACAACGCCTGCGGGACAAAACGCCAAATTTGTCTCAAACGTTTCGTTAACAACAACGGGTGCTTCTTTTGCAGTTTCTAATACCGGCTCCGACGGCTCTTACAGGCTGGAGAATTTACTTGAGGGCGGACAATACACAGTCACTCCGTCAAAGAGCGGAGGCGCAAACGGAATTTCAACGTTTGACGCGACATTGGTTCTGCGTCATATCGCTGCGGGCAACGGAATTTTAACTCCGAATCAACGCATCGCCGCCGATACAAATAACAGCGGCACGATTACATCTTTTGACGCTACGCAAATCCTGCGATATGTAGCCGCCGGCGGACAGACCGGAGCGACCGGCGAAGTCGGCAGTTGGAAATTCACGCCGCCCGTACGCAATTACAATTCATTATTTGAGTCGGTCGAAAATGAAAACTACGAAGCAATTCTAATCGGCGAAGTAAACGGAAACTGGATTCCGCCGCAAACCAATTCTTTAGCTAACGCTGACGAGGAAACAGTTGCCGCCGAAGCGGAAAATTCATCGTTTGTTGAAGGAATGAGCGCAATAAATAGAAAATCAGCAATTATAGGCGCTCAATTGCTGCTGGGTACAAAAGCAAGCCGGATCGAGAAAGGCAGTTTGATAATTCCGGTTTTATTAACAAACAACAGCGAATCAATTTCCGGTTTTTCAGTTGATGTGGTATTTGATTCCAATATCTTGGAATTGGATTCGATTCAGCCGATTGAAACAACCGATACATTAACGGCAAACAACTTTTCCATTGTTTCAGATACGACAAAACCGGGCAGAATCGGTATTGCCGCTTCCGGCGGGGCTGATTTGATTACAGCAAACGGCACGTTGATAAAATTGCGCTTTAAGGTTAAGGACACGGCAAAAATGGCTTTAAACCAAAAAACGTTAACTCTATCCCGCGCACTACTTGAAAATAATTAATTGGAAATCGCGGAGACATCAGCCTTTGAAAATGATTCGCAGTCTAATGTCTCCGCGATTTCCCTTCCCCTCGCAAAAGAATTTAAAAAAATACGTGTGTTTTCGTCATTAAATACAAGTTTCGAGCAGTATTAATGCGGTGAACAACGTCTGGCGAAATTTTTTCAAATTTTTCTGGAACTTTTAATTTAGCTCCGCGTGTAAACCGCTAGTTATTTCATATAGTGATCCTTTTTAGCGAGCTTTTAGCGTAAGCTGGCTACCTCTTTGAAAAACTTTCTGTTTTGTTTATTCCCTAAAAACAGAAGCTCAAAGACTTTTTTTCGTCTCAATAGAAAATCGGACATTGACCGCGCGGTCAATGTCCGATTTTCATTTATCCAACAAAATACGTAACGGTTTTAAAGCAAATTAGGACGGCGCTTGTGCCAATCCGTCGTTTGCTGTAGCTTGTTTGCCGCTTCAAACAGCAAATCTTCTTCCCAGGCGGCGGCGACAAATTGGATTCCGGTCGGCAGATTGTTTTCTCCGAAACCGTTCGGAATAGAAATAGCCGGAACGCCGACCAGATTGCTCGCGCCGATTGGCGAAGCGCCGCCGATGCCCGGATACGCTTTGTCAAAAGTTTTATCAATCGGATAAGCGACTGTTCCGCGCGAAGGCGCTGCGAGCAAATCAATTTCCTCAAACATTTTCGCCCAGGCGCGGCGCATCGGCGCGCGCAGCCGCATTGCGTGCAGATAATCAACCGCCGTGACGAGCGAAGCCGAAAAACCGCCGATTTGTCCGCTCGGCGAAGCCAGTTTTTTGACTTCGCCAGATTCAATTAAATCTCGAAACGCGCTCGCGCCTTCGGCGTCAACAATTGTTCCAACTGCTGCGCCGTATGGGAAATCCGGCAGCTTAACATCCATTCTGACATCGGCAAAATTTTTCAAAAGCTCGATTGAGCGCAAAAAATTGTCGCGAACTTCCGGCTGCGCCTTCTCAAAAGAATCTTTCAGCACGCCGATTCGGATTCGCGCTTTATTATCTTTTGCCGCTGTTTTTTTCGTTCTTTCTTTTGAACTTGCGTCAAGCGGATCGTGTCCCGCGATTGCTTCAAAAACAATCCGGCAATCTTCCGCAGTGCGGCACATCGGACCGAGCTTGTCGAGCGTCCACGAAAGCGCCATCGCGCCGTGCCGTGAAATCGCGCCGTAGGTTGGGCGCAAACCGGAAACGCCGCAAAATGCCGCCGGAGTGATAATTGAACCGGAAGTTTCCGAGCCGATTGAAAACGCGACCAATGCGGCAGAGGACGCCGCGCCCGGTCCCGAAGACGAGCCGCCGCTCCAAAAAGCGGTGTTCCAGGGCGTTTTGCAAGCGCCAGTCCAGGAAGCGTGCGCTTCGCTGTAGCCCATTCCGCCAGCCAGCTCGATCATCGCCAGTTTCGCAATCAAAATCGCGCCCGCGTCGCGCAGACGTTTGACGACGGTCGCATCAAAATCGAACTGCTGATTGCGATAAGGCTCCGCACCCCACGTCGTTCTGGCATTTTTGGTGGCGAGCAAATCTTTCGCGCCGTAAGGAATTCCGTGCAGCGCGCCGCGATAACGTCCCTTTTGAATTTCCGCTTCGGCTTGTCTGGCTTCCGTCAAAGCAGATTCGCGCATAACCTGTGCTACGGCGCCGAGCGTCGCCCCGTATTTTTCGAGCCGCGCCAGATAGCTTTCGGTTAATTCGACCGGCGAGATTTTTCGGTTTTTAATCAGGCGCGAAAGCTCTGAAATCGAAGAAAACAAAACGTCGTCAGAAAGCATATTTTTTGAAATAGTAAATAAACTTGAGCAATTCAGGCGGCAAAAACAAAATCCGGCTCGTCCGCATTTTGCAGTTTGGCGGCGCTCAGACGTTCAGCCGTGCGAACGTTTCCCACCATATCTTCTTTAACTTTTACAAGCTGTTCGGGCGTCAGCATTCTGCCGAAACGAGCCTCGGCAACTGCTCCGAACGCAACTGCAATCGGCGAAGGAACCGGCGCGGGCGTTGGCGATGTTTGCGGATTCGGCGGCGCAGCAGGTTCTTTCGGTGGCGTCGGAGTCGGCGTTTGCGCCGATATTGCAACGAAAGGCGCGGCTGCCGCAATTCCGATTGCCGCAGCTTTGGCAAATTGTCGGCGCGAAAGGTTTTCGATTGAAGAAGCTTTTTTAGAATTATCCATAATTTGAATTATGCAAATGAAAAATCCGGCTTGCATTATAAGCAAACCGCGATTCTGCGGGCAATGCATATTTACTCCTGCGCCTCTTTTTCGCCGTGATGTTTGGCTTCGGGCATTCCGGCTTTTGCCGCCGCATTTTCAATCTCGGCGTTGATTTTGCCGCCCAGGAGAATCGCCGTCCCGGTCAGATAAAACCACAGCGACAATACGACGACCGCGCCGAGCGAGCCGTAAGTCAAACTGTACGAATCGAAATGGCGCAGGTAAAGGCGAAACAAAAGCGAGACGAGCAGCCACAACAGCACTCCGGCGATTGAACCGGGCGTTATCCAATACCATTTCTGGTCGTAAACATTCGGGGCGAAATAATAAATCAAAGCAAATGAAACTAAAACGAAGGCGAGCGCGATCGGGACTTGCAGAACGCTCCAAACAGTTATGAAACTACTGCCCTGATTAAAATAATTGGCTATTGCTTCGCCGATTTCACCGCCATACAGCATCAGCATCAAAGGGGAAACGATCAACACGATAAGCGCCACTGTTAAACCGATTGAAGACAACCGTGTTCGCCAATACGGACGCGATTCTTTGACGCCATACATCGCGTTGAGCGAATCGCCGAGAGCTGCAACGCCCGATGAAGCGACCCACAACGCGGTAATAAGTCCGAACGAGAGCTTACTGCCGTCCGCCTCGCGCGCTACTTCGTCAATCGTCGCGTAAACGAGCGCCGAAGCCGAGGGCGGCGCGATTCTGCTCAGTTGCGCGAACAAACTGGTTCGCATTTCGTTTCCCGAATTGGTCAGAAAACCTAGTATCGTAATCAGGAACAGCAATAAAGGAAAGAGCGCGAGCAAAAAATAAAAAGAAAGCGCCGCCGCGTGAGTCAGCAAGCTACCGGCGTAAAACTCTTCCCACACGCGCCGCCCCAGCACGCGCAGCGACATACCGCCGAGCTTCCAAACAGATGCGGGCGCTGTCGGCGAAATGGGATTCTGCTCTTCAATTGCTTTCATAATGACTTTGTTTCAAAACAATTGCCGTGCGTTGATTATCCAAAAACAGAATTAGTTTTAGCAAGGCAAAGCATCATAAAGGTTGGGATTTATAAAACCGGCAATTGTTTTTTCTTTACTTATTCCGCAGTAAGCTCCAGCGAATTAAAAGTTAAGAAGCTAAAAAAAATCAATCAAATTGATTCAAACTCAAAGCAAACTGATGAAATTTATTTTTTATCCATTGCAACCCGATCCCCAACCGCTACTAACCTCTTTTATGACAACGCTTAACTTTGTGGAATCATAGTTGCCAATATCTTTGACGAACATCGCAATGTTCCGACTGATTAAAGGTTATCAAGTTCAGGCAAGAAGAATAAGAAAAGAGGACAAACAAGATGCAAGCTGCAACCGCTACCAACAATATCAATGCGATCCCTTTGAAGATTGAATATTTTTTTGAAAATACGGAAAGAAAACAAGAACCCGGGCACGGCTTTTTTGAGTTCCCGGATTTTAGCGAACGAAAAGCTCATCTGTTGCGGGAGATTGATGATTACGGGCAGGAAAAAATGCGGCAATTTATGGATTCGGCTTCGGATTTAAATTGTAACAGCGAGCCTCTGATGCTTGAGCTTGAGCAAATGCGCCGACGCTTCGGTTACGATCACGCAAATATGCTCGAAAAAATCTTTATTAATCAGGTTTTATGTTCCTGGCTCAAACTGAAATTGTTTGAAATGCAGGAAACAAACGATAGCTATAAAGCAACCGATTTATCATTCGTCTTGCAGTTAAGGCAAGCCCAAGCTCAATTTACGGGCGCTTACGACGCGCTGTTAAAAGTAAAAAAGCTGCTGCCTGAATTTGAATGCATTTAAAAACTTGAAAACTAAATAGCTCATTCCTAGGATTTCAACTTTTAGCTCCCTAACTTTGAATCACTTACTTTTTATTATTCTTTAAAGCAGCTTAAATTTTCTAATCTCTCTGGTGAACGAAAGGTGTACGCCATTTTCAAAAATTCTTGTAAAAAAAGGTGATTTATGGTATAGAACCTATGCAGTTGTAAAGCTCCTTGATAAATTAGGGCAATAACTTACTTGATTACGCCTTACGCTTTTACAGCAAAAACCTGCCGTCTTTTATCACGCTTCAGTGATACATAAAATTTTCTGAAAAAAAACTTTGAGTGATGATAGTTTTTCTCTTCTTTTGGTGCGTTACTTAATTGAGTGGTTAAAAACACCAAAGGGCAAATACAGTTGTCTCAATTGAAACCGAACAAAGCGAAAAATGTTTGTGCCGGAATTCAATGAATTTCTCTTGGTAAAGAGAGATAAATCCATCGCAGACATTAGCTGAGTCAACTATATCACCCCCTTAGAGGACCTGCGAAAATGGAACTTGCCTAATGAGACAAGCTGCATTTAGCCATACCATAAACTCGCTGGTTAACTTATCAGCATCAATCTAGCTTAAGGAGAAAAATGATGTTTAGAATTTTGCACAATCTTCGGGTAAAAGTGTTGGTACTGTTTATTTTAGTCGGACTAACAATCCATTTCGGTTGGCAGCTAGAAGCAGCTACAGCTTGTGAAAAATGCGTTTTTCCGACAGGCGGTCTCTGCGTTGCCTGCTCGCAGTACGGCAATGTGGGGGAAACGGGTTATAACAGTTGCATTCCAGACCAAGCTACTTGCAGTTGTACGGTAAGTGGAGGTACTTGCGGTTTAATTAGATTTGAGAACCCTTGTGAGAATCCCGCCGGTTGTGGAGGAAATTAACAATTCATTCAATAACCAAAGTCAGTGTTATCTACTCCTTTTTTTAACACTGACTTATTTTCAGCAGAGGTCTGGTAAAAAACATGAAGAAGCCTTATATAATACTTTGTTTGCTCGCTATCAATTCGGTAAGTATCCTTGTTTCCGCACAAAAAATAAATATCAGCAATAAGGAAACTAACACTTCTAATCAAAATACTGCAAAAACAGTTGTTGATGAAAGCCACGGGAACTCAACTCAACCACTAGCTTACAATAAGATTTCTCCGACGCAATATGTCCGTACATTAGCAGATAAAATATCGCAAATGCAGGATGTAAGAGCTTCCAGCTACGAACTTGCGGGTATAGCCGATTTGCTTTGGAAACGCGATGAAACTCTTGCACGTGAACTTTTCGATAGAGCGCTTGAAAAAAGTGAAGTTAAACCTGCCGATTCGGAAGGGGCTGTAAAACTTAAGGGCGAAATACGTAAACGTGTTATATCGCTGATAGCTAAAAGAGATGCAGTTTGGGCGGAAAATCTTATTGATGAGGTTATCGCTAAAACAAAAGCCGAAGGCGAGTCTTGTGAAAATGCCGAAGCGAATCTTGATATTGCACTAGATTTAATTAGTACCGACACGAAAACTGCCGCTAATTTCGCGGAGCGTAGTTTACAAAATGGTATTTCTCAAAACTTTACTACATTTCTTCAAAAGTTACGGCGAGAAAATCCAGATGCTGCGGACAGATTATTTTTACAGACACTTGGTCAATACACACAACAACCCAACGTTGATGCGTATCAATTGCTTGTACTAGGAACTTATCTTTTTACTTCGCCGCTTCTTCAGAATGAAGAAGTCACTGCATTTGTTTTGACAAGATTTGGAAATATTGGTGTTCCGAATATTACTGCCAACAGGCAATGGACTTCTCAGAATTTAGTCCGCACTTATTTAAGAGCCGCTGTCGCGGTGATGCTTCGTCCTAGCTCCGACCCAACACAGCAACAATACAAGTATGCATTAGGTTCTTTATTGCTTCCGAAAGCACAACAATTTGCGCCGGAGTTAATAAGTGTGATAAGCGCAGCTACGGCATCTATCGCTTCAAATGTTCCGTCCGAATTAACTAGCGAGGAGGCGTTCACAAATTTGCGAAGAACGTCTTCGGCAACCTCAGCCCAAAAGTTAGAGAACACTGAAAAAATGGCTGACCAACACAGCCGCGATACAAGTTATCTCGATATTACTTTTCATTCCTGGTCGAAAGGTGATTTCGCAACGGCAAGAACGGTTGCCGCGAAAATATCGGATGAAGAGGTTCAAAATAAGTTAAACGTTCTTATAAACTTTGGCGAAGCAACAGCCTTTCTTAAACGCCAGCGACCAAATTTGATTGAAATCGAGCAATTAGCAAGTCGCCTTCCTGAGGGTCTGGAGCGCGCTGTTTTGTATTTAGGAATTGCGGCAGTTGTCGTCAAAGATAAAAAAACGCATGCTTATGCGAATTTGCAGTCGGCTGCAAAAGCTGCGCGACAAATAGACGGCATCCACAGACCATATCTACTTTTAGCAATTGCCACAAATTTCGCCTCATTTGATCAAGTACAGGCGGATTTATTTCTGAATGAAGCTTTGCGAGCTTTTAATCAACTAAAAAGCAAGGATATTACCCTATTGAAGTGGGAACGAGAAGTAAAAATCGATCCTTTAAAAATGCGCTTTCCGGTAGCGACCAATACAAAGCTGGTTTTTGAGGATTTGGTGCAAAAGATAGCAACTATTCCTCAAGCGGAGACTGCGCTAGAGTCACTAGAAAACGAATTATTAAGAGCAAAAGCATTTGTTGCATTAGCTAAAGTTGCGATAGATGCCAAAGAAACATCAATTCCGCAGGATAACGAAGCGCTGGTGACAGTTGGCGAAGACGGAATTCGACGCTCAATTAATAAAATGGTAATGCCTGTTTATCCTGAAGAAGCAAGGAAAAAAGGCATTAAAGGCGTAGCGGTTATTGAACTACAGTTTGACGGAAAAGGTGATGTAACGAAGACAAAAATATTGCAGTCGCCAGATTCAACGACAGGACAGTCAGCTATCCAAGCACTGAAGCAATGGAAGTTTACGCCAAGCAAACTCGAAGGAAAACCAATTAGCGTTCGAGGGAAGATCACCTTTTATTTTGTGATTAATGCAAAGGGAGAGGGCACGGTGCAAAACCCACGGCAATACTCTAAATAAGGCAGGAAAGAGGGATTTGTATTATGAATGAAAACAGCTTGAAATGGAGAAGGTACTTAAGTACCTCGCTCAATATAGCTATTATCGCAACAGCCTTAATACTATCTGCCGTTTTAGCAAAAAAACATTTATTAAACAACTCGATTTCCGCAAAAAATATTGCCAGGGGTGACGTTATTTCACTGCCCGAAACGAATTGGCAGCCAAACACAAAAACGCTTCTCCTATTTTTATATTCCGGATGCCAATATTGCACCGGCAGTGCCGGTTTCTACCAACGCTTAATAAAAGAAACGAGTAATAGAAATGACATAAAATTACTTGTCGTTTTCTCTAAAGATGACGAACATAGCACCGGATATTTGAATGAATTGAATATATCGTCGCTTCCAAGTAAGAAAGTTAGTTATGTCCCGCTTGGAGTTTGGGAAACACCTACTTTGGCAATGCTGGACAGCAACGGCATTGTACAAAATATATGGAAGGGAAAGCTTTCAAGTAAAGAAGAAGCATTAGTTTTAAGCACTTTAGGAATCGAAGGCGTAAAAAAACCAGAAGACTGGTTTATAAATGAAGATTCTTTACAAGAGTTAATTAAACAGAAGGAAACAGTCATTATTGATTTGCGAGAGCGAGAAAAATATGAACAAGAGCATCTCGCAAATGCAATAAATATTCCATTTGATGAGCTATCCATCCGGGCTATAAATGAAATATCACAATCGAACACCATTGTTGTTTATGGAGAATCCGGTAATGACAGACAACCAGAGTTAGCAGAATTAACATTAGGAAACCAAGGATTCGAAGATGTTTTTATTTTACGCCGTAAAGTCGCGCATTAAGAGACTAGAGCGGTTACTGACACGGACATACTATGTTGATTCGCTCTAAAGCGTAAATCCTAGCTGTCACGGATGAAAAATAAAAAAGGCGAGATTTGTCAATCTCGCCTTTTTTATTTTTTGCTATCTGATTAACGCACTCTTGTGCGGCTAATCATACGGCTGGTTGTTCTCCCGTTCGGACGTTGAGTGACTTGATAAGTTACTCTAAACACCCTGTTGCCCCGCCGTTCGAGACGTGTTGTGGTATAAGTTCGCACCACCCGTCCGCGATTGTTGCGACGATACTGAACAATTTGCGGCGCGTTTGACACTGAAACAGAAGTACCGGCGCTTTTGTTTTCCGCCGCCTGAGCTGAAGAAACGCCGAAAGTAAATATCGAAGCCAGAAGTACCGGCAAAATTAAAACCTTTTTCATCATTTTTCTCCCTTTCAATTTTTCACGATGTCGAGGAGAATCAATCGTGATTACATTTACCTAGACAACACAAAAACCGAAAAGGTTACCGTTCTGAAAAATACGAAAGGCGAGGTTTTTACGCCTCGCCTTTTAAGTGTGTGTTTTTCAAATGCTTTAGCTCTGCATTGAAGCTAGAAATTCGGCGTTCGATTTTGTTTTGCTGAGACGCTCAAGCACGACTTCCATCTGCTCGACCGGCGACAGCGGATTTAACACGCGGCGCATCACCCATACCCGATTAAGGTCATCTTTGTTGATGAGCAATTCTTCTTTGCGCGTTCCCGAACGCTGCAAATCAATCGCCGGGAAGAGGCGTTTGTCGGACAAGCGGCGGTCGAGATGAATTTCCGAGTTACCGGTTCCTTTGAATTCTTCAAAGATAACGTCGTCCATTCTCGAACCTGTATCAATCAACGCCGTTGCGATAATTGTTAAAGAACCGCCTTCTTCAATGTTGCGCGCCGCGCCGAAAAAGCGTTTCGGACGCTGCAAAGCGTTTGAATCAATACCGCCCGACAAAATTTTGCCCGACGGCGGAACGACCGCGTTGTGCGCTCGCGCAAGGCGCGTAATCGAATCGAGCAGAATGACGACATCGCGTTTTTGTTCGACCAGACGTTTCGCTTTTTCAATCACCATATCGGCTACTTGAACGTGGCGCGTCGGTGGCTCGTCAAAGGTCGAAGAAATAACCTCGCCGTTAACCGAGCGCGACATATCTGTGACCTCTTCCGGTCGCTCGTCAATCAACAGCACAATCAGCGTGACTTCCGGGTGATTGGTCGTGATCGAGTTGGCGATGGTTTGCAGCAGCATCGTTTTACCGGTGCGCGGCGGAGCGACGATCAAAGCGCGCTGTCCTTTTCCAATCGGCGTGACCAGATCAATGACGCGAGATGAAATATGCTCAGTCCCGATTTCCATTTTGAGCATCTCGTCCGGGTAAAGCGGCGTTAGATTGTCAAAAAAGATTTTTTCGCGGGCTGATTCCGGCGCTTCAAAGTTAATCGCTTCGACTTTGATCAAAGCGAAATAACGCTCGCCTTCTTTCGGCGGGCGAATCTGTCCCGAAATCGTGTCGCCGGTTCTTAAATCGAATTTACGAATCTGTGAAGGCGAAACGTAAATGTCATCCGGTCCCGGCAGATAGTTGTATTCGGGCGCGCGCAAAAAACCGAAACCGTCCGGCAATGTTTCCAGCACACCTTCGGAAAAGATCAAACCGCTTTTTTCGGTTTGCGCCGCGAGAACTTTAAAAATCAATTCCTGCTTGCGCATTCCCGTCGCGCCTGCGATGCCGAAATCTTTGGCGATGCCTGTCAAAGAAGAAATTGACATTTCTTTGAGCGCCGCCAGATTGAGCATATTGCCCGTGCCGTTGACTTCCGCCGGTCTGACATAACCGTTGTCGGGTTTGACCGGCGCATCGGCTGGCGCAGCTTCGGCGTTTTCCGTTTTATCGGCAACGGGCGCAGCTATCTCTTCGGCGGCAGCAACGCCGTTTGTTTCGGCTTTCGCCGCGCCGTTTGTTTCGGCTATTGGTTCTTCAACCTGTAACGGTTGGTTTTCCGTCGGCTCAACGGCAGCCACTGCGCCGTTTTCGCTTTCGGTCTTTTTGGATTTAGAAGAAACTCTTCGTATAGTTCTGGTTGCCATTTTATCTATTATTTCAATGACTCGAAGGGAAGCGGCGAAAAACGTACGACTTCCGCTTTGGTGTCAAAAAGACGAAACCGCTTCGTCTTAAAATGTTACATTCGTTTCAATATTGCCCGTCAGATGTGTTGGATTATGGTTCTAAAGCAATTATCTTGCCACAAACAAATTGCTCGCAGATTTTTTACTTTTAACAATAAACTTACTCGCCAACGCTCTCAAATTAGCCTGTAAACTGATTTAAAGAAGGAACTGCGGAACAATCAACAGGGGTGTTTGAATTTCTAAACGCTTTTTCTCAAAGTGTTCTCTAGTTCAAACATTTCGAGTCTTGGTTTTTAAATTATGCCTGAAAATATCGCCGAAAGCAACGCCGTTTGTATTAAATTTTTGTTGCTTCGTCAATCGCCCGCCAAACTTCTTCACGTCCCCGACCGGTGACAGCCGAGTAGGAAACGGTTGAAACTCCCGGTAAAATATTGCCGATTTTTTCAATGCTTTTCCGTAATTCGTTAGAAGACAGCTTATCAGACTTGGTTGCCACAATTAACTGGGTTTTGCCGTAATGCCGCAGCCATTCAAAAAGCTGCCTGTCCTGCTCCGTCGGTTCGTGGCGTGAATCAATTAGCTGAATACATAACACGAGCTGCTCACGTTTTGCAAGATAATCTTCAGCCATTTTTCCCCAACTGCTGCGCACGGCTTTGGAAACTCTGGCGTAACCGTAGCCGGGAAGGTCAACAAAATAAAATCGTTTGTTGATTAAAAAATAATTAAGAGACTGTGTTCTGCCGGGCGTGTTTGAAGTTCGAGCCAAGCCTTTACGCTGCAAAAGTGAATTTAGCAAGCTGGATTTTCCGACGTTCGAGCGTCCGAGGAATGCGACTTCCGGCAAACCGTCCGTCGTCCAGTGTTCTTCGGCAAACGCGCTTTTAACAAACTCGGCGCTCGTTATTTTCATAGAAAGTAGAATACAGAAAATAGAAGATAGAAGTGAAATCAAATTTAACTCAGAACTGCTATCTCCTACCTTCTATCTACTATATTCTAATTCTGCGGCGTCGCTTTCGCCATCTCTTCGCGCGCCTGCATCCAGCGTTTCATCATTTCGCGCCGCGCAGCCAGAGTCTCTTTTGCATTGGGCATTCGCATCACGAGCGTTTCCAGATTTTTTAACCCGTTCGGGTTGCCCGTCATCTCTCTCAACTCCTGTAAAAACGGTTCGATTTTTGAAAAAATGATTATATGCTCGCCCGCCGCATCGCTAAACATCTTTTCTTCAATAGCGCCGTTTATGACAAACGAAGCCGCCATATCCCAATAAGTCGTGACCATTCGATAATACGCGCTCGTTTTCGGGTTGATCATCGCTTGCACTATATCTTGCGCGGATTCGGGGAAAAATCCAACCATCCAGTTTCTGGCTTCGCGCATTACGGATTCCCGCCGCATTTCGTACAGTTTTAAAATCAAATCAGCCGATTCCCATTCTTTGCTCATCTTAGTTCTCCTTGTATTTTGATAAAAAAAGGCACGGCATTTTAAAATGCCGTGCCAAGTTTGTACTTGTTTTCGATGGAAAAAGCAATTACTTGAAATGAGTCGTAATTTCGTTGTTTGAATTTGACGACCAGATTTGCGGCGTGTCAATCGCCGCCTCCAGCGGACACTCTTTTTCGAGCGCCAGAATCAAAACTTCATCAATCGTTTCGACAAAATGAACGGTCAAATCCTTGCGGACTTCTTCCGGCACTTCGCAGAAATCCTTTTCGTTGTCTTTGGGCAGCAGAATCGTTTTGACGCCGCAACGATGCGCTGCCAGCAGTTTTTCTTTGACGCCGCCAATCGGCAAAACGCGCCCGCGCAGGGTGATTTCGCCGGTCATCGCCACATCGCAACGCGCCGGGGTTCTGGATAAAGCCGAAACCATCGCCACAGCCATTGTAATTCCGGCGCTCGGTCCGTCTTTCGGGATCGCGCCTTCGGGAACGTGAATGTGCAAATCGTACTTTCGGGTAAAATCAGGGTCAATGCCGATTTTTTCGCCGCGCGTGCGGATGCAGGTCATAGCGGCGTGCGCCGATTCCTGCATTACTTCGCCCAATTTTCCGGTCAGACGAACACCGCCGCGACCTTTGACGAGCGTTGCTTCGATTTGCAGAACGTCGCCGCCGACTTCCGTCCAAGCCAAACCGTTGACCAAACCGATTTCGCTGATCGTGCCGACATCCTGCGAGCGAAAACGAATCGCGCCCAGCAGTTCGCGCGTTTTTGCTGCCGTTATCACTTCTTTGAAGACGCCGCTTTCGGCTTTGACGGCGACGAATTTGCGTGCGATTTTTCTCAAAACCGAGCCGATCTCACGTTCGAGATTGCGAACGCCCGCTTCGCGCGTGTAGGATCGAATGATTTCAAAAATTCCGTCGTCGGCGAACTCAAACTGCTCTTCGGTCAAACCGTTTGATTCGGCTTGTTTTGAAACAAGATGCCGTTTAGCGATTTCGACCTTTTCGCGTTCGGTGTAACCGCTCAAGCGGATAATTTCCAGGCGGTCTTGCAGCGCGGGCGGAATTGTGTGCAAGACATTTGCGGTAGCAATAAAGAAAACTTTTGAAAGGTCGTATTCAACGTCGAGATAATGATCTCGGAAAGTCGAGTTTTGTTCCGGGTCTAAAACTTCGAGAAGTGCCGCCGACGGATCGCCGCGAAAATCTCTGCCCAATTTATCAACTTCGTCGAGCAGAATCACCGGATTCGTAGTTCCGGCTTTTTTCATCATCTGCACGATTTGTCCGGGCATCGAGCCGATATAAGTGCGCCGGTGTCCGCGTATTTCCGATTCGTCGTGAACGCCGCCCAAAGCGAGGCGAACGAATTTTCTGCCCGTAGCTTTGGCGATTGATTTCCCCAAAGATGTTTTTCCGACTCCAGGCGGTCCGACGAAACACAGAATCGAGCCTTTCGGATTTTTGACGAGCTGGCGAACGGCTAGAAATTCCAAAATGCGGTCTTTGATTTTTTCAAGCGCGTAATGGTCGTCGTTCAAAACTTTTTCCGCAGTACAAATGTCTTCGATTTCTTCGGTTTTTTGCTGCCACGGAACGCTTAACAGCCAATCAATATAAGTGCGCGAAACCGTTGTTTCAGCCGACATCGGCGGCATCGCTTCGAGGCGCTGCAATTCCTGTAGAGCCTTTTCGGTCGCTTCTTCGCTCATCCCGGCTTCTTCGATTTTTTGCCGAAGCTCTTCGAGTTCCGCTTTTTCGTCTTTGCGTCCAAGTTCTTTTTGAATCGCGCGCATCTGCTCGTTCAAATAATATTCGCGCTGCGATTTCTCCATCTGCCGCTTGACGCGCGAGTGAATCGTGCGGTCGAGCTGGCGTTTTTCGATTTCGACTTCGAGCAATTTAATGATTTTTTGGAGCCGGTCTTGAGTTGAAAGGGTTTCCAAAAGCTCTTGTTTTTCTTCGACCGAGATACGAAGCTGCGAAGCGAGCGCGTCGGCGAGATGCGAAGCGTTGGTCGTATTGATGGCAACCTGAATCGCATCAACCGGCGCTTCAGCAGAAACGCGAACAAGCTGTTCAATCAAGGTATGAACGCGCTGCAATAAACTGTCGAGCCGGAATCCGGTTTCAGCTTGCGCCGGAATGCGGCGAACGGTCGTGAAAAACGTGCCGTCGTGCTGTTCGGAACGAACGCGGCGAGCGCGTTCGCGCCCTTCGACGACGACTTTGATTTGCCCGTTGTCCTGCCGTTGCGCCTGCAAAATGCGCCCCAGAGTGCCGACTTCAAAAATATCGTCTTCGGTCGGTTCGTCCACAGTCGCGTCGTGCTGCGTCGCCAGAAAAATAATCCGGTCGCCGGCAAGCGCGTGTTCGAGCGCGCGAACGGAACTCGGTCTGCCGATTTTGAACGCCACTTTGGTAAACGGAAAGATGACGACATCGCGTATCGGCACCATCGGATAGCTGACAACATCAGCCGGAAGCTGGTCTGAAAACTCTTCCATACTTCAAAAAATTACTTTTTTCTCAAACTTTCTGCTCAGGACGAGCTTGTCTTGTAGGAGGTCAGTTTTGCTCTACGAAAATTTATCTTAAAACATTCCGGGGCGATTAGGCTAGTCTAAAAAGCAAAATTTTTATCAGATTATGAAATTATTGACAAACTTTGGAAACCTGCTAATAATTCCGTGATAATTTCTCGGTTTAAAATAAAATGAAACAAATATTTCTCACTTTACTGTTGCTGCAAATTCTCTCATCGTCGAACTTCGCATTCGACGAACCAAGCTATAAGCACAGGGTATTTGATTACGATGGAGATGAAAGATCGGATTTATCCGTCTTTCGCCAATCTGAAGGGACTTGGTATATCCAGCAAACAATCAGCGGCTTTTTAGCCGTTCAATTCGGTCTCGGTTCGGACAAACCGGTTCCCGTTGATTATGACGGCGACTATAAAACAGATATTGCTGTGTTCCGACCCAGTAACGGCTATTGGTATATCCAGAGAAGCAGTTTAGGTTTTACCGCAATCCCGTTCGGTTCAGCCGAAGATATTCCTGTTCCAGGGGATTATAATGGAGACCGAAAAGACGACATTGCCGTTTTCCGTCCTTCAAACGGAGTTTGGTACACGCTGAATTTGGCAAATAACCAATTTAACGCTTTTCACTTCGGCGCTCCGGGTGACGTTCCTGTGCCCGCGGATTACGACGGCGACTGGAAAACCGACTTTGCCGTTTTCAGAAATGGCATTTGGTACATTCAAGGAAGCCGGGATGGTTTTAAGGCAATCCGTTTTGGATTAACGGGCGACAAGCCAGTCGTCGCTGATTACGACTTCGATCAAAAAGACGATGTGGCGGTGTTTAGACCGAGCGACAGAGTTTGGTACATACTTGGAAGCAGACAAGGATTTTCTGCAATGCAGTTCGGGCTTTCGACCGATAAACCGACGCCCGCCGATTTTGACGGAGACGGCAAAACCGATATTGCCGTTTATCGCGACGGTGCTTGGTACGTTCAAAGAAGCCGTCTCGGATATGCAGCTTTTAGCTTCGGCAACAGCAGCGATCTACCGACTCAGAATGTTTTTGTTCCGTAAGACGGAACTCAATTTAAGAAAAAAATGGCGGTCAGTTTCAAACTGACCGCCATTTTTTTCTTGTAATTTTAATTAAGCGGCTGCATCGTCAACGCTTAAGAGCGGTTCGGCTTCGGTCACGACGCGGCGGCGCTCGACCATTTCTTTGGTGATAATCAGCTCTTTTGCGCCGCGCCGGTTTGACGGGAGTAGATACATCGGTTCGAGCAGCAGCTCTTCCATAATCATCATCAACCCGCGCGCTCCGACTTTTCTTTCGACCGCCTGGCGCGCAATTCCGCGAATCGCGTCGTCCGAAAATTTCAGCTTGACGTTATCAAACTCGAATTTACGCTGATATTGTTTGATGAGCGCATTTTTCGGCTCGGTTAAAATTTGAACCAGTGCGGCTTCGTCCAATTCGTGCAAAACGCCGGTCACGGGAAGCCTGCCGACAAATTCGGGAATCAGACCGTATTTGACCAAATCTTCCGGCTGGACGCTTTCAAACGCTTCCGCCTGGCGGCGCGAATTTAGTTTGATGTCGGCGTGGAAACCGAGCGATTTCGCGCGCTGGCGTCTCTCGACGACTTTTTCCAGACCGACGAACGCGCCGCCGCACAGAAATAAAATATTGGTCGTGTCAACCGGGAAAAATTCCTGATGCGGATGTTTGCGCCCGCCCTGCGGCGGAACGTTGGCGACCGTGCCTTCCAGAATTTTTAAGAGAGCCTGCTGAACGCCTTCGCCCGATACGTCGCGTGTAATCGAAGGATTGTCGTCTTTGCGGCAGATTTTATCAATTTCGTCAATGAAGATGATTCCCTGCTGCGCGCGTTCGACATCGCCGCCCGCCGCCTGAAGAAGTTTTAAAATAACGTTTTCGACATCTTCGCCGACGTAACCGGCTTCGGTCAGAGTCGTCGCGTCAACGATGCAAAACGGGACGTTTAAAAC
Source organism: Pyrinomonadaceae bacterium (assembly GCA_036387135.1). Classification (GTDB taxonomy): domain Bacteria; phylum Acidobacteriota; class Blastocatellia; order Pyrinomonadales; family Pyrinomonadaceae; genus JALZCH01. Next base: position 126,870 of record DASVUH010000016.1, on the reverse strand, counting down.
TTTAGCCAGCGTTTGCGCGAGCAGAGTTTTGCCGGTTCCGGTCGGACCGATTAAAAGAATGTTCGATTTTTGAATCTCGACGCCGTTGGCATTGCCGCGCCGGGACATTTCGATTCGCTTGTAATGCTGATAAACGGCGACGGCGAGGCGTTTTTTGGTTTCTTCCTGCCCGATCACGTACTCGTCCAAAAACGCTTTGATTTCCGGCGGTTTCGGGAGCGGCGGGCGCGTACCGACGGTCTCCTGCTGCTCGTCGTCGCTGATGATTTCATTGCAAATATCAATACATTCGTTGCAAATATAAACCGTGGGACCGGCAATGAGCTTTCTCACTTCGTTCTGCGACTTGCCGCAAAACGAACAACGCAATACTTCTTCGGAACGACGTACCATAAAAGAGTCAAGAGTCTAGGGAGTCAAGAGTCGAGAGTCAGGTTTGAAATCATGAATCGAAAGGCGAGAGAGTCTGAAATCGAAAATCAAATTGACTCTCGACTGCAGACTCTCTCGACTCACGACTATTCTCTGTGTTCGATAACTTCGTCAACCAAGCCGTATTCTTTGGCTTGGCGGGCGGACATAATACGGTCGCGCTCAACGTCAAGCTCGACCTGTTCAAACGGTTGCCCGGTGTGGTGCGCCAGAATGCGCGAAGTCATTTCGCGCATTCGCAAAATTTCTTCCGCCATAATGCGAACGTCCGTGGCTTGACCTTGTACGCCGCCTGACGGCTGGTGAATTAAAATGCGCGAGTTCGGCAGAGCAAACCGTTTGCCCTTTGCTCCCGCTGCCAGAATCAAAGCGCCCATCGAAGCGCATTGCCCGACGCAGATTGTCGTTACGTCGTTTTTAATAAACTGCATCGTGTCGTAAATTGCCATTCCCGCCGTAATCGAGCCGCCCGGACTGTTGACATAAATATTGATGTCGCGTTCCGGGTCTTCCGCTTCGAGAAACAATAATTGCGCGACAATCAGGTTCGCAATCATATCGTCAATCGGCGTGCCTAAAAAAATAATGCTGTCTTTTAAGAGACGCGAGTAAATATCGAACGCCCGCTCGCCGCGCGAGGTTTGTTCGACTACCATTGGAACTAATGCCATAACTTCTTCTTCCAAGAAAAATATTTTGGACAAAAACGGCTGCTACCGTTTTGTCTGTGAGAGATTCTACAACGTCAGCCGAAAAACTCAAATCGCGGCGTTAAAGTTTTTCTTGAAGTTTTTATTTTTTACTATTCGCAAAGACGCAAAGCTCCGCGCAGAAGGAGAAACAATTTAATTTATATCGCGCGTCGCGTCAGCGACAGAATGAATTTAGCCGTGTGCTTTAGCGCGCGGTTAGTCGTGAAACAAAATAGCGTCGCGTCAGTGACGATTGAATATTTGCGTATTTTCAATCGTCGCCGACGCGACGCTAATTGTTATGCTTTCTAATCCGTGCGCTAAAACACACGGCTAAATTCATTTCATCGCCAGCGCGATGTTATTTTTCTTCTTCTGCTTTATTGACCAGATTGCCGACCGCGCTGAATTTGAACGCGGTAATCGGCTGAAAAACGAGCTTATTGTCAAGCGCGCCGTCTTTGACGGAAACGTTGTTTGCCGAAAGCGTCGTGCCGGTCGCGCGTTGAAATGTGGAAATAGCTTTGTTCAAATCTGTCTGCGCCTGCAGCTCGCGCCCGCGCGCGGCGAGCAATTCGGTTTGACGCTGCAAAACGAGATAAAAAGTCGTCGTTCCGGCGCGAAATTGTCGCTGTTCGCTTTCAAATTGTTTTTCCGCCGAATCGCGCGCCGCCGCCGCAGATTGCAGTCTGGCTTCCGCCGAGCGCAGTGACTGAACCGAGTTTCGCACGTCGGCTTGGATGATTTGCTCCTGCTGAAGCCGCTGGTTGCGGATTTGACTTCCTTCCGCCAGCGTCCGCCCCAGATTTGCTTCCGCCGTGCGGTTTTTGAGCGGGAGCGAAATGACGACTCCGGCTCGATAGGTAGGGAAATCCTGACCGAGTAAATTTCCGAGCGAATTGAAATAACCGCCGACGAGATTTTCCGGCGGATTGGCGTTCGGTCTCGCCGGATTTCTCGCCCCGGCTAAGCCGCTTGCCGTATAAGTGCCGACGAGATCAATTTGCGGTTTGGTTTGATCGCGGAAATAGCGCGCGTCTATTTCGTTTATTTCCGAGCTGGTCGTCAGTTGCGCGATTTCAGGGCGATTTTTGAGGGCATCGTCAACCGCCGCGACGAGATCAACGCGCGGCGGGTCGAGATCAATTTCCGAAATCGGAGTTAGCGGGCGCGACCATATTTCCGAGCTTCGCTCTTTCAGCATCAGCGTTTTCAGAGTGTTTTCGGCGCGCGTTACTTGTTCCTGCGCCGTGTAAACGTTCTGCTCGAAAGTCGTCACCTGCGTTGTCGCGGCGATAATCTCAATCGGCGCGAGCGCTCCTTTAGCGACGAGCCGCTGATTGCTTTCAAGCTGCTGCCGCGCCTGTTTGACGGCATCAATCTGCACCTGTAAATTTCTCAGCGAAAAAGTCAAATCCCAATATGCCTGCTGAACCTGCGCGATCACGTCAATCGCGCGCTGGCGAAATTGGGCATCGGTCAAGCTCAGATTTTTCTTGGCAATGGCGATTTGGCGGCGGTTGTTGTCGAACCGCAAGCCGCGCCAGAGCGGCTGCGTGTAGCCCAGAGTCAGCGCGGTCGGATATTGCGGGTTGAGCGTCGCGTTCTGGTTGCTCGTCGTGAGCCGCGTGTTCGTAAAATCAGCCGCGTAAGAACCGCCCGCAAACGGCGTAAAGCCGCGCAAGCCGAATGCGCCCGTAATGTCCGATTGCGTGACCGAACCGCTCGCGCCTGCGCCGCCGATGGTGGAAGCGCTCGGCGTCGTGCGTCGTTCGTAATAACTTTCCGAAGATAAAACCGGATCGTAAACGCCCCGCGCGCCGCGCAGATTAAATTCGGCGATTCTGACTTCGATTTGCGCCGAATCAATATCGTTATTGTTTGTCAAAGCCAGCGAAATCGCTTCTTCGAGCGAGAGCGGCAACTGATTGGCGATGTCAACGCCGACTCTTTCAGCCGAAGGCAGCGGACGCGCCGGAGCTTCAAAATTCGGCGCAATCGGCGGCGGATCGGCAGGCAAATCCGTCGGCGCGATTCCCGACGAAACGCCGACATTGCTTGCAGGAGTTTGCGGAACGCCGGAAACCGGCGGCTGTCCCGTTTGCGGAGCGGCATTCGGCTGCGCGTTCGGCTGATTCGTCTGCGCCGGAATCTGCGTTTGCGGCTGTTGCTGCTGCGGTATGCTCGGCGGCTGTTGGCGCACTCCGGGCTGCGGCTCGGTGTTCGTCGGCTGCTGTTGATTCGGATTTTGCGGCTGTGTCGCAGGCGGCGTATTTGCCGGATTCGGCTGCGGCGGATTTGGCGGATTTTGCGCCGCGGCAATCACCGAAAGAAAACAGCATAACGAAACGGTTGAAATTGTTTTTAATAAATTTCTTGTCAATTTATTCTCCTGAGGTCTGATCTGCATAGCCTTCCTTATTCAAACCGGATTCGGCTTTTTTCTTTCGATTCCGGTTGAAAATGCCTGAAAAACTGCCGGCGGCGCGCTCGTAAACCGGGCGCACGTTGTTGTTTTTGAAATTGTCGTAACGATTGCCGATGCGTCCCCAAATTGATGATTCAATCGCATCGTCAAAGAGCGAATAAAACACCGGAACGGCAAGCAGAGTCAGCAGCAAACAAAGCGATTGACCGCCGACGACAAGGATTCCGATTGAACGATTTGTCGCCGCGCCCGCGCCGCTTCCCAGAATCAGCGGAATCATTCCCGCGACGAGCGCGATTGTCGTCATCAAAATCGGTCGCAAACGGTCGCGGTTGCCTTGTATAATCGCGTCGTAACGCTCCATTCCTTTAGCGCGCAAACCGTTTGTATGGTCTATCTGCAAAATCGCGTTTTTCTTGACGATTCCGAATAGCAGCAGGATTCCGAGAGCCGAGAAAATATTTAAAGTTTGTCCGGCGATGAGCGTCGAAAGCAGCGCAAACGGAACCGACAGCGGCAAAGTAATCAAAATCGTAATCGGGTGAATGAACGATTCAAACTGCGCTGCCAAAATCAAATACATAAAGACGAACGAGAGCAAAAACGCGAGCATAAAAGATTCGTAAGCTCGCTGTAGCTCTTTCGATTGTCCGGTCACTCCGGTTCGATATTCAAGCGGCATATTGAGCGATGCGGCGTGCTGCTCAAGCTTTGCAAGCGCGTCGGCTTCCGAAGCGTTCGGCGGCAAGCTCGCTGAAATCGTGACCTGTCGCTGTCGGTTCAAACGGTTAATCGAAGCCGGACTCAAGCCCTCTTCCAACCGGACGAGCTTTTCCAGACCGACCGTTCCGCCTTTTGAAGAAGTGACCGTAAAATACTGTAAACTGTCGCGCGTCCGGCGATATTGTTCGTCCGCCTGAATTAAAACGTCGAATTGGTCTGAGCCTTCGTTAAAGGTGGTTACGCGCTGACCGGCGGAAAGAACATTGACCGCTTGAGCGACATCACCCGCTTCGACGCCCAGATCTGCGGCTTTGACGCGATCAATCTGGACGCGGATTTCGGGGCTGCCGAGTTCGAGCGAGCGGTCGGCGTCGCGGAAGGTTTCGTCGCCGCGCAGCTTTTCGACCAGCAGGTTTGAATATTCGTCGAGCTTGTCCATATCCGGTCCCGCGATAAAATATCCGATACCCGAACCGCCGCGCCCTAAGCCCAGACTGTTTCCGATTGAAGACGAACCTGAGGCATTAACTCTGTAATCTTTTGAATTATATTTCTTGACGATTCCGCGCGTTCGATTAATCAATTCGGCTTGCGAGAATTTGCGTTCGGCGACGGGCTTTAAGCTGACGTTAACCGAGCCGGTATTCGTCGCGCCGCCGCCGAAACCGCCGACTTGCACCAGAGTGTTTTGTACGCCGGGAAGCTGATCGCGGAGGTCGCGCGCGATGCGTTCGAGAATGCTTTGCGTAGCCGCCAGGCTTGTTCCTTGCGGACCGCGCAAATTAACGCTGAAAGCCGATTCGTCTTCATCCGGCAAAAAGCTCATCCCGACCATTTTGTAGAGCGGATAAATCGAAGCGACGGCGATGATGCACAAACCGACGACAGCCCAGCGAAAACGCATCGAGAGCCGCAGCAACCACGTATAAACGCGGTCAATTTTGCTGTAAAACCACGATTGTTTTGAATCGTGTCCTTCGCTCGTCGTTCGTTGTTCGTTGTCGGCTAAACTTTCAGTATTTATGTCTTCGGGATTTAAATTTTCCGCTGACTTTTTGTGTTTAATCCAGCGCGCGGCGAGCATCGGCGTTAAAGTAAATGAAACAATCAGCGAAACGGCGATTGCCGCCGCGCTCGTCAAACCGAAGCTCGACATAAACCTGCCGACAATTCCGCTCATAAAACCGACCGGGATAAACACGGCGAGCAAGCTCAAAGTGGTCGCCAGAACAGCGAGACCGATTTCTCTGGTTCCTTCAATTGCCGCTTGAAACGGATTCATTCCCTTTTCTTCGACAAAGCGGTAGATGTTTTCCAAAACCACAATCGCATCGTCAATCACGATTCCGACCATCAAAGTCAGCGCGAGCATCGTCATTTGATTGAGCGAATAACCGAAAGCCGCAATCAAAGCGAAAGCCGCGGTAATCGAAACCGGAATCGCCAGCGCCGCGATAATCGTCGTACGGAAATTCCACAAAAACAGGAAAACGATAATTGCCGCAAACAAACCGCCTAAAACAAGATGTTCTTCGATGGCGTGCAGACTGTTGATGATAAATTCCGATTGGTCGCGCGAAACCGCGACTTTCAAATCCGGCGGCAAAGTCGGCTGAATTTCCGCCATTCTTTGCTTGACGCCTTCAATTAGCGCAACCGTGTTTGAACCGGATTGTTTGCGAATGGCGAGCGAAAGCGATTGGACGCCGTTGAGCGAAGCGGCTGTCTGCGGCTCGACGCCGCCATCCTCGACGCGCCCGATGTCGCTGACTTTGATCGGAAAACCGTTTCTGGTTGTGATAACAATTTCGTTAAATTGCTTAACATCGGTAATTTTGCTGAGCGTTCTCAACCCCAGCGTCCGCGCTCCTTCGTTTACCGAACCGCCGGGCAATTCCTGATTTTGCGCGCGCACGGCGTTGGAAACCTGCGTCACCGAAAGATTGTAGGCGCGCAGGCGGTCGGGGTTGATGTAAATTTTTATTTCGCGCTGGCGTCCGCCGAAAATCTGGACTTCGCCGACGCCTTCTGCGTTTTCGATTCGCTCCTGAATCTGGTTTTGAACGATTTTCGTTAATTCAACCAGATTTCGCGGCGCGCTGATGGCGTAAATCAAAACCGGCTGCGAATCGGGGTCGGCTTTGCGAACGACCGGCGGATCGGCGGTTTCGGGCAGACGATTGACGATGCCGCTCAGTTTTTGCTGAATTTCCTGATAAGCCTGATCCGGGTCTTTTTCGAGATTGAAAGTCAGCGTTACGTTCGACCGTCCCGACGATGAATTGGAACGCATTTCGTCAATGCCCGGAACGGTGTTTACCGCGCCCTCGATAATATCGGTGACTTCGGTTTCCATTTGTTCCGGCGCCGCGCCCGGATTACTGGTTGAAACAGAGACCGTCGGCAGATCAATTTTCGGAAAACGGTCAACGCCGAGCGTAAAAAACGCAAAACCTCCAACAACCGTTAACAGCAAAACGATAACAGTCGCAAACACCGGACGGTGAACACAAACTTCAGCTAACCACTGCATAACTCACTTCTCCGCGCTTTATTGGGTTTGAATTTCCACTTTAGCGCCTTCGTAAAGTTGATTTAAATTGCTGACCGCGAGAACTTCGTCGGCGTTGACGCCGTTTAAAATCTGAATCGTATCGTTTTCTTCCGTGCCGAGCTGAACGACGCGCAATTTGGCGATGTTGTCTTGAATCACAAACACACGATAAGACTGCGTGCTCTGGTCGTTATATACTGCCGAGCGCGGGACGAAAATCGCCGTGTTTCCGCCAGCCATTGCGACGCGGGCGCTGGCAAACATTCCGGCGCGTAAAACATTATCGGGGTTTTGAACCGATGCTTCGACAATCGCCGAGCGCGAATTCGGATCAACCGACGGATTAACCGCCGATACCGTTCCGGCAAATTTTCGATCTTTAAACGCTTCGACTTCGAGCGAGACGCCCATTCCGGCTGAAACTCGCGGCACATCTGCCTCGCCGACCTGCATTTGCAGTTTCAAGGGATTTGTTCTGAGCAAAGTGATAATCGGCGTCGCGGTCGTCACGAATTCGCCGACGGCAACCGCTCGATTGCTGACAAAACCGGAAAACGGCGAGCGAATTACGGTATCGGCAATTGTTTGCTGCGCGGTGGCGACTTGCGCGCGGGCGGCTTCGACTCCGGCTTGAGCGCTGCGAATCGCTTCGTTGCTTTGGCGCGCGGTGTTAAGAGCGGCTTCCTGCTGCTGTCGCGCGGTGTTAACACGGGCGCGGGCGGTATCGCGCTGCGTGCGATAGCTTTCGTAATTCTGCATCGAAGTATCGCCCGTCTGCACCAAATCCCGATAACGCTGTTCATTGGCTTCGGCTTGTCTTAGCTCGGCTTGAGCCTGTTCCAAACTGGAAACGGCGGCGCGAACTTCCGGGATGCTCGTAGCCTGAAAGTTTCCGCCGTTTAATAAACCGAGTCTCGCTTCGGCTTGCCGGACTGAAGCTTGCGCTTGTCCGACGCCGGCTTGAGCTTCGCGCAAACGCAATTGAGCTTCGCGGTCGTCGAGCTTGGCTAAAATCGCTCCCTGCGCGACGAATTGACCGATGTTGACGTAGGTATTGATGACTTTTCCGGCGGCTTTCGGCGCAACATCCGAAGTTTCGCTCGCCACCAGACTGCCCGTCGCCTGAATATACGAAGGAACTTGCCGCGAAACGGCAACTGTAGTTGACACTCTTATCGGAGCTTCATTCGTTTCCGCGCGTCCCTGGCGGTTTCGATTTCCCTGACCTTCTTCGGCTCTCGATGAAGCCGAACCGCCGCAGGCGGCGGAAAACAAAACGAGCGCAAATAACGCCAGATAAAGTTTAACTGAATAAACCCGCAGCGCGGATTTCAAAATACGCATAAATATTAATATTACCAGTTATTCCCGATAACGCTTGTTCTTTTAATTGACTGCCGAATTACCTTAAAATGAAAACAGAAAATGTTTGCTCTAAGACCGATTCGCTCAATGATACGTTTTAATCGGAAGTTTGTTAGACACTTTTTTTTGCTTTCGGGTTACATCAAACATTGAAATTCTCCGCATTTATTTTCAAAATCTGTTTTTAAGAAATCTGTAACTTTTTCATCCGAACGATTGTCTATCTGTTTGAGAACACGGTTTTGATGCTGAAAAATCGTCGGAGACAAGGTGTTTTTTGCTGAATTCATACAAAGAGTTATCCGATTTGGAATTGGCGCGGCGCAGCACCGATCAGGACGAAGCCGCGTTTGCCGAAATCGTGCGACGCTACAGCCCGCGCGTTTTCAGCTTTGCGAGCCGCTTTTTTCGCCAGCGCAGTCTGGTCGAAGAAGCGGCGCAGGAAGTTTTTTTAAAAGCGTTCTTACAGCTCAAAAATTACGAAGGACGCGGCTCATTGGAAGGCTGGCTGACGAGAATCACGACCACGACTTGTTTGAATTTGCTCAGAAATGCGCGCAATAAACTGGAGCTGACGGTTTCGGATTTAAACGATTCGGAAATCAACTGGCTCGACAGCCGCGCGGTTTTCGCCGCCGAGGAAAAACAAAGCACAGAGGAAGAACGCGCAATCGCCGCCGATTTAGTCAACCGGGTTTTGGACACGCTGCCGCCCGACGACCGTTTGGTTCTGATTTTGATGGAAACCGAAGGAGCTTCGATCAAAGAAGTCGCGGAAATGACGGGCTGGAGCGAATCAAAAGTAAAAGTGCAGGCGTTCAGAGCGCGCCGCCGGATGCGCGAAAGCGTCGAAAAACTTTTAAACAAAACAACGGTTTCCGAGAAAGTAAAGAAATGAAAAGCAAACACATCACAAAAATTTTGAACGAAACGGCGTTTAAAGATTTGAGCCGCGCGGAAATCGCCGAAATCAACGCTCACGCCGATGATTGCTCTCGCTGTCAAAAGGCTTTTCAAGCAGCGCGGATGTCGTCCGCGTTGCTTGAAAACCGCGCGGCGGAAGTTTTTGAACCGCCGCCGTTTTTTGAAACCAGAGTTTTGGCGGCGCTGCGCGAAAAACAAATCGTGGCGAAACCGATTGCCGCGTTCTGGCGCTGGTGGAGAGCGTCGAGCGTGGTCGTTTTTCCGATTTTGCTGGTTGTCATCACACTGATGGCGGTAACGATTTTTTCGCCGCAGCAGCCGCTTCAAGCGACCGCAGCAAGCGACGATTTTTCGACCGAACAAATTATTTTTCAGGGAAACGATTTTAATCAAACTCTGACGACGGCACAGGCGATGCAAATTATTTACGAGCAAAACAACTCAAAGTAAGCGATTATGAACACCGAAACCAAAAACGTCTGGCAAATTCGCGCCGCAACGACCGCTGTTTTTCTGCTCGGCTTTCTCGCAGGCGCGCTCGCTTTAAACGCTTATCACGTTTGGTACGGCGCGGCGGCGAACGTGCCCAGAAGAGAGCGTTTCGAGCGGATTTTCAACCAGCTCGAACTCACCGAGCAGCAAAAAACGGAAACGCAGCAGATTTTTAACGAAACGCGCGAACAGCTTCAGCATCTGCGCGAGGAAGGCGAGCCGCGCGTGCGCGAGATTCGCGCTCAAGCTGACGCCCGGCTTCAGCGCGTTTTAACGCCCGAACAATGGCAGAAATTTCAACAATTCAGAGGTGAAATGCGCGGTCAGGAAAAACGCGACAAAAAAACTCAATAATTTTTTTTCACGCCGGCTTAGACCAAATCTAAAGTCGGCGTGTCTAATCAATAAAGCATTTTCAATCTTTGCTCCCCGCATTGAAATGCTGTTAATTCAAGAAAGGTAAAAAGAATGAAAATCACTAATTTCAAAAACATCTTCGGCGGCGCGGCGCTCGGTTTGGCTCTCTTAGCCGGCGGCGCAACAACGATTAACGCTCAGGAAACCCAAACTCAACCGCAAGCCGAACAAAAAACCGACAAACAATGGAAACATCGTCGCGGCGACGGTCTCAGACGCGGCGGCAAACACGGCAGAGGCGGCGAAATGCGAATGTTCGGCGGGCTTAATTTGAGCGACGCACAAAAAGAACAGCTCAAACAAATCGCCGACCGCTACCGCGAAAACCACAAAGCCGCGCGCGAGCAAATGCGCGAGAACCGCACAGCTCCCGATCCGGCTCAACGCGAACAAATGCGCGCAAAACGCAAAGAAACTCGCGAACAAATGCGCGCTGAAATGCTTAATGTTTTAACGGCTGAGCAAAAAACACAGCTCCAACAGTTTGAAACGGAGCGCAAACAGCGGTTTGAACAGCGCAGACAACAGTTTGAGCAAAGACGAAAACAACGCGAAGCTCAACCGGCTCCGACCGTTAACTAACAAGCAGCACACAGCTTAAATTTAACTAACGCGGAAAAAGCGGCTTAAAAAAGCCGCTTTTTCTTTTTGTTTGCATTCAAAAGTTAACATCCGCTGAAATTTATCCGTTGCTTTCAGCAGCTTTACTTTCTGGAGATTCTTCTGCCGTTTCAACCGGATTGGTTTCATCCTCAACGTTTTCCTGAAGTTCCGGCGATTCCGGCATTTGTTCGTTTTCGTCAATCCATTCGCCATCGGTAATTGAAGCATTATTAACTAAAATTTCGATGGCTTGGCGGTTTTGGATGCGCTCGCGAATTCCGTCGGCACCGTTTTGCTTGGTTAGAGCTTCGCGCACCTCGTCAATCGAACGCCTGCTGTAACCTGCAATCGCTTCAAGCTCGGCATTGACTTCATCATCAGAGATTTCGATGTTTTCGAGATCGGCGATTTTATCGAGAAGAAGCGCGCCGCGCACTTCGCGTTCGGCTTGCGGCATCATTCTCTGAAACAACATTTGCCAGACTTTTTCGTCCGCTTGCCGCATATCAACGCCCTGCTGTTCCATCTGTCCGGCAAACTGTCTAGTTAAACCTTGAGCCTGATAATTAACAAGCGTCGGCGGAACTTCGACCGGGTTTGCGTCAATCATTTTATTCATCAACTCATCGCGCAAGCGGTTGTCGGATTCGGATTTTGCATAAGTTTCCAAATCCTGCCGGATTTTCTGGCGCAAACCGGCGAGTGATTCGTAATTTTCTTCGCCTTCGCTCAAACTCGCAGCCCATTCGTCGTTCGCTTCGGGAATTTCGATTTTGCCGATTGAAACGACTTTCGCCGTGTACGAAACTGTTTTTCCGGCAAGTCCGGGCGAAGAAAAATCCGCCGGATATTCGACATCGAACGCGCGCTCTTCGTCAACGGATGCGCCGACGAGATTTTCAGTAAAAGTTTTTTCCACGCCTTCGCCGCCCAATTCGATTTGCAAATCATCAACAACTATCGGTTCCGCCGCCTCATCGTCAACAAATTCTCCGTTAATGTTAACGGTCACGGTATCGCCCATTTCCGCCGCGCGGTCTTCGACTGGGGTAAGTGATGCATGTTCGCGCCGGCGGCTTTCGATCAGTCGGTCAACATCTTCATCCGTGACGGGACGAATGCGGCGCACGGCTTCCAGATTTTTGTAATTCGGCGTTTCGATTTCGGGAATTACTTCGACGTGAACGTGCAAACCGATTGATTCGCTGCCGTTCAAATTAGCGTTTTCCGCGTTTTCCAAATGAAGCTGCGGCTCGCTCAAGGGCTGCAACTCGTGTTCTTCAATCGCCTGCTGAACTTTTCCAGGCAAAATCTCGCGCAAGACATCATTGTTGATGTCATCTTTGTAACGATTTTTGACCACCGCAGTCGGCGCGTGTCCCTTGCGAAAGCCCGGCATTTGAGCCATTCGCGTGTATTGCTGCAAAACTTTATCGTAAACCGGCTTGATTTCCTCAGCTTCGATTTCGAGCTTGATTTCCTTGTGAACCGGCGAAACGTGTTCTAATTCGCTTTTCATAAATAAAAAAGTTCAAGGTTCAAAGTTCAAGGTTCAAGGCTGAAAAGAAGAACTTTAAACCTTGAACTTTGAACCTTGAACCGATTTGATGCCGAGAGCGAGACTCGAACTCGCACGCCTTGCGGCACTGGCTCCTAAGACCAGCGTGGCTACCAATTACACCATCTCGGCAAGTAAACAAACAATATTTGAATTTATCGAAACAGCGGACGATTGTCTAGCCGATTGAAATTGCGGCGAATATTAAACAGCAGAACAAATAGAAAGAGCCTGTTGCGCTCTCCCCTTCGCAACAGGCTCTTTATTCGACCGCTCAGGAGGCAAATCACGAACGGTCAAACTCGTTTAAATTTTGAATCTTTTATGAGAAACCCGCCCGCGCTCTCCCCTTCACTGACGGGCTTCTCAAACGGCGGGCGCGTGCCAACCGATGCTGTAAAAACTTTTCCAGGATTTTGTCAATCTTGTTGAGGCGTTCAATCTTTTTGGCTAAAATTGCTTCTTTTTACTAAAATTGTGAACTTAATTTCCCACTCGTACAGACATATATCAATATGCGTGCCACAAACTTCAAAACCCGGAAAAAACTTTAAGTCAAATTATATCAACACTTCTTTTGTTTATTATATTAAGCCTTCGGTTTTAGATTGCTTCTTACACCATTTCACTCTCGAATTCGTAGAGCCATTACACGAAATCGGATGCTTTTTCAGTTATCAGTTATCGGTTATCAGTTATCAGTTAAATTTTGCCGGATTTGGCGATTTCTCATTGAAAGATTATTTTGATAACTGTTAACTGAGAACTGTTGACTGAAATTATGCATACGAATTTGCGTTCGTTTCTCGCCGCTTTGCGCCGCGAAAACGATTTGGTTGAAATTGAGGCGGAAGTTAATCCGTATTTGGAATTGGCGGAAATCCACCGCCGCACGATTGAAAACGGCGGCGCGGCGCTGTTTTTCAAAAACATCAAAGGCTCGCGTTATCCTGTCGTCACAAATCTTTTCGGGACGGCGAAACGAATCGAGCTGGGGTTTACGAAAAAGCCGCAGGAATTGGTTAAAAAAGCAGTCGAAATGGTCGAAATCTTGCTCCCGCCGCAAATCGGAAAACTGTGGAATTATCGTGATTTGGCTTTGACCGGTTTGAAATTGGGGACAAAAAAAGTTTCTCGCGCTCCGGTTTTGGAAGTTGTTGACCGTCCCGCGAATTTAAATGAGCTTCCGATTTTAACAACCTGGCAGGAAGACGGCGGCGCATTTGTCACGCTGCCGCTCGTTTACACCGAGAGCCTGACCAACGGAAAACACAATCTCGGAATGTACCGCATTCAACGACACGACGCGCAAACGACGGGCGTTCACTGGCAAATCGGCAAAGGCGGCGGTTTTCATCATTATGAAGCCGAGCAGCAAAATAAACCGCTTCCCGTGACAATCTTTTTGGGCGGCGCGCCCGCGATGATTTTGGCGGCAATTGCGCCGCTGCCCGAAGACGTACCGGAATTGGTTTTGGCTTCGGTTCTCGCCGATAACAAAATCAAGATGGCGAAAAATCCTTTGCTTGAAAACGGCAGGCTCGTTGCCGAAGCCGAGTTTGCGATTTACGGGAAAGTGCCGCCAAAGGTGAGAAAACCTGAAGGACCTTTCGGCGACCATTACGGTTATTATTCGCTCGAACACGATTATCCGATTATCAACGTTGAAGCCGTTTTTCATCGCAAAGACGCGATTTATCCGGCGACGGTCGTCGGCAAACCGCGTCAGGAAGATTTTTTTATCGGCGATTATTTGCAGGAATTATTATCGCCGCTGTTTCCGCTCGTGATGCCTGCGGTGCGCGATTTGTGGAGCTACGGCGAGACTGGGTTTCATTCGCTGGCAGCGGCAATTGTGCGCGAACGCTATGGACGCGAAGCATTGAGCGCAGGGTTTCGCATTCTCGGCGAAGGTCAGCTCGCTTTGACTAAATTTTTATTATTAACTGACAAACCCCAGGATTTGCGCGATTTTAAATCGCTGTTTGAACACATTCTGGCGCGCGTCAACTGGAAAAACGATTTTTTCATTTTTACGCAAACATCTTTCGACACGCTCGATTACGCTTCGGGCAAAATCAATTACGGCTCGAAAGCGATTTTGATGGGTTTGGGCGAAGCCAAAAGATTTTTGCAGCGCGTCTGGCAGGGCGAATTGCCTGTCGGAGTAAAAAAAGCCGAGCCTTTTTGCGGCGGCTGCCTGGTTTTGGAAACCGAATCTTATGAGCAGAATCCGAATTTAGGCGAACAAATTGCCAAATCGGAAAAATTTAACGACTGGCAGGTTGTCGTTTTGCACGACTCGATTGAGTATGCCCGCTCCGCGGACAAATTTTTGTGGGCGACGTGGACGCGATTCAATCCGGCGACCGACGTTTTTGCTAAAGAAATTACTGTTGCGCAACATCATCTTTCCTATTCGCCGCCCATTGTGGTTGATGCGAGAATGAAACCCTGGTATCCGAAAGAGCTTGAACCGCGCGAAGATGTTGTGCGACTCGTGGACAATCGCTGGCGCGAATATTTTCCGACCAAACAATCCTGGGAAAAATAAACGTGAGAAACTTTTTAATTTATTTCTGGCGGAAAAGATTTGTCATTTACGCGGTTTTATCCCCGTTTCTATTATTTTTGGGGCTGTGGGCTTTCTGGTATGAACCGAGCAGCTTAATCGTCAAAAATTACGATTTAAAAATTAAACATTGGAATCCGGCGCATAACAATTTGAAAATTGCGGCGATTTCAGATGTTCACGGCGGCTCGAATTTTATCACCGAAGAAAAAATCCGAAAGGTTGTTGAATTAACAAACCAACAAAATCCCGATTTGATTGTGCTGCTGGGCGATTTCGTTTCCGAGCAAACATTTAATCGCGCCGAATTGAATATGCCGGCTTCGACAATCGCCTATAATCTTTCCGGTTTCAAAGCCAAATACGGCGTTTTTGCCGTTTTGGGCAATCACGATTTTCGTTACAACCTGCCGAAAGTCCGCACCGAACTCGAACGAGTCGGAATCCGGGTTTTAGACGGCGAAACCGCAATTATCAGTCATAACAATCAGGATTTGATAATTTTAGGATTGGCGGAAGTTTTGAAAATTAACGAGTGGTATTCCTATGCAAACGAAGCTAAAAACGCTTTAAAAAAAACCAATGCCGATGGAAACGTTTTAGCATTGGTTCATAACCCGGACGCAATCGGTATTATTACCGGGGATTTTTTAGTTTCCGAAAATCTGCGGCTCGTTTTAGCCGGACATACTCACGGCGGACAAGTCAGATTACCGCTCATCGGCTCGATTATAGTTCCTTCCAGTTACGGTCAAAAATACGCACTCGGACACGTTATCGAAAACGGCATTGATATGTTTGTCACAACCGGAATCGGGACGAGCATTTTACCGGTTCGATTCGGCGTTCCGCCGGAGATTTCAGTGTTGACGATTTCCGCAAGCGAATAAAAAAAGGGCGAGTAAAGTCGCCCTTTTTTCCGGTAAAAAAAACAATTGATTTTAGTTGACACCGCACAGCGTCCAAGCCTGCGCGACGGCATTGTAATTGGCGCTGCCCGAACCGTAAAGAGCCGCCGCCGCGTTTAAAGTTGCGGTGCGCGCGCCTCTGTAATTCGTGCTTGAAGTCATATAAGAAGTCAAAGCCCGATACCAGATTCGCGCCGCCGCATCCGCGCCGATGCCGGTCATAGAACCGCCGCGATGATGCGTGCCGCCGACAGCCAGCAGGTAAAACGCTTTGTTACCGATGCCGGAATTGATGTGGACGCCGCCGCTGTCGCCGGTTCCGGTGTAGCGTTCGGCATAATGATCTGGATCGTCATCAGCAGTAAAACCGCTGTTACGAGCCGAATGCGGGTTGTCCATATGACGCAAAGCGTCGCCGCTTGTTGCAGGCGTATAAGCTTGTTCACCGATTTTCCAGGTGTTCGAGCTTTGCCCTTTAGCGTATCGTTCGACCATCGCGCCGAAAACGTCTGACATTGATTCGTTGAGCGCGCCGGATTCGCCCGAATAAGTTAAATTAGCGGTGCGTTCCGTCACGCCGTGTGTCATTTCATGACCGCAGATGTCGAGCGTCGTGAGCGGCGAATAATTCGTGCCGTCGCCGTCGCCGTAGGTCATATACGAACCGTTCCAGAAAGCGTTGTTGTAATTGCTGCTGTAATGAACTTTCGAGCTGATCAGCCCGGTCACGCCGTCAATGGAAGTGTAATAGGCGGGACCGCCGGCGCCGTCAATTCCGTTGCGTCCGTGAGTGTTTTTGAAATAATCGTAAGTTTTCGCCGCCCCATAATGCGCGTCAATTCCGGCGCGGGCTGCCGTGGCAGTCCAATTATTATCCGTGTCGCTAAAACGATAAGTCGAGCCGGTCGTATTGCGATTGTCGAACGTGCCGATTTTGCGCACGGTGTCTTCCATATAATACGCGCTGCCGTTGTAATAAGTGGTAAAGCTGACCGTACCGCTGTATAGCGACGAGCCGGAACCGGTCGCGGTTTGCAGATTGTCGTAAGACCAAAGTTGTTTGCCCGAATGCGCGTCAATAAAAATGACCGGCATCGAAGTTTCTTCCGAACCGTCCTCGCGGCGAAGCTGAACGCGATAAACGAGCCGGTCGGTTTTACCGCCGGGCAAAATCCACAAATCAACTTCAGGCGCGGCTGTTAAGCAATCGGCACAGCCGTAAAAATCGGTTGCCAGTACGGCAGCCGATTTTTCGCTAAAGCTCGGAATCGTGTTGACGACGCGGAAAGCTGATTTCAAATCATCAGTTAATGCGGCGACTTCGTTGGTGTCGTCGAAATGAACAATCGCTTCGGCGCCGAAAACCGGAACGCCGTTAAAAGCTTGCTGGACGTGAAGATGGGCTAAACCTTCTTCATCGGCGAAAACACGTCGGGTTTTAAATTCTTCAACAGGCGAAGCGGCTAAATTAGCTCTGCGGGTTTGGAGGAATTCAAGTCCGCGCTGTCTCGCTTTTTCAAGTCTGTCCTGCCAGCCTTTATCGGACAAAGGCGGCGTGGCGGTTACGGATTGAACGGCAAAGACAGCCGCTGCAAAGAGGCACAAAGTCATTAACTTACGCATTCGTTTCTTTCTAACTCCTTCTGGAAAATTTAAGAATTATGGAGAGCCGTGAAATATGAGGCTGCACCTCCCAAATAAGGGCGAATTGTAATTAAAATTTATGAATTGAGAATTTCTTGTCTAAAACGATAATTATCATCTTTCAAAGATAACCTTTTGTCAACAGCTTTTTTTATTGCCCCGATAAATCACACTTATATTATTTCGTTATTTTTTTTCAAAGAAAAACCCCGCTTTTTTCCGAAAGCGGGGTTTGCCGAAAACAGGATTTTTCTTTTCTTATTCAACGCGGACAAAATCCGTTCCGCTGCGCCCGAACGTTTCCGGCGTGTACATTTCTTCGGCTTTTGCCGGAGGAACGACGAATTCGCCCGGCGTAGTCGCGCGGCAGACGTAGGAATAATTCCAGACGCCTTCCCACAACAGCGAAGTAAACGCTTCGGCGCGTTCGTCGCGCAGGTTTTGATGCTCGTACCACGTTCCGTACCAGTAATAACCGCGCCCGAAGCTTTGCGAGCCGTAAGTTACAACATCTGAAGAAACGTTATCAGACGGTAAACTTTCGCTCACCGCCAAAGCCGGATTTAAACTTTCAAGCCCGGCGGGCAGCGGATCAACGAGCGCGACGTGATAGCGGCGCGAAGGCGCAATCATCGTCAAACGTACGCGGACGCGAGCGCCGGATTTGATTGTCCAGGTGCCGTCCGGGTTTTGTTTTACGTCGTCGGCGTTGTCCACCCCTTCGTATTTGCGCAAAACGGTAAAACCGTAATCGGCGGGCGCGAGCTTTAAATTGTTCGGCGCGTATTTCATCCCGATTCGATAATACAGACGACCTTCGCCCGCTTTGTTCAAAATCAGATTCGACGTTCCGTTTTGTCCCAAAAGATAACTCATCGGCACGTCAATCTGTTTTGAATCAACCGAGCGACCGCGAAACGGCTGTTCCCCGGCGTAAGCGTTGCCGAGCCAAACCTGCGCGACAAAATTCGGAGTTGTTTTCTCGTAGGTGTTGAAATATTTATCAAGCGCGAGCAGGATAAATACGTTTTCCTGCGTGTTTCCCCAATGCCCTTTTTTGCGATGCGCCAAAAGACCGCGCACGAGTTTCGGAATCAAATCCGAATTTGGCTGATCGGAAATCATCGTTTCGAGGATCACGCCGTCGGCGCGGCGATTTGAAGCCATAATAACCCAACCGTCGTCTTTATAATTCGTGACAAAATTCGCCGCAGCCGCAGTTTCGGTCGTGCGATTCATCAAAAACCGCCGGATTGATTCGACTTCGGCAACCGAATTTTTATCGCCGCTCAAAACCGCCAGCAACCAGCCCGTCGCTTCAAACGGCAATTTCGGAAGCGTCGCAGTTTGCAAAATATTTTTTGCTTTGGCGATGTCTTTGTCACCCATTCGAGCGCGAACGTAAAGCGCGTAAGACGAAATCGTCCAGCGAACTTCGGGACTGTAAAATTTGTCGTAATATTTTTCGACATTTTTCAAATACGGCTTTGTTTTGTTGAGCATCTCGACCGGCACTTTGTAGCCTTTTTCTTTTGCTCTTTGAAGCGCGTGTGCCGTGTGAACCGTGACGAACGGAAATTCGTGACGCTCGCGCTGCAAGCCCCACATCCCAAAGCTGCCGTCTTCGCGCTGGCGCGACTTTAAAATCTCAACGTCTTTGGCAAAACGCCGGTTTAATTCTTCCGTCGAAGGCATATCTTCGGCTTTAAAAGCCTGCAAAACATCCCGCAAAGCGGCAATCGAAATCATCCGCGAAGCGACTTGCTCCGAGCCTTCATAGGGATAATTCGTCAGGTAAATAAATGCGTCGGTCAATTCCTGCAACTGCGTCGAAGCGGTCGTCACTTCCAAACCGCCGAATTGCGGGAAAACGTCTTTCGGCGCTTCGACTGGCTGAATCGTCGCCGTGTTCTGGTCAATCGTTCCGTAAGTCGCAAACGCTTCGGTCGTCGCGGGAGTCCAGACGGGCAAAGAAATCTCCGCCGCGTCGGCAAATTTCCCGGATGAGACGCCGATTTGAAAACGCGCCGTTCCCGCTTTCACAGCCGAAACCGGAAAACGAACTTCCAAACGGTCGTTCGGCGGCACTGTCACTTGTTTGCCGTTTCCGGCGGTCAATTCCGCATTCGTCACGCGGACGGCGACATTGACGGTCAACGGATTATCGGTTTGATTTTGGACGACGACGGGCAGCTCGAATTTATCGCCGAAATTCAGGAAACGCGGCGCGCTGGGACGTACCATCAAAGGCTGACGCGCCGTGATATTCGATTCGCCTTTGCCGAAACGATTGCCGTTTGTTACCGAAACCGCCGTCACACGATAACGAGTCAGATTGTCCGGCAATTTCACCGGAATCGTGACTTTTCCGGCGGAATCGGTTTTCACCGAAGCCGCAAAAACTGCTAAAGCGTTGAAATTTTCGCGAACAGTTATCGGCGTATCGGGCGGAACATTACTTTCAGCATTTCTGGCACGAGTTTCTGCCTTCATCATTCTCGCGGCGGGCGGCGCAGGCGCAGCCATTGCTGATATTGTTTCCTGCGCATCCGCCAGCACACCTTGCCCCATTACGCCGCCTTGATTTTGGTCAAATTTCAAATCATTCGCATTTGCAAGCAAAACGTCCTTGCGCGAATGAAAAGTCGAAACGTCCGCGCCGCGCTGCGTGTAAAAAATCGAAGCCGGATCGGCGACGCTGTAATTGCTCAAAGCCAAAACCGACTCGTCAACCACGACAATCGCAACCTCGCTGTTTGAAACCGCGTTTCCGGCGTTGTCTTTGACCGTCACGTCTACGGAAGTTTCGCCGCCGGGTTCGAGATTTCTCGCACGTGGTTCGGCTGTCACATTTAATTTGCGCGTGGCGATTGAAATCGGCAGATTAAGGCTGCCCGAAGCAAATGCCGGGCGGCGCGGCGCGGTTTTATCAATCTCGCCCGCGTCGTTTGTCCGTTCGGCTGAACCGACGAGATCAACCTGGACGTTGATGTTCGGCAACCAGCGTTCTTCGAGCGGGACGCGCAAAACTTTGCTCGCTTCGTTCATCGTAAAACGCTCGGTTTTGACGATTCCGTCGCGGGCGAGCGTCAACACGCCTTCCGCCGGAACAAACGGCGACATCACCAGAATTTCCGCCGCGTCGCCCGCCGCGTATTCTTTTTTGTCGGGAACGAGTTGGGCTTCTTCCTGCTCGACGTTTCTTTTCGGCGGCTGTTTTCCGCCCGAAACCCAGAGGGTCAATTCCGATTCGTTTTCGCGCTCGCGGTCGTCCAAAACCGAAGCCGTAATCGTATAAACGCCGCCTTGTTTCGCCGTAAATTTACATTCGATGGGATTTTCGCCGGATTTCACATTGCAGGTCTGCTCGTCAACCGTGACTTGCTGCCACGAGCCTTTGTCGAATTGCCAGTCTTTCAAAACAGCTTTGATTTCGACATCCCGATTTGCAACGGCTTTGCCGTCAATATCGGTCGTGATTGATTCGACCGTAAAAGGCTCGCCGCGATTGACGAAAGTTCTGTTCGTACGGATTCCGACGTACAAATCAGCCGCGTGAACGAGCAGATTCGTCGCCGAAGCCCACGTTTGACGATTAACATCCGAAACGCGCGCTTCGGCGCGAACATTGTACGGGCGCGGCGGATTCGCCTTGATAAAATCAATTTTCAGCAGATGCTTTCCATCCGCCCCGGTTGTGCCTTTAAAGCTTTGCACGCTCGTCGAGCCGTAAGGTTCGTCGTAATGCCGCCACCAAGGAAACCATTTGCCGAAAGTAAAATCATCGCGGTTCGGCGGCGTGTAATTGGTCGGCGTCGCCGTAACCGTCCAATTCGTCTCCGCATTTGCAAGCGCTCCGCCCGCGTAATACTTGGCTTCGATTGAAACATTTGCCGAATTGCCGACAAAATACGGCGCTTCGGTTTCGTTTTTTGCCTTAACTTCAAATTCCGGTCGGCGAAATTCCTGCACTTGAAAACTGTGATTCGTCGCCGCTCCCGCCAAACTGCTCGACGTGGAAATTTCAACGCTCGTATAACCGAGGTTGATGTTATCCGGCAATTTTATTTTAAAATCAAACGCGCCGAAAGCGTTCAGATTCGCCGTTCCTTTGGCAAACTCATTACCGCGCTCATCGCGGACAATGTAATTGATTCCCTTTGCCGCGTCGCCGAGCGATGCGATGTCGCCGAATTTTCCGGCTTGATAAACGCGGATGTAACCCTTGATTGAAACTTCTTCTTTCGGGCGATAAAAATTGCGGTCGTTAAAAACAAACCAGCGCAATTGGTCGGTCTGCGGTTTTTTGTACCAACTGCCGTGATCCTGCCAGTAATAATCGGAGTTCTCCGGCAAAAACGCCACATCGCGCCCGCGCCGGGCAATCAAAAGACTCGGTTTTCCCGGCTGCGAATCGGGCAAAGCCATCCGCATCAAACCAATTTTATCTGTTTGTGCTTTTATCGAATCTGTTGAATCAACTGATTCACCGGAATTAACTTCATTTATGCTTTCTTCGCTCGCGCCAAAGCTCGTCAGCCAATCCCACCAACTGCTGGAAACGGCTTCATCCTTCATCCTTCCGCCTTCATCCTTAGAAATCGCCGTTCCGTTGTTCGGATAAATCCGCATTTCCACGTTGTCGAGCGGTTTGCCGCTCTTCAAATCCGTGGCAAATCCGACTAATTCCTGATTGTCAACAAAAGCGTCCAAACCGATTTGCGTCGCTTCAGCCCAAACAACGATTTTCGCGCGGTCGTATTGATCTCGCTTGACGGTTGGTTCGACAAAAACAATCGCGTGACCGAAACCTTCATTTAAAGCCGCAGATAAATCAATTCTGGTTTCAACCAATTCGTCCGGCTTGTTTTCAACCGGAACCGTTTTGTTCAAAACAACGCGACCGGGCAGCGGCGGGCGTTTTTGCTCATCGTAATTGAGGTGACGCATAAACTGCCGGAAACCGTCCCAATCTTCCGGCGTAACCGCGCGCACCTGAACTTTCAGGCTCGGCTGGTTGATCGAATAAACCGAATAATTCGGTTTTGCAGTCGGGTCAAGCACGACAAAACTGCCGCCCTGCGCGGTCAGGCTCGGCTGCGCCGCGCCGACGTTGAAAGTCGGGGTTGCCGGTTTTTCCAAAACTTGTCCGAACGAGTCTTTGAGCGCGCCGCCGATTGTCACTTTATAAGCGCGGCGTCCGGGTTTATAGCCTTGAATCGAAACGATATTTCCGCTCGGATAAATCTGCAAACCTTCGACGTTCGGCTCGATTTGGACGAGCGATTTTTCAAACGCGGCGGCGTCAATCGGGTTTGAAAATTCAAAATACCAGGGATCGAACGGCGAGCAAGTTTTGCTTCCATGATAACCGCAATAAGCGCGAACAAATTTCATCGCCCCGAAAGTGCGAAACGAAAACGATTGCGGTTTCGGCGTCGTCAAAGGTCCTTCGGCTGACGGCGTTCCCGCTTCAATCGTGACCGTAATTGCGAAATCCGCGGGCAAAGCGTTTTCCGCTTTTCCTTCGGCTGTGACGGCGCGAAACGCGAGCCAGCGACCGGGCAGCGCCGCTTTCGCGTAATAACTGATTGACGAATCGGCGTTGATTTCTTCCTGAGTCGCAAGGCGCAGAGGCAAACGGCGATTGCCGCCGGAGACGTTTATTTTCTGCAAAACGGCTTGCGGGTTGATTTGCTGGTCGAAAGAAACAAACATCAGCGGATTGCGGTTTGTGACTTGATCACCCGGAAAAAATTGCAAAACTTTCGGCGGCGGTGTCGTAAAATTCCAGGCGACTTCTTTGTTCAAAACCGCGCCAGTCGCCGATTTTGTTCCCGCCGGAACGGTGGCTGTAAATTTCGTCGCCATCGGAAAACGCTGTTCGGCGTCAAAGAGCAAAGTTTTCGTTCCGAGCCATCGCCATTTCCCTTTGACTTCGGGCGTCAAACGCACAGGAATAACCTGCGCGGCTTGTTCCTGCGACGTGACCGAAACCATCGGCTGCGAAAACGTAACGCTCAATTCGGGCGCAATCGGAATCTCGCCTTCGGGCGCAAAACGCACGACTTCGAGCGTCGCAGCCGCATTGATTTTCGGCGTTCCGCGTTCTTCGTCGGCGGGAAATTTGACTGGCACGATTTTGCCGGTTTTCGGCGCGGGCAATGTTCCGGCGCGTTTGGCGAAATCCTGTTGATCGTCTTTCTCGGCTTTAACCGGCGGCAAACGTTTTAACAAATTCGCCGTTTCGCTTTCAGATAAACTCTCGCCTTTTGCGGGCGCAGTTGTTTGGCGATTTTCCGCGCCTTCCTGTCCTTCGCTCAAACGAAATTCCAAACCGTTTCCGGGAATATTCACGTTTTGTGGTCTCCTTTGCTGCGGTCGCACGGTTCTTTGCGCTGAAGCGCCGAATGGCGCGATTGTGCCAAAATAAATGGAAAAAAGTAAAAACCAGACGGTAATTTTTTTGATCAGCATTGTTTGTTAATCCTCGCTCGAAAAAACCGGGAGAGCGGAAAACCTGAAGTGCCTTGAGGCGCGGCAAATTATATTTTAGATTGCCGCCTTCCAATAAAATGAACGCCGTTAAAATATTTTTCTTGCACCATTTTAATTTTGAACGATAAAGAATTTAGAGATAAAATTATTTTTATGAATCAATTTGAACATGAATTTGTTGCCCAATCCAAATCATTTTTGCTCGATGATTTTCTGGCGAAAATCGAAAGAGCGGTAAACAAAATGACGGACGAGCAGATTTGGTGGCGCGCGAACGAAGAATCGAACAGCGTCGGAAATTTGCTGCTGCATCTGGCGGGAAACGTCCGGCAATGGATCATCAGCGGAATCGGCGGCGCGGCGGATAATCGTTTTCGACAAGGCGAATTTGACGAACGCAATCAAATCAGCCGCGAAGAGCTTTTGACAATTTTGCGGAACGCGGTCGAAGAAGCGTGCGCTGTTTTGGACGATTTAAACGCTGGCGATTTGCTCGAAAAACGTTCGATACAAGGGCGCGATACTACTGTTTTGGCGGCGGTTTATCACGTCGCCGAACATTTTGCGATGCACGCCGGACAAATCATTTTCATCGCCAAAATGTTTGCCGGCGATTTGAAGTTTTACGAAGACGCGGGCGGTCTGGCGATTCCAAACTGGAGACGCCCGGACGTAGACCGCGCCGCGTTTTAATTATCAGATGAATTAAGCCGAAACTGCCTGATTCGGTTTCGCAGGCGTGTCCTGTTCGATTTGTCTGCCTAAATCCTGTGCGTTGAAGTAAGCGCACGAACGTGAGATTTTGTCTCCATCAAATTCTAAAATGGTAACGCCGGAATAAGTAATTTCGTGGTTTTCTTTGGAAATTCCGCGAGTTGTCCATTCGAGCGCGGCGCTGGTTTCGTTAACAATTTTATTGCGAAACTCCGAACGCATTTCCCCGAAAGTTTCGCGGTATCTCGTCCAAAACTCGCGTGCGCCTTCAGTTCCGGTAAATTTCTTTGGCGAAACGACGTTGACGATTTCCGCGTTTTCGGCGTAAAGCGCCGCGATTTCTGCGGGTTCGCCCGTTTCTTCCAATTTTCGCAGCGCGTTGATGAAATTTTCGGCTAGTTCTCGGCTCATATTTTCCCCTTGTTCTTTTTGTTTCCGTTTTCTCTCAAGTTAAAAAACAAAGAAAAATCAATCAGTACGTCAACGTACAATTTTTAATTTAGGTTGTAGTTTCTCTGCCCGAATCGAATTCGTGCCAACAGCGCGCGCACCAGCGATTGCGGCGACGTTCTTCTTTCGTAAAATCAGCCGAAAGCGGAAGTTTTTCGACCAGGATTTTTTCGTCGCCGGTTAATTCGTCCCAGCTTTTCAATTTTTGATTCCCGCAGCGCGGGCAAACTTCCCGGTTTAAATCTTTCATCGTACTTTTCAACTCGCCCGTTTTATCTTATATTCGGCAAAGTCCTTTTGAATTCGATTAAACCAGAAATTATCTTCGGAATGAAATCAAAAATCCTGTTGCGCGTTGTCGCCGCCTGCTCGCTTTTATTATTTTCACTTTCGGCTTTCGCCCAGCGCGAAGAGCCGAAATTCGATTTTTACACCCGCGCGCCGTACCGCGAAAACGTGCTGCGTCCGCAAAAATCCTTGCGCTACGATGTCGGCGAGCACCACACGACTTACGCGCAAATGGAAAAGGTGATTGAAGAAATCGCCAAAGCCGCGCCCGACCGCGTTCGCATTTACGACATCGGCGAAACCAACGAGCATCGAATGATGCACGTCGTGGCTATCAGCGCGCCGGAAAACATTCAACGGCTTGACGAAATCAAAGGAAATCTCGCCCGTCTGAGCGATCCGCGCGCAACCAACCAAGCGGCGGCAAATCAAATTATCCAAAATACGCCCGTCGCCGTTTGGCTCGCTTACACGATTCACGGAAACGAATCTTCGTCGTTTGAGACGATGATGCAAGTCGTTTATCAGCTCGCCGCTTCGGAAGAACCGGCGACGCTCGAAATTTTGAAAAACACGGTTGCATTAATTGTGACTGGCGAAAACCCTGACGGACACGAGCGTTTTGCGACATGGTATAACTCGGTTGCTATCGGCGATGCGAATCGCGCGGCGTTTGAACACCGCGAGCCGTGGAGCGTTTACGGGCGGCTGTCGCATTTTCGCTTTGATTTAAACCGCGACAACATCGCTTCGACGCAGAAAGAAACCCAGAATCTGCAAAAAGCGTTTTTGGAATGGAATCCGCAATTTTCCGCCGATCATCACGGGCAGCCTTCGCAGTATTTTTTCCCGCCCGATGCTTTGCCGATTAACCCGAATTTGCCGCAGCCCGTAACAAATAAATGGCTCGAAACCGTCGGTCGCGCCAACGCCGCGCAGTTTGACCGGAGACTTTGGGATTATTACGTCCGCGACGTTTTCGATTTGTTTTATCCGGGTTACTGGGATTCTTTTCCGGCTTTATTAGGTGCGACGGCGATGACTTATGAAACAGACGGCGGCGGTTTTAAAGGCTTGCGCTGGACGCGTGATGACGGCACGATTATTACTTTCCGCTCGTCAATCGCCAAACATTTCGTCACTTCAATGACGACGCTCGAAACCGCCGCCGGAAACCGCGAAGCGCGTCTGCGAGATTTTTACGATTTCAAGCGCACCGCAATCGAAGAAGCGCGCGCCGACCGGATGAAACGTATCGTCATCGTCCCGGACAAAGATCCCGTGAAAGCCGCCGAACTCGTCGAAATTCTGCGCCGCGCAAAAGTCGAAGTCAAAGTTGCAGGGGGAAATTTCCGCTCGACGACGGCTCATTCTTACGAATCGAAAAACGCTCCGGCAACAACGCGAGATTTCGCCGGAAACGTTTACATCGTCGAAATGGCACAGCCGAATAAACGCTGGGCGAAAGCGATTCTCGAACAGGACACGCCGCAGGATCGGGCGTTTGTCGAAGACGAAATGGGCAAATTTCGCCGCAATGAAATGCGCGGTAAAAGCTCGCAGCGCGAAGAATATCGTTTTTACGACATTACGGCTTGGTCGCTGCCGCTCGCGTTTGGAATTGACGCTTTTTGGACGGAAGATACCGCGCCCGTTTCCGGCGCAAATCTCGTCACAGACGAATATTTAAACAACATCAAAACCGGGCGCATCAACGGCGGGCGGGCGGCTTACGCTTACGTTTTTCCGTATGAAACCGACACCGCGCCGATTTTGGCTTACCGGCTGCAAAAAGAAGGCTTTCGCGTTTACGTCTCGACAAAACAATTAAATGCGGCGGGGAGAAATTGGCGCGCAGGAACTTTCGTCGTCCGTCTTTCGCGCAACAGCGAAACGGTTCACGATGCGATTGCCAGACTCGCCAGAGAACTCGGCGTTGCCGTGACGCCCGTAAACACCGGCTTTCAGGAAGAAGGAGACACCGGAATCGGCGGTGAAAACGTCGCGCCTCTGAAATTGCCGCGCATTGCAATCGCGGCTGACGAAGGCGTTGACAATACTTCTTACGGCTCGATTTGGTGGACGCTCAATCGTTACGGCGTCGAATTTACGCCGATGAATTTCAACAATCTGCGCGCGGGCAATTTAAAAGATTACAACGTCGTCATTATTCCCGACGGCGCTTCAGGTCGTTACACCAACGTTTTAAAAGGCTTGAAAGATTGGATAAACGGCGGCGGAACCGTGATTTGTGTCAAAGGCGCGGCAGTCGCGGCGGCAGTCAAAGATGTCGGTTTGACCAGCTCGAAGCTCGTCGGCAGTGATGACGACGAGCAAAAATCGCCGCCCGCAGAGGAATCGAAACGCGCCGAAGCCGAACAGCCCGCGCCTTCGCCATCGCCGAAAACCGGAAACAACAGACCGAATCAGCCGGAAGCATCGCCAAACGCCGTTCCGCAGCAGCTCGAAAGAGACAAAGCCGATTACAGCGCCCCGATTTTGCCGCCGATTGCCTCGCCGTCGGCGAACGCCGGAAAAACACCGGAAGGCGTTCCCGGCGCAATTATGCGCGCCACAATTGATCGTACGACTTATCTAACTTACGGTTTGCAAAACCAGGAAACTCTGCCCGTGCTGCTCTCTTCGGGCTATTTTTTCCGGCTTTCAAAAGAAGGCACAAACGCCGTCGTTTTCGACCAGAACCCGAAACAGCCCCTGACAATTTCCGGTTTCGTTTGGGAAGGCAACACCGAAAGACTGTTGAAAGGTACGGCTTACGTCATTGACGAGCCGACCGGCGGCGGTCACGTCATTTTATTCGCCGAAGAACCGTTTTTCCGTGGAATTTTCCGCAGTTCAAGCAGATTGTTTTTTAATTCGATGATTCTCGCGCCATCGAATTAGAAATTCGTTTGTTGTTCGTTGCAAAGAAAAACAACGAACGACGAACAACGAACAACATTATGTTTAAAATTAAAGCAAATTATAGCGAGCAATTCGAGGTTCGGGCGACGGCTGAAAAGGTGCGGGAGTTTTTTGCTGATGTGCGGAATTTTGTCGAGAAAATGCCTAACATCGAAAGTATCAAAACGCTGCCGGACGGCACTGCTTTGTGGACAATCAAGGCGCAGATTCCGATTTTGGGTTCGATGACCGAAAAATTTGCCGTTCGATTGGCGGAAAACAGCGCGAATTTAATCGAGTATTCGCCCGCCCCGCAGGAGACTAAAAACTTTTTGCGCTATGCCGCCGATTTTGAAGAACAGGCGGGCGGAAAAACTCGCGTCAATATTTCGCAAACGGTCGAGATTCGCCGAAATAAAGCGAGCGAGCTGCATTTTCTCGCAGGTTTGGCGGGAGAGACGCTGATTAGCAACGAAATGCAAAAGCGCGTTTCTGCAATGATTAAAACCTTTCTCGAAAAGGCTCGTAAAAAACTCGAAGAATAAAACTTGAGGGGACAAATAAAATGAAAATCTGGAATAAAATATTTTTTGCTGCATTGTTTGCTTTAACTTTAGCCGGTTCCGCATTTGCACAGCAGGTGCAGATTCCGCGCGAATCGCCGCGCGCCGAAGTCGCGCAAACGGTCGGCGACACGCGCATTGCTATCGTTTATCATCGCCCAAGTACAAAAGGGCGCGAAGTTTGGGGGAAATTAGTTCCCTTCGGCGCGGTCTGGCGCACAGGCGCGAACGAAAACACGATTTTTGAAGTTTCGGAAAACGTTAAAATAAACGGTCAGGATTTGCCCGCCGGAAAATACGGGTTGCACACGATTCCGAACAAAGACGAATGGACGATTATTTTCAGCAAGAAAAACGACGAGTGGGGCAGTTTTACCTACAAACCGGAAAACGACGCTCTCCGCGTTAAAACAAAACCCGATACCAGACCGAATTCGCTCGAAACGATGATGTTTGAATTTGAAGCTGTCACGCCGACCACCGCGACAGTCGCAATAAGATGGGAAAAACTGCGCGTGCCTTTTACAGTGGAAGTCGTCGGCGTGCAAGATCGGGTTTTGGGCAAACTGCGGCAGCAAATTGCCGGTTCGACCGATGCGACCAAAGCGCAGCCTTATATCGGCGCAAGAATGACCGCCGCTAATTTTGTTGTAGATAACAAAATCAAATCAGCTTACGCAGATGCCGCAACTTGGGTTGACGAAGCTTTAAAAGTGCGTGAAACATTCAATACTTTACGCGGTAAGGCTCGAATTGCCGCCGAAATGGGCAACTACAAAGACGCCGTGATGTACGGCGAAAAAGCCGTCACTGTCGGCAAAGCCGCGCAGCCTGCGGTTAATGCCGATTTAATGGCAAACTTTGAAAAAGAAGTCGCAAGCTGGAAAACGAAACAATAAACCAAACGCAAAGGAGCGCAAACATTTGCGCTCCTCTTTTTTTTCACTCCGCAATCAACATCGTTCCCGTGCCTTCGTCGGTGAAAACCTCGCTCAAAAGCGCGTTGCTCTCGGTTCCCGAAATGACGTGAGCCGATTTAACTCCCCGTTTTAACAGAGAAATCAAATTTTGCAGCTTTGGAATCATCCCGCCGGTCGCCGCGCCCGATTCAATTAGATTTTCGGCTTCCCGAATCGAAAGCCGGGAAATTTTCGTTTCGGGTTTCGCCGCGTCAAGATAAATTCCGTTGACATCCGTCAGCAAAACCAGTTTTTCGGCTTCGAGACGAACCGCGATTTCGGCGGCGATTGTGTCGGCATTGATGTTGAAAACGTTGCCGTCGTCGTCGGCTCCGAGCGACGAGACAACCGGCAAATAATCTTTGTCGAGCAGCACGCAGAGCAAATCGGTATTAATCTCCAAAACATCGCCGACGTGACCGAAATCAACTTCTTCGCGCTCGCCCGTCGCGCGGTTCAAAATCTCTTTCGGCGGACGTTTTTCGGCGTGGACGATGTTTCCGTCAACTCCCGACAAACCGACGGCTTCGATTCCCCGCTGCCGCAAAGCAGCCAGAATCTCCGTGTTGATTTTTCCGGCGAAAATCATCATCGCCAAATCCAGAGTTTCATCGTCGGTCACGCGCCGCCCGTTAATTACGGTCTGCGCGACGCCCATTCTTTCCGCCAACTCGTTCAACTGCTTTCCGCCGCCGTGAATGACAACCAGACGAATTCCCACTTGATGCAGCAAAGCGAGTTCTTCGCACAAAGACGCCAGATTCGCTTTGTCTTCGGTGACTTTGCCGGAAAATTTGACGACAAAAGTCTTGCCTTTGAATTTTTGAATATAAGGCAGCGCTTCGCGCAAAAGGTCTAACTTGTTCATTTCCATTGCAGTTATTTTGTTTGAAATTATTTTACAGATTTTCTTTCAAACATTGCTCTAAAAACAGGCAAATTCTGATTTTCGACAACCGTTTCGCGTTCGGTTTTGACAGGAAAAGGATTTTCCGCGAGCCATATTTCAGCGTGTGCGCGCCGGAATTTCGGATTTTGCTCAAATTTTTCGCTAATGTCGGCGGCAGTTTCTTCGACATCCGATTGAACAAAGATTTTTGCTTTTTCGTCGCAATATTCTGCTAAATCCGCAACCATTTGCGGCTGAACCATTCTTCGCTTGGCGAGCCGTTTTTTCAAATGCGGGTCTGGAAACTGAATCGTCACAAATTGCAGCGCGCCCGGCGGCATTTTTCGCAAAAGATTTTCAATCGAAATCGTCGCGTTGCAGAATTCGTAATGAAGATTGGTTAAATTTGCACCTGCCGCGTGCCGCTTTGCTCTTTCAATCATCGGCTCTCGAATGTCAACGCCGAGAAAATTAATACCGGGCGCGAGCCGTGCCATTTTGAAAACAAATCCGCCGAGAGCGCAGCCCAAATCTAGATGCAGCGGCAAATCAGGATTTTGGAAAACTTCCGCAAAATCTAAAGGCGCGGGCGGCACTGAAAAACGCGGCGCAAACGGATTGACATGATCACGAACGCGAATTCTCATCGGCGATTATTTAACCAATTTTGCCAACACGGCTTTCTGCGCGTGCAAACGGTTTTCCGCTTCGTCAACGACGACCGAATTAGCGCCGTCAATCACCGCGTCAGTCACAATTACATTGCGGCGCACCGGCAAACAATGCATAAAGATCGCGTCGTTCGTCCGCCGCATTTTCTCTTCGTCAACAATCCAATCAGGGCGAAACTTTGAGCGAAATTCGATGTCTTTTTCCGCTGCGCCGTAAAAGTTTTTACTGCCCCAACTTTTGGCGTAAACGACTTCGACATCTTCAAACGACGAATTCACATCATTCGTAATTTCGAGACTTCCGCCGTTTTCCCTCACCTGCGCTTCAATTTCTCCGACAAGCTCGCCGTCAAGCTCAAATCCCGCCGGGTGCGCGATTGTCAAATCGTGTCCGAACTGCGCCGCCGCGAGCGCAAAACTGTTCGGCACAGCCATCGGCAAAGGCTTCGGATGCCAAGCCCACGTCAGCAGAACTTTCTTTTTCTGATTTCCGAACCGCTCCCGAATCGTCATCATATCAGCCAGAGCCTGACACGGATGATGCATCGCCGATTCGAGATTGACGAGCGGTTTTGATGCATAACGCTCAAACGCCGATAAAATCGGCTCAAGACGCTCTGCTTCCCAATCTTTCAAATTAGCAAAAGTCCGCACGCCGATTGCCGCGACGTATCTTTCCAAAACTCTGACAAACTCGGCGAGATGTTCGGTTTTATCTCCGTCCATCACCACATTTTCGCGGTGTTCGAGCGTCCACGAAGTGCTTCCCGGTTCTAAAATTACCGGATTTCCGCCAAGCTCATAAACCCCAACCTGCATCGAAGCCCGCGTTCGCAAGCTCGGATTAAAAAACACGAGCGCGACGGATTTTCCGGCAAGCGATTTTGCTGAATCTTCGCCGCGCTTAAAACGAAACGCCGCTTCGAGCATTTGCTCAAGCTCATCGTGGGAAAAATCCGATGTTTTGAGAAAGTTTTTATTCATCATTTAATTTGGTTTGAATTCTCAAGAATCTTTACGCCTTCAGCATTTATTTTTGTCAAGTAAGTATAAAAATTAATAGCTGCACTCTGATAAATCCGCCGCATTATCATTTCAACATTTCGCGCAGATTCTTCGGTTTCCGAAAGCATAAAAACTGAAGGACCCGAACCAGAAATCCCGCCGCCTAGAGCGCCCGCCGTTTTGCTTTCGGCTTTGATTTCGTCGAAATGCGGAATCAAACGACTGCGAACCGGCTCGACGATTTTGTCTTCGAGCGCGCGGGAAATCAAACCGTAATCTTTTTTGAACAAACCGGCGACGAGCGCGCCGACGTTTGCCCATTGATTGATAGCGCTTTTTAAGGGAACTTCTCTCGGCAATATGCGGCGCGCTTCGGCGGTTTTAATTTCGATTTGCGGATGCAAAACGGTTGCAAAAAGCGGCGGAAAATCAATTTTGACAATATCGAGCGGATCAACTGCGCGCACGAGCGTAAAACCGCCGAAAACTGCGGGTGCGAGATTGTCCGCGTGCCGCGCGGCGCTGGCGATTTCTTCGCCGAACATCGCAAAATAAACCAATTCCAATTTAGAAAAACGCCCGTTTAATAATTTGTTTGCAGCGACCGCCGCGCCAGCCGCGCTCGCTGCGCTCGAACCGATGCCGCTGCCGGGTTTGATGCGTTTTTCAATTTCGATTTCAAATCCGAAATCGGCTTTAATTTCTTTTAAGATCGCCAGCAAAACCGCTCCGGCGACGTTTTTTTCCGGTTCTGTCGGCAAATTGAATTCATCGCGGTTGATGATTCGGACTGTTTTTTCATCAATCGTCCTGAGAGTCATCAAATCGCAAGGCTCTTCGAGACAAAATCCCAAAACATCGAATCCGCAAACGACGTTGGCAACCGTCGCCGGGGCTAAAACGGTAATTTCTTTCATAAAGAAAACTTAGGCGGATTTCGCAAAACGGTCGAATCGTATTATCATTTAAATCTTCATTCTCACCCGTTTTATCGAATGAAATACTTTAGCACAAACCGAAAATCGCCCGTCGTCACGTTCCGCGAAGCCGTCATCAAAGGTCAGCCGCCGGACAAAGGCTTGTATTTTCCCGAACGAATTTCGCCGGTCAATTTTGAAAGCTTTCGCGAAAAATCTAAAGCGGAAATTGCTTTCGAGGTGATAAAACCTTACGTCGGGGGCGAAATTGACGACGAAACGCTTTTCCGAATTTGTTCGGAAACCGTTGATTTTGATTTTCCTCTCGTCAAAATCTCCGAAAACATTTTTGCACTCGAATTATTTCACGGCGCGACGTTCGCTTTCAAAGATGTCGGCGCTCGTTTTATGAGCCGTTGCTTGCGATATTTTTCAGACAAACAAGGCGAGAAAACGATTGTCGTTGTGGCGACTTCGGGCGATACGGGCGGCGCGGTCGCGGCTGGTTTTTTGGGCGTCGAAAATGTGGAAGTCGTGATTTTGTATCCATCGGACAAAGTTTCAAAACTTCAGGAATTACAGCTTACGACGCTCGGACAAAACATCACCGCGCTCGAAGTCGCGGGGAGTTTTGACGATTGCCAGCGACTGGCGAAAATTGCACTTGCCGATGAAGAATTAAAAAAACGAGTTTTTCTGACTTCGGCAAATTCAATCAATGTCGCGCGGTGGCTGCCGCAGCAGTTTTATTTTTTTTACGCTTTGCAGCAGTGGCATGAAGAAACCTTGCCCGTGATTTCCGTTCCGAGCGGCAATTTCGGAAATATCTGTGCCGGTCTTTTGGCGAATGTTTCCGGCTTGCCAGCGCGTCATTTTATCGCCGCCTGCAATGCAAACGACGTTGTGCCAAAATTTTTTCAGTCGGGCGAATTAGCCGAACAGCTATCCATCGCCACGCTTTCAAACGCGATGGATGTGGCGAATCCGAGCAATTTTGTCAGAATTTTGGAATTGTTTGGCGGCGAGACGGAAAAGTTAAAAGCCAAAATGTCCGCCGCCAGCATTTCCGATGAAATAACCGCAAACACAATGCGGCGGGTTTTCAAACAATTTGGTTATGTTTTAGACCCGCACGCGGCGGTCGGTTTTTACGCTCTGGAAAATTATCTGGAGAAAAATCCAAATGAAAAGGGATTTTTTCTCGCCACCGCGCATCCGGCGAAATTCGATTCGGTCAAAGAAATTGTCGGCACTTTCGGCGCAACGCCCGAAGCTGTCAATGCTTTGTTTTCGCGCTCGAAACAAAGCATTGAAATGCCTGTTGATTACGAAATCTTAAAAGAAATTTTATTGAGCAAAATTTAATATGAAAGTTTTAAAATTCGGCGGTTCTTCGGTCGCAAATGCAGAGAACATAAAAAAAGTCATTGAGATTGTCAGAAATGCGGTTGAAAAGGACGTTTGCGCGGTTGTTTTATCGGCGATGCAAGGCACGACTGACGCTCTTATAGACGCGGCGAAAACAGCCGAGCGCAAAGACGAATCTTTCCGCGTCAAAATTGAAGAAATCGAAAACAACCACTTTCAAACCGTCCGCGCGCTCATCCCGAACCAGGAACAAACGGAAACTTTAAATTTTCTCAACAAAAACCTCGATGAACTGAAAAGCATTTGCGAAGGCGTTTTTCTGCTCGGCGAATTGACGGCGCGCTCACTTGATCGGATTGTCAGTTTCGGCGAGCTTTTTTCGACCAAAATCTTTGCCGCCAAGCTCGATTCACTCGGCATTGCAAATGTTTGGCAAGACAGCCGCGCGTTAATTCGCACCGATTCAAATTTCACTTTTGCAGCAGTTGATTTTCAAACTACAAACCGGCAAATCAAAGATTTTTTTTCTGCCGCCGCGAACTCCAAACTTTTCATATTGCCCGGTTTTATTGCGTCTGATGCAAATGGAGCAACGACGACGCTGGGGCGCGGCGGTTCGGATTACACGGCGGCGATTTTGGCGGCGGCTCTTGATGCGAAAGTTCTGGAAATCTGGACGGACGTTTCCGGGATGATGACTGCCGATCCGCGACTCGTCAAAAACAGCAAAAACATTCAGCGCATCACTTATCAGGAAGCAATGGAATTGTCGCATTTCGGAGCGAAAGTCATTTATCCGCCGACGATTCAGCCCGTCTTGCAGAAAAAAATTCCGATTTGGATAAAAAACACTTTTGCGCCCGCAGATTTCGGCACGCTCATCGAAGCCGCGACCGAATCGGAAACTGAAATCGTGCGCGGCATTTCGAGCATCAACTCGATTTCCGTTTTAAGTCTCGAAGGCAGCGGAATGGTCGGCGTCCCAGGTTTTTCCAAACGCCTTTTCGATGCTCTTTCGCGCGCGCAGATTAACGTCATTTTGATTACACAAAGCTCTTCGGAACATTCGATTTGCGTCGCCGTTGAAGAAAAATTCAGCGAATCGGCGAAAGCAATTGTTGATGCGGAATTTTCTTATGAAATCAACGCGGGGAAAATCGAGCCGCTCAAAGTAGAAAACGGGCTTTCGATTCTCGCGCTCGTCGGCGATCAAATGCGAAATCATCCGGGCTTTTCCGGGAAAATGTTTTCCACGCTCGGACATAACGGAATTAACATTCGCGCCATCGCGCAAGGCTCTTCGGAACGAAATATTTCAGCCATAATTTCTTCTGCGGACGTTCGCAAAGCCATCAACACGCTGCACGAAGAATTTTTCTCCGGCGCGAAACAAGTCAACGTTTTTCTTGTCGGCGTGGGCACGGTCGGCGGCAAATTGATTGAACAAATTCGCCCGCAAATTGATTATTTACGCGAAAATCTGCGGCTTAATCTACGCGTCGTCGGCGCTGCCAACAGCCGCCGAATGCTTTTTGATGAAGAAGGCGTTAATTTGGAGAATCTGCCCGAACAGTTTGAAAACGCGCCGAAAATGAATTTAAACGAATTTGTCGAAACCGTTTTTGAGAAAAACCTGCGAAACTCGATTTTTGTTGACGCGACGGCAAACGCCGAAGTCGCCGCCGTTTATCCGCAGTTATTGGAAAAAAGTGTTTCGATTGTCGCCACCAATAAAATTGCCTGCTCTTCCGAATACGAAAATTATTTGCATTTAAAAAATCTGGCGCGCGAATTTAACACGGCGTTTTTGTTTGAAACCAACGTCGGCGCGGGATTACCGATTATCAACACGCTCAACGATCTGCTTCGCAGCGGCGACCGCGTGAATCGCATTGAAGCCGTTTTATCCGGCACGCTCAATTTTGTTTTTAACAATTACGACGGCTCGCGCTCGTTTGCTTCGGTGGTTCGACAAGCTCAAGCCGAAGGCTACACCGAACCCGATCCGCGACTCGATTTAAGCGGCACGGATGTCGCTCGAAAAATCTTAATTTTAGCGCGCGAAGCCGGTTACAGAATCGAAATGTCCGACGTTGAAAACACGCCGTTTCTGCCTGCCTCGTGTTTTGAAGGCTCGGTCGAAGATTTTTATGCGGAAATGGAGCGCAGCGAACCGCATTTCCGCGAGCTGCTCGACAGCGCAATACGTGAAAACCTTTCGCTCAAATACATCGCTTCGTTTGAAAACGGAAAAGCGAGCGTCGGTTTGCAAAAAATCCCGACAACTCACAATTTCGCCAATCTTTCGGGCAAAGACAACGCCGTTTTGTATTACACAAATCGTTATGCCGATTTGCCTTTAGTCGTCAAAGGCGCGGGCGCGGGCGCAGATGTGACGGCGGCTGGCGTTTTTGCGGATATTATACGAGCGGCGCGAGTTTAGAGTAAATCAAGACTGTTTTTTGTAGATTTTACGGGCGTGTTTGACCTTCGCCGAACACAACGTATTTATATGTCGTCAACTGTTCAACTCCAACCGGACCCCGCGCGTGCAGGCGACCTGTAGAGATGCCGATTTCGGCTCCCATCCCGAATTCGCCGCCGTCGGCAAACTGAGTCGAAGCGTTGTGCAGGACAATCGCGCTGTCAACTTCGCTCAAAAACGTTGCCGCCGCCGCCGTGTCCTCCGCGATAATCGCATCGGTGTGATGCGAGCCGTATGTGTTGATATGTGCGATTGCTTCGGAAACATCTGCGACGACTTTAACCGAAAGCACTGCATCGAGATATTCCGTCGCCCAATCCGCTTCCTGAGCCGGAACGACTCGTTTGTCGAGAGCTTGAACCGCTTCGTCTCCGCGCACTTCGCAGCCTGAGGCAAACAACGCTTCAAGAATTTCGGGGATCAGTTTGGAAACTGCTATGCGGTCAACAAGCAGAGATTCCGTCGCGCCGCAAATTCCGGTGCGGCGCATCTTGGCGTTTAATAAAACCTGCTTTGCCATTTCCGGTTTTGCGGAAGCGTGAAAATAAGTGTGACAGTTGCCGTCGAGATGCAAAATTGTCGGAACTCTGCTTTCGTTTAAAATTCTTTCTGTCAGAGATTTTCCGCCGCGCGGAATGATTACGTCAATCAAATCCGTGAGAGTCAACATTTGCCCGACCGCCGCGCGGTCACGAGTCGGAACAAGCTGAACGGCATCAATCGGCAATCCGGCGCTTTGCAAACCGGCGTGAAGACAAGCGGCAATCGCTGTTGAAGAATTGAGGCTTTCCGAACCGCCGCGCAAAATAACGGCGTTGCCGGATTTCAGACACAAACCGCCTGCGTCGGCGGTGACATTCGGGCGTGATTCGTAAATTATTCCGATTACTCCGAGCGGAACGCTGACGCGGCTGATCTGCAAATTGTTCGGGCGTTTCCATTCCGCGAGAGTTTTGCCGACCGGATCGTCTAATTCAGCGATTTGCTCCAAACCTTGCGCCATCGCTTCGACGCGAGCCGGATTTAACAGCAATCGGTCGAGCAGAGCGTTGGAAATTTCATTTTGCCGCGTCGCCGCAACGTCTTCGGCGTTTGCCGCCAACAAAGCCGATTCGTTTTCGCGCAGATTTTGCGCCGCTGCCCGCAAAGCCTCATTTTTTTGTTCGGTTTCGGCTTTCGCCAACACGCGGTAAGCTGCTCGCGCTCGTTCGCCGAGCGTTTGCATCAGCGTCTTTACATCTTCGTAGTCTTTGGTAAATTCCGCTATCATCAAATTTCAACCTTAGCCGCCGATTTCAAGAGCCATATCATCGCGGTGAATCAAAGTGCCGCGTCCTTTATAGCCTAAAATTCTTTCGATTTCACTGCTTTTAAATCCAACGATGCGCTCAGCGTCGGCGGAAGAATAAGCCGACAAACCTTTGCCCAATACGCGACCGCGCAAGTCTTTAATTATAACCGCATCGCCGCGCTCAAACGCGCCCTGAACGGCGCGAACTCCGGCGGGCAGCAAGCTGTTGCCCTTCATCAACGCCGCTCGCGCCCCGTCATCAACAACTACTGTTCCGGTCGGATGCAAAGAACCGGAAATCCAATGTTTGCGCGCACTTTTCGGACTCGCTTCGGCGCGAAACCTTGTGCAGCGCTCGCCGTTCAAGATTCTTTGAACCGGATGCGGAGCGAAACCTTTTCCGATAATCATATCGCAACCGGCGGCGAGCGCAATGCGCGCGGCTTCGATTTTCGTCCTCATTCCGCCCGAACCAAACGGCGAACCGGCACCGCCCGCCATCGCCTCGATTTCCGGCGTAATCTGCCGCAATTCGGGAATGTGAACCGCAGTTGAATCAACGTTTGGATTCGCAGTGTAAAGCCCGTCAACATCCGAAAACAAAAAAAGCACATCTGCGCTAATCATCTGCGCGACGCGAGCCGCCAGTCTGTCGTTGTCGCCGACAATTAATTCGGCGGTCGCAACCGTGTCGTTTTCGTTGATAATCGGAATAATCTGCGGCTCGGCGAGCAGCGTTTCAAAAGTGTTCCTGGCGTTTAGGTAGCGCTTTCGATTTTCGCTGTCGTCGAGCGTGAGCAAAATCTGCGCTCCGTGCAGATCGGTGTTTTCGGCTTGAAAAGCTCTTTCCCAATGCGAAAACAAATTGATTTGCCCGCAGGCTGCCGCCGCTTGTTTTTCTTCGAGCTTGAGCGCGCGGTTGCCGTAACGAAGCGTCCGCCGCCCAAGCGCGACCGCGCCGGATGTGACAACGGCAACTTGAATTTCTCGATGACGCAGTTCGGAAACGTCTTTCGCCAACGTCCGCAGCCACGTTTCCCTAACTTGATTGTCGTCGCCGATCATCAGCGACGAGCCGACTTTAATCACGACACGCCGGATATTTTGTAAATCGAGCAGCATTAATTTAAAGAGTACGAAGCATTTAAGCCAATCAACAAAATTATAGAAGAGTTAAAACTATCAACTGTAAACTATCAACTATTCACTGTATTGCAGAATAGTTGATAGTTTACAGTTGATAGTTCACAGTTTTTATTTGTTAATTTCCGACAGCGCACTAACCAGCAATTCCATCTCGGCAATTCCGACGCACAAAGGCGGCAGAAGACGCAAAACTCGCGCGTCGCTCGAAGTCCCTGTAATGATTTTCTTTTCGAGCAATCGAGCATGAACGTTTTTAGCATCTTCGGCAAATTCGATTCCGAGCAAACAGCCTTTTCCGCGCAAACCGACCGCATTTGGAATTTCTTGAACACGTTCGCGCAAATAATTCTCCACATTTCGAGCGTTTTCGAGCATTCCGTCCTGCTCGATTGCTTCCAAAGTCGCCAAAACAGCAGCCATCGCTAACATTCCGCCCCCAAAAGTCGTGCCCAAATCGTTCGTTTTGATTTTTGCCGATATTTTTTCATTCACCAAACACCCTCCGACCGGAACACCGCTGCCGAGAGATTTCGCCAGCGTGATAATATCCGGTACAACGCCGCCAGCCCATTCCGAACCTGCGAAAAACCAGTTTCCCGTGCGCCCGACGCCTGTTTGAACTTCGTCAAAAATCAAACAAATCCCGCGCTCGTCGCAAATTTCGCGCAAACCTTTGAAAAATTCAGGCGCGGCTTCCGTCACGCCAGCCATTGACTGAATCGGTTCGAGCATAATCGCCGCAACCGTTTCGTCAGCCGCAACGCGCACCGATTCTAAATCGCCGAATTCGGCGGAAATGTGACCGGGAACATTCGGTTTGCCGATTTCGCGATATTTGCCCAAAAAAGTAGCGGAAATCGAGTCAGCCGTGCGTCCGTGAAAACCGCCTGAAAAAGTGATGATCTTTTCGCGTCCGGTGGCAAAGCGCGCCATTCGCATCGCGTTTTCGTTGGCTTCAGTCCCGGAATTGCAGAAAAACGCTTTCGTCAAAGATTCCGGCGCAATGGAAACGAGCTTTTCGGCGGCTCGCGCGCGAATCTCGGAATAAACCAGATTTGAATAAAACAATAATTTTTCGCTTTGCTCCCGCAAGGCTCTGACGACATTCGGATGGCAATGCCCGGTCGCGCAAACAGCGTGACCGCCGTATAAATCGAGATATTTTTCGCCCTCGCCGGTATAAATCCAGGCTCCTTCGCCGCGCTCGACGGCAATGTTCATTTTGGCGTAAGTCGCAAGCTGAAATTGTTCTTCGCTCGCCGCGATGTCGGCAAAATTAGTTTTTTCTGAAACAGCAATCATCGAAAATTCCCTTTAATTCCCTTTTTAATATGCGGCGTCAAACTCGCGCGCCAGATTTTGTAGCCTTCGGCGTTCATATGCAGTTTGTCGACCTGAAAAATCCCCGGTTTCGGCTCGCCTCGCTCGTCAAGCATCGGCTGCCAAACATCAACAAACCTTTGGCGTTTGTCTTTTTCCGTTTCGGCTTTTATCAAATTGTTCGCAAGTTGAAATTTTTCTCTTTGTTCCCAACGCGCGGGACTCGGCTTGAGCGAGATGAAAATCAACCGGGATTTCGGCAATTTTTCCCGAACTAACGAGACAAATTTCTTGTAATCGGCAACGACTCGCTCGATTGTTTTGCCTGCCGTAATGTCGTTTTCGCCCGCGTATAAAACAATCAGTTTCGGTTTGTAAGGCAAAACGATTTCCGCGAAATAATGATTTATGTCTTCGAGATGCGAGCCGCCGAAACCGCGATTCAAAACCTGAAATTCGGCGAAATCGGCTTGAACCGTTTTCCAGCCGCGAATGCTCGAACTGCCGACAAACAAAACTCCTCCGGTTTTCGGAAATTCTTTTTTGTCGGCTGCGGCAAACGCGGCAATTTCTTTTTCCCACAAATCGGCGCGGTTATAAGATTCCTGCGCAGCCGTCGCGAACGACAAAACAACGAGCAAAATCAAGCTGAAAAACAGTCTTTTCATAGCTTTTTTACGGATTGCTGCCCGTGAAAATCAAAGCCGTTTTCTCATCCAAACCGAACATTAAATTCATATTTTGAACGGCTTGCCCCGCCGCGCCTTTGACGAGATTGTCAATCGCCGAGAAAATTACCGCCGATTTGCCTTTCGCCGCAAATCCCAAATCGCAGAAATTCGTCGTTTTCACCCAATTTATATCGGGCGAGCCGTCCAACAATCGGACGAAAAAAGAATCCCGGTAAAACTCCGCATAAACCTCACGCAGATTTTCCGCCGTCATTTCCTTTTTTAATTCAACATAAATCGAAGCGAAAATGCCGCGCGCAACCGGAAGGCTGTGCGTCATAAAAACCAGCTCGCTCGTAAAATCGCCGACTGATTTCAGGCATTGTTCGATTTCGGGAACGTGCTGATGCGCGAAAGGCTTGTAGGCGTAAAACGAATTTGCGCGCTGTGGATGGTGTGTGTTAGCCGCCGCTTTTGCGCCCGAACCGGACGAACCGGTTTTCGCGTCAACAATAACGCGCCCTGAAATCAACAGATTGGAAACAAGCGGCGCTAAACCGAGCAAAGTCGCGGTCGCAAAACAACCCGGATTGGCAATATAATTTGCCGTTTTGATTGCTTCGCGGTTTGTTTCCGTCAATCCGTAAACGAAATCGCTTTGACGAGCCGATTTTTCGAGCTTGTAAAATTGCCGAAAAGCATCGCCGTCGCTCAAACGAAAATCCCCCGAAAGATCAATCGCTTTGACGTTTTCGGGTAGCTGCGGAATCAGATTCAAAGCCTGTCCGTGCGGCAACGCGAAAAAGGCGACATCAATATTTTTGAGATTGGACAAATCTTCCGGCGATTTTTCAAACCGCAAATTCGTCAAACCGAACAGATTTTTATGCACTTCGCCGACAGCTTTTCCGACATGTTCGTTTGCAGTTACTAAAATGATTTCGGCGTTCGGATGAAACAGCAGAATGCGCAAAAGCTCAGCGCCGCCGTAACCTGAACCGCCGAAGATTGCAATTTTTATTTTCCCGGTCATCTTAATTTTTTCTTAAAGTATAAATTCAAATCATCGTCAACCGTAACCCGTTCGCCATATTTCGGAAAGCGGTTTTGCCAGACGATTCCTTTGCCGTCGGGAACGTAGCCGCGCAATACGTAAAGCCTTTGAGCCGCGCCGTAATCCGCTTCTAAACCGACGCCGATGCCGACGATTTCCGAACTCTCGGAAACAATTTGTTCGGCTTCGTCCATTAATTTTGTCCCGACGCCTTTTCTTCTGGCTTTCGGTAAAACATTAAAATCATTTATCTCAGGAATGTTTTCCGCTTTAAAAGGCGGGTAATCCGATTCCCATAGAATCGTCAGATAGCCAACAAAATTATTGTTTTCAAAAGCCAGAAGGATTTTCCGCGCGCCTTCTGTTTGTTCGGCTAAATATCTTTGATATTGCGAAACAGGTTTATTCCATCCGATTGAATCAAATGCTTCGGCAACCGGTAAAATATCTTTTTCCTGTAATTCCCGAATCACAATCATTTCAAGCAAAAACCATTTCTTCGCGCTTCGCAAAATTTATCAATTCAAACAAGCGCAAACCGTTTCTTCGCGCATTTCCGGCGTTGATGCCGAATTGGTTTTGCACAAAATCTTCGCCCATTTGCGAATCGGTGACCGAACCGGCGATCACGTCAATTTCGATTCCCAGATTTTTTAAAACCTGAATGCCGC
This sequence comes from Pyrinomonadaceae bacterium, assembly GCA_036387135.1. Lineage (GTDB taxonomy): Bacteria > Acidobacteriota > Blastocatellia > Pyrinomonadales > Pyrinomonadaceae > JALZCH01. The sequence continues at coordinate 83,694 of DASVUH010000016.1, read as the reverse complement.
CGATAACGCCGACGTAATCCGACGCGCAAAAGACAAAGGCGGAAGTCGCCGCTTTGATTTCCGCGTCCTGCAAAACCGAATCAACCGCATAGCCGCCGACAATTCCGTCGCCGAGTTCGACTACGATTAAATCAGGTTCAAATGAATTCAAATGATTCAAAATCGCTTTGGCTACGGGCGATAAATCGCCCGCGTCAACCGTCGAAGGCAAACCGCAATCTAAAAAGCTCGCCGTCGCAATCGCGCCGTGATCCTGCATATTCAGCGTGTCGCGCAAACAAGCCACGCCCGACATTTTCGCGCCCGCAACTTTTAATCCGGCGTGCGCCGCTTGTTTGATAATCTCTGTCGCGGCGACGGTTTTGCCCGAATTCATACAAGTTCCGGCGACAATCACGACGGGCGCGCTTTTTTCGAGAAATTCGGTCGGTTGCAAAGCGTTGTCGGCGATGTTCAAAACCGTTCCGATTTCGTCGCAGGCGACACCCAAAACTTCGACCTCAATCGCGTCCGAGAGCGAAGAATGATGACCTTTGCAAATCCCGATCACGCCGCCCATATTCAAGAGATGCAGTTTGTCGCCCGCTTTGACGGATTCGGGAACGTCGCCGACAAAACCTTTGAGCGCGCGGCGTTTGCCCAGCACGCCGAGCAAAACGTCGTTGCGGTTGATTTTCGCAAGGCGTCCCGAAGGCAGTTCAAGATTGCCGTAAGTCACGCTTTCGCTCAAAGCGCGCACGACAACCACATCACCAACTCGCGGCTCGCTCAAATCTTTAACAATCGCCACTTTTTTCGTTAATCTTAGCAACGAAGCTGCTGAACCGATTTTGTCAACTTCTTGAATAATCATTTCTTCAAACCTCAATCGAACTTCTGCAAACGCAAACGCAATGCTTGCAACTTAATAAAACCTTCGGCGTCGTGCTGGTCGTAAGCGCCCGCGTCGTCTTCAAAAGTGACGATGCGCTCTTTGTAGAGCGAATATGGCGAGCGTCTGCCCGTCACGGTGACGTTGCCTTTGTAGAGCTTCAAGCGCACGTCGCCCGAAACCGTTTTCTGCGTTTCGTCAATCATCGAACGCAAAATTTCAAACTCAGGCGCAAACCAGAAGCCGTAATAAATTGATTCGGCAAACTTGGTTGAAAGCGAATCGCGCAGGCGTCCGACTTCCCGATCAAGCGTGATTGATTCGAGCGCGCGGTGCGCCGTCTGCAAAATTGTGACGCCGGGCGTTTCGTAAACTCCGCGCGATTTCATCCCGACAAAGCGATTTTCAACCAGATCAACGCGCCCGATGCCGTGACAGCCTCCGATAAAATTCAAAGTCGAAAGCAGATCAACCGCGCCGTATGTCTCGCCGTTAATCGCCACAGGCTCGCCTTTTTCAAACGTTAGAATGATTTCTTCCGCTTTGTCTTTGGCGTTTTCCGGCGATTTGGTCAATAGAAAAATGTCTTCCGGCGGCGCAGCCCAAGGGTCTTCCAAAATGCCGCCTTCATAGGAAATATGCATCAAGTTTCTGTCAGTGGAATAAGGCTTTTCTGCTGTCGCCGTGACCGGAATTCCCTTTTCCGCGCAATACGCAATCAAATCGGCGCGCCCTTTAAATTCCCAATGTCGCCACGGCGCAATCACCTTTACATCAGGCTTCAAAGCGTAATAAGTCAATTCAAATCGCACTTGGTCGTTGCCTTTGCCGGTCGCGCCGTGAGCCACGGCGTCAGCCCCTTCTTTATTTGCAATCTCGATTTGCTTTTTGGCTATCACGGGACGCGCCAGCGAAGTCCCCAAAAGATAAACGCCTTCATAAAGCGCGTTGGCTTTAACTGCTGTCCAGACATAATCGCGGACAAATTCTTCGCGCAAATCTTCCACATAAAGTTTGCTTGCCCCCGTTGCCTTCGCCTTTTCCTCCAAACCAGTTAACTCTTCGCCCTGTCCGACATCGGCGCAAAAGCAAACGACTTCGCAATCGTATTTTTCCTTGAGCCACAGCAGCATTGCTGACGTATCAAGCCCGCCCGAATATGCCAAAATAACTTTGTTAATCTTCTTTTCCATTAGCTTTCAAATAATTCCCAAATGTTTTTAATCGCTTTTCTCTGTTCTCTGAAATCTTTAACCGCAATAAAAATCGTATCGTCACCAGCGATTGTGCCGATGATTTCGGGGATTTTCGCACGGTCAATTTGCACCGCCACTGCCGAAGCCAATCCCGAATCGCACTTTGCGACAATTAAATTTTCTCCGGCTGTTTCAAGACTGATTAAACCGAAGTTCTTCTTATTTTCAACTCGCGGCTGCGCGTAAAAGCCGTTTGCTTTAATAATCCCCAGCTCAACAAGATCGCGAGAAACGCTCGATTGAGTGACGGCGAAACCGGCTTTAGACAAATATTCGGTCAACTCTTCCTGTTTCCCGATATTTTTTGCCCGAATCAAATTTAAAATTGTTTCCTGCCGCTTTTCTTTGTACATTCAATTCTTGCTTTCCAAAATGACTTATGCAAATATTTCGCATAACTTCCGCATAGATGCATAAAATAGGAATCTGAGTTGTTATTGTCAAATGAGCGAATCAAAAAAATTATGGGGCGGCAGATTCACCGAAGCGGCAAACGAGGTTTTCGCGCGGTTTAATCAATCTTTTCACTTCGATAGAAAATTATTTTTGTTTGATGTTCAAGCAAGTCTGGCTCACGCCGGAGGTTTAAAGAACGCGGGTGTTTTGAGCGAAAACGAATTTTCCGAAATCTCGCGCGGCTTGCGAATTATGCAGGAGCGTTTTGAGGAAAACGGCGAGAAATATTTCGACGAATTTGCCGACGCCGAAGACGTGCATTCGTTTATCGAAGCGAATTTAATCGAATTGGTTGGCGACGCCGGACGAAAACTGCACACCGGGCGCAGCCGCAACGATCAGGTTGCGACGGCAATGCGTTTGTGGACGCGGGCGGCGATTGACCGGCTGCAAGCGGTTTTGAATCAAACGCAAAACGCTTTGCTGGATTTGGCTGAGAAGAATGGAGACGCGGTTTTCCCCGGTTACACGCATTTGCAGCGCGCGCAGCCCGTATTTTTTGCACATTGGTGTCTGGCTTATTTTGAGATGTTCGAGCGCGATTCAATTCGTTTTTCTCACGCGCGGGAGAGCGCAAACATTTCGCCGCTCGGCAGCGCAGCGCTTGCCGGGACGAGTTACCCGGTTGACCGCGAATCGGTCGCGAAAGAATTGGGCTTTGCCGAAATAAGCCGCAACAGTCTCGATGCGGTCAGCGACCGCGATTTTTTGCTCGATTTTACGCACGCTTGTTCGCTCGTTTTAATGCATCTTTCCAGACTTGCCGAGGACGTGATTCTTTATTCATCAACCGAATTCGGCTTTTTTGAATTAAGCGACCGGATTGCTTCAGGTTCGAGCCTGATGCCTCAAAAGAAAAATCCCGATGCGATGGAGCTTGTTCGGGGAAAATCAGCCCGCGTTTTCGGGCATCACGCGGCGCTGCTGACTTTATTTAAAGGCTTGCCTCTCGCTTATAACAAAGATTTGCAGGAAGACAAAGAAGCTGTTTTCGACTCGTATGAAACCGCGTTCGCAGCGCTCGAAGCGACGGAAATCGTTCTCAGAAATGTTTCGTTAAAAACCGAAAATATGCGGAGCGCGGCGGAAACCGGATTTATGAACGCGACCGAATTGGCTGATTATCTCGTCCGGCGCGGAGTTCCTTTTCGCACCGCTCACGAATTAACCGGGCAAATCGTTCTTTTTGCGGTTTCGCAAAACCGCGAGCTGCACGAACTCGATTTAACCGAATTGAAAAATTTTGCGAGCGAAATCGAAGCCGATGTTTTTGACGCTTTGTCGCTCGAAGCGACGCTCGATTCAAAAAATCAGATCGGCGGAACTTCGCGTCTGCAAGTAGAACAGGCTTTGAAACAAGCGCGCGAAAAATGGCAAATTAAATCAATTGAGATTAATGAGCAATGAAATTTGACGAATATCAGCAGGCAATCGAGAAATTCGCGGTTTATCCGCGCGAACCGGAATTGACGGCAATCGGTTATCTGGCTCTCGGTTTAAACGGAGAAGCGGGCGAAGTCGCCGAGCAGGTGAAAAAAGCGATTCGCAACGACGGGCAAATAACCGACGAGCGGCGGGCAAAGATTTTGGACGAAATCGGCGATGTTTTATGGTACGTTTCACGCATTGCCAGCGAATTTAACTGCTCGCTCGGCGATGTCGCCGAACAAAATGTTGCCAAGCTGGAAGAGCGCAGAAAACTTAAAAATCTTAAGCACGAATAAAATGCAATCGCCGAAACCGCATTTCTCGCGCTGATTTTTGACGCAATATTTCAGCGAAAAAAGCCGGAGACGCGCGTCTCCGGCTTTTGTTTATGGAAAAAGGATAAATGCGCGGCGGTTTATTCGAGAGCCGTAAAGTTGATTTCTTCGACTTCGGCAAAAATCGTCCTCATTTGTGATTCAGAGTTGAACCGGAAACGCTTCGAGCTGACGCTGATGGTATAAGTTTCGCCAGATGAAACGTCCGTAAAGCTATATTCGCCGCCTGCTCCGGTCATAACCGTGCGCGTTTCACCGTTTGAGCCGGCGAGCGTCACCGAAACATTGCGAATGCCTCGTCCTTCCGCAGTTGTTACTTGACCTAAAACCGTCGTTACCGATTTACCCGCACCACCCGCAGAAACTCTGACTGAACCGTTCGCACTTTTAACAGTTAACGCTGCGCCGGACTCATTTTCAATGATCGGCTGCTGATGAAATGTTAAAGCCGTTGCCGGGTTTTTCAAATCATTTGCCGTTCCGACCGCTCGAAAGCGCAGCTTTAACAGCGTATCGCCCTTTGAAATCCGCTCATTGGAATTGCCGCCGCTTGCCGCAACGCCGATTCGCCCGGTTTGCGCCGTATTGTGAGCAACCGTCATTTCCCGACTCAGAGTTGCGCTCGTGTCAATCGGCATCGCCGAATCGGGCTGCAAAACATTCGGATCAAATTCAACGGCGAAGTTGTAACCCGAAATTGATTTCCCGCTTTTGTTGGCGAATGAGACCGGAACAACGATAATGCTTCCGCTCGCAGCCGATGTATTGTCGGGCAGCGAGATTTCGGCTTCCGTTTCTTCAACAGATGCAGCGATTTCGTCAAAATTATCGGTCTGAGCAAGCGAACCCGGCGCAGGCGGCGTCCAATTGCCGTTGATTTCACCAATCAGAACCGCTTCGTAGTTTTCACTCGATAACGAATTGTCCAGCGATTGATAATTCTGTGTTCCCGGCAGAAACTTCCAGTTACCTGTTTGTCCCGTGTTGGCAGTCGGTCCGTTTGCCGCCACATATCTTAAAATCAGCGTTGCATCAAACGGAGAGATGTTTCCATCGCCGCTTGTGTCGGCTGCTTTTTGTTGATTCAGAGATAAAACGTTCGGTCCCTGTCCGTTTGCAGCGACGTGTTTTAAGACAAGAGTTGCATCAAAAGGAGAAATTCCGTTTCTGTCTCCTGTTTTGGAAGCAACGACCGTGTAATTTCCGCCAGCCGTTAGATTATTAATCTGGTAAGCTCCATCAGAATCTGATGTAGCAGCACCGTTGCCCGGTCCCGTAGCATAAACGAGCACGCCCGGGACTTTTTTCTGTGATTGATTGATCGGTGTAATAGCGTAATTAACAATTCCGCTGATTGACGTTGCGGAAGCTGTATCATTATCTTCAATGTTAATCAACGCATTTCCCCCGGTGATGGCTGCCCCGCCTGTTGCATTCGACAACACCAGATTAATCCATTCAGTTTGTTCGACGATTTGATCATCGGTAATTGAGACCGAAAAAGTTTTCGTCGCTTCACCGTCAAGGAAAGTCAAAGTCCCGGATGTGGATGTGAAGTCAGGGAACGATGTCGTGCCGGTGTTTGTCGTCGCATAATCTACCGTCACGGTTCCGGCTGTTCCGGTCGTCCGCGTGACAGTCACGGTTGCGGTTCCGACTCCTTCGTTTACGTTGTAAACCACTGGCGAAAATTGAAGCTCGCCCGGATTATCTTCGTCATAAATCGTTCCGTTGGCTTGGCTATCATCAAGGGTGACATTGACAGGCTGGAAAATGCTGACCTGAAAATATTCGTTGGGTTCGGAAACCGTATCGCCGTTAACCAATACAGTAATTTGCTTGGAAGTTTCACCGGGCGCGAAATTCAAAACGCCGTTTCCAGCCGTATAGTCGCTTCCAGCGGTCGCCGATCCGCCGACCAAAGTTTTCCAATTGATCGAAACCGGCAAGCCGGAAGCAGCGGACAAGGTGACATCGAAGATAAAAGGCGTTGTGCCGCTGTTTCCTTCTTGGGTTGAATAATTTTTGATTGAAACTGTCGGCGGATTATCGTTATCAACAATTGTCAAAACTGCTGCTGACGGATTTACCAAAGCTGCATCGCCCGTCGGATTGGAAAGTGTGATATTGATGGTTTCGTCAGGCTCATCGGTCGTGTCGTTCGTGATCGGAATCGTAAAAGTCTTAGTTGTTTGTCCGGTAAGAAAAGTCAGGGTTCCGCTCGTTGCAGTGTAATCGGTTCCGGCTGTCGCTGTGCCGTTCGAGGTCGCGTATTGAACGGAAACCGCTCCGCCCGATCCGCCTGTTCGGTTTACCGTGACGGTGATTGAGCCGCCGGTTTCGTTAATGCTGTATGTTGCCGCATCGAGGGAGAAGTTTCCCGGAGGCAATGTGACCGTCAAACATTGCGAAAATTCCGAAGTATCGCCCGTAGGACTTGTTGCGGTGGCGACGACCGATTGCCCAAAGGAAAGCGGAGACGAAAGCGGGAAATTAAAATTTATGTTTCCTCCCTGCCCGGTTTGCGCTTCCATAAAACCGAGATAATAACGACCTTCGCCGTAGCCTGAAGCATCGCACGAATCAACTGTGTAAAAATCCAATTTATATTTGTCGCCGCCCTGGGTCGGAATGCTGTCAAGCGTTCCTTGAATTTGATTAGGATAGGCTTTGTGCAAAACAGGGAAATTCTGCAATCCGTTCGGTCCCGTATCGGCGTCGTTGAGATCATTCGGCGTAACTCCGTTCGTCGGACCCAAATCAATGCCCAAGCCGGAATTTGAGTAAATCGAATTCCGGCGAATTGAAATATTGTCAGCCACCGCTCCCGCGCCAAAACCGGGCTGAAGTGAAATCCCGTCGCCGTTGTTGAAAGCAATGGTGTTCGGTCCCACGCCCGCACCTTTTTCTCCGATGTAAACTTTCGACACGGTTGAAAAAATATTGATTCCGTTTCCACCGTTCCCCAAATCCGCGCCGCTGGCATTTGTGCCGATATAAGTATTAAAGATTTCTATTTCGGAAGCTCCGCCGGTTAATTCAATGCCGTGCCCGATGTTGCCGCCAATAGTATTGAGCGTGCTGATGCCTACCTTAGCGCTGGCGGTAATGCCGTTGCCCTGATTGGGAACCGCCGCCGTTCCGCCTGAATTTACGCCGATCTTGTTGCCTTGAATTGACATATTGATTGGATCGGAAGAAACAACTCTGATACCGTCTCCGCCATTGCCGGAGATGGTATTGCCATAGTCATCCCATTCGATGCCGCCGATTGTTATGCTTCGGGTGACCCGTATGCCGTGCTGTGTGTTTCCGAGCGCGGCAGTTCCCGCGGCGTTTGTACCGATCCGATTGCCGGTGATCCACATTTCCTGCATTTCGGCGAGAATTCCGTTTTGGTTGTTGCCGGAGATAACGTTGCCTTCGCCTGCCAGATTGCCGCCGATGACTATATTGCCGCTTCCGGTATTATCGCCGAGTGCGTGAATGCCGTTATGGACATTGCCCAAATCTCCCGTACCCGTGGAATTAGTTCCGATATAGTTGCCTTTAACGAAACCGTCGTTTGCAAACGTGGCATTCATATAAATTCCATTGCCGCCGTTGCCGGAAATGATGTTGCGCTCGGCGGCGTTAGCGCTTCCGATATGAAATCTGGTTGTGCCGTTATTGTTAAAGTTAATATTGATGCCGTCCGTTCCGTTAGCAACTGCTGCCGTTCCGTTTTGGTTTGTGCCAATAAAATTATTGTGAACATAAATATTGTAACTGCTACTGTTAGAAGTTGGCACAAAACCGTCCCTGAGAACGATTCCATATAAACCATTTCCTGAAATAATATTTCGTTCGGAAGCCTGCTCCGCTCCGATGTATGAATCCGTTAAGCCGTTCGACTGAAAATAAATGCCGCCGACGCCGTTGCCGAGAGCGGCGTTTCCGGCAGCGTTTGTTCCAATGTAAGAACCGCGAACCGCAATCCTGATCAGAGGCGTTGGAGAAGTGCTGGTGCAATTGGAAAGGCACTCGGCACGAATTCCGTAATTGGCAAAGCGGTTAATGATTAATCCTTTAACATCCAGGTATCCCCGCGCTAGAAACAAACCGTCCGCGCCGGCTCCTGCATTTGCTCCATTGAGTTCGATTAACGGAACGCCGGAATAATTCGGCTGGGATGTTCCGTCAATCCGCAAATGTCCGTCACTCGACATATTAATCTGCGGCAGCGGTGATTGCAGAGAAATCGTTTTAACGCCGCTGCCGGAAATGTTGAAGAAAATGAAGTAATCGGCGGCGGCGCTGTTGTTGGCGGCTGTTAATGCCGCCCGAAGCGAACCGGCGCCGCTGTCGTTGGTATTTGTCACCGTATAATTTGCGGCAAAGGCTGCGGTTGTCAAAAAAACCACCGCGCAAATTAGCTGCATAAGACCTAAGAAATATTTTTTTAATTGCGATTTTGCTGTATTTTTCATTTTTATTCTCTCCTCGGAAAATTATTCCGAGAATGAAAATAGACAATCTGCAAATCGTTTTCACCGTGTATTTACACAGTAACTTTCGAGCGAAAAAACCTGTTTTGAAGCAACAAAAATCGCAGGTTTGAAAAATCAAACCTGCGATACCCAGCCGGTGCTGATTTCCGGCGAAACATCCGACTGCGTATTCAAACAGTCGAATAAAAAAACAATGGCTGTTTTAATTCAGAAAAAGAAGAATTGCCGTCCCGAAAACCGCCACGCCGACCATGAAAAAGAGGGCTGGCAAAAACCACATTTCCCAAAATGAATGAATCTTACCGCCTCCCGGTCTTTTGGGCAGAAATCGCACTGTCAGCGTATCGCCGATTTGATAATCAGGCGGGTTTGATCCGACGGTCGCGGTGATTCTAATTTTATGATTGGCGACCGGTTCAAATTCGACAACGGGTAAATATACATTGTAGCTGCGCCGACTTCTGACGCGCGCCGTCTTCAGATAAACAACCGTGCCGATTGCCTTCTGCGAAAGGTGCAGAAAGAAAATGTTGCCGATTATTTTCATTACCGCGCCCGTCATAAAGACCGAACCGATTGCGCTGAAGATGATTGTTCCAATGTACCTGTTCATTTTAATTTATGACCGCACCGTCAGCGCGAACAATAAAAGCAGCACCAAAACCGCGGCGAAAAAAAGGTAATCGAATAGTTTGCTTTTCATAAATTTGGTTCCTTAATTTAAAAATCAAAAATTGCATAGGTTTAAAATATTTCGTCAATTCTTTGCAATAGAGTTTTGTTTCAGCCTTGTAAGTTCTTAGCGCTCGGCGGTGGTAATGAACTCTTTATCACCGCCGAGCGCTAAAAACCTACTCTGGATTTCACAGAAAATTCAATCTTCAGCTTATTGCGAAAGGGTCGCCATTGATGAAGCAGGAATGTCTGTCGCCGCGCCCCATTGTTTGGCGAAGAATTGGTTGTCGCCGCTGCGCAAAATGTACCACGCTCCCGCCGACGGTCGAAAAACCGCAAAGTCGGCTCGCCCGTCGCCGTCATAATCTGCGGGCTGCGGTTTGTCGCCGGTTGCGCCGAAATGCTGGGCTTGAAATTGATTATCGAGCGAGCGCAAAATGTACCAGTGACCGTTTGAAGGGCGGAAAACCGCAACGTCGGTTTTACCGTCGCCGTCAAAATCCTCCGCTGCCGGAACGTCTCCGTCCGAGCCGAATTGCTGCGTGGTAAATTGGGTGTAATTAGTCGTGCTTTTTAATGTGTACCAAAACATTCCCTCTGCGTAGTTGCGCGTCACTGTAGGATCGGTTAAACCGTCGCCGTCAAAGTCGCCCATGATTAGTTTGTCGCCGTTCCTGCCGAAAAACATGGAACGCAACGCGCCGTTGCTGCTTTGGCGAATATGCCAGTAAGAACCTTCCGGGTGATTGCGAATCGCTACTGCGTCGGCGCGCCCGTCTCCGTCAAACTCTCCGACGACGGCTTTGTCGGAACCGATTCCCCATTGAAAACCGGACACCGATGATGCGCCGTAAATGTACCAATTTTTCACTGCCCCATTGTTTCTCACGACCGCAACATCCGTTTCTCCGTCGCCGTCATAATCTGCCGAAACAGGCATATCTCCGTTTGTTCCCCACTGAACCGCATTGAGCAAATTTGACGTGCTTTGCTGCAGGTTATACCAGGCTCCGTCGGATGGGCGAAATACCGAAAGCGATGATTTATCGTCGCGCGTTTCGAAATCTGTCGAATAACGAAAACGATTTCTTCCGTATTTAAGTTGAAAATTCCCTTCTGTAATCGAACTGAATAAAGTGTAACCGCCGATTACGATGTAATAAGTTTTACCCATTTCGGCAAAAAACCTGACTCGCTGCCGCAGTTCAGAATACCCGTTAAAGTCAGCGTTGGTTGCCGTGTTTATTTTTGTTAACTGGGCGAAACCGGCATTTTCGGAAGGGGCGGAATAAACGGCAATCGTCGAGCTGAAATTGTCGGTCAACTCAAATTGCGCGCTAAAGCTGCTGAGCGGCGTCCATTTATACCAGACGGTTTTGATGCCCGGAAGACTCGAATTGTAATGCTCAGGCTCGCTTGCCTCGCGCGTCGCATCGAGATTGGAGCCGTTGACGGTTCCGCTTTGTAAAAAAAGCTTTGAAGCATTCAAGATGTTGTCGTTTGATGGTCCCCCACCGGCTTTTACGCGGTCGGCGATTGCAAAAAACATCAAACCTAAAATTATTGCTGTAAAAATTGCTGTATAGTTTTTCATTTTTCTTTCTCCTGTAAACTAATATTTTCGCCTTCTTTGGCGTTGACGGGATAAAGAATAAAGAAAAAGAATTACCGAAACACCGTGTATTTACACAGTAACTTTAATTTGTTTTTAACAAGCAAAAACCGAAGGTTTAATTTATAAACCTTCGGTTTTTGCTCTCGTTAAATTGTTTTGCGAATTTCCGGCTGTGTATTCTCGCAGAAAAGAAATTACTGCTCCGTAATTTTGTTAGCAGCTAAAACAGGCGCTTGGGCGATAAAATCAATACCGTTATCGTCGCCCGCGATGTTTCGGAGCAGCGACGGCTGGGTAAACGAGTATCGTTTGGCGACGACGGTGAAAACGTAAGTTTCGCCCGCCGGAACATCTGAAAAACGATAATAACCGAGCGCGCCGGAAACTACGCTGCGCTGCTCGCCGGAGGGAAACGTAATCGTGACGATTACGTTTCTAATTCCTCTGCCGTCCGCAGTTTTTACTCGCCCGCCGACCGTGACGCTAGCCGCCGTCGGGGTTATTGCTGCGGCTTCAAATGCGCCGATGTCAACTGTCGCAGTACCGTTATTGTCGCCGTCGAGCGGGCGCAGAAAACCTACCCCGCGCTGGTCGCTCGTCAGAGGCACATTTAAGCAGCCGGTCGGGGCGGATTCCGCGACGCAGTTGTTGCCCGCGTCAATCGCCGGACTGCCCGGCAGCAGAGGGCGCGTGTCGGTTTGACCACCCTTACTCTGCAAAGCGTCGAGCAGCGGGTTAATCGGCGCGCCGCTCGTCCCGACTTTATTGCCGTTGACGTTGTTTGTAACGCCGTTGTTGCCCGCCGAGATGCCGATTAAATTATTGCCCAGCGAATTGAGCGTGCCGGCAACGTCCGGGTTGGTGTCAGCGTTGTTTCCCGCGATAATCGTGTTGCGGACGCTCAAAGTTCCCGAAGCGTTTCTAACTCCGCCTCCCGGACCGGTCGTCGTGTTGCTGCTGACGGTCACGTTCGTCAGCAGCGTCGCGCCATAATTGTAAATGCCGCCGCCGCCGTCCGAACTGTTGGACACTGTGTTATTACTGATGGTCGAGTTAATAATGTTTGCCGTGCCTCCCGATGAGATATAAACGCCGCCGCCAGCGGTAGAGGCTTGGTTATTGTTGATGGTAGAGCGCGCAACGCTCAGGTTGCCGCCATTGTAAATGCCGCCGCCGGATCTACTAGTGTTGTTTCTAACGGTTACGTCTGTCAAACTCAAACTGCCGCTTCGAGCGCAAATACCTCCGCCCTCACCGAAACACGAATCTGATGAATAATGGTTAGTAGAATTTCCGTTTGTAATGGTAACGCCGCTGATGCTGGTGCTTGTATTTGAACCGGAAATCTGGAAAATGCGGAAGTTGTTAAATCCCTGGTTGCCATTGCGCTCGATGGTCAATGCGCGCGCGCCGGGTCCGTTTATACTCACGCTGTCGTAGATTTGCAATTCACCATAGAGACCGGTAAGGGAGATAACGCTCGGTAGCGGCAGAGAAAACGAGATAGAGTCAAAGCCGGCTATATAATTCGATTCCGTAAGAGCCGCCCGCAGCGTGCATTGCTCGCCGGGCATCGCCAAATCTGAGTCGCAAATGCCATCAGCCTCTTTGGCATCACCGACATCGGTGTCCAAATTCACCGTGTATGAAGCGGCTCGCGCATCGCCGCTCGCTAAAAACAAAGACAGGAACAGGAACAAAACGGCGCTGAGGAGAAAAGCGGCACGGTTTGTTTTGCGTTTGAAAAGGTTTTGGGCAATTTCACGTTCACCCGAAACAATCGTTTTTCGTGATGTGAATTTGCTCGGTAAATAACTGTTAAGAATTGCAATTGTGTTTTTCGTTTTATTTTTCATTTATATTTTCTCCCTCAAAAATGAGTAGAAAGAAAATAAAGGATTAAGAAATCAGTTTCACCGTGTATTTACACAGTAACTTCCGACACTTGAAAACCAGTTATTAACAAGCAAAAACCGAAGGTTTATGAAATTTAACCTTCGGTTTTCGATATTCTGAATTGTTTGTAAAAAGTTCGTGCTGTGTATTTTCGCAGAGACTAAAACGGCGCTCGCTAATAGTTTTTTCTCAATATGAATACATCGCCGCTTTAATTAAGTTTTGTTGTCCAATCATTCTCTCTTACGCGGCTGACAGTTTGTTTTGATTAAAAATCCTGAATTGAATTTGCGTCGCTTTCGGCTTGCTCGGCGCGCTTGCGCAGCTCGACGGCTTTGGCTTGCAGCTTTTTCCGATTTATCTTCAAAACCGCAAATTCGGCGGCGACTGCAAATGCGGCGGCTGCTTCGCGGTATTTTTCGGCGCTCGCACGAAAATGCCAAACGGCAATTTCAGATAAATTTTTAAGATAAAAAGCCGGGTTATCGGCTGCAACTGCTTTTTCAAGCACGCCCATTGCTGTCGCGCCGTATAAATTTTCTTGATTTGCCAGCGTCAATTTGTTATTCGCTTCCGCGGTTAGCGCGTTTAACTGCCGTCTCCGGCTGCTGCCGCTTCGCGGGGCGGACAGTCCGGGTATCAATGAATAAAAATTGAATGTTAATTCGCCAATCATAAAAGAGTTCTCCTTTTTAACTTAAATTTTGGTGCGTCTCTACGACATTTTTGAATGTGTTCCGACTTTCCGCGTCTTTTTAGAATCGCCGCAGCAAGCCGGAACACAAACAGAGTTGACAGCCGGAATTGCGCCGTTATCTGGGAGCGTCCGCAGGTTCGCGCGTTTCGACCGGAACGAAATTAACATCGTCGCGTGTTGCGGTGACGAATATGTTTTGCGGCGTGTAGTTGTATTGCCGACTTTCGGCAGAAATAATGTATGATCTGCCGGGCGTCACGCTATCAAAGCTGAAATTGCCGTGTGAATCGGTTTCAACCGAGAGCGGCTCGCCATCAGTGCTTGTCAGAGTAACCACCGCATTATTTAAACCGCGTCCGTTTGGCTTTAAGACTTTGCCGCTAATTTGAACAACCGCCGAATTTTCGCCTTGAAATTCAAACGCGCCGATGTCTACGGATGACCCGACTTTGCGCGGAAAACCGTAACCGCGCTGGTCATAGTAAAATTCGTCCACGCAGTTGTAAGAGGCGATACAGTCGTTTCCCGCGTTAATCGCCGGACTGTTCGGAAGTAGGGCGCGGGTGTCGGTCGGTCCGCCGTTGTTTTTCAGAAAGCCGAGCTGCGGGTCGGTTCCGTCCGGCAAATCCGAAGCAATGTAACCGGTGCTGTTTCCGCGCGACTCAATCAAATTATTGCCCTTTGAAATAAACAATCCGCTGATGTCTTTATCAATCTGCGCGGAGTTATCGGCGACGATGGCGTTTCCGACAACCACCGCGCTGTTTCCGTATTGGTAGATGAAGATGCCGCCGCCCGACTGCTGCGCGGAGTTGCCTGCAAAGGTTGAATTTTTAATTGAAGAGGTTTCGAAGCCGCCGCGCAAATAAACTCCGCCGCCGTCGGATTTCGATTTATTGCCGCTAATGGTCGAATTGGAGATATATACTGTTCCGTGCATGCTATAGACGCCGCCGCCCTGGACGGCGGAGTTATTGCTGATAGTGGAGTTTGTGATATTGACGAAGCCCCCTTCGGTGTAGATACCGCCGCCGATTTTCTCAAAAGCCTGCACATAATCGCCGGGATTTGTATCGTTGTTCCGAATGGTCACATTAGATAAAATCAAGTTGGTATTGTTATAAATGCCGGCGCCTTTACTGTTATAGGCGTCTTTGAGCATCCCGTTCTGAATCGTCAAGTGGCTAATCGAAATGATGTCGTTATGCCCGGGCAGCGAATTGGTAACAAATACGCGGCTCTTGTGATCCCCGTCAATTATCAACTGCCGCGCGCCCGGTCCGTAGATTTGCGTATTTCCGCCGTTAAAGGTCGTTACAAACAATTCACCCAGCGAGAGAACGATTGTTTTCGGCGGGTTCGGTGCTTTAAAGCTGGCGCTGAAGACGATCATATCGTCGCCGGGTCTCAGATTTGCTTCCTGAATCGCCGCCCTCAGCGTACAAGCCCGGTAAGCGGCGGCGCAAACTCCGTCTCCCGGATTCATATCTTTTTGGTCGGTGTCAACGTTGACTGTAAAAGTCGCCGCCTGCGCCGTTGAAATCGTTGTTAAAATCAACGCGCAGATCATTACGAAATAAGTTAAAAATAATTTCTTTTGGTTTTCCATTTTCCTTTTCTTCCTTTGATTTACTTTCATTATTATTTTCATAGCCGGTTGACGCCTTTGCATTAAACTTTTATTTTGGGCAATCCGCCCGGCTACGACGATTTCTATAAATCGTTGAAATGAATTTAGGAGAATCGAAAATCGAAATCACCGTGTAATCACACAGTAAGTTTTTTTTGGATGAAAATGTTTTTTATGCAAGTAAAATATGGAGATTTAAGGCGAGGCGGATTTTATTCCGACAATCTCGATTTTATGGTTAAAACCAAACTGCGTATTTTGACAGGCGAATTTCATCCGCTTTCAATAAAAGAAATTTATGCCGGAAGTAAAAACGGCGAGCTTTTAGGCTTGCCGTTTTTTTCATTCGATCTTTGTTTTTGCGTTCTCTTTATTTAATCAACCGATGCTGCAAGGCTTTGGCGACGGCTTCGGTTTTGGAATGGACTTGCAGTTTCTCGTAGATGTTGTTGAGGTGAAACGAAATGGTGCTGGGAGTGACGTTTAACTGTTTCGCCGCCGTTTTGTAGCTATGACCTTCGACCAGCAATTTTAAGATGCGAATTTCGTGCGGCGTTAAATCGTAATCAACCTTTTCAGGCGGGCGATACTCTTTGAAAATCGTAATCACTTTTCGCGCCACTTCCGGCGACATCGGCGAGCCGCCCGAAACGGCTTCGCGCAGGCTTTCCAGAATTTTAGTCGGCGGCGTTTTCTTGAGCAGATAACCGACCGCTCCCGCGCACAGGGCGTGAAAAATACGGTCGTCGTCCTGATAAACCGAAAGCATTAAAATCGTCATTTGCGGGTACATTTCCTTGATTCGCTGAATGCCTTCGATGCCGTTCATTCCGGGCAAACCGATGTCTGACAGAATGATGTCGGGCGTTCGATGACGAATTCCCGGCAGAGCTTCTTCCATCGAGCCGTATTTTCCGACGCAATCAAAACCGTCGGTCAAACCAACGAGCATTCCCAAACCCTCGCGGATGTCGCGCTCGTCTTCGATGATTGCCACTTTTATAGGTCCCGTTCCAGCCGCCGTTTCTTCCATTGTTTTTGTTAGTTGAATTGTTTGCTGCCAAATAAAAATATTTTTCTACATTTACAGCATAAAGGTTCGCGCCCGCTTTGACACTGTGTATATACACAGCAATCGCGTTTAAGCCGCAAATATTTTTTTATTAACCGGAATTTGCAGAAAGATTCGGGTTCCTTTTCCTATTTCCGAATCAATTTGAAAATCGCCGCCGAAATTTTTAGTTCGCCGCCGCATATTTCTCAAACCGTTTCCGCCAAAACCGTTGCTTGCAGGCACAGAATCGGTTGTTACGTGTATTGACGGCACTGTAAATCCATGTCCGTTGTCTTTGATTTCGACGATCAATTTCTCGCTTTCCATATTGATTTTGATTTCGGCTTCGGTTGCTTTGGAGTGTTTCGCCAAATTGTTAAGGCATTCTTTGAAAATCAAATAAACGTCTCTGCGCACGTCCGCGCCAAGAGCGATTTCTTTCAAATGTTCGGGAACAATAAATTCATATTCAATATCCTGCGCATCAAGAATGTCTTCGGCAAACCGACGCATTCTGTGAATCAAATCGCTTAATGAATCTCTCTCAGGATTGATTGCCCAAACAATATCAGACATCGAATCAACCATCTCGCGAGATGTATTGGCAATAATCTCCAAAGGCTCGCTTGCTCCGTTTCCTTTGGTTTTCTGTCTGACGACTTCTGAAAGAATCGCAATTTTCGAGAGCGAAGAACCGATGTCGTCGTGTAAATCGGTGGCGATTCTGGTGCGGACTCTTTCGAGCTTGATGATTTGTTCAATTCGATAACGATAAAGCGCGTAAATCGCCAATCCAATCAAAACAGAAGCGATTGTCAAAAACCACCAGCGCTGCCAGACCGGGCGCAATACCGTGAAAGAGATTGCTGCCGGATTTTCGCTCACCACATCGTCGGAATTAATCGCCTGAACGAGAAAACGATACGAACCTGACGAAAGATTCGCCAAAGTAACCGAGCGTTCCACCGTCGGCAGGCTCCAATCCGCATCAACGCCTTCGAGCTTGTATTGATAACGAGTCGAAGCGTCAGCTCCGGTGCTAATGCTTAAAAAATCAATTTGCAGATTGTTGCGGTTTGCGCTTTGATCCGGGACAAAAACTTCTTTTTGACCGAGCGGCGAAATCGAGTATTCCTCGCCGGCTATGCGTAAGCCGCTGATTAAAACCGTCGGCGGGCGCGCGGGCTTGTCGGGTTCAGGGATGAGCCTTGACAAACCGTTATGTGTGCCAAACCAAATTGCGCCGTTTCGGTCGCGGTAAGAGGTGTTGACGAAATCCGAAGCCAGACCGTCGGACGTGCCGAAATACTTGATACGCCCCGTTTCGGGCGTCAGGCGATTGACGCCGCGCACTGTTCCGATATAAATATTTCCGTACAAATCTTCGGTTACTGAGCGGACGTTGTTGCTCGTCAAGCCGTCACCGATTGTGTAGCGCCGGAAAGTCGGATTTTCCGCTTCCGGGTCGTCAACTCTGGTCACGCCTTCGCGGTTGTTCGAAATCCAGATTCGCCCGGAATTGTCGCAGAAGATGTTTGTAATCGAGGCGTTGGGAACTTCAAGCTCTTTAAAAATTGTAAAGCGCCCGTCGCGGAAGCGCGCGACTTCGCCGTTGATAAAACCAAACCATAAATTGCCCGCTTTATCTTCGGCTGAACTAACGGCGACGGCTGTTTCGGGCAAACCGTCCGATGGAAAAAATTGCTGAAATTTTCCGGTTGAACGTTCCCATCTCGTCAACCCGTAACGCTCTTCTGCGACGTTGGTGGAAATCCAAATATCGCCGCGCGAATCTTCAAAAATGCGAACGTTCGTGTCGTCAATCAGACCGTTCGTGCTGTTATAAACAGCGGAAGGCTCTTTGCCATCCAAATCTTCGATGCTTTTGACGCCCGTGAACCTGTAAACACTTTTGTTGCTCGTCACCCACCAATCGCCCTGACTATCGAGCAAAGCGACATTTGATTGCCACAAAGGGAGATCGTCTTTAGGAAGGTGCGGGCGAACCATTTTGAAATTGCCGCCGCGCAAACCGCTGATGTTGAAATCGCCCGAAACGACTTGCAGTTCGCCCTCGCGGTTTTCAAAGATTGAAGTAACCGATGACCTTTCGGCATTGTTCGTTTCATCAAATGTGATTAATCCATTCGGATTTATCCGGTGCAGACCGCCGTAAGATACAAACCAAATGTAACCTTCATTATCTTCGACAACTGACGCAATCAGGTTTGAAGTCAGCCCGTTTTTGGTCGTGTAATGGTGAAACCTTTTTCCGTCGAAAACCACCAATCCGCGCCTGCTGGTCAACCACATTTTGCCGTCAGACGCGCACATCATTTGAGTAATAGCCGGTTTCAAAGAATTTTCCGCATTCAATTCATCAGTCGTATCCTGAAGCAAAACGTCTTTAAAGGAAAAGAGAAACGCCTCGCCGTCTTTTTCGGGCATTTGCGCCTGACCGTCTTCGCCGAAAGTTCCCTTTTTGACAACGGCTTTAATCGCGGTCAGATTCTCTGATTCCAAAAGTGCGCCGACTTTAAGAACAATCAACCCGTCGGGATGCGCAATCCAAACTCTTTTCTCCGCGTCCTCGGCGAAAAAGCGAACGAGGTCTCTGTCATTTTGCGGATCTATCGAAAAATGAATCGTTTTCCCGTTCGGAAAACGGTGTACTAATCCCCAGTTTGTGCCTATCCAAACGCCGCCGCTGCGGGCTTCTTCAAAATATGACCTGGTTAGTTTATTGGTCGGATTTCCGGGTAAATTTATCTCGACCGGATCATAATTGATTTGCCCGTCTTTTTCCCGCGCCAGAAAAACGGCTTTTTCATCGGAAGCATAAAGATTTCCCTCGCTGTCTTCGATAGTCGGAAAAATTCCCTCTTTGATGGGTTCGACTTTAAGCGGAATTCGATAATCGTTCTTCGCCGCCTGCTGTTTAACCGATTCCACCTGATCGGCTTCGCTTTGCGGAACAAAGCGGTAATCCGTTCCCCGATTGAGATTTATCCAATAAACGCCGCTGCGCGTCGGAATCAAATCCAAAATTGCCTTATCCGCCGTCGAATCTCCGATGCTGTAAGTGATAAAACGATAACCGTCAAACCGAACCAGCCCGTCGCGCGAACAAAGCCAGATAAAACCGCGCGAATCGCGCACAAGTCCGAACGACGCGCTCGTACTGAAACCGTCGGCGCTCGTGTAAATCCTAATTGGAAGACGCTCGGCGCGAGCTGCAAAAATGACAAACAGTAAAACACACCAGGTCTGAAGGCTAAGGTAAAAGACTTTGCCGATGTTTGTTTGTCTGAATAAATCTCCCATAGATTAGACGCGCTGTGTTTTTTCAACTGAAGATTTCTTACCCGAAGTCGGAACGCTCAATACCACCGTTGTTCCCATTCCGATTTGCGATTCAATTGTAAAACTGCCGCCCAGATTTGCGGTTCGGCGTTTCATATTCGATAAACCGTTGCCGCCGAACCCGTTCGATTTGCCATTCATCGCCTGCGATACCTCGAAACCTCGTCCTTTATCAGAAATCCTGACAACAAGCGCGTGATTTTCAATGTTGACTTCAATCAAAGCCTCTTCCGCACCGGAGTATTTCGCCAGATTGTTGACGCATTCTTTGAAAATCAAATAAACATCTCTGCGAATGTCTGCTCCTAAAGAAATCTCTTTCAAATGTTCCGGCACAATAAATCGATAATCAATATCCTGAGCGTCGAAAATGTCTTCCGCAAAGCGACGCATTCTGTGAATCAAATCAATCAAAGAATCTCTTTCGGGATTGATTGCCCAAACAATATCAGACATCGAATCAACCATTTCTCTCGAAGTATTGGCAATAATCTCTAAAGGCTCGCTCGCGCCGTTTCCTTTGGTTTTCTGTCTGACGACTTCAGATAAAATTGCAATCTTTGAAAGCGAAGAACCGATGTCGTCGTGCAAATCAGTGGCGATTCTGGTGCGGACTCTTTCGAGCTTAATAACCTGCTCGATTCGATAGCGATAAAGCACATAAATCAAGAGTCCGATCAAAACAGAAGTTATCACTAAAAACCACCAGCGCTGCCAGACGGGGCGCAATACCGTGAAAGAGATTGCTGCCGGATTTTCGCTCACTGCGCCGTCTGAATTAACCGCGCGGACAAGAAAACGATAATTTCCGGCTGGAATATTCGGATAATTCGCCGTGCGTTCGGTCGAAGGCTGGCTCCAATCTTTGTCCGCGCCCTCCAATTTGTATTGATAACGCAGACTCTCGCCGGTTGCCAGAGCCAAACCGAAAAAATCAATCTGCATTTGCCGCTCGTCCGAGTTGAGCGTCAAACCGGCAATTTCGATTTCGCCAATCGCGTTCAACGGAACGTTTTTTCCGCCCGCTCGCAAGCTGCTGATAAAAACCGGAGGCGGAGGCTGCGGTTTTGCAGTTTGAGGCGTCAGGCGCGAAACGCCGCGGTGAGTTCCGAACCACAAATCGCCGCTGCGGTCTCGAAACGCCACGCCGTTGCCTGTGCCGTTCAAGCCATCGGCGATTGTATATTTTTTGATTTTCCCGGTTTCCGGCTCGACCACGTCCAATGCGCTCGCTGACAAATAATAAATTCGTCCGTCCCGGTCTTCGGTCAAAAATTGTCCGCTCAAGCTGCTCAAACCGTTTTCGTGCGTATAAACTTTGGTAGTGGGATTGCCGGAAACCAGATTTTCGATTTTCAGCAAGCCTTTTGTCGGCGTTGCCGCCCAAACTCTGCCTTTGCGGTCAACCAGAATGTCGCTGATCCAAAAATCTTTGACAAAAGTTTCGTGTGTGAAAGTGCGAAACGAATTGTTTTGGAAAATCAGAATGTTTTCGGTGAAACACGGAAAATACAAATTTCCCGCGCCGTCTTCCCGCAGACTTTGCGCGACGCAGTTCGTCGGAATTCCGTTTTCGGGCGTGAAGGTTTGAATCCGGTCTGTTTGTCTGTTCCACCGCGTCAAAAATCCGGGTTTATCTTCAAAGCTGAACCAGACATCGCGCATCGAATCTTCATAAACCATCCGAATTTTGTCGCTCGGCAAATTGTCGGCGGTCGTGTATATTTTCGCGGGTTTCGCCGCCTTGATTTGTTCAACTTGTTCGACCGCCGCGTAGCGATAAAGCCCCGCTCCGGTCGCAAACCACCATTCGCCTGCGTGATCACTCAACACTCGGTCGGAAATGTAGTTTTGCACCGGCGGCAAATCGAGTTTGACCGAGGCAAAGCGTTTGCCGTCAAAGCGATTCACCGTCCATTCCGGCGTGACCGCGTAAAACGCGCCGTTTCGGTCTTGAAAAAGGCTGCAAATGCGCTCGCCGCCGAGTCCGTCTTCCGTATGATAAGTAATAAAATTGCCGTGATTGAGCCGCATCGCGCCCCAATCCGACGAAATCCACAAATTGCCGAAATTGTCTTCATCTACGCCGCGGACAGTCACGTCGCTCAAACCGTTTTCTTTGGTATAGAGCCGAAATTCGCGCCCGTTAAATTCGACTAATCCTTTGCCGTAAGCCGAAACCCAAACTCCGCCGTCGCGCACGGCGTTGACAGCGTGAAATTTACCTTCGGCGAGGCTTTCTTCGGGCGAAAAAAGATACGCGAATCCCTGCGGCAGATTCGCAGCCAATTTTTCTTCCTGCCGGAAACGCAGCTTTCGTTTTGACGAATCCGCCGCGTTGATCGTTCCGGCTGGTTCGGGATTTAAAACCAATAATTTGCGCCCGACTTCCGTAATCATCCAAACGCGGTTTTGCCGGTCAACCGTAACCGAACGGATGCGATCTGTTCCATCCGGCTGCGGCATAACTTCATAATTGACAATCGCGCCCGAAGGCAGGCGGCGGGATAAACCGAATTGATGCCCGATCCAAAGGCTGCCGTCAGCGTCTTCGGCGATGGCGAGTGCGTATAGAGATTTGGAGGCGGGCAGGTTCAGCTCGATCGGCTCGAAACGGTTTTCTTCAGGCAAGAGCCGAAACAACCCTGTGGTCGTTCCGGCTAGAATCTCGTTTTTGCCGGTTCGGAACATCGTATAGATGGCATTCGTGCCGGGAGCGTCGGCAACCTTAATAGTTTGAAAATTTTCCCGCATCAGTTGCGATTTATTTTCGGCTTTGGCGCGCGGGTCGAAACGATAAACCTTATTTGCGGAAGAGCTAAACCAGTAAACGCCGTTTGCGTCTTCGACCATATCGGTAACAAGACTGTTTTCCAAACCGTCTTCGAGCAGCATGTAATTGGCAAATTTATAACCGTCAAAGCGGCTTACGCCATTCGCGGTCATAAACCAGATGAACCCGCGCGAATCCTGATAAACGTTGTAAATTTTGTCGTAAGCCAAACCGTCGGTGGAAAGATAAGTTTTAATCGGCAGCAATTCGGCGCGCGCCGGCAACACTAAAAACAAAATCGCCATCGCCCAAAATAAAATCTTGAACCGGAAATCGAGTGTGGTTTGAGCGAATAATCGCCGCATAATTTATATTTTGTTTTTCTTAACCGACGACGCGCTGAAATGTTAATGCAATTCGCCCAAACTGCAAAACCTTGAGACAAGACAAAAGCAGGTTTAGACTTGTTTTAGCGAAGCAATGACGACCGGATTGGCACGCAGATTCGGAGTTAGATTGTTATCGTTTAAAACTGCGCGGTAATTTTGGGTCGGTGAGAATTACAAAATCTCCTGCTTTGGTGTCTTTCGCGGCGTCGAAATTGGGGAAATTTTCAACCGATTTGATTGTCACCACCATAACGCGAGCCTTTGGATTGTATTTTAGCAAATGCTCGACTGTCCCCAAACGATTTTCGGTGTGAAAGCCTCCGTTTAAATGAATCGCGAGCGCGTTTTTCTTAGATTGTAAAATTTTCGCCACCGAATCAGCCATCGTCGCGTCCCACAGCGATTGCGATTCGAGCAAAGTCGCGCCGTGCGAAGTCATTCCGCCCGCGCCCATTAGAGCAGCAAATTTTTCTGAGTATTCTTTGGAAGCCGGAGCGAAAGGCAATGGTGCGAGACTGGTTTTCGCCTCAGCCGACAATTGATTTAAAGCCTCTCTGCCTTTTCTCGAAACGAGATTGACGTAACGGCGCGGCGCGTTGGCGGCGATGACGGGCAGTTTGTTTTGTTTGGCAAATTCGACGAGCGGGCGGTAATCGGTTTTGTAATTGTTCCACGCGCGGCTCGCCGCAATAAAATTCGCTTCGCTGATTAAATCCTGCAAATATTCGTCAACGACTAACTGCGCGTCGCGCTCGAACATTTCCAGCGAAAGCACGACCGGACGCGATTTTCCGTAACGCTCGAACGCCAGCCGAAAAATTTCAAATTGCAGAGCGTGCGCGGTCGGATCGTCGTGCTGCTCGCCCAGAAAAAGCGCGTCCGTCGATTGCAAAGCGTCAACGATTTGATTGACGCTCGCAGGTTTTCCCTCTGCGTCAAAAATGCGATAATTCGCTTCGACAAGCTGCGTTTGCTCGTAAAAAATCTGTGTCATCGCCGCAGAAACAATAAACAAAGCAATTAGCCGTTTCAGCATATTTTCAATTTTCAAAAACTCTAATTCAATTCTTTCATCAGCTCGGCGATTTCGCGAACGAGATTTTCCGGGTCAATCGGTTTGGCGACGTGTTTGTTAAAACCGGCGAGGAGCGCGCGGCGGTTGTCTTCTTCGCGCGCAAATCCGGTCAGCGCGACGGCAGGAATCTCGCCGCCCCGTTCCGCCGGGAGTTTTCGCAAACGCTCGACCAGACTGTAACCGTCTTCCAAAGGCATTCCGATGTCGCTGACCAAAACGTCGGTTTTCGTTTGCTTCAGCTTTTCCAGTGCTTCGGCGGCGGAACCCGCCGTGACGACCGATGCGCCGTTTTGTTCGAGAATAAGCTGGAGCATTTCGCGCGAATCCTCGTCATCATCAACAGCTAAAACGCTCAGACCGGCAAGCGGATTTTCAACTTGTTCGGAATGATGATTGTTTTGGGGCGTCAACTTCGCTTTGCCGTTTTCGCCGCTTGCCCGCTCGTTAAAAGCAACTCTTTGCTGCGGCAGACAAAACGAGAACGTCGAACCTTGACCGATGCCTTCGCTTTTCGCGGAAACCTCGCCCCCGTGCATTTCGATAAGGTGTTTGACAATTGAAAGTCCGAGACCGAGACCGTTGTGAATGCGAGTCGTCGCGCCGTCGGCTTGGCGAAAACGGTCGAAAACGAACGGCAGAAATTCCGGGGAAATACCTTCTCCGGTATCGGTTACTTTAAATTCGAGACATTCGTTTTCGTTGCTGAGCGCAATCTTTATATTGCCGCCCGAAGGCGTAAATTTGACGGCATTCGTCAGCAAATTCCAGATAACTTGCTGTAAACGGCTGGTGTCTCCGAAAATTTTGTTGTTGATTGATTGAAAATCCGTTTCGATTTTGATCAACTTCGCTTCCGCAGCCGGTTGAACGGCTTCGATTGCGTTTTCGACAATCTTCTTAAAATCAATGAAATCGGCTTCGAGCCGCAGTTTTCCGCTGATAATTCGGGAAACGTCGAGAAGGTCTTCGACGAGCTGAACTTGCGCGCGTGCGTTGCGCTCGATGATTTCTGCGGCTTGCGCGGCATTTTCCTGATTAAGCTGCCCACTGCTAAGCATTGTTGCCCAACCCAAAATGGCGTTCAAAGGCGTTCGCAATTCGTGCGACACGGTTGCTAAAAATTCGTCTTTCAGGCGGCTTGCTTCTTCGGCTTTGCGGCGCGCTTCCTGCTCGCGTTCGAGCAGTGATTCGCGTTCCGTTTCGGCTAGCTTTCGCTCGGTAACATCGCGGGCGATGCCGATAAAAATATGCTCTCCGTTTTGATTAAATTCGCCGAAAGAGAGTTCGAGAGGAAATTCTTCGCCGTTTTTGCGAACACCGTAAACTTCGACTCGATCCCACGAAAGCCGGCGCTCGCCGGTTTCAAGATACCTGTGAATACCTTCCCGGTGACTTTTACGCAAATTTTCGGGTATCAGCATCAACAAAGATTGTCCGGTCATTTCTTCGACTTTGTAGCCAAAAATCTTTTCCGCCGCGCTGTTGATAAAAAGAATATTACTTTGTATATCAATGCTGATGATTGCATCGGAGGCGGTCTCGGCGACAATTCGATAACGCTCTTCGCTTTCGCGCAAGGCATTTTCGGCGCGGCGCGCCCGTCCCCGGTCTTCCGCTTCGCGTAAAGCGCGGCTCACAGCCGGAACCAATCTTTCGAGACGATGTTTGAGAATGTAATCGGTCGCGCCGCTTTTCAAAGTTTCGATGGCGGTTTCTTCGCCGAGCGCGCCGGAAATAATAATAAAAGGAATGTTCGCGTATTTGGCGCGCGCGATTTCGAGCGCGGCTAAGCCGTCAAACGACGGCAAATTGTAATCCGCCAAAATCAAATCAATGCCGCCGCGCTCGATTTCAGCCGAAAATTCTTCGCGCGTGTCAACGCGAACGATTTCGGCGTCAAAACCGCCGTCGAGCAAATAAGCCTGCACCAGCTCGGCGTCAAGCTCACTGTCTTCGAGATGTAAAATCCTTAACGACACAATTGAAGTAAAAAGTAAAAAGTAAAAAGGCAAAAGCGTAGAATTTTATTTTTGACTT
This sequence comes from Pyrinomonadaceae bacterium, assembly GCA_036387135.1. Classification (GTDB taxonomy): domain Bacteria; phylum Acidobacteriota; class Blastocatellia; order Pyrinomonadales; family Pyrinomonadaceae; genus JALZCH01. The sequence continues at coordinate 57,654 of DASVUH010000016.1, read as the reverse complement.
TTGCCTTTTTACTTTTTACTTTACGTCCGTGGAGGCAGTTGATTGATGACTGCCCAGAACAAACCCAGTTCTTTAAGAGCGTTCATAAATTCGCCGAATTCGACAGGCTTGACGACGTAAGCGTTGACGCCGAGCTGATAGCTTCGCACCAAATCCTGTTCTTCGCGCGAGCTGGTCAGCATTACGACCGGAACCGTTTTTAAATTGTCGTCGGCTTTGATTTTTTCCAAAACTTCCAACCCGTCAACTTTCGGCAGTTTTAAATCGAGCAGAACCACAGCCGGTTCCTGCGTTTCGCGCGCTTCGTATTTGCCGCGTTTGTAAAGATAATCGAGCGCTTCTTCGCCGTCGCGCACCACGTCAACATCGTTGACGAGATGATATTCGTTAAGCGCGGCGAGCGTTAGCTCCACGTCGTTTGCATTGTCTTCAACCAATAAGATTTTTCTCACGTCCGAGACCATTTTCATTCTTGTGTTTGGGTAACGAAAAATAAATTGTCGCGCCCTTGTCAATCTCGCCTTCCGCCCAAGTTCGCCCGCCGTGGCGCGCGATTATCCGGCGAACGTTTGCCAGACCGATTCCGGTTCCTTCAAACGCTTCGTGCGCGTGAAGACGCTGAAAAACGCCGAACAATTTATTAACATAACGCATATCGAAGCCGACGCCGTTATCCCGGACAAAAAAGATCGTTTCGTCCGGCTCTGCTCGACAGCCGATTTCAATAATCGCATTTTCGCGGTTGCGCGAATATTTCACGGCGTTTGACAACAGATTTTGCCAGACCAGCCGAAACATCGCCGGGTCGCCTTCGACCGCCGGCAGAGTTTCGATGTGCCATTCAATATTCCGACTTTCCGTTTCAATTTTCAAATCGTTTTGCGCGTCGCTGACGATTTGATTCATATCCACGGTCGTTTTCATCATCTCGGTGCGTCCCATACGGGAAAACGCGAGAAGATCGTCAACAAGGCGTCCGGCTTGTTTTCCGGCTTCGCTGATAGTTTTGACATAACGCCGATTCGTATCGTCGAGCGACGCGGCGGCGCGTTTTTCGAGCAGCTCGGCGAAACCTGAAATATGACGCAGCGGCGCGCGTAAATCGTGCGATACCGAGTAGGAAAATGATTCGAGTTCTTTGTTCGCGGTTTCGAGCTGTGCGGTGCGTTCAATAACTCTTTGTTCCAGTGTTTCGTTCAGTTGACGCACCTCCCGCTCGGAAGCCAGCAATTCAGTGGCATATCTTTCCGCGTCCGCCCGCGCGTGAACCTGCGACGCCGATACCCCGAACAAAACTAAACTAATCAACACTCCGCCGACCAGAACGTAAAATCCCAGCCAGCTACTGGAAAGGCGGCTCGAACGGGAATTGTCAAAAAACTCTATCGTCCAGGTTCGTTCGGCAATCTTTATTTGTTCCGGCTCGTAGCGATTAGAGGCTAAACGATTGTCAGTTGCTCCCCGAACCCGCTTTGAATCATGCATTTCGGCTTCCGGTTTAACTTCCGCCCCGTCATAAACCTTGAAATCAATTTCACCGCTTTCTTCCTGAGTGATGATTTCGCGCAAAAGATCGTCGGCGCGAAACGGCGCATAAACAAAACCGGATAATTTTTCGCGGCGCTCCTCAATCGTTTCCGGCACAAAATGACCGCGATAAACCGGCAGATAAATCAAAAATCCGGCTTGTTTTTGATCATCAATTTCCTGTTTAAGAGTTACTTTGCCCGTTGCGGCGCGGACTCCCGTGTCGCGCGCCTGCTCCATCGCTTCGCGCCGCGTTTCTTCGGTGAACATATCGAAACCGATAACACCTCTGTTACGTTTGTCCTCCAGCGGTTCGAGATAAACGATTGGATAATATTCTTCGCGGGGGGTTTGCGGTGTGATATTAAAATAATTAAAGCCTTGTTTTTGCTGCCATGCAATCAGTTGCGGAACTTCTTCAGGTCGCGTCCGCGCGGCATAACCGATGCCCTGAATTCCTTTGTAATTCTCCTGTAACCGAAAACGATTTACGAAGAGATTAAATTCATCTCGCGTTATGTCGTCTTTGACTAAAAACAAACCTGCCGTTCCGCGCAGCATCGTTATATATGTATCAACTCGCTCTATAATTTTAGTTTTAGTGCGTTTGACCGCCGATTCAAATCGAATCTGGTCCATTTCGCGAGTAGTGTATTCGACGTAAACCGCGCTGACGCTGGTTAAAATCAAAGCCACCAGCAAAACGTAAAACGGAATCCTGCTTTTATTCACGTGCTGAAGCGACTTGATGATGAGTTTCGGTTTCATTCGTCTCGGATATGATAAGTTATTTTCGTTTTTGTGAAAATAGACTGTATTCATCAATCTTCTCTCGTTTTCTCGGAGCACATGATTTGCGCGGCGAGCAGCGGAATCATAATTTCGTGATGTCCGGTAACGGAAAATCCGCGTCCCGCGCCGTTTTGAACCGGACGCCGGACGACGTTTGTCGCGGGACGATAGCTTTGAATGAAATCGAAATTCGCGGTGGTAAAATCCGCCAGCGGAAAGCCCAGATTTCTGACGATTGTAACTGCTTTTAAAAAAATTTCCGGCAAGACGACCGCCGAGCCTAAATTTAAATAAACCCCGCCCCCGTCAAGTGCGCGCACAATCGAACAAAAAAGCCGAAAATCCGTGTGCGAAGCCGCGCCCAGAGCCGCGCCGTCAGCCGACGGATGAAAATGCCCGATGTCCGCGCCGATTGTTAAATGCGCGGTAAACGGAATTTTATTTTTGTAAGCCTGAAAAAGCAGGGAAAAACTTTCGTTTTCAGGTTTCGATTCTGTCAATTCCCTACCCATCGCTTCGCCCAAACCGAGGTTTTCCGGCATCGCGTTCTTCGCCGCCAGATTTAAAAGCTCGCCGGTCTCGCGCGCCGCGCCGAAATCGCCCGCGCCGAGCGCTGCGTCAACGTCTTCGGACGTAAAACCGACAAGAGCAATCTCCGCGTCGTGAACTAAAACCGAGCCGTTCGACGCAATCGCCGACACGAAACCGCGCCGCATTAAATCAATCAAAATTGGCGCGAGTCCGGTTTTAACTACGTGACCGCCGATTCCCCAAACAACGGGTTTTCCGAGATTTTTGGCGCGGCAAATCTGCCGCGCAATCTCGCGCAAAGATTTCACCGCCAAAACATCGGGCAATTTATCCAAAAACTCTTGCAGGCTGTCGTTTTCGTTGACGGCTTGCGAGAAATTCTCGATGTTGATTTTGCTCGGGCGCTCCCTGAGCGGATAAGTCTTAATATTCTCGAAATTAAGCGGCTCGAAATTTTCGTAAATTGACATTTTTGTACGTTGCCGAACTAACAATTAGTTAATTATCTCTTAAATTCTTATTCAAGCAAGAAAAGTAAAGAATTATGAGATTAATAAAAGTGTCTGCGCCCGAAGGCAGTGCGCAGCAAGTTGCCGAAATCGCATTTTCCACCGGAATCAAAAGCGTTTCAATTCAGCAGCAGCAAGATTTATCTGCCGATGGTAAACGCGAAACCAAAGACACTATTGACGTGCAAACTTCAACGCCGAAAGGCAAGCGTTTTATTGACAATCTGCTAAATGCCGATTTTTACAACTCGGAGGATTATTCAATTAACATTCGACAGCCCCGAGCGTTGATTTCAAATGAAAACATCCGCGAGATGACGCGCCCGCTCGCCGAGCCGGTGCTTGATATTTATCAGGAGCTTTGGCAGTTTTCCCATATTACCGTTGGATTTGTCGGCAGGTTTTTTATCGGCGCGTCGTTTCTCGCCTATGGTTTGATTCAAAACCAAACGCTGTTGATTATTGCCGGGCTGCTTTTTTTGCCGCTTTTACCGACTCTGATGGCAATCAGTCTCGGTGTTTTAACCGGCAAATTCAGGCTCGCCGGTCAAGGCTTTCTGGCATTTTTAGCTGCGATAGCTATCTTGTTTTTAAGCGGCGTCGCGGTCGCTTCATTTAACAGCCCGCCGCTCAAATACGATGAATTTAATCCGCTTTACGTAGGCGCGCTGATTTCTCTCGCTGTCGGAATCGCGGGCGCTCTGGCAAACACGGACGATGTCGGACGCCGCGAGCTGATCGGATTGGCGGCGACAGCGCAAATCGCCATTGTGCCGGTCTGGTTCGGAATCAAAACAATTTTCGGCTTTGCCGAAAGTCAAAGCAAGCTCTTAGAGCGCGCCGCTTCGCTGCCGCTCAGCGTTGCGATTATTATTGTTGCCGCGCTGATAACTTATCTTTTACTGGGTTACAGAAAAAGCCGTGTTTCGGCGCAGCATTAAAACTAAATGGTTAAAATTACGATTTCTTGTGGAAATTGAATTAATCTCTGCGTCCTTTGCGAAAACCTTTGCGTCCTTTGCGGTTAAGTTTTTTCCGAATTAAACCGCAAAGAGCGCAAAGTGTTTCGCAAAGGACGCAAAGGTTTTTGCTCTTGATTCCGAAAAATAATCACGCAATAATTTTCCATTAAAATCAGGTTTGCGTTTATTATTTTGGTATGGAAAACCTCATCGGGTTTGAAGACGAACAAAAACCTTTTATTGACGCCGAGCTTGCCGAAAACCCGGAGCCGCGCTGCCCTTGCCTGCTGCTTTTAGACACTTCCGCTTCGATGAGCGGTTCGCCAATCAACGAATTAAACGAAGCTCTGCGAGTTTTTAAAAACGAATTAATTGCAGATTCGATGACCGCCAAACGAGTCGAAGTGGCGGTCGTCACGTTCGGTCCGGTCGAATTAATTTCGGATTTTGTCGCCGCCAATCGCTTTCAGCCGCCGAATTTGCAGGCAAAAGGCGACACGCCGCTCGGAAAAGCCGTCGCGGTCGGCGTCGAGCTTTTAAAAGAACGCAAACAAATCCTGCGCGAAAACGGCATTGATCTTTATCGCCCCTGGATTTTCCTGATTACCGACGGCGAGCCGACCGACGATTGGCGCAGCGCGCATCAATTAATTCAACAAGGCGAAGAACACAAATCGTTTTTATTTTTCGCCCTCGCAGTCAACAACGCCCGGCTCGACATTCTCAAACAAATTTCGGTGCGCGAGCCTTTACGGCTCAAAGGAATTCAGTTTCGCCCGCTGTTTCGCTGGCTTTCCGATTCGCTTAAAGCGGTTTCTTATTCAAATCCGGGCGACCGCGTCGGACTTCCCGATTACAAACCATACGGCTGGGCTGATGTTGATTGATGCCGGAAAATTGGAAAACAATCGCCGCCTCCGTTCCCGGAACCGCTCACGTCCGGCGCGACACCGCTTGTCAGGACGCTTTCGCTTATCGAGTATTTGACACGAAAGCGGGTGAGATTTTAACAATAGCGGTCGCAGACGGCGCTGGCAGCGCGAAATTTGCCGAAGAAGGCGCGCGCGTCGCTTGCGATTTTTTCGTTTCCGGCATTGCCGCTTTGCTCGAAAACGGCGGAAACGTTTCGGATTTAAACGAAGAATTCTTTTTCGGTTTTTTGAAAACGCTGACGCAGCAACTTATATCACACCGCGAAAATGCGGATTTAAACGATTTTGCCTGCACTTTTTTGGCTGTTGCGGCGAGCGCAACTGAAACGGTTTTCGCTCAGATCGGCGACGGCGCGATTGTTTATTCAAGCGAACGGGACGAGTTTCGCCTTTTCGCAGTTCCGCAGCAGGGCGAATATGCAAATACGACGAATTTTGTGACGGATCAATCTGCGGCTGAAAAATTACAATTCCAATATTTTGAGAATCGGATCGAAGAATTGGCAATTTTTACAGACGGCTTGCAACGGTTGGCGATAGATTTTCAATCGAAACAACCGCATCAACCTTTTTTTCGCTCGATGCTCGCTCCTTTGCGCGCGAAACACCCGGCGACAAATTTGGAAGAAAAGTTGTCGGCTTTTTTGAATTCGCCTAAAATTAACGAGCGAACCGACGACGATAAAACTTTGATTTTAGCTTCGCGCTTTTAAAACTAATAAAATGGCTCGGTTTTACAACTCACAAGGCGACGTTTTAACGCCCGGCAAAGAGCTTGGGCGCGGCGGCGAAGGCTCGGTTTTTACGATTCTTGAAAGCCCGGAGTCGGTCGCCAAAATTTATCACGCTTCCGTTTCTGCGGAAAAAGCCGAAAAGCTGCGGCAAATGGTCGCGCTTAAAAGCGACAAGCTCTTGCGGCTGTCGGCTTGGGTGACCGATGTTTTGCAGAATGAAGCGGGCGAAACAATCGGATTTTTGATGCCGCGCCTTTCTTTCGGCACTCAGATTCACGAGCTTTATAATCCGGCGAGCCGACGGCGGCGTTTTCCCGAAGCCGATTGGCGTTTTTTGATTCGCGCGGCGGCAAACGCGGCGCGCGCATTTGCGGTTGTTCATCAGCACGGACATTCAATCGGCGACGTTAATCACGGAAATATTGTGATTGCCCGCGACGCGACCGTTCGCCTGATTGATTGCGACAGCTATCATCTCAACGCGCCCGAACGCAGTTTTTTATGCGAAGTCGGAGTTTCGACGCACACGCCGCCCGAATTACAGGGAAAATCGCTGCGCGAAGTCGCCAGAACCGAAAATCACGACAATTTCGGACTTGCAGTTTTAATTTTCCAGCTTCTTTTTATGGGGCGTCATCCGTTTTCGGGCAAATTTTTGGGCGACGGCGAAAACACGCTCGAAAATTCGATTCGCGAACGCCGTTTCGCTTACGGCGAAGACGCGCCGGAGCGACAAATGAATCAGCCGCCGGGAACTTTGCCTCTGGACGCGGTTTCGCCCAATGTCGCATCGCTTTTTCGACGCGCGTTTCTCGAAATCAAAAATCGCCCGACCGCGCGCGAATGGGCTGACGCGCTCGATGCGCTCGAAACCGATCTGCGCGAATGTAATTTCAACCAATCTCATTTTTATTGGAATAACTTGGAGAAATGCGCCTGGTGCGCGGTGGAAGCTCAAACCGGAGTTTTGTTTTTTCCGGCGCGTTTCAACGAAAACTTCGTTGCTGATCCAAACGCCGATTTGGTGACAATCGGCAGATTGATTGACGCCATCAAACCGCCCGACGTTCCGTCGCAATTGCCCGTCAAAGTTTCGGGAAGCGTCCCGGATTTACCCGCTTCTCCGCAAATCGCAGAAGCGGTGGCGAAATTTAATCGGAATCTGGCACTTTATTTAGCCGCGCTAAGTCTGGCAATTATTTTTGTCATCACTTTTTTCGGTTCGGCGTTTTTTTCAACCCTAATTCTTTTTTTCTACATTTGTACGGCGATCATTAAATCGCTGACTGAAACGGCTAAAAGCGAGGCGCAAACGGTTTTTGATTCAGCCAGCCGGAATCTCGAAAAATTCCGAAAAGAATGGAAAAAACTTGCCGGCAAAGAAGTTTTCACCAATGCCCGCGCCGAATTAAAAAACGCGGTCGTCGAATTTAAAAATTTACCTGCGGCGCGTGCGGCGAGGTTCAAAGAACTTGAAAGCGAGTTTCATCGGCGTCAGCTTATTTTTTATCTCAAAGGGTTTCCGCTGCGCCGCGCCGAAATCAAACATCTGACCGAAGCGCAGATTAAAGAATTAAACAAATTCCAGATCGTCAGCGCCGACGACATTTCGGTTGAGAATTTCCGGCGCGTTCCGTATTTTAGCCAGCAGAATAAAAATCGCCTCTTCGCTTGGCGCATAGAATTGGAGAGAAATTTCGTTTTTCATCTAACGCCGCAAAATAAGCGTCGGATTGAAGAAAAAATCGAGGCGGAATTTGAAGAAAAACGCCGTCGGCTCGAAACGGAAATCAGAAACGGTCTGCCGCGCCTTCAACGTCTTTCCGTAGAGATTGCGAATAATTATCAAACTCTCTCGTCCAAATCCGAACAAATTGAAGAAGAGTTTTTCAGCGCGGAAATTGATCTGGGAAAAGTTTCCGAACTGAAAACAAAAGCAATCGGCTGGACAATCGGCGTCGCCGCCGCCTCTGTGCTTGTCACAATGCCGTTCAAATTATCCGCCGATCATAATGCCGCAAACAATCGCTCGGAATATTTATATGGAAGGAGTGTAAATACGGGCGAAATCCAAACCCTTTATAGGGCTGAACGCGAAGAATTAACTCCCAAACCGTACGAAAATGCAGATAATTATTATCTCGAAGACGGCACGAAAATAACGCCGGAGACATGGGGCAAAGCCTTTGATTTTTACCGCGACGGCATCACGCAAACCTCGGTTGGCGAATATGAGAAAGCGGCGAAATCGTTTCAAAAGGCGGCTAATCTCCAGCCGGATGTATCCGAACTGCGCGTGCGGCTGGGCGAATCGTTTTTTCTCATGGGCAGATACCGTTTAGCCATTATCGCTTTTAACGACGCTCTCAAAATAAATCCGTTCAATTCGAGCGCGTATCATTTGCTCGGCACTTGCTATAACAAACTTTTGCGCCGCGACGATGCCATCAAAGCCTTTAAAAATGCAGTCGAAGTCAACGGCGATGCAGCTTTCAGCCTTTACGAGCTGGGCAAAACTTTAAGAGAAGATAAAAAACCGAACGAAGCGATTGATTATTTAAACGCCGCGCTCAAAAAACAGCCGGAATTAAACGCCGCGCGTTTTGAATTGGCGCTTTGTTATGACGAAGCGGGTTTTAGAAATCTCGCGTTAAGAGAGTTTGATAAACTTGCTTCAAAAGATTCGGATTTGTCGGAAAAACTCGCCATCAGGCTGGGCGTAAAAACCGAACCTTCACACAAAGAAATTAAAGCGGAAATTGATTCTCAACTCCCGCCAACCGTAATCGGTCCGAATTCTAAATAAATTCGACAAGCTAAATTAGAGAACAATCTTTTACTTGGCTTGTTTCATTTTTGAATTGCCGTTGAGCAGCGTTTTTAAAGCCGCGCCGGTGTGCGATTTTTTGTTTTTGACGATTTGTTCGGGCGTTCCGGCGGCAACCAGTTTTCCGCCGTAAATGCCGCCTTCCGGTCCCAAATCAATGACATAATCCGCCGATTTAATAACATCCAGATTGTGTTCAATAACGATCACGGTATTTCCTACCTCGACCAGCCGCTGCAAAACATCCAGTAATTTATGCACGTCGGCGAAATGTAGCCCGGTCGTCGGTTCGTCCAAAATGTAAATAGTTTTGCCGGTCGCGCGTTTTGATAATTCTTTAGAGAGCTTGACGCGCTGCGCTTCGCCGCCGGATAAAGTCGTCGCCGATTGCCCCAATTTGATATAACCCAGACCGACATCGAACAGAGTTTGCAGCTTTTGTTTGATTTGCGGCACGTTTTCGAGAATTTCCAACGCTTCTTCAATCGAAGTTCCGAGCAGATCGGCAATCGAATAGCCCTTATATTTGACGGCGAGAGTTTCGCGGTTGTAACGCGCGCCGCCGCAAACGTCGCACATCACGTAAACATCGGGCAGAAAATTCATTTCAATCGTTTTTACGCCCGCGCCTTCGCAAGCCTCGCACCGCCCGCCTTTGACGTTGAAGGAAAAACGCCCGGCTTTGTAACCGCGCTGTCTCGATTCGGGCAGCATTGCGTAAAGCTCGCGAATCGGCGTGAAAAGCCCTGCGTAAGTCGCCGGATTTGAGCGCGGCGTTCTGCCAATCGGCGACTGGTCAATCTCGATGACCTTATCAACCAAATCCAAATTTTCAACCGTGTCGTGTTCCGCCGGTTCTGCCAGAGAGCCATAAACTTCCTGCGCGAGCGCGCGATACAAAATATCGTGAACCAGCGTAGATTTTCCCGAACCGGAAACGCCCGTAACAACCGTCAAAACTCCGAGCGGAAATGAAACGTCAATGTTTTTGAGATTATGCGCGCGCGCGCCTTTGACAGTGATTTGTTTGCCGTTCGGCTCGCGCCGTTGTTTCGGAATCTCGATTTTGAGCGCGCCGGAAATATATTTTCCGGTAATCGAATTTTCATTTGCAGCGATTTCTTCAGGTTTTCCGAATGCGACGACTTCGCCGCCGTGAACGCCCGCGCCGGGTCCCAAATCAATGACATAATCGGCGCGCTCGATTGTTTCTTCGTCGTGTTCGACGACCAGAACAGTGTTTCCCAAATCGCGCAGTTGTCCGAGAGTTTCCAGAAGCTTTTGATTATCGCGCGGATGCAGACCGATTGAAGGCTCGTCCAAAACATACAAAACGCCGCGCAATTGAGAGCCGATTTGAGTCGCCAGCCGAATTCGCTGTCCTTCGCCGCCGCTCAAAGTCGCCGAAGAGCGGTCGAGAGTTAAATATCCGAGTCCGACTTTTTGCAGAAAATTCATTCGTTCTCGAATCTCTCGCAAAACGCCGCCTGCAATTTTATCTTCGCGTTCGTTCAAAGTCAGTTTTTCAAACTCTGCGAGCGATTCTTCGATCATCGTTTCCGTGAAATCAGCGATTCCTTTTCCCGCAACTTTAACAGCCAGAAATTCCGGTTTGAGACGTTTGCCGCTGCATTCGGGGCAAACAATCGGCGAAACCAAATCTTCGAGCGCCTCGCGCACTTTAGTTGAAGGCGCGTTTTGCAAGCGGTCGTGCAAAAATCGGACTGCGCCTTTCCATTCCGATTCGTATTTATATTTTCCTTCCGTAAACTCAAAACGCCCTTTTCCGCCGTAAAAAAACGTGTCGCGGACTTCCTGCGGCAAATTAATAAACGGAGTCGTCAAATCAAAATCAACGGTTTCGCCCTTTTTCTGAGCGCGTTCAATGAATTTTTCAATCACGGCTCGCAAAGCGGTTTTCAAATAACTAGAACCTTGTTTGTCGGCAGCGCCGAAAAAGTTTTGCTCTTTCCAGGCGAGATTGCCTTCGGCGATAACTTTCGTCGGGTCAACCTCCAAAACCGTGCCGATTCCATTGCAACGTTTGCAAGCGCCGTAAGCCGAGTTAAACGAAAACGAGCGCGGTTCGAGCGGCGGCAAATTGATTCCGCAATTCACGCAAGCCATTTTTTCCGAATAAAGCTTTTCCTCACCGTCAACAACCGAAATCAGAACCGCGCCGTCAGTCATTTTCAAAGCCGTGCGAACTGATTCGTTCAGACGCTCTTTAATTCCCTCTTTAACCATCAATCGGTCAACGACGACTTCAATCGTGTGGTTTTTGCTTTTCTGAAGATTGATCTCTTCGTCGAGCATCCGCATCTCGCCGTCAATGCGAGCGCGTGTAAAACCGTCTTTCAAGAATTTTTCAAGCTCTTTTTTAAATTCGCCTTTTCTGCCTCTGACGACTGGAGCGTAAATCACCGCCCGCGAGCCTTCCGGCAAGCTCAAAACATTAGAATTAATTTGTTCGACCGATTGGCGCGTAATCTCCGCGCCGCAATTCGGGCAATGCGGCTGACCGATTGAGGAAAACAGCAATCGCAAATAATCGTAAATTTCGGTCACAGTCCCGACAGTCGAACGCGGCGAGCGCGAAACGGTTTTCTGTTCGATTGAAATCGCAGGCGAAAGCCCTTCAACCGAATCAACGTCCGGCTTTTCCAATTGGTCGAGAAACTGACGAGCATACGCCGATAAAGATTCAACATAACGACGCTGACCTTCGGCGTAAATCGTGTCAAACGCGAGCGAGGATTTCCCCGAACCTGAAAGCCCTGTAACAACAGTTAATTTTTCGCGCGGAATTTCGACCGAAATGTTTTTGAGATTATGAACGCGCGCCCCGCGAACCGTGATTTTTTCGATTGCCATAAAACAAAAAGTCTCCGCGAAACAGACAGTTGAAAATTTGTCTCATCGCAGAAACTTTTATTTTAACGGTCAAACAGCAAAAGCCGCAAGGGAGCAGCTTTTAGTTATTTTTACTGTATTTTACAGATTGCTTTTTTGTTCGGACGCAATTTAGATTCCATTACGGTTATGGTTAGAAATGACCAAGTCACTTTAAAGGTTTCGGCTTTCCATAAATTTTGGCGTGTTGGAAGCAGAAGTAACGACTATTTCGCCGGACTTTTCCCTGTCCATCACATATTTGGCAAACTTGTATTAGGTTGGTTTTTTTTATACATTTGCCGGCGTATATTTCTCATATAAAAGGTAATTTATAAGACTTTAACTCTTTCTTCTTGAATAATAATCAAAGCTTCATGATAGCGACTAGAGAATTCCAGAAAATCACTTCCTTCACCTTTTACTACTAATGCTTTAAGCCGGGGCACTTCTGAAAGAGGTATTGATGTTGCCCCTCTATGAGCTTTCACAATTGTTTCGTATTCACTAATGACTTTATTAAGGTATCTTTCCATGCCTTTGATAAAATCAATCAAAACAACAGTATTCTTGAAAACACCCTTAATGATTTTTAGCTCTCGCACCATAATCTCTAGCTCTAATTGATTCGCATTAATTGTTGAAATGTGCTCGTGATAAATAGTAATTGGAATACAATCTTCGGCAATGGTAGTTTTACCATCTGTCCTTGATTCGCATTTAGCACGGAGAATGCGGCGTGCCCCTTTCACATCTGAATATATACGTAAAAGATCTCTGAGGAATGTCCTTCGAAATTCATTGACCGCATCTTTTCGGGCGCGAGCGCGATTGTATTCTTGTATAAATATTCCGCCGACTAAAACTATTAAAAAAAGTTGAATTGAAAGTTTTATCGTTTCATAACCAAGTTTCCCTAATTCTTCCTCATTATTTGCTTTTCCGAAACTAATCATCAAATAAATTGCAAATATATCAAGCAAAAGGACAATAACAATGGTTATTATTCTTTTAACCGGAAATGAAATCCGTGATTCACTTGTTGCTATTGAATTTGTATTCTTCTCAGATGTGGTTTCCATCGCTAACCTCACAATTCTCATTTGAATGCATATTGGCTATTAACAATTATTTTTAATAATCAAAAACATTTGTTACCTATGAAGAACAGTTGTTAAGCCTCTGTGCGAAATAGTTATAACGCAAATTACTTGATTACTCAACAGAAATCAGAAAATTAACTTTGCATTTTTTTAGCATATTTGCTTTGCTCAAAAAACTTTGGAAAATCTTTGATTTCCAAAATGTCCTTGATTGCCTGTCGTTTGTCGCGGGCGTTTTTGTAGTAAGTTTCGCTGATTTTGTAGCCCATAAAATAGCCCAAATCCGGCGGGCGCGTTCCGGCTGTCAAACCGTTATACATCCAGTTTTTGGTACTTGCGCCATTCATTTCGGTTTGAAATTCGCTCCAGAGTTCGGCTTCGTGCTGATTTCCGTAAACGTGCTGTGGTGGATTTATCGGTTTTCCGGCGGTTAATTTAGCGATTAAATCGCAAGCCCCTTCCTGAACGGATTTGGCAAGGAGCGTGTCGAGCTTTGGATATTTTTGATTGAAATGACACGATTCGTGCGCGACGACAGGCGCTAGATTTTCTACGGGTTTTAAAGAGACATCGAGCAGCTTGTTTACTTTTAAACGCAATTGATTTGGGTCTTTTTCTTCCGGTAGAAAGGCTTTGTACAAATCCGGGAATTCTTCGCGCGGCGTGCTTGAGGTCGCGCCGTAAAGCTCGGCTCCGATCAGCAAACCGTTTTCCGAAGCTGTTCCGCCTGTGTTCGTTACGCCGATAACAAAGAAAACGTCTGGGAAAACAGCTTCGGGGTAAATTTTCTTAAATTTGCGAAAGCTCTGACGCATCTGTTTTTCCATTTCCTTGATACGCAGAGTTGATGGGCGTATCGAAGCAAAGAAATGCGGCAGCTTTTCGACAGTCTCGGTCAATGTTTTCGCGCTTTTGATTCGCAGACGCAGAAAATCTTTTAAGCCGATTGAGCCTTTGTCGAGATATTCGCGCTGAAAAATTTCAATCTTCTTTTCCCGGTCGGTTTCTTTTGCGGCTAAATCAAAGGCGCACCAGAAATTATCTATGTCTGAAGTCACAAATTTGGCTTTGTTCGGATCAGTATTGGATTGAGTCGTTTGTCCCTGAATACAGTAAATTGATAGTAAAATTATTAACGCGGCAAAAATTAAATTCCTCATGAAATGTCCTTTCTTTCGTGGCGCTATTTGAAACATAAATGCGACTCATTATGCAAAATTATTTGAGATTTACTGAAAGAAAAACTAATCTTTTTTAATCCTCAATCAAAAACAACCAACGATTGGCTATTTTTTGCACACTGCTCCTATTTAAAGCAAAACCATTCACAAACAACAAATAAAAGGCTTTTATGCGAAAAAATAAACATAAAACTGAAAAAGAATAAAAATCCGGCTAAATTTTAGTCAGTCAATATTGAAACGCCAGGATTGGTAAAACGGATCCAAATAAAATCATAAATTCTTCTTGCCTAATATCTTACCTCAACAAAGAGAAGTGTAATATTGTCTGGCACGCTGATTGTAATTAGATATGGCAGAAGTTAAAAACTAAAAACAAAAAAAAGAAGAAGGAGAAAAAAAATGAAAAACACAAACAATTCAAACAAAGGTATTATGATCTCGGATTACGCTGGAAAAGGTATTATGATTTCTGATTACACGGGCAAAGGAATCATGGTGTCGGATTACACGGGCAAAGGAATTATGGTTTCTGATTACACTGGTAAAGGAATTTTGTTGGGTGACTAATCACTCATTAAGCAGGATTAGAAAACAAAATTAGTTGTCTCAAAAGTTAAAAAAGAGTTCGGTTCTAAAAATCGAACTCTTTTTTAACTTTTTTGCGTTGTTTTTTGAATTGTCTTTTGCTCAAAAGAAAGTTTGGTGTTAATTTAACATCCTAATCTTTCGGTTTCTGTCACAAAGCACTTCAAAACAATGGCGCTTAAAACACCTCAAAACAAAAATCTCTCTGGATTTGATAAAAAGTTTTACGCTCATCAAATCGGAGCCGCATCGTCAAAGTATTTCTCAAACACAGATTTTGATGCCGAAATACAGCAAATACAAGAATTAATTGAACTCGGAGTTGCGCGCGTCGCAGAAGAGAAAACCAATTCCCTTTTAAAACTCAAACCTCGCGATGTGAATTTGCTGGCGAAGCTGCGTTTATTTCGGTCAAGAGCGCTTGAATTGCAAGCTCGCTATGAAGAAGCGCTTGATGTCCTGAAAATGTATGCAAGCGAAGAAGTTCGATTGCCTCTTAACCGTCGTTTAGACCTCGAAACTCAGGCTCAAATCGCACTGCTGTATAATTACCTGGCTAACGCCCCGAAAGCGATTTCCCTTCTCAAAAATATTTTAGAGCAAGCGACGGCGGATAATGCGGACAAACAACTGATAGGTCTGATTAAGGCTTCCTTGTCGAGATCATACCGTGCGGTCGGGCAATCTAAAATTGCTCGCGATTTTGCGGTTGAATCACTTGAAGTTTATCGCGAAATCGGCGACCGCCGCGGTATGACTCACGCTTATACGGCTCTTTCGACCATTGCCGTCCAGGAAAACAAGTTTGAAGAAAGCATCGAACTTTGCCACCAGATTATCAATATTGTCGGCAGCCGCCCGGAACACTACGTTCTTGGCAGAGCTTACACGGATATGGCGGCGGCTTATACAATCACGCATCGCCCGGTCGAAGGCATCGCCTGTCTGGAAAAATCGGCTCGCTATTTTGAACAAACCGAACATACCGCAAACGTTCTGGTTGCGTATAACAATCTCGGTCTTAATCTGGTCAGAGTCGGGAATTGGGAGAGAGCCGAAAAAGCGCTGCAACGGGCGCTCAAAATTGCAGTTGAAATAAATCACAAATCTCTGCCCGTAATTTATGATTCGTTAGGCGAGCTATATTTATTGCGAGAAGATTTTGACGAAGCCGAAAAATGCTTAAGAAGAGCCGTCGAGGTCAGTCAAATTCAAAACCGTCAATGGTATCTCGCTCAGGCGCTTCACAATTGGGGACGCTATCATCAGGCAATCAAAAAATATAAACGCGCGGTCAGCATCGTCAAACAATATATTGAAACCGCAGAGGCACTAAAACACCACTCCTTCATCCAGCACGCTCATTTACAGCTTGCGGACATTTATCGCCAGCAGGAAGAATGGGACGATTTTGAAACCGAAATCAATCTCGCCAAACCGGACCAGGATCACGAAACGGATTTGTATATTGCGGCTTATTACGAAAGATTAAAGGGTCTCGCCGCACAAGCCAAAAATGATTCGACGCTCGCTGAATATCATCTGAGTCGCGGTCTCTCGATGTACGAAGTAATTCATGATTATTATCACTCGGCGCTTTGTCGTTACGAGCTTGGCACGGTTCTCAGTGAAACGAATCCGAAAAGAGCTGCTGAATATTTCGATCAAGCCATCGAAAACTTTCTTTACCTGCAAATCAAAAGGCTGCTAGAGCAAGCAAAAACAGCTCGCGCAAATCTGAAAACGACCGCCGTTGAAATCAAACATCCGGCGCAAAACATAGGGCTTTTGACCACCAGATTAGCCGAAGCCGCCACATCCAGAGAATTGCTTTTTCACGAATTGTTATCCATTTTACAAAAGGAGAGCAGAGCCAGGAAAATTCTAATAGCGCGCCCTTCCGACACCCAATCTCACAGCAAGCTTTCGGCTGTTTCGTATTCAGGTTTCACCGCCGCCGAATCAGAAAAAGTGCTCGCGGATTTGCAGCGGACAAAGGAAAACGGAAACCTTTCAGAATTTTCAGAAGCAAACAATTTTGCCGTCATAGAAATGCCTGACACAGGCGCAGCGCCTTCATTTTTGCTGGTTTTTCCGCGCTCTGGAGCCAGATTATCCGATAATTCGAGCCTCAAACCGATTATCAAAACCGTTGAGCTTGGTTTAAAAATCTGCTCGCTGCAAGAGAGACATAAAACTCAAAAAACGCTTGTCGAATCCGAGCGTTTAAAGGTTGAAAGCCCTTTGCCCGGCTTTATTCATTCAAGCCCGAGGATGCAAACACTCGTCGAAGAAATTTATAAAATCAGAACCAGCGATATTACAGTTCTCATTACGGGCGAATCAGGAACCGGAAAAGAGCTTGTCTCGCGCGCCGTGCACCAATTATCAAACCGTAAAGATCAGGTTTTCGTGCCCTTTAACTGTACCGCAATGCCGAAAGAACTCGCAGAAGGACATCTTTTCGGTTATCGCAAAGGAGCTTTTACAGGCGCGACGCAGGATTCTCCCGGCGTAATCCGTTCGGCGGACGGCGGCACGCTCTTTCTTGACGAAATTGGCGATTTGCCGCTCGATGTACAGCCGAAACTGCTCAGGTTTTTACAGGAAGGAGAAATTCAGCCGCTCGGAGAAAAGAAACCGATAAAGGTAGATGTCAGAGTTGTCGCCGCGACAAACGTTTCTCTGGAGTCGAAAGTAGCTGACGGCACTTTTAGAGAAGATTTATATTATCGTTTAAACGTAATTCGTCTGAGAATACCGCCGCTTAGGGAAAGACGCTCGGAAATTCCACTTCTCGTTAACCATTATCTCAACCATTATTCAACTCAATATAACAAGCAAAACGTGACAATTACTCCGCAGACTGTGGATTTGTTGATGGTTTGCGATTGGGTCGGAAATATTCGTCAATTGTGCAACGAATTGCAAAGAATCGTTGTTCGCGCAGACGATAATGAAATCATTACGCCCGAACACCTCTCGCCGGAGCTAAGGCGCACCAGCCTGCCGCTTTCGCAGGAACCGAGTTCGATTAATTTGACTGACGAATCTTCTGCAGCCGTTTTTAGCGTCAAGAGAGAAACCGGAACGCTTGACGAAGTAATCTCGCAAATTGAAAGCCGGGTTATCCTCGAAGCTCTTCAAAGACATAACGGAAACGTTTCGCGCGTCGCTCGCGAACTCGACATTTCGCGCCGCAATTTATATATGAAGCTCGAACGCTACAACCTCATTAAACCAAACAATCCGCTTTCTAAATTTAATATTTCGTAAAATAAAGCAGGTTTTTTACGAAATTAATTGCCAAACTTTTCGCCGTATTTGCTTGCTTCGTAAAACTTCCGCAAATCTTTGATTTCCAGAATATCTTTAATCGCCTGCCGTTTATCTTTGGCGTTGTTGTAATACGATTGCACGATTTTGTAGCCCATATAATAACCCATATCTGCCGGGCGGTCTTTGGCGTTAACGCTGTCGTAAATCCATTTCGAATAATCTTTTTCCCACATTGCGGTTTGGAACTCTTTCCAAAGCGCGATTTCATTTGCTTCGCCGTAGTTTTTTTGCACTTGATTGGCGTGTTTTCCGGCGATCATTTCGGCAATAAAATCGCACATTCCTTCCTGAATTGATTTGGCAAGCAGAGATTGGTGCGGCGTCATTTTCTGCTGGTAATGAATTGATTCGTGCGCGACGATATACGGCAAATTATCAACCGGCAGCAAAACGGATTTGAGCCAGTTGTTAAGCTCTTCGCGCGGGGATTTCGGTGTCAAGCCGTACATTTCCGAACCGATGAGCAAACCGCGTTTTGAAAGCGTACCGCCGGAATTTAAAACACCGACCAGAAAGTAAACATCTGGAAAAACTGCGTCCGCGTAAAGCTTTTTCAAGTTGCGGAAGCTTTTCCGCATCTGCTTTTCAAAATCGGCGATGCGTAAAGTCGAAGGGCGAATCGAGGCATAATATTTCGGATGTTTTTCGATTGATTCGACCAGATTTTTCGAGCTTTTAATACGCGCGGAAGTAAAATCCTGCAGCCCGATGCTGCCTTTATCAAAATATTCGCTCTGGAAAATCGCAATTTTCTTTTCCTTGTCAATTTCTTTGCTTGCTATATCGTAAGCTCGCCAGAAATTATCAATGTCGGAAGTAACGAATTTGATTTTTTCAGGATCACGATTCGGTTCGGGCGTTTGCGCCGATGCGCCGAAAACAAAAATCAAACCAACCAAAAGTGCAAATTTTAAACGCTGCATTTTTCCTCCAAAAATTAACTTACTTTTAAAAGCGCAAAAGGCTGCAAAAAAGTAGCACCGAACCGGCTGCAACAATAGAATTATTTGAGCTTGAATTTACTTGTCAGTTGAAAAATATCTGCAATTTCTGTTAGAAACGCTCAAGCTATCATAAATTCGCTAAAAATATGAACAGAATTATTAAAGCTCCGCGCGGAAGCGAACTCGCTTGCAAAAATTGGCTCATCGAAGCCGCTTATCGAATGATTCAAAACAATCTCGACCCGGAAGTCGCGTTTGATCCCGATAATTTAATCGTTTACGGCGGGCGCGGGAAAGCGGCTCGAAATTGGGAATGTTTCGACGCGATTTTGGAATCATTGCGAAATCTCGAACCGGACGAAACTCTCCTCGTTCAATCGGGCAAACCCGTCGCAGTTTTCAAAACGCACGCGGACGCGCCGCGCGTTTTGCTCGCCAATTCAAACATCGTTCCGGCTTGGGCGACACAGGAAAATTTCGACAAATGGGAACGCGAAGGCTTGATAATGTACGGGCAAATGACTGCCGGAAGCTGGATTTACATCGGCACGCAAGGCATTTTGCAAGGCACTTATGAAACTTTCGGCTCGCTTGCCCTCCAACACGGTTGGGGAAGTTTGGCGGGGAAATTCGTTTTGACAGCCGGGTTAGGCGAGATGGGCGGCGCGCAGCCTTTAGCCGTTACGATGAACGACGGCGTAGGTCTTTTTGTCGAAGTTGATAAATGGCGGATTGAAAGACGTTTAAATCTTGGACAAGTTGATGTCGAAGCAGCGGATTTAGATGAAGCGTTGAAATTAGTCAACGAATTTGTTTCTAAAAAAGAGCCGAAATCAATTGCTTTGCACGGCAACGCGGCGGAAATTCATTGGCAGCTTTTGGAAAGAAATGTCATCCCGGATGTCGTCACCGACCAGACTTCGGCGCACGACGTACTTTACGGTTATATTCCGGCAGGTTTGAGCGTCGAACAAGCGACAAAATTGCGCGGGGAAAATCAAGTTGAGTATGAAAAACGAGTAATGGATTCTATGGCGCGGCACGTCGAAGCAATGCTCGAATTCCAAAAACGCGGCGCGGTTGTTTTCGATTACGGCAACAATATTCGCCAGCGCGCCAAAGACAACGGCGTCGAAAACGCTTTTGATTATCCCGGTTTTGTTCCGGCTTACATCCGCCCGCTTTTTTGCGAAGGCAAAGGTCCGTTTCGCTGGGTCGCGCTGTCGGGCGATGCAGAGGACATTCACAAAACCGACGAAGCGATGATGAACCTTTTCCCCGAAGACGACCATCTCGCACGTTGGCTGACGATGGCGCAGGAACAAGTCCGTTTTCAAGGTCTCCCGGCGCGAATCTGCTGGCTCGGTTACGGCGCGCGCGCCAAAGCGGGTCTGAAATTAAACGAAATGGTCGCATCGGGCGAACTCAAAGCGCCAGTGGTTATCGGACGCGACCATCTCGACTGCGGCTCGGTCGCTTCGCCCAACCGCGAAACCGAAGCGATGAAAGACGGCTCGGACGCCATTGCCGATTGGGTTTATCTCAACGCAATGATCAACGCCGTCGGCGGCGCAACCTGGGTTTCGCTCCATCACGGCGGCGGAGTTGGCATCGGTTACAGCCTGCACGCCGGACAAGTCATCGTCGCCGACGGCACACCCGAAGCGGCAAAAAGAATCGAAAGAGTTTTAACCACCGATCCGGGAATGGGCGTCGTACGCCACGTTGACGCCGGTTATGATGAAGCGTTTGAATTTGCGAAAAAAAATAATGTAAAAATTCCGATGATAAAATAAAGCGGATTAAGCGGGACTCGGCTTTTCGGATGTTTGCGGCTCAACTGCCGGTTTGCTCAAAGCGATTAGCAAAGGGACAAAGCCAATAAAACACCATGAACCGCGAATCAGGCTTAAATTGTACCAGCGATGCCCGCGCGCAAGCCATTCCGACGCCGGAAGATTCGATTCGGGGCTTTTGGCAAAAGCCATCAGTTCGGGAACAAAATACACGGCGGAAACAATTAGCACGACGATATAAATTCCGAAACTCAAAGCTATCAGCTTGCGCCGCGCCTTAAATTTCCAGTTCAGCGCCAGCGCTATAATCAGCGATAAAATAAGCAGCGGATGAACGGTCATCCAAAACGGCACTTCGTTAATGGCGTATTTCCCGTTAACCACAACCGCCGAATTCGGCAAATCGGACAGGTAAACCGGAAAAAAAGCGATATGCGAATAAACAATCCCGCCCAGCAGTATTCCCCAAATAATAATCGCCGGAAAAAGCGAGTATGTCGCGACATTTAACCTCGTCATAGCTGTATCTCCTCCTGTAAAATCGCGAATGGAATTTAACAGGAAAATGATAAATTTAAAAGAGCAAAAAATTTATATCCTGTTGAAAACAGTTATTTCCGCCACGCTGATGCGGGTTATGAAGAAGCGATTGAATTTGCCGAATGGAAGATGTAAAAATTCCGATGAAATAGAAAACTATGGATATAAGCTGTCATATTAATAACGAAATTCACCATAACCTTGAGAACAGCTGTTCAAATGAAGTTGAGGAGATAGTGCGAGAAAGTATTCGCAGTGAAATAAGAAGAAATTTATGCGGCGATTTACAAACTCATAAACATTCAGATGATAATTATTACTGTATTTTTCATCTTCCTAATAAAGATAAAAACATAGAAGAATTTCGTAAAGCCTCAGGAAAAGTAATTACCAAAATTCAAAATCAAATAAAACAATTAAATGATTTAACTGATGTTAAAAAGGAATCAGAGAAAGCAAAAATAAAATATGATTTCCGCTATGTTCGATTTCCTTGTGTTTTTGGTCTTGGAAACACAGTTGAAATTGAGGCGGACTTTAGTCACGCTACTTTTTTTAATGATGCTTATTTTATGAAAACCGAATTTCTTGGTTACGCGAATTTTGATTCAGTATCCTTTCACAAATTAGCTTATTTTATCTTTGCGAAATTTAATGCCGATGCCTATTTCTTTTCAACTAAATTTTTAGGGAAAGCCAACTTTAAATACACATTCTTTTCAAACGGAAAATTTACAAAGGCTATGTTTTCGGAAATAGCTGATTTTGAATCTTCGGAATTTGTCAGACACGCTAATTTTATCGAAGCAATTTTTGTTAAAGAAGCTAATTTTAAACAGTCAAAATTATTTATCGCAAACTTTAGAGATGCAGAATTCTCTAATATCGTAAATTTTGAATCCGCAGAATTTCTGAACTTTGTCATTTTTAGAGGAAACAACAGAAATTTTGTTTTTAATGAGAACGCCGTTCTAAATTTACAGAATGCGATGATTGAAAAGCCAGAAAAAATAAGTTTTCATACGGTTCGACTTGAACCTAGTTGGTTTGTCGATATTGACGCCAGAAAATTTGTTTTCACAATATGTCATTGGCAATACTCTGACAATGAAAAAATTAAACTAGCAACAGAACTCCAAAAGTTAAGGAGTCAAAATATTGAAAATCCGCATAAACATTTGACTAAAACCTGTTGGCAATTAGCAGACAATCATGAGGAAAGTAAAAGTTACACAACAGCCTCAGACTTTAGAAAGTTTGCTCAAGAATCTTATCGACAAGAAGATAAAAATAAAGTAAAAGTCTGGTCTTTGCAGTGGTGGTACTGGCTTTCGTCTAACTATGGTGAAAGTCCTCTAAAAGCGGCAGTAGTTTTGGGAATAATCATAATGATTTACGCGATAGGATATTATTCCGCAGACTTCAAAATTAGTGATATTCAAGTTCACCTTTCTTTTAGTCAAGCAATTTTACAAAGTTTGGCAACTGCGACTTTCCAAAATATCGAACATATCAAACCAAACTCAAATACAGGCGTATTTTTAATGGTTTCAGAAAAGATAATTGTGCCGTTGCAAGCGGCGTTATTAGCGTTGGCGATTCGGCGGAAGTTTATGCGGTAATAGTTTAGAAAGCTAATAGAGAAAAGAAGTTTAGGATTTTTGTATGACCATAAATCTCGATTTGCTTGATATCAAATCAGCAACGAAGGCGATTCAAATTGTTGCGGAAATTGCCAAAGAGAACGGCGTTGATTGGGCGTTGGTCGGCGGTTTGGCGATGGCGATTTATGGAAGCGACCGCACGACCAAAGACATTGATATTATTGCCGATAAACTTTTGCCGCTGGAAAATCGAGGTTTGCTGCGGCAGGGCGGCGAGCGTTACATTATCCAAACAAATAAAAAAGCGGTCGCGGTTGATTGGATTATTCGCAAAGACGAGTTTAAGAAATTGTTTCAAGAGGCTTTGAATGAAGCCGTAGAAATTAACGGCGTTCCGATTCTCACACCCGAATGGCTGGTGATTTTGAAATTTATTGCTGGACGTTTCAAAGATCAGGAAGACGCGGTTTTTCTTTTGAGCCGCAAAGGTTTGGTCAACCGCAATCTCATTAAAGAAAAAATCATCAAGCATTTCGGCAAAGCCGCTTGGGGATTGGCAAAACACGGCTATCAACGCTGGTTTGACATCGCCGACGGCAGAACGCGCGATGAGGAACGCGACGAAAAGGACGGTTATATTGATTCATAAATGCGCTCGAAATTAGGGCGCAAATCATAATCGTTCTTGCCCGCGAAAGTTGTGACAAAGTAAACTAAACCTGCTTGATTCAAAATAATCTGGAGAAAATTATGAAACGATTTTTGTCTGCGCTCGTCGCGGTTGCGATTCTGTTTGCATTTTTGGGCGTCCCCGTTAACGCGCAAAAGTTTACGGACGATGCGGCGCTTATTGCCAAAGCGAAAAAGATTCACGCGGAAGTGATTACGCTTGATACTCATAACGACATTGATACGAAAAACTTTACCGAAACGGTCAACTACACGCAGAATCTTCCGACACAGGTTAATCTGCCGAAAATGAGGCAGGGCGGATTGGATGTTTCGTGGATGATCGTTTATACCGGACAGGGCGAACTCAATGAAGAGGGATATAAAAAGGCGTATGCAAACGCGATTGATAAATTTGACGCAATCGAACGTTTGACAAAGAAAATTGCGCCCGATCAGATTGAGCTGGCTTTGACTTCAAACGATGTCCGGCGGATTAATAAATCCGGGAAATTGGTGGCGATGATCGGCGTCGAAAACGCTTATCCGATTGGCACGGATTTGAGCAGAATCAAGGATTTTGCGATGCGGGGCGCGCGGTATATGTCGCTCGCGCATAACGGTCACAGCCAGCTTTCGGATTCAAACACGGGCGAAAGAGATAATGTTTGGCTGCACAACGGCTTGAGCGAACTCGGCAAAAAAGCTGTTTATGAAATGAACAAATGGGGAATTATGATTGATGTTTCGCATCCTTCAAAACAGGCGAATATTCAGGCGATTCAGCTTTCAAAAGCGCCGGTTATCGCTTCGCATTCATCGGCTCGTGCGCTTTGCGATCACAGTCGTAATCTTGACGATGAACAGCTTGAATTGATTAGAAAAAATGGCGGAGTCGTCCAGACTGTTGCGTTTCGCGGTTATGTCAGTAAAGAGAAAAGCGATTTGCGCGCGAAAATGACAGCCGAAATATTGAAAGAACTTGGCGAAAAAGAGGGATTCAAGGTGCTTGAACGGGCTGATGTTTTAAAAATGCCTGAAACCGAGCGCGCTGATTACGGGACAAAACTGACGGCTTTTCGGGCGAAGATGAGACCGGCAATCAATGAGCGGTTGAAAACTGCCGCGCCGGATGTCAATGTCAAGGATTTTGTTAATCACATAGATTACCTGATTAAAAAGATAGGCATTGATCACGTCGGAATCAGCTCGGATTTCGACGGAGGCGGCGGAGTTGAAGGTTGGGACGACGCTTCGGAAACGTTTAATGTCACACTCGAACTCGTCAGGCGCGGTTATACCGAAAAACAAATCGCCAAACTCTGGAGCGGAAATCTTCTGCGTGTCTTGGACGAAGTGCAGAAAGTTGCAAAACAAATGCAGAAGTAAGGTTTCAATTTTTTAAGGCATTAACCAAATGACAAAAGAAAACCGTGAAGTATAAAATACTTCACGGTTTTTAAGATTAAGCAGTCAGAGTCGAATTAATATCTTTTGACTCTAACGTATTTCCTTTGCTTCGGTTTAATTTTATAAGTGTAAAGCGCGCCGCCGCCCGCCCCCGCAGTGCCGCCGATCAAAGCGCCTTTTTTGCCGCCAATCAAACCGCCGAGGATCGCGCCGCCGAGTGCTCCGGCGCCCACGTTAACGCGGTTGCGGTGGCGACGATAAAAACTCGGTTTCTGAGTTCTGACATAACGCACGCGCCCATTTCTCCCAACAACGCGTCTCGCGTATATTTTTTGTTGAGCTTCAGCAGTAACCGGCATCAAAAGCGGCATTAAGCCGACCATGAACGCCATCATAATGAGTGTAGCTAAATATTTTTTCATTTAATTGCCTTCCCCTTTGAGTTTTTTATTGCAAAATTAATTTGCTTAATTATTACAACGTCAAGTTACAAGCAATTACGATGCCGCCTTTTAAGCAGTAATTTAAAGAGTTTAGCCTATATCCACATTTATCTTTGTAACTTTTTAGTGCAGTAAATGTACTATTTGGTGTTTGTTTTTAAATTACTCTTACAGCATTTGCCTGATCTTATTACGGCAAATGCCAAATGAAAAAGGGTAAATTAATTCTTAAAAAAATCGCTATTTCATTGAAACAATCAAATGCTGCGGCAGAGGCGCAAGCGGAATGTGTTCGCTGCGCGAAAAGCCCGCCGTTTCAAACATTTCTCGCAGCTCTGCAAAAGTGTATGCATCGCCCGCCGGAGTTGCGGCGAGCATAACCAGAGCGAACATCGCTTCGGACGGCGGAGAAACGCGGTCGTCGTTCGGGACGAATTCGAGCGTCAAAATTTTTCCGTCCGCATTCAGCGATTGATGAATCTTTTTCAGTAAATCTTCGCACGTTTGCCGGTCGAAATGGTGCAGAAAATTGGTGAGCAAAACGACATCGTAATTGTCGCCGAATTCGACATCGAAGGCGCTGCCCGGAATAGTATGATGACGGTCGCCAACGCCGAATTTTTGGGCGTTTTCCGTTGCAACATGCAAAACGTTTGCCCAATCGAGGGCGTAAATTTCGGCATTTTGGTATTTTTGGGCGATAGTAATTCCGAAAATTCCGTGTCCGGCGGCGATGTCTAAAACCTTGAACTTTCGGTCGGGTTCAAAACCTAGATTTTCCGCCATCATTTGCGCGGCGGGCATCATCATTCCGGTCATTCCGCGCGCAAATTTCACCCACATTTCACTGTCGGGCGAAAGCGAAGCGTTTTCCGTAACAGTCGAACCGCCTTGTCGGACGGCGTTTGTCAAATCGTCAAAACCGCGTTGCTGCATCGGTGACAAAATAAAATCAATTGTGCCGCCCAAATACATCGGCGAACGGCGGTCTAAAAACGCGGCTGCCATTTCGTTTAAATCGTATTCGCCGTTTTCCTTTGTCAAAAATCCCATTACGGTCATTGTGTCGCATAAAATTCGGATACCCCGCGATTGCGCGCCGCAGGCTTCGGCAATCGCCGATTCGGTTTTGTTACCTTCGGCGATTTTGGTAAAAACGTCGAGTTCGACGGCGGCTTTGATTGCGGCTGAACGCTGAAAAGCGGTGATTGTTTCCCAAAATAATTGCGGCGAAGGCGCGGCGTTTTGATTCATTTTTTCGTTTCCTCCAGAAGCGAACAAGCAAGATTTGTCAGCTAAATTAAATCAAAGTAAATTAAAAATCAATTAAAGGTAAACTGAAGCAGGCTTGTTGACCGGAACAAAGACGGATAAACTCTGCGTTGTGCGATGAAAAAAGTTGATTTAATTATTGAACGGGCGGCGCAGATTATCACTTGCGCGAGCGGCGGAAAACCGAAACGCGGCACGGCTGCGATGCAGGATGTCGGGCTGATAAAAGACGGCTCGGCGGCGGTTCAAGACGGGAAAATCGTCGGCGTCGGAAAAACCGCAGAAATTCACCGCCGCTTTCAAACCGAAAATACGATTGACGCCAGGGGCAAGACGGTTGCGCCCGGTTTTGTTGATTGCCACACGCATATTGTGTTTGCCGGAAATCGTCTCGATGAATTTGAGCTTAAAATCAAAGGCGCGGATTATCTCGAAATTCTCGAAAAAGGCGGCGGAATCATTTCGACCGTCAATCAAACCCGAAACGCCTCGTCCAACGAATTGTCCGAACAATCGCGCCGCCGCCTTGATGAAATGCTCAAAAACGGGACGACAACTGCGGAAGTCAAAACCGGCTATGGATTAAATTTAACTACAGAATTTAAAATGCTCGACTCGATTGCCGAGCTTGACCATACGCACCCGGTTGATTTGGTTCCGACGTTTTTAGCCGCGCACGCAGTTCCGCCCGAATTCAAAGAAAAAACCGATCAATATGTTGATTTGATTTGCGAGCAAATGCTGCCGCTCGCTGCCGCATGGTTTCAGGATTCGCATTTTACGCTGGAAGAAACGCCGTTTTTCTGCGACGTTTTTTGCGAGCGCAACGCTTTCGATTTAGCGCAATCGCGGCGCGTTTTGGAAACGGCAAAGGAGCTTAAATTTAAATTAAAGGCGCACGTTGACGAATTTACAAATTTGGGAGGCGCGCGAATGGCAATTGAACTCGGCGCGACTTCGATTGACCATTTGGACAGAACGAGCGACGAAGAAATAAAAATGCTCGCAAATTCCGAAACAATCGCCATCGTCACGCCGACCGTAAATTTTAATTTCGGCGCGAAAGAATTTGCCGACGCCAGAAAATTGATTGACGCAGGCTGCGCCGTCGCCGTCTCAACCGATTACAATCCGGGTTCTGCGCCCTGCCCTTCACTTCCGGCGGCGATGTCAATCGCGTGTCGTTATCAAAAACTGCTGCCGTCGGAAGCCTTTAACGCGGCGACAATCAATGCCGCTTTTGCTATCGGTCTCGGTGATAAAACAGGCTCGCTCGAAATTGGAAAATACGCCGACGTTTTGATTTTCGATACTGCGGATTATCGCCAAATCGCTTACGAGTTCGGCGCTAATTTGATTGAAACTGTGATAAAAAAAGGTAGAATCGTTTCGCCGATTTAATGAAAAATTAAATGCAGGAAATCGTTTTAGACGGCGAAAGCCTCACAATCGAACAAGTCGTCGCCGTGGCTTACGGCGCTCCCGACCAGCCGCGTGTTTCTTTGTCCGACAACGCCGAACAAAACGTTTTGCGCAGCGCCGAAGCGGTGCAGACTTTGCTTGAGCGCGGCGAAATAGCCTACGGAATTACGACGGGATTCGGCGCGTTTAAAGACAAAATTATTGCGCGCGAAGACGTTGAAACTCTCCAGCGGAATATTTTATTGAGCCATGCGGTCGGCGTCGGCGATAATTTCGACGTTCCGACAACTCGCGCAATTCTCCTGATTCGCGCCAACACGCTGGCTCGCGGTTTTTCAGGCATCAGGCTCGAAACGCTTCGCACGATGCTCGCGTTTTTAAAT
Source organism: Pyrinomonadaceae bacterium (assembly GCA_036387135.1). GTDB lineage: Bacteria > Acidobacteriota > Blastocatellia > Pyrinomonadales > Pyrinomonadaceae > JALZCH01. Next base: position 29,254 of record DASVUH010000016.1, on the reverse strand, counting down.
CTCGGCTTGCACCCGCTAATCCCGCAAAAAGGCTCGCTCGGCGCATCGGGCGATTTAGCGCCGCTGGCGCACGCGGCTCTGCCTTTGATCGGCGAAGGTTCTGCCGAGATTAACGGCGAGATTTTGTCGGGCGCGCAGGCTCTCGAAAAAGTTAATTTAAAACCGTTGACACTCGCCGCGAAAGAAGGTTTGGCGCTGACGAACGGAACTTCTGTAATGTGCGCGATGGGCGTTTTGGCTTCTTATCAATGTCAGAATCTAAAAGAAACCGCAGACATCGCCGCGTGTCTCTCGCTCGAAGCATTAAACGGTACGACCGCTGCTTTCGATGAGCGCATTCACGCTTTGCGCCCGCATCCGCGACAGCAGAAATGCGCCGCAAACTTGAGAACAATTCTCGAAGACAGCGATTTCGTACGCTCGTTTGATGCGACAAATGTGCAGGATTCTTACACGCTGCGCTGCATTCCGCAGGTTCACGGCGCGGCGCGCGATTCGATTGATTACGCCGAATGGGTTTTTAATTTGGAGTTAAACGCAGTCACCGACAATCCGCTGATTTTTGTCGAAGGCGAGAAAATTGATGTAATCAGCGGCGGCAACTTTCACGGCGAATTGCTCGCGCTTTCTTTTGATTATCTGGCTGTGGCGTTGACGGAAATCGGAAATATGAGCGAGCGGCGGATTGCCAAACTTGTAGATTCAAACTGCAACAACAATCTGCTGCCCGCGTTTTTGACCGTGCGCGGCGGTTTGAATTCGGGTTTTATGCTCGTCCAATACACGGCGGCTGCGCTCGCCACGGAAAATAAAATTCTCGCGCATCCGGCTTCCGCCGATACGATTCCGACTTCGGCAAATGTCGAAGACCACGTTTCAATGGGCGTGACGGCTGGTTTGAAACTGCGGCAAATTTTGAAAAACGTTGAAACGATTCTCGCGCTTGAATTGCTGTCAGCGGCACAAGGAATTGACTGCCGACGACGTGATTCAAAACACGAAGCAAACCGGCGAATTACTGAAAATTCCCGTCTCGGAAACGGCACGCGCGCTGTTTATGAAAAAATCCGCCGTTCAACCGTTTATTTCGACTCCGACGCTTATCTGCAACCGCACATCGAATCTTTAAGAAAGCTCGTGGCAAGCGGCGAAATCCTTGACTCAAAATTGTGAATTTAAATGAAGTAAATAAAATTCCGTTGAAAATTTTCCACGGAATTTTATTTAGTAGCTTAAACTATCTTTTGATTTTACTGAATCAACGTTTTTATTGACTTATGAAATCAAATCAGAGTATAAAAATTCCGCTAAACATTTTTGAGTGGAAAACCTCATGAAAAATATTCCAATGAAAAAAAACTCAATCGTTACTGAGCTAAATCCTGATAATTGTCGGCGTAATCCAAGGTTAATTTGCCGGAGTTTTAGTCTGGCTGTAATGGCTTTGCTGTTGATGACGGCGGCAAGTTTAAATGTGCGCGGGCAGTTGGTTGATAGCTTTAGCACAAACATCAACGACAATGTTAATGCCATAAAGGTGCAGGCGGACGGAAGAATATTAATTGGCGGCAATTTCACGAGGGTAAATGGGGAGACGCGAAATCGCATCGCGCGCCTAAACCCGGACGGAACTCTTGACACTACATTCGGCAACGCGGATGTCAACGGTCAGATTACTACCATTGCAATTCAGGCGGACGGCAAAATTCTAATCGGCGGACAGTTTCAGACCGTCGGCGGACAAACGCGCATTTCTATGGCTCGTTTAAACGCTAACGGCACTCTCGACACGGAATTCAATGTGAACCTGACGTCACCGTTCAACTTTATTTACGTTTATGCCCTTGCAGTACAGCCGGACGGCAGAATTTTGATCGGCGGTGTATTCTCAGGCGTAGGCGGACAGACGCGCAACCATCTTGCGCGAGTCAATGCGGATGGTTCGCTGGACGCATCTTTCAATCCGAATCCCGATTCATACATCGAATCTATTACGCTGCAGCCGAACGGAAAGATTTTAGTCGGCGGACGTTTCTCTGCTTTCGGCGGCTCGACTCGTCATAGAATTGCACGATTGAATGCAGACGGGACGCTTGATGCAACGTTTAACTCGCCCTTTACCACTCCTACTAATCACAGAGGCGTTGTCAGCATCGCCGTCCAGGCAGACGGAAAAATCATAATCGGCGATTACACGACAACTGTTAATTCAGTCAAACCGGTCACGCGCTTAAACGCGGACGGAACGCTTGATGAAGCATTTAACCAAAATATCGAGAACATTGACAATGTGCTTTCTGTCGCATTACAGCCGGACGGTAAGATTTTAGTCGGAATGTTTCTTACGAATACTTTTAAACTGGTTCGGCTCAATACGGATGGTAAGAGGGATCCTGGCTTCATTCCTTACCCCAATTCATCCGTCCATACCATCAATGTGCAGCCGGACGGTAAAATTTTGGTCGGAGGAAGTTTTAACGAAATAGGCGGTGTAACCCGTAGCGGCATCGCACGACTGCGTAGTGATTTCTCTGTTTTGAGACCGACTAAATTTGACTTTAACGGTGACGGGATAGCCGACCAGGCAGTTTTCCGTCCGTCCGACAAAATTTGGTATGTGCTTCGTTCAAATCAGGGTTTATTAGCCTATTGGTTTGCCGCTCCGATGGATAAATTCGCGCCCGCCGATTATGACGGCGACTGGCGCACGGATATTGGTGTTTTCCGCGACGGCATTTGGAATTGGCGCAACAGTACAAACGGCAGCGAAAGTTTTTATCAATTCGGCATCGCCGGAGACATTCCCGTTCCGGCAGATTACACCGGCGACGGACGCTCGGAGCTTGCTGTTTATCGCTCCGGTAATTGGCATACATTGAACCTGGCAAACAATCAATCTCAAACCGTCCATTTTGGCGTCGCTTCGGATAAACCGGTTCCGGCTGATTATGACGGCGACGGAAAAACAGACTTCGCGGTTTATCGCGACGGTAATTGGTATTGGCAGAGAAGCTCCGATAATGGTTTTAGCGCCGTTCACTGGGGCATCGCATCAGACAAGCCGGTTGTCGGGGATTATGACGGTGACTTAAAAGCTGATCCAGCCGTTTTCCGCAATGGTGTCTGGTATGTTTTAGCAAGCACGCAAGGGTTCTTTGCCGTTCAGTTTGGAATATCCAGTGACATTCCGGTTGCGGCTGATTATGACGGTGATGGAAAAACCGACGTAGCTGTTTTTCGTGATGGTAATTGGTATTGGCTAAATAGTTCAAACAATCAGTTTCGCGCCGTTCAGTGGGGTTTAGCGAGCGACAAACCAATCCCGGCAGCATTTGTGCCTTAAAAACAAGCGGCGTGGTGAAAGTCACGCCATACAAATCATTGGACGCGAGGCGCGACACGTTGCTTCTTAAATTCGATGTTTGTTTTTTCGCCTGCATTATCTCAGGTGTTTTGCCTTGAATTTATTTCTCGAATGATTTTTTAAGAATGTTTGCAAAATCTGCACAATACTATGACCTCATTTATTCTTCATTTAAAGATTATCCGAGCGAAGCGAAAAAAATTGCCCGCTTAATTCAGAAGCTGAACCCGAACGCTCTGACAATACTCGACGTTGCCTGCGGAACGGCAGAACATGCAAAGTTTCTAAATGAGAATTACAACTATAATGTGGACGGTATTGATCTCGATGAAGATTTGTTGGAGATAGCGCGCAGGAAAGTACCAGGTGCGAGATTTAAAGCAGCCGATATGACGAATTTCCATCTTGGACAACAATACGATGTCGTGATGTGTCTGTTTAGCTCGATTGGTTATGTGCGGAGCTTGGAAAACGTCCGAAAAACACTCGGTTGTTTTAAAAATCATTTGTCTCCAGGCGGCTTGATAATCATTGAGCCATGGTTCACTCCTGACTCCTGGACGCCGGGACGGATTGATATGAAAACTGTAGAGTTGGAAAATCTTAAAATATGCCGCATGAGTTTGGCTGACCGCGAAGGCAGTTTATCGAAGATTCGTTTTGAATATTTAATCGGCGCGGCGGAAGAAATCCACCACGAAATTGAGAATCACGAACTTGGGCTTTTTACAGTAGAAGAAATGACCCAATGCTTTCGGGAGGCTGGGCTTGAATCCAGCTATGACCCGGAGGGATTTTTTGGAAGAGGTTTATATGTCGCAAGGGCTTAGGCATAGCAAATCATTGGACATAAGGCGGAAACACATACTTTGATTAATTTTTAGTTGTCTCCGCCCGCATTAACTTAGCGTTAAACACTTTTCAGTTAAAATCATCATTCAAAAACGAAAGGGCAATAATTTTATGCAGCTTCGTTTTTTCTGTTATTATTCCGGCAAAACAATCTTTACTGGGTTCAATTCGAGCCTAAATAATTTGATTTCTGGTGGAAAAATATGAAAAACAGTTTTTTGAAATCGTTTGTTTTCTTTTCGCTCTTTGTCGCTTTGAGCGGTTTCGTCTTTGCTGCCGATTGCAAGCTGTCGCCGGAACAGGAGAAAAACGAGCTTGCCCGGTACATCGCCGAAAATTACACCAAACGCGAAATTTCGATTCCCGTGCGCGACGGCGTAAAACTCTTTACTTCGATTTACGAGCCGAAAGACAAATCGCAAAAATATCCGATTCTGCTCAATCGCACGCCTTATACGGTGCAGCCTTACGGCGAGGATAAATGCAAAGCTTCGCTCGGACCGGACGCGCTGTTTGCGCGCGAAGGTTATATTTTCGCTTATCAGGACGTGCGCGGGCGCTGGATGAGCGAAGGAACTTTTCAGGACGTACGCCCGGATATTGATAATCGCACGCCGCAGCAAATTGACGAATCAACCGACACTTACGACACCGTCGAATGGCTCATCAAAAACGTCGCCAACAATAACGCTCGTGTCGGCATTTACGGCATTTCATATCCCGGTTTTTACACTTCCGCCGGAATCATTGATTCACATCCGGCGATCAAAGCCGCCAGCCCGCAAGCGCCCGTTTCCGATTGGTTTCAAGGCGATGATATGCACCACAACGGCGCGCTTTTTCTGGCGCAAAATTACGCTTTCTTTTCCAATTTCGGACAGCCGCGCCCTGCTCCGACCTCAAGCAATGCTTATTTAACGCAGTGGAAAGGACGCCAGACGCCCGACGGCTACAATTACTTTTTGGAACTTGGCGGGTTAAAGGAAGTTGCCGACAGCTACGAAAAAGCTCTGGGCTTTCGCATTCCGTTTTGGGACCAGATGATGGCGCATCCGACTTACGATCAATATTGGAAAGACCGTAATATTCTGCCGAAACTGAAAAACATCAAAGCCGCGGTGATGACCGTCGGCGGCTGGTACGACAACGAAGATTTATTCGGCGCTCTGCGAACTTATCAGCATATCGAAAAACAAAATCCCGGCATTTTTAATGTTCTCGTCATCGGACCTTGGGATCATGGCGGTTGGTCTCGACGGGACGGCGATTGGCTCGGGACGGCTTATTTCGAGCAGAAAACCGGGGAATATTATCGCCAAAATATGGAAGTGCCGTTTTTCAATCATTTTTTGAAGGATAAAGGCGATATTTCCAAAATCAAAGAAGTCAATCTTTTCGACACCGGCTCGCACGAATGGCGCAGCTTTGAACAGTATGAACCGACTGCCAAAACCGATACTTCGTTGTATTTGACCGCAAATGGCAAGCTCTCGTTTGAAATGCCAAACGCGCATAACGGTTTTGACGAATACGTTTCCGATCCCTTGAATCCGGTTCCTTACACGCAAAAAATCACATCAAATTATCCGCGCGATTTTATGACCGAAGATCAGCGTTTTGTTTCGACGCGCCCGGATGTTTTGGTTTATCAAACCGAGCCTTTGACTGAGGACGTAACCGTCGCGGGCGACATTAAGCCCTCTTTGTTTGTTTCTTCGACCGGAACGGATTCGGATTTCATCATCAAACTGATTGACGTTTTCCCCGATGATTATAGATTTCCCGAAACCGGAAACAAATTGCCCAATGGTCAGCCGGAACGTCTCAAACCGCCGGATGAATTTGCTTCGAGCGTCTTTGCGTCGGGCGGTTATCAAATGCTGCTGCGCGGCGAACCAATGCCTGCGCGTTTTCGCAACGGATTTGAAAAAGCCGAGCCTTTGACGCCGAACGTTCCGTCGAAAATCGGATTTACGATGCCGGGGATTGCACATACTTTCAAAAAGGGACACCGGATAATGGTGCAAATTCAAAGCACCTGGTTTCCGCTCGTCGCGCGAAACCCGCAGAAATTTATGCCGAATTACAAGCTCGCTACCTCTGCCGATTTTCAAAAAGCGACCGAGCGCATTTATTTCGGCGGTAAAAACGCTTCGATGATTGTTTTGCCCGTTGTCAAAAAATAAAGCCGCGTTTCAAATAACAAAAGGCAAAAGGATTATTTTCCTTTTGCCTTTTTCTTTTGAACTTAACTCAAATTTAAAAATCGTCTGTGACGCGAATTAAATCTTTATCTTCGACCAAATCGCCGTTTGTCGGTTTAAAATCGTCAGCCGGTTTGAATTCGTTAACGGTTTTGAAACGCTCGACCGGCTCGATTCGCGGCGGCTCGACGTAAGCGTCTTCGGAAACCGGCGGCGGCTGTATCGGCTGAGTGTTGTCGGCGATCACATACGGAATGGGCTGCTCGTCATAGCGCATTCCCGAAGAAAAATCTTTCCGCACTTTGTCGCCGATTTCGCCCAAATCAATAAAATAATCCGCCACGTCAATTAATTTCGGCGCGGTATTGGAACGAAAACCGGCGACTTCGACGCGACAGCCTTTGTAAGCGACGGCGTTGACGGCGTAAACGAAATCTTCGTCGCCCGAAACGAGAACCGCCGTGTCGTATCTGCCCGCCAGCGAAAGCATATCAACGGCGATTTCTACGTCGAGATTTGCTTTGCGCGTTCCGTCGTAAAAGGTTTTCAGCTCTTTTTGTACGACGCGAAACCCGTTTCTCCGCATCCAGAGCAGAAATCCTTGCTGTCGTTCGGCTCCGGCGTCAACTCCGGTGTAGAAAAACGCCCGCAGAAGTCGCCCGTCGCCTAAGAGAAAACGCAGAAGCTTGTTGTAATCAATATCAATGTTGTGAAACCGCGCGGCGTGAAAAAGATTGTTTCCGTCAATAAAAACCGCAACCAAACCGCGATGCCCAAGCTGCCACGAATTTTGCGCCTGCGTAATATCAAAATTCATTGTCAAATAAACTCCTTAAAAATTAGATTCTGATAAAAGATTTGTTAAAAAAAGACCGCTAATACATTTCTTAGGATGCCGTTTGACCGCCTTCCGGTCAAGTATCTTTTTTATTGATTTTTATCGAAAAAACTGCTGCGTTCGGCTTATAATGCACGTCGGGAGGCGTAACCTCTATGGAAAAAAAAGATCCGCTTGAAACTCACGAACCCGGCTGGCTCAAAGATTTCACCGATTCGCCGCGCGAAAGTCTGAACCGCTTCGCGCCCGAACAAATGGTCGAATGCAGCCTTTGCCAGCGACCGAATGCGCCGACTCGTCTAAATTGTTTTTATTGCGGCGGTCAGCTCGAAATCAGCGAGAAAAACGAAAAGCTCATTCGCCCGGTTTTCCGAAAACTCGAAAATTGGGAAAAAGGTTTTAATGTCGTTTGTTTTTCGTCATCGGCAAACGAATTGAGCCATTCCGATTTGAAAGCCGCTTCCGCGTTTTTAGGTTTTCAGCAGGACTCTCTTAGAAATTTGCTTGAATTCGGATTTCCCTTGCCCGTTTCGCGCGTTGAAACTGTTGAGGAAGCGGGAATAATTGAAAACCGTTTGAAAGATTTCAATTTAGACGCAATTATTGTCGCGGACGAAGATTTATCGCCCGAAAAATCACCGCGAAGAGTTCGCGGTCTGAAGTTTTCCGACAATCTGACGCTTCGTTTTACCGGAAACGACAATATTGAAACCTTGAATTGGGAGGCTTTATCGGTTCTTGTCGAAGGCAGAATTTTTGAAAGCAAGCGTGAGGCGCTCGAACAACGCAAAAAGGGCGAAGCGAAGGAAATCGGCGAAGCCAGCGAATTCAGCGCCGACGAGCGCGTGCTCGATTTCTACGACTTGAAAATTTTTTTTGGCTATCGGATTTCGGCGAAAAGCTTTGATTTTTCGTGTCTGGGCGCGAAAAAAAGTTTGCTGGCAAACGAGAACTTTGAGATTTTGCTTGACGAATTTAAACATCGTGCGCGGAATGCGTTTTTTGACGGGAATTATAAAATTATTCGCGCGCTTTTAACACAGGTTTGGGAAATGGACGAAAGACGGGATTTAACCGGATTGCAGCACGCCGGAGTCGGCAAAATTAATCTGGGCAGCACGCTGACGGTTAACAATCAAAGCCAATTTAACCGCTATTCGCGGCTGCTCGCGTTTTGGGAAAACAAAAAAAGGCAGAAATAAAACCGCTCTTTGCATCAAACTCGCCGAATAATAAAATGAATTTATTTGGAAAAATTTGTATTGCCGCCTCGTTCGCCTCAATCTTTGTCGCCGCCATTTGTTTGTGGTTTGGAAACACGGACGCCGTTTTTGTCGTCGGGGTTTTGGGCTGCGTCGCGTGGTTTTTAAGCTACCGCGCGAAAATCAAAAAGCCGGAAGAATCCTGAACCTTCCGGCTTGAAAATTGTTAATAAGACTTTCAGACAATCAAACTGTCAACTATACACTGTCAACTTTCAACTGTTTTGCAATAATAACAGTTTCCTTGCAAGACAGTTTATAGTTGATAGTTGACAGTTTATAGTTACGGATGATTCCCGATTTTCTGAAAATGCTGTGACTTAAAAACGTATTTAACGCTTTTCGTCGGGCGCGTATTCCCAATGCCAAGGCTCGTAAAAATACGGTTTGAAACCGAATTTTGCGGCGTTTTTGACCAGCCAGCGGTACGCCGGAGTTTTGACCTGGAGCGCGCGGTTGTCGTCTCGCGTTGTAACCGGCTCGCCGCCGACGTAAATGTCGAGAGCGCGTCCCGAAAAATGCGGGCTGTTGACGGCTAAACCGGCGCGACCGGAATTAGGCGAAGCGGCGCGCAGCCGTTCCTGGTGTTCGCGCGAGCGGTGGGCGGAAACGATTTTCAAGAATTTTTCTTCCGCAACGAGATTTCCCTGCCCGTCGGTTTTTAAATTCAAAGATTTATCGGCGGCGGCGGCTGCCACCATTTTCTTATAAGCCGCGTAAGCCTCGCGCTCGACTCGTCGGAAATCTTCAGGTCGTGCCGAATCCCAAAAATCAGCCGCAGGTGCAGTCAGCAGTTCATCGGGCGACGCAGAACCTGAGAACTTCAGCCGGTTCGATTGCCATGTTTTGATAAATGCGGCTAAAACTGTTTCGTCTAAAATTCCGGTCGGGTTTAATCCGGCAGATTTCTGCCAGTCGGCGAGGGCATCAGCAAAATCTTCACTTTCAGCGCTTTTTTTAGATTTTATTGTTTCTTCGATAAGCAATTCATACAAATACCAGCCCTTTTGCGACTTGCCGCCGAAAGCCCACGAAATGCTGTTTTTTAAATTCAAATTTTGTCCGGCTGCCGCTGCAAAAACAGGTTTGGCGAGCGGGGCTGGCGAAATGGCGTTTTTGACTTCGATCGCAGCCGTTTTATCCGAAATGGAATTTCCCACAGTTTGTGGAGCCAAACTCTGCGCCTGCGGTTTTGAGATTGATTGAGAAATTAAGAAAAAGGCGAAAGCAGCGATTATTGATGAAAAAACGATGGCGAACGGAGCTTTATTATTGATTAATTTCTTCATTCTTTATTCGAGAACAATTGAAAAAGCTGGAAAATCAGCGCCTGTTTTGTAAATTGTGAATGGAATCGAACGATTTGGTCGAACATAAACAAGATGTGTCGAACAAAGCGTTCCGTTGCCATGATTTTATCAAAATAATCGAAGAAATATCATCTTTCAAAAAACAAATTCGAAAACGTATTTGCTAAACTCTTAATTGTTTTTTCATAATTTTTAAATATGTCGTTTTACGTCTGGTTAGCAATTTTTTTCATCTGTTTTTGCCTGATCGCCATCGGTTCATACGTTTTGGTCGTCAGGTCTTATTACTGGGTTCATAAAAGCGACCGCGGGAAAAAGCGCAAATAACCGTCAATGCAAATCGAATTGCGGCAAATCGAAACATCCGATTTTGATTTTTTATGGCGACTTCATAACGCCGCTTTGAAAGATTATGTAACTCAAACCTGGGGCTGGGATGAAAATTGGCAAAGGGAAAGCTTCATCAAAGCGTTTAATCCGTCGGAAGGAAAAATAATTGTAATTGACGGCAAAGATGCCGGTTATTTGTGGGTGATTGAAAAAGACAATGAAGTTTTGCTGGCTTCCATTCGTTTGCTGCCCGGATTTCAAAATCACGGCATCGGTTCAAAAATCATCCGGGATTTGCTTGAAAAATCTGAAAAGCCTGTTAGATTGCAGGTTTTAAAGGTAAATCCGGCGCGGCATTTATATGAACGTTTGGGCTTTGAAATTTGCGAAGAAACCGCAACGCATTTTACGATGAAATCCGTTCCGTTAGAAAGCGGCAAGAGAAAGTAAAATCGAAAAATTGTTGCGAAAAACCGTGCAAATATGACAGCATATGCGGGCAGTTATCAATTGCGGCAACTCCGCCGCGCCGATTTTTCGTCAAAAAATGGATATGACACAGGCGAAACCTGAAATGGAAAATGGGGTTTTTAAAGCCAAACGGCTGACTTTTCTTAACGCGCCGATTTTAACGGCTCCGGGCGAATATAGATACGAGCCGATAACGCTGACCGCCGCCCGCAATCTGGTTCAGGAATTCCACAATCTGGGACGCACGATTCAATCGGCAATCGGACACGCTTCGACCGCCGAATTGATGACTCTGATGCTCAAATATCCGGTCGAAAACAACCGCATCAATTTTATTCAAACTCCGAGCGACATCGCGCTCGTCTTCAAGCTCAAACAACGCCAGCCGGAAGGCGTCGTACTCACCAAACAGCAAATCGAAACAATCGGTTACGAGCTAGGTTTGCTGAGCAGAATTGATTGCGACAAGAAAGATGAAACAGATCGCGGATAATGCCCGTTTGCGCGAATTATAAAATAAATGAATGCCCGGAAAGCGGCATTTTGGGCGAGTTTTCCGGGCAATTTCAAACCTTATTAGAATTTACCCGCAAAAGATTCTTCGGCAGGCGCGTTTTTTACTTTTTGGAAGCTAATACAACAAAGTGACCTGAGAATAATCATTTACGTCGGTAATCGTATTTGAATAAGCATTGGTGATTTCAATCGTATGCTCGCCAAAGCTAAGATTATCGACGGGAATATAAGTCGTCCTCATCGCCTGATGATTGTTATTCTGGTTTGCCCAGCACATCGCCGTGCTGCCTATTTGCTTACCGTCAAGACTCAGATTTATCCCAATTAAAATCGCTGCGCTTTCTGTTCGGGCTGTTCCCGACAAAACGAACACTACCGGACCATCTGACGGAGACTTGAAAGTTGCCGTTTGCGGAAGCGGTCCCGGACCGTCGAAAATTATCATTGCGTTTGCCATTGTTTTCTCCTTTGTGGAATCAGTTGAATTGATGCTTTAGAGCGACGCGGCTTTGACCAAAACAAGCGCGTCACATCTGTTTACCTGCCGTCGCTTTTACAGTAGTTTATGCGTACAGTGTTGCGGAATCTAGCAATTATTGACCGGTCTGTCAAATATTTTTTGAATATTTTAAATCTACATCGGCAAACAAAAGCATTTTTCCACTGAGTTTATTCAAATTCGCTTAACGAACAATCTTGTTTTAATAAGTCGCCAGACCGCAATTGACATTGATATTTTGCCCGGTGATTGCCGCGCCCGCTTCCGAAGCGAGAAACAAAGCTGTCGCTGCAATTTCTTCCGCCGTTTCAAATCTTTTCAGCAGCGTGCGCGATTGCGTCATCGCAATCAGACTTTCCGGCTGCGCGCGAAAAGCGGCGGCGAGCTTTTCGTTAAATTCCGCGCCCGTTTCCGTGTCGGGCTGAAAACCGGGAATTATTGCGTTGACCGTGATGCTGTTTGCGCCAAGCTCTGCGGCTAAAACTCTGGTTAAAGCGAGCAATCCCGCTTTTGCCGCAGCATCGGCGGCTGTAAACGGTGTCGGATTTTTCGCGGAAAGATCGCCGATGTTGATGATTCTGCCCGCGCCGGATTCGATGAGATGCGGAATTGCAGCTCTCGAAAACAAAAACGCGCCGCGCAAATTTGCGTTTAAAACCAAATCCCAAAGCTCCGCCGACATTTCCGCGACCGGAACTCCGACGCCCGTTGTTGCAGCGTTGTTGACCAAAACGTCAATTCGCCCGAAACGCTGTCTGGTGACTTTGACGATTCGGTTAATATCCGTCTCGCTTGTCGCGTCGCCGCGCAAAGCCAGAATGTTGTCGCCGAAATCGGCGAGCCGGTCGCAGGCTTCTTCGAGCTTTTCCAGATTTCTGCCGTTAACCACAACTTTCGCTCCGGCTGCGGCAAATCCGCTAGCAATAGCGAAACCGATTCCCTGACTGCTTCCCGTTACAATTGCAACTTTGTCTTTCATAGCCGTTAGATTTTAAATGCAATTCTGGAAATTAACCAACTAAGGCGAAATGTGAGCGTTTTTTGATTACATAAATTATTAATCAAATCTGAAGGAAAATCGTTAGGAAAATGCGAACATAAATAATTATTAGGTGTTGAAATTGGTAAGAGGTTACAGATTTTCCAAGCAATAAAAACGTAAAAGCTAAAGATAAAATTTTTTATCTTTAGCTTTTACGTTTTGGCTTTCCGTAAGTATAATTTTTATCGAACGACTAAGGTATAATCGTTATAAACATTACCCCGGTTTACTACTTTAACTAGGAAATATCCACTGTAGCGGATGGTTAAGTTAACAACTTCATCATCACTGTAGCCATCGGCTTTGACAAGTAAGCCGTTACCGTCGTAAACATATAAGTCTAAGTCCGTATCGCCGTCTCCGCTAATCATAATTTGGGCATATCCGCGATTAAGGAAAATGCGATGGGTGTGAACCCTGTTGGCGCGCAAACGATACCAGTTGTAATATGCCGAGGTGTTGGCAACAGATTCGACCGATGAGTTTGTGTTTGCGAGGCTAAAGCTCGGCAGTCCGCTCGTTAAAGCCAACACGACAAAGAATTTTGCGACTAATTTTTTCATTTTCGTTTTCTCCTGTTTCTCTTGGTTTTGTTTTTTGTTTTAGGGGCTTTGTTTTGTCCGCCCGCTATATGGTTGAGAAATTCAAAAAAAGGTTACAGAAGTTTTTTTTGTACACTTCAAAATTTTTTTTGACGGCTGGAAATTCCTAAATCTTGGCTTTTGACGCCTGGTGCCTATTATTTCGACTCGTTAAAACTTAGGCTGACAAATTTAAAAAAAAGGGACGGAACGGTTTTCGGTCTTGAAAAACATAAATTTAATTTTTTCGAGGAATTCTCATAGCAATCGAAGGAATCGAATATTTGGTTAATAGCCTTTCAATTATAAAGTGGGAGTAATACTTTAAAATGGCTAATCTATCCTCAAACGCTTTCAATTTAATTCTCGCCAAGCTCGACGCCGATTCTAATAAAGCCGCCGACAAATATGTAACCCTGCATCTTCAGCTAGTGAAATTCTTTGAGAATCAGGACAGAGGTAGATGGCAAGCTGACCATATAAAGTTAGCGGAGGAAACATTAGATCGCGTTGCTAAAAAGTTCGAAGAAGATGTCGTAATAGAAAAGAGCTTTCAATCTTATGTTTTGGGAGTGGCACGATATGTATGGCTTGAATATATTCGCGTAAATCCATTCCCAAGTTCCGACCCGATGCCTGACATTGAGGCTCCGAAGTCCGAATCAGAGTTTGATCCTGATTTGCGGCTGGCTTGCTTGCGCTCGTGTCTGGCTGAAATTCCAAAGGATGAGGACGAACGTAAATTGATTCTCGATTATTATCGGAGCGACGGCGAAAAATTAAAAGAACGTCGAAAATCATTGGCGGTAAGTTTGGGAATAAACACAAACGCTTTAAAGGTGAGAATGACTCGTTTACGGGAAAAATTGAAAAATTGTATCGGCAAATGTCTGGAAAAAGAAGCCTCGCGTGTAACCAAATAAAAATTTTGGTCACTTAATAGGGGAGATTATGATTTGAATACGCTCACAGAAATAATATGACCGAGACATCACAAATAGAAGAAATGAAACGCTATCTTTTCCAAGAAATGACGGAAAATGAGCGCGAAACACTCGAAGAACGCTTTTTCGAAGACCCTGATTTTTTTTATGACCTTTTGGAACGGGAAAATGATTTGATTGACAGCTATGTGCGCAACGAACTCACAGGAAAAGACTTGATAAGATTTGAAAAAAGTTTAACCATATCCCCTAATTTGCGGGCTAAAATTGCTGACGCCCAGGCTTTACAGACCCTCATTGTCGAAGAAAAACCAGTTACTAAGATGGTTCCCGCAGCTTCATTTTGGTTACGCTTTGCTGACTTTTTTACCTTTAAAATGTCGGCGCTTCAATTTGCGATCAGTGCACTGGCAATTTTACTTGTCAGCGCAACCGGATTTTTGCTTTATCAAAATTGGCAAACGAAACAAGAGCTAGCCAAGCTCCAGAACGAACAAAACCAAAGGCTTATTGAAAAAGAAAACTCTTTGCAGGAACAATTAAATCGCGCGCAGGAACGCGAGCAAGATTTGCGTCGGCAAATTGAAAGCCAGCGCGGGCAAAATGAAACTATTAATGAGCAGTCTGAAAACCAACAATCGGAGATATTGCGTTTGCAACAGGAATTGCAAAAAACTCGTCAGGAGAGAAACCGATTGCCGCGCGAAAATGCGAAAGAAATTGCTCCGCCCAAACCGATTCTTGCTTCCGCTTTTCTTCAGCCAACAATCATCACTCGCAGCGTTGGCGAAGCAGAAATTATTCCCATTAATTCAAGCGTCAAAAGCGTTCGATTGAGTTTGCAAATCCCGGCAGAATCAAACTCTGAAACATTCAGCGTCAATCTGGATAATGCAACGATTTCGGAAAACTTAAAGCCGCGCCGAACCAAATCCGGGCGCCGCGTTTTAGATGTAATCCTGCCGGTTCAGAAACTGGGCGAAGATAGACATATATTAACCATCGGGACAAACAATTATATTTTCCGTTTGCAAAGAAAATAATGCATATTCCGCAAAATCGTTTTGAGTTGACAAAAACAGAATCGGCGAAATGTAAGTAGATCGGTTTCACTAATTGCCGTTTTTCTTTCAGGGCAATCGAGATTACGGGAGGAGATTTGTTTATGAGAAAAGCATTTCAGCATTTGAAGTCCAAAATTTGTTTACTATTTTTTATTGCTTTTGGTTGTTTAATAGTAAGCGGACAAACAACGGCTCCGTCAGCGTCGCCGGAAACGAAACCGATACCAACTGCAAGCCCGGCGGCGGCACAAATCCCACCGGAAAACAAGGCAGAGATTGAGAAAATAAACCAAGAATTACGGAGCGCTCAAATCCTTTTGAGCGAAGGTCAACAATCGTTGGCTAAAGTTATCGCGAATGCTCTTCCCGCAAGAGAGAAATTAAATCAGGCATTGACATTATCGCGTTCCGTCAATGCAAAAACTAAAGACAAAAATTTCTTGCTTAAAATCAGTCAATCGGGAGAAACGGCAAATCAATCGCTAAATGTTTTGAAGATTTTGGAATTCTATTCAAAGGTAAGTGAAGCCCTGTCACTTGATGCTATTGCTCAAACTCATACGAATCTGAGCGAATGGCAGAAATCCGTTGATATTAAAAAACAAGCTGTTGAGGTTTATCAGGAAATTCTTTCAGATACTTCATTTAAATCTGAAATAAAAGCCATTTCAGATTTAAAAAATATCTATGCACAGGATTTATTTAACATTGGACAACTTCTGGATGCACATTTTGGAAAACTTGATGAAGCGCTTCAATATTTTAATCGAGCAATTGATAGTTTTCGCGCTTTATATGGGGAAACACAGAATTCTGAATATAAGCTTCAGGAAGCAATAGTGCTGGCAAGTATAGGACATGCTTATCATAGAGAATCAAAAAACAATGAGAAGGCTTTAGAGTTTTTCAACAAATCGTTGGAGATTTACAAGTCTTCGCCAAATGAGAAAGAAAAAATTGCAGATATTCTAAGTAGTGTTGCGTCTGTCCATTTTGTAAATTTCGACTTTAAGAATGCGCTTGAGAACTGGGAAAAAGCTCTAACCGTTTACCGCGAGATTGATAATAAAAAGGGACAATCCCGTGTTTTAAACCAAATCGGTCTAGCACATCAGTCGTTAAACAACAAAACTAAAGCCGCTGAATATGCCAATCAAAATCTAGCGATTCTGCAATCGCCGGATTTTAATCAAAATTGGAGAAGAGGAATAGATAAGCAAGAGTTTGCATCTCTTGGTGAGTCTTTTGCCTGGTTCATTGAACATTTTAGGTTAAGGAGCATCGCAGAAACTTACGAGTTGCTTGAAAATTATCCGAAATCACTTGAGTCCTATGAAAAGGCTTTAGCCGTCGCTGATAGTTCAAAGAACTCTCGCACCATCAGATTAACTGCAAACAAAGTTGCTTTTGCATTTGCCAAATTAGAGAAATGGGACAAAGCCGCTGAATATTACAAAAAAGGACTTGAAATAAGCCGCGCTCAAGGAGTTCTCGAAGATCTTGCTGATGATTTAAAAGATGTCGGTTGGGCGCTGCTTGAAGGCGGAAAACCGGCGGAAGCTCTTGAATTTCAAAACGAAGCCTTGTCTGTCTATCAATCAGTCGGAATCGGCGAAAACAGGGCGTTTACGCCCGCTTACAGCACGTTGCTCAATGAAATAAGCCGTTCTCATTATGCACTTGGAAACAAAAGGTTAGCTATTTTTTACGGCAAAAGAGCCGTCAACGCAATGCAGGGCGAACGAAAGAGATTACAAAATCTTGATTCCGTTTCTCAAAAAGGTTTTCTTGAAACAAAGGAAAAACATTATCGCCGCCTTGCCGATTGGCTGATTGCCGAAGGTCGCATTGTCGAAACTGAACAGGTTTTGGCGATGCTTAAAAATGAAGAAGTTTCCTCATACTTGCGCCGCGATGTTTCCGAAGCTGATAAGCTCCAAAAACGAACCGATTTAACCGCTTCCGAAAAAAACGCCCTCGCGCGCTACTACCAAATCGCTGATAAAATTGCCGCCATCGGTGCGGAATACGATAAATTGCGAGAAAAATTGCAGGAGCTTCAAAAACAGGGCGTAATGCCGCCTCCTGAACAGCAGAATCGGTACAACGAGCTTTCAGAACAGGTAAAAGCAGCAAACAACATCTTTCAGGCTTTTCTAAAACAACTTGCTGACGAGTTTGCCAGACGCGGTGACACTAAAAAGGATTTAGCGGAAAATCTCGCTCTTCAATCGGATTTAAAAGACTTGGGTGAAGGAGTGGTTTTCCTTTATACCTTAGTCGGCGAAAATCGTTATCGCGTTATTCTGACTGCGCCACAAATTAAAACGGACGGCAAATATGAAATCAAATCTGTCGAGTTGGACAAGAAAATTTCCGATTTTCGCCAAATCGTGCGGAATCCGAACCTTGATCCGAGACCGTTGGGCAAAGAGCTTTACGACATTTTGATCAAGCCGATTGAAAAAGGGCTTGACGGCGCAAAAGCGAAAACTTTGTTGTGGTCTTTAGACGGGAATTTAAGACTTTTGCCGCTCGCAGCACTTTGGGATGGCAAGCAATATTTCGGGCAGAAATATCAAAACGTAATTTTTACTCTCGCCAGCCGCAGTCGCCTGAAAGATGCTGTATCAACAGATTGGCGGATTTTGGGATTGGGCGTTTCGGAAGCGAAAACTGTTATTGCAAAAGACGTTGGCGGCAAAACGCGCAACGTTCCTTTTTATGCCTTGCCTGCCGTTACGAAAGAACTTGCCTCGATTGTTGCAGATGAAAAGAACAAAACGGGCATTTTGCCCGGACAAATTCTGCTGAATGCCGATTTCACGGAAAAAAACTTCCAACGCCAATTGTTAGAAAGTTACAAAGTAGTCCATATTGCTTCTCATTTTGCTCTCAATGCCGGAGATGCAACCGAATCATTTCTCTTGCTCGGCGACGGGAATGCTCTAACGTTAAGCGAGATTAAAATTAATCCCGAATTGGATTTTGCTGGTGTTGAGTTATTGACGCTTTCAGCATGCGAAACGGCTGTTGCCGGAAAAGATTCAAACGGCAAAGAAATCGAAGGATTTGCCTATGTCGCCCAGCAAAAAGGCGCAAAAGCGATTCTGGCAACTCTATGGTCGGTTGCCGATGAATCAACCCGACTTTTGATGAGCGAGTTTTATCGTCTCAGAAAAGAAAATCCGAAACTGACGAAAGCCGAAGCTTTGCAAATTGCTCAAAACCAGATGATTGACGGGAAAGTACAATCTCTGGAAAGCAGTACAGGCAATAAAAAAGGTTCGGAAAGCAAGGTGAAAGCGCCGCAGTTCTTGATTGATAACCAAAAGCCGTTTGCTCATCCGTTTTATTGGTCGCCGTTTATTTTGATTGGAAATTGGAAATAAAAATATGCAGCTAAGAGGTTTATTTCACTTCTTTATTAAATTCTTTTCACAGCATGTTTTGATTTTTTTGTGATCACAATAACCTTACCTCACTCCATTTTGCTCGGTCGGAAGCGGCTAGGTTTCGAGGCGGAAACTTGATATTAAGGCAAAGGTAAATACACAGCGAAACAACAAAATTTTTGGTATTGAAAATCTAACGGAAGATTCAATTGTAAATTTAGCAGTTATGGCAGATTCAAAGACGAATCTGAAGACTTAATAATCCAATTTTGTTAAATACAGCGTTTCTTTTTTCCGTCCGGTTCGTTTAAGATAAACGGCAGTATGCTTGAGCGCGGGCACTGGATATGGCGATATGCGATTGCCGTTATTTTGATTATGGTCGTCGTAATTCTAAAAGTTACGATGCAGTCGTTCATTGAAGAAAGCGCTCCATTTTTGTTTTTTACGCTTGCCGTAATGTTTGTTTCCTGGTACAGCGGACTGTTTCCCGGATTATTTACCACTTCGCTCGGCGCGGCTCTCGGAACTTATCTTTTTGTCGAGCCTTATTATTCTTTTAAAATCAACACGCAGACCGATTTCGTCAAAGTAATTTCATTCTTTATTATCGGCGTCACAATTTCGTGGATTATCGAACAACTACGCACGGCGCGCGACATTGCGGAAGCAAAAGCCGAAGAAGCCCAAGCCGAATCGGAAGTCAGAAGAAAAGCCGAAGAAGCGGCGAAAGAATCGGAAAATCGTTTTCGCCTGGCGGCTGACACCGCGCCGGTTTTTATTTGGATTGCCGGAACCGACAAACGCTCAACCTGGTTCAATAAGCCGTGGCTCGATTTTACCGGCAGAACCGTAGAGGAGGAAACAGGCAACGGCTGGTCGGGAGTTCACCCGCTCGATTTGCAGCGATGTCTGGAGATTTACAATTCGTCTTTTGACGCTCGCAAACCGTTTTCGATGGAATACAGGTTGCGCCGTCACGACGGAATGTATCGCTGGATTTTGGACAATGGCGTGCCGCGTTTTGCTCCGAACGGCGAGTTTTTGGGTTACATCGGCTCGTGCATTGACATTCACGAGCGCAAACAGGCGGAGTCCGAGCGCGAAAAATTGCTCAAAGAAGCGCAGACCGCTCACAAACAAGCCGAAATCGCCAACCGGATGAAAGACGAGTTTCTGGCAACCGTTTCGCACGAACTGCGCACGCCTTTGAACGCCATTTTAGGCTGGACGCAAATGCTCAAAAACGGAATCGTCGGTTACGAACAGCTTCCGAAAGCGATTGAAACAATCGAGCGCAATTCACGCTCGCAGGCACAGCTCGTCGAAGATTTGCTTGATGTAACGCGCATCGTCAGCGGGAAGCTGCGTTTGAACGTCAAGCCGGTCGAGCTATCTTCAATCGTCGAAACGGCGATTGACACGGTTCGTCCGGCTGCTGAGGCGAGAGGCGTTGAAATCGAAAAGCGTTTCGACGAACATCCGGCGCTGGTTTCGGGCGACGCCGAACGCCTTCAGCAAATCGTCTGGAATCTGCTTTCAAACGCGATTAAATTTTCGCCGAAAGGCGGGCGCGTCACGGTTCGCCTGGAACGCGCCGTAGATGCGGCTCAAATTACTGTGTCAGACACCGGAAAAGGAATCGAGCCGGAATTTTTGCCGTATGTTTTCGAGCGTTTTCGACAGGCGGACGGCACGACGACGCGCAAACAAGGCGGCTTGGGGCTAGGTCTGGCAATCGTCAAGCATCTGGTCGAGCTGCACGGCGGCGAGATTTCAGCCGAGAGCGAAGGCGTCGGCAAAGGCGCGGTTTTCGCCGTCAGATTACCGCTTCGCGCTCTCACGGAAGCCGTGCCGGATGAAAACGGAGCAGCGTCGGTTTTAAATTTGAATTTAGCTTCCGGCGGCGATTTATCAATTGATTTGCACGGCTTGCGAATCGTTGTGGTTGACGACGAACGGGACGCGCGCGAATTACTGCGGTCGCTGCTGACGACTTATGGAGCGGAGGTTACGATTTGTACCTCCTCCGGTGAAGCGTTTGAAGCCGTCCGGCGCGAAAAACCCGATTTGCTGGTTTCCGATATTGGGATGCCGGATGAAGACGGCTATTCGCTGATCGCAAAAATTCGCCGTTTACCCGAAACCGAGGGCGGCAAAACGCCTGCAATCGCGCTGACGGCTTTTGCCCGGATTGAAGACCGAATCCACGCTTTGTCACAGGGTTTTCAAATGTTTGTGCCAAAGCCGGTCGAGCCGAATGAATTGATTGCCGCGATTCGCAGTTTGGCGGGAATAAACGAATCTTTACCAAAAAATGTCGGAAATCGAATTGCAAACAGTTGAAATTGAAACCGGCGGGCGTTCGCTGGAAGAAATCTCAGCGGCTGTCGAGGCGCTGATTTTCGTCTCAGATGAACCAATTGCTGTGAAAACAATCGCCGAAATTTTGGAAGAAGACCGCGAAATCGTGGCTTCGGTTCTGGAAAATCTGGCGGAAGAATTCAATTCCCGCGCGGGCGGTTTGCAGCTTCGTGAAGTCGCGGGCGGCTGGCAAATTTCGACTCGCCCCGAATTTCACGAAGAAATTCGACGTTTTTTGAAAACTCGCCCGAACGCCAAATTGTCGCTTGCAGCGCTCGAAACTCTGGCGGTGATCGCTTACAAACAACCCGTTACGGTGCCGGAAATTCTGCAAATTCGCGGCGTGCAATCCGGTTCGGCGATTAAAACTCTGCTCGACCGCCGCTTAATTGTCGCCAAAGGCAGAAAAGAAACCGTCGGGCGTCCGATGATGTACGGAACGAGCAAAGAATTTCTGCTTCAATTCGGTTTGAAAGATTTATCGGAATTGCCGAGCATTGAGGATTTTGAGGATTTAACTGTAAATAGCTAAAGATGGAAGAACGACTGCAAAAACTTATTTCGCAAGCCGGTGTCGCTTCGCGGCGCGCGGCTGAAGAATTGATTAAAGCCGGAGAAGTTTCGGTCAACGGCGAGATCGTGACCGAGCTTGGAACGAAAGCCGACCCGGAAAAAGACCATATCAAAGTGCGCGGCAAATTGATTAATACGGCGCTCAAAGAGCGCGATAAAGTTTACGTGCTGCTTTATAAACCGCGCGGCTTTTTGTCGAGCGCCGCCGACCCCGAAGGCAGAAGATTGGTGACGGATTTGGTTCCGCCGTCTTTGGGCAGACTTTATCCGGTCGGTCGTCTCGATTATATGACCGAAGGCTTGATTATTCTGACCAACGACGGGGATTTGACAAATTTTATCACGCAATCGAAAAACAAAGTCCCAAAGGTTTACGAAGTCAAAGTCAAAGGCATTCCGACCGAAAAGCAAATCGAATCTCTGCGCCGCGGCGTCAGGCTCGAAGACGGTCATCGCACCGCGCCCGCTGAAATCGTGCAAATCGGCGCGACCGAAAATAACGCATGGTACGAAGTCACACTGCGCGAGGGTCACAACCAGCAAATCCGCAAAATGTTCGATTCCATCGGGCATTCGGTAACGAAATTAAAAAGAGTCGCTATCGGTCACATCCGGGACGAAAAGATACAAAGCGGACAATACCGTTTTTTGACAGAACCGGAAGTAAAAGCTTTCACGCCTCGTAAACCCAGGATTAACAAATAATTTAAGTCCGCATACAAAAAGAGCCGCTAAATTTGGCGGCTCAAATTATTACTTTACTGCAATCGAATCTCTGTTTACCAATTAACAATTAATTCTTCCGAATTTTGCCAGACGGGTACATCTTCGCGAATCGCTACACGCTGTAACCAATCGGGATTTGTAAGCAAGCGTCCTGCTCCGACTGCAACTGCCAATAACGGTTCTTCAGCGAGAGTAACGTGCAGCTTTAAATCGTTTTGCAAGCGTTCGGGCAATCCTTTGAGTAACGAACCGCCGCCGGTTAATAAAATTCCCGTTCGATAAACGTCCGCCGTCACGTCGGGCTGCGATTCTTCGACTACGCGACGAATCGCAGCGGTGATCTCCACGATCACGGGTTCAAGAGCCTCTCGCACTTCCTCTGTAGAAAGCATCACGATTTTCCCCATTCCGTCGGTCACGCCTTTGCCAATAACTTCCAGCTTTTTCGCTTCGGAGCTTTGTTCTTCAAACTCTGTGAAAGATGCTCCGAGTTCCTTTTTAACTTCCTCTGCCGTGCGCTCGCCGATTTGCATTTCATATTTCGTTCGGACATACGACTGAATCGCTTCATCCATTTTGTTACCGGCAACCGGCAGACTCTTTGAAGAAACAATCGCGCCGGAAGCGACAACGGCAATATTCGTTGTGCCGCCGCCGATGTCAACAATTAAATGCGCCTGCTCGTTTTCAATCGTTAACCCCGAACCAATAGCGGCAGCCAATCCTTCATCAACCAGATCAATGCGCACCGCTTTAGCGTCGCGCGCCGCATCGCGGACGGAACGCTGTTCGAGCGCCGTGCTCGCGCCGGGAACGCCGATAACAAGTCGGCTGCGTTTATTTTTATTTCCGTGAGCGCGATGTATAAAAGCCGAGAGCATTTTTTCGACGGCATCGAAATTAACGACCGTTCCGTTGCGAACCGGGCGATGAACGTCGGTGTCGTGCGGCTCGCGCCCCAAAAGTTTGTATGCGTCGCTGCCGACGGCAAGCACTTCCCCGTTGTATTTGTTGATGGCAACGGCGGAAGGCTCGTTTAAAACAACGCCTGTTCCGGGAGCAAAAATTATTGTGTTAACCGTTCCGAGATCAACCGCCAAATCTTCCGAAAAGAAATCGCCGATAATACTCATAAATTATCCAATCTGCGTTTGTTATTAGACGCTGCCACTTGATTCGGTTTTCCGAAAGCAGGAATCAGAAACAGCAAATTTTGTACCAGTGAAAACATTATGTATTTTCCGATACATTCCTTTGTGGGTGTTCGCTTATCAGACAGCTCCGTTTCAATTAGAGGCAGCAGCAATTCCAATTCTCCTGCCGTTTGACAGTGACGGTATGTCTCCGCAAACTATAAGCTGACAGTTTTTTTTGCCCGAATTTATGAAAAAAGAAAATGTTTTATTCGGAATTGTCGGTCTGATTATTGGTTTAATTATCGGCTTCGCCGTAACGAATTCGATAAATCGCAACGCTTACAGTCAAATGGCAACGCAAAATGCGCCGAACGCAGCGCTTTCGGGCAATCTGCCGCAAGTTTCAAATCAGGTCGTCAGAGACCAGCCCGGCACGGGCGGCGCGATGCCGCAAATTCAGCAAACACTCGACCGAGCGAAAAACGAACCCGGAAATTTCGCCGCGCAAATGGAAGCCGGAGAAATGTATTACCGCATTCAGCGTTTTGAGGAAGCCGCCGGTTTTTTTGAAAACGCCATCCAAATCAAACCCGACGATTTTGATGCTCTGGTAAAAGCCGGAAACGCGCGTTTTGACGCCGGAGCAATAAAAATGGAGAACGGCGGAGATGGGACGGAAGATTTTAAACGCGCCGAAAAAATTTACGTCGTCGCCTTGACCAAAAAACCTGACGATGCAAGCGTGCGAACCGATCTGGGTTTAACTTATTTTTATCGCCAGCCGAAAGACATCGAACGCGCGCTCAAAGAATTTCAAACTTCGCTCGCCGCCGATCCGAATCACGAAATGACTTTGCAGGTTATGGCGCGGGCGCTCAAAGAAAAAGGCGACGCGGCGGGTTTGCAGGAAACGCTGGCAAAATTGGAAAAAGTCAATCCGAACAATCCGACCTTAAAACAGCTTCGGACTCAATAAAAATCTGACAAACTGTAAACTGTAAACTTTCAACTATCAACTGTTTTGCATAAATCCATCTTTTCTTTGCAAGACAGTTGATAGTTCACAGTTGACAGTTTATAGTTTGCGCTTTTTACTGGTGAGATAATTCTGAGAACTCAACTGCAAAGAAAGATTATTTTATTTTTATTGCTCAATGGAAAATTTCACGACATCGAGCAAAGCGAAACGCTCGATTTTCCCGTCTTTGGCAATGACGACAAGCGTTCCTTTATCAACCGACGCCCGGAGAATTTCCGACATCGGTCGCTCGATTTTGTAACCGTCTTTGAGCAAAACCACAAGCCGCACATTTGCCAGCGGATCAACTTTGGGTTCGGTCGTTGTTTCTTTTCTTGCCGACGAAGATCGTCCGGTTCGACGTGGCGTATTTGCGCGGCGCGGAGTGCGAGACGCGGGGGTCGCTTCGGGAGCGTTTTCTGTTGTCGTTTCGGCGGTATCGGTTTTCGCCGCTTCTTCCGTTTTCGGCTGTGCAGTTCGGCGCGGCGGTCTTGTCCTTGAATTTCGCCGGGCGGCAGGCGGGCGCGTTGTTGTCGCGGTTGTTTCTCCGGCAGGCGTTTCTTTTGCAGGTTCGGTTTCCGCTTTTTCCGGTTCTGTTTTCTCAGGTTCGGTTTGTTTCTTCGACTCTAAAACTTCGATAATCGCTCCGGCGGAATTGACGCGGGCGACCGCTTCGCTGCTGACTTTGCCGGTCGTTTTCGGGTCTAAATCTTCGGGCGGCTGCGGCAAATCAGTAGCGGCGGCAAAGCTGCCGGAAAAATTGATGCGATAACTCGCCGCCTCATCGTTCGGCGTTCTGCCTTCGACTCGCATCACGACTTGCGTTCGCTGACGAAAATAAACAATCCGGCTCGTTTTGCTTGCAGAATCGGAAGCGTAAATTGAAATTTTTGAAATCGGTTTGAGCGTCGCCGCTTCAAACAAATCAATATCGCCGTTAAAATTTGCCGTTTCGAGATTCAAAAACAAATCGCCGACGCCCGCGTAAAAAGTGTAAAAATGGCGCGTTAAACGCGCGTCGCCGATGTCGCGCGCCGCAATCGCGCCGCTGATTTCATCGCGCATAACCGGCGACGGAAAATCCTGATTCGCGCTTTGCCCGAAAACGGGCGCGAGCAGCAGCAAAAAGAAAATAAAAATTAAACCGAATTGCTTCATTTTTTTGTGCGAGAGAGACTTCAGCCGAAATTCTACAACCTTTTTAATCCGAAACAAAAAGAGGCGAGAAATTTCTCGCCTCTCTATTCTAATTTCATTAGTTTTTATTCGACTTTCGCCGCGTTTGCCGGAATGCCGCGCAAGATTTCCAGAGCTTTGTTTAATTGCACGTCTTCCTGAACGACTTTCGGAGTCGGCGCGGGCGCGACTTCCGGCGAAGGCTGCGGTTCCGCCTCTTGACCTTCAAGCTCTTCAGGGTCAAGCGGCTCAGGTTTTTCCGCCGGTTTGATTTCGGTTGAAGGCATCACGCCCGAAGTTTTGCGGTCGTCGGTTAAAAACGGATTGCCGTTTGCCGAAGCCCATTTAACTGTAGTTAAAAGCAATCCGTCGCCGTCGCGCAAATTGAAAAGCTGCTGCTCGGTTCCCGAACCGAACGTGCGCTCGCCGACGACTTCGCCGCGTTTGCGGTCGAGAATCGCGCCAGCCACGACTTCCGCAGCGCCTGCCGTTCCGAAATCAACGAGAGCGGCGACTTGACCGTTCCAGACGGCTTTTGACGGATCGGCGACGTAAGTTTTAACGACTTTGTTTTCACGTCCCAAAGTCTGTGCGAGCGTTCCGTCTTTGATGAAAAGATTCGCCACGTTGACGGCTTCCTGCAAGTTGCCCGTCGCAACGCCGCGCAAATCGAGGACGACTTTTGAAACGCCCTGTTTTTGCAAATCCTGCAAGCGGGTGCGGACATCGGCGGATTTGCCTTCTTCAAGGCTGTTCACTTTTAAAATGCCGATTTTACCGTTCGTTTCGACGCGAGCTTCCGATTCGGGCGTTTTATAAGTTCCGCGAACGATTTCAATTGTTTGCGGTTTCGCTCCGGCGCGCAGTACGCGGACTTTAACCCGCGTTCCGGCGTCGCCGAGCAGCATTTGTTTGGCGTCGTAAAGCGAAATGTCGCGCGTGGCTTTGTTTTCGATGTATTCGATGACATCGCCCGGCTGCAATCCGGCTTTTTCCGCCGGTCCGCCTTTGATCGGCGCAATCACGTACAAATACGAAGCGACTTGCGACAATTCGGCACCGATTCCGGCGCGATTGCTCGCTTTTTTCGCTTGAAAATCTCTGACCTGTTCGGGCGTCAAATAAGACGAATACGGGTCGAGTCCGTAAGCCAGACCACGCAGAGCGCCGGCGCGAACTTTTTCCAGATTCGGCTCGTCAACGTAATCTTCCTGAATATGTCTTAAAACATTTTCAAAAATGCGAAGCTGCGAACCGGCGTCGTTCGCCGATTGCTGCGCGCGGGTGGCTAGATAACCGCCGACGAACGAATAAAGCGCAATCGAAGCCGACAGAATGACAAACAAAAACTTGGTGCGAAATGACATTTGGCTGATACCTCAAAAATCGGTTACTTTGGCAATGATACAAGAACCGGGGCAAAAAAACTAAATTTATTGCCGTTTCTTGCGTAAAATAAACGTTTAATTCAATGAAAACTTCAGGACGAATTCTCGCACTTGATTTAGGCGCAAAGCGCATCGGCGTTGCCGTCAGCGACGAATTGCAAATGACCGCGCGAGGCGTCTCAGTGTTTACGCGGGAAACATCAGAAAAGTTGCTTGCCGCCGTGCAAAAACTAATCGAGGACTTTGACGCCGTTTCATTGATAATTGGTTTGCCGCTGAATTTCAACGGGACGGAAAGCGCCGGAACAATCGAAGCCCGCCGAATTGCCGATTATTTTACCGAAAATTTATCAATTCCCGTTTATTTGCAGGATGAGCGTTTAACCTCGCGGGAAGCGGAAGAAAATCTGCGCGAACAAGGCATCCACGACCGGCGTAAGATTAAAAGTCTGGTTGATATGGAAGCCGCCGCCATCATTTTACGTGATTTTATAGCGACAAAGGAGTGAATGAATGTTTTGTCAGTTATGTGGTAAAAAACTGGTTCAAAATTTGAGCTATTGCCCGCAATGCGGAAACAGCCTGCAAAGGAAAACCGATGATCTCAAAAAGCAAAAAGATGACCTCAATGGTCTGCTGATCGCCATTACTCTCGGCGGACTCGGTATAATTATCGGTTTGGGAGCCGTTCTTAAAGAAGTTTTAAATTTAGACATACAACTTATCGTATTGTTTGTGTCTATCAGTTTTTTGGCTGTTCTCGCGGTTGAAATTATGTTTATCTGGCAATTGGTTCGCTTGCAGCGACGTGAAGCTTCGTTTGAAAACGAAACCTCTCGATTGCACGCTGCCAAAACTAAAATGCTTGAAGAAGCAATTACGCCGATGCTTTATCCAACGCCCGCCAGCGTCACCGAAGGGACTACCGAAGTTTTACAATCCGTCGCCGAAGACCTAGAAACCAAGCGCCTGTGAGAACTAAAGCACCGAATTTTTTGCTACACTTTGAGCGTAATGCGATTTTTAAAATACGTTTTTTTACTGCTTATAATTTTGCTTTTGGGCGCGGGCGCTTTCGGATATTGGGCTTACGGAGAAATGACGACGCCGGTCGCGCACGAGAAAGCGAATCAATACATCGAGATTCCGCGCGGCTCTTCGCCTTCGGAAATCATCAGCCGTTTAAACTCGGAAGGCATTTTAAAAACAGCGCTGCCGCTGCAAATTTATCTTCGTCTTTACGGCAAAGGCTCAAATTTTAAATCCGGCGAATATCGTTTTCCGTCGCCGATTACGCCGCTCGGCGTGATTAAAAAATTGGAAGAAGGCGAGGAACGCGCAAATCGTCTGACAATTATCGAAGGCTGGACCCGGTTTGAAATCGCCAAAGAAATCGCCGAAAAATTTCCGCCCGCCGAACCCGGACAAACGACGAATCCGGCTGACGTGATGATTTTGCTGAACGACACGAGCTTAATCGCCGATTTTGATCCGGCGGCGAAAAATCTCGAAGGCTATCTTTACCCGGACACTTACAGCCTGCCGCGCGAATACACGCCGAAACAAGTCGTCAAGGCTCTGGTTGACCGTTTTAAAAAGGAATGGAAACCGGAATTCACTGAAAAAGCCCGCACTTTGGGCAAAACGCCAAAAGAAATCGTAACCATTGCTTCGCTCATCGAAACCGAGTCGAAAGTCGAAGCCGAACGCCCCGTTGTCGCATCGGTGATTTATAACCGCTTGCAAAAAGGAATTCCGCTTGGTCTTGATGTAACTTACATTTACGCTGCAAAGCTCGCGGGAGTTTGGGATGGAACACTTCACATGAGCGATCTTCAGCGCGACACGCCTTACAGTTCCCGAAAAGTTGCAGGTCTGCCGCCGACTCCGGTTGCCAGCCCATCGGCTTCAGCGATTCGCGCCGCCTTGAATCCGGTTCAAACCGACTATATTTATTACGTTCTCAACCCGCAAAGCGCCGACGGCTCGCATAATTTCTACAACAATTCGGCAGATTTCGAGCGCGGCAAACAGGTTTATCAAGCATGGCTAGAAGAACAGCGAAAAATAAAAGCCGCGCAGAATCAGAATTCAAATTAGCCTGCTGTAGTTATAATTTGAATGCGTTAAAATGAAATAATATGAGATTTCAGCACAGAAAATTTGACCAATCTGAAAGAAAATCTCCCACGAAGTTTGAG
>DASVUH010000015.1:0-32958 GCA_036387135.1 Pyrinomonadaceae bacterium | reverse complement strand
TACTGATAACAGTAATACGCAGGCACAAACCCAATCTCAACAACAGCCGCCGAAGATTTGGACAAAGATTTACGTTCGCAAATCGCAAGCTGAAAAATTTAAGCGACACGCTACAGAGGTTTTTCGGCTTAACGGCGAAAGTTTAAAGTTTCTAGCCCAATATTTCGATTACAAATTCCCGTTTCCGAAATACGATTTGGTGTTAATCCCGGAGTTTCCATTTGGCGGAATGGAACACGCGGGCGCGACTTTTTTGCGCGAATCTTCGGTTATTTTTCCGCAAGAGCCGACCGCGAACGATTACATTTCGCGCGGCAATCTGATTTTTCACGAAGCCGCGCATCAATGGTTCGGCGACACGGTGACGATGCGCTGGTTTGACGATTTGTGGCTCAAAGAAGGCTTTGCCGAATTTATGGCGTACAAAACGATGGAAAAAGTTTTGCCGCAATACAACGCCTGGAAAGCCTTTTACGAGCGCAACAAACCGCTCGCTTACCTGACCGATTCAACGCGCGGCACAACGCCGATTTATCAGGAAATCCCGAATCTTTCCTCAGCCAAATCCGCTTACGGCAACATCGTCTATCGCAAAGCGCCTTCGTTTTTAAAACAGGCGGAATTTTATCTCGGTGCAGACAAATTTCAATCGGCAGTCCGCGCTTTTCTCAAACAAAACGCCTTCAAAAACGCCGAATGGCAAGATTTGGTCAAATCGTTTGAAACGGCAACCGGGAAAGATTTAAAAAATTGGGCGGGAGCTTGGGTGAAACAGCGTGGTTTACCTGTAATCAGACTTTACGGCGGAGGTAAAGAAACACACTATACAAATGGTTCTTACGAGTTTTTCGACAAACGCCTTCTTACTCAAAAAAGCGTTTTGAATGATGGCGTTTTCTGGCAAATGCGCGTTAACGTTTTAAGCAAAAATGAAAATGATAAGGTTGAAATTAAAGAAGTTGAGATAGGAAAAAATCAGACGCCCGTTCACGAGTACGGAAAGCTCGACGGTAAATCAGTTAATGGAACATCTCCTCACAAACTGATTTTCCCGAATTATCAAGATTATGGCTACGGCATCTTTTTGCTTGACGAGCGAAGCCGCAATTACGTTTTAGCCAACATTCAAAACGAAAAAGACGATTTTCTCCGTTCGATGATGTGGGGCGCTTTGTGGGACAGCGTGCGCGAAGCCGAACTCAATCCGAAAGATTACGTCGAGCTTGCCGTCAAAAACATTTCCGGCGAAAAAGACGAGCTGACGATTCAGACAATTTTAAATCGCGTTTCAACCGCGATGAATTATTATCTCGGCGAAAAACAATCTGCGGAACTCGCGCCTCGCCTGGAAAAAGTTTTGCTTGAACGAATAAACGCGGCTGAAACGCTCGGACAAAGAATCGTTTTGTACCGCGCTTTTTTGAATCTGGCGGCTTCCGCAGGAAGCCGGGAGCGGTTAAAAGAAATCTTGAGCGGCAAATTTGAAATTCAAGGCTTGAAATTAAAGACCAAAGACAAGTTTGATATTGTCGCCAGACTGTTGATTTTAAACGACGCAGACGCGCCGAAACTGCTCGAAGATTTAGCCAAAACCGAAACGTCCGACGAAGCCAAACGCTACGCTTATGCGGCTCGCGCCGGAATTGCGGCGGTGGAAAACAAAGGAAAATTCTTTGCAGATTTTCTCAACAACAAAGAGATTTCCGAAAGCTACATCGAAAGCGCTGTTGCGCCGTTCAATTCGGTTCGTCACGCCGAAATGACTTTGCCTTTTCTGGAAAAAGCTCTGGCGGAATTGCCGAATTTGAAACGAACCAGGAAAATCTTTTTCGTCAACAACTGGCTCGGCGCGTTTCTCGGCGGGCAGCGGAGCGAACAGGCTTTGGCAATCGTCAATAAATTTCTCGCCGACAACCCGAATCTCGACCGCGATTTGCGTTTGAAAATTCTGGAAAACGTTGACGGTTTGGAGCGCAGCGTTAAAATTCGCAAAAAGTTCGCCGATTAGAGCAAATTTCAATTTGCCGAAATACAAGAAACAGAAAATTAACAGGGATAAAAAGGATGAAAGGGATAAATCAAAACAAGAAATATCCCCTTTATCCCTTTCATCCCTGTTAATTCTTTGTATTCACTTTTATGAAATATGCTCTAATTTCAGAGATTTTCAAGCAAAAGCGCGGCGATGAGCGCGGCGCGTTTCGGAACGTCGGCGGCGATAATGTGTTCGTGAACCGCGTGTGCGCCGTCGCCTGCGACTCCTAAACCGTCAAGAACCGGAATGCCGAGAGCCGAGACAAAATTTCCGTCCGACGCGCCGCCGACTTGCGTTTCTTTTAATTCATAATCAAAACTTGCGGCGATTTCTCTCGCTTTTTCAAACAATCGAACTGTTTTTTCCGTTCGTTCCATCGGCGGGCGATTGGTCGCGCCTTCGATTTCGAGCCTGACGCGCGAATCGAATGCCGTAAGATTTCTGATTTCGCGGTCAATTCGTTCGGCTTCGGCGAGAGAAGTAAAGCGCACGTCAATTTCGCATTCTGCTGATGCGGGAATGACGTTTGAAGTCGTTCCGCCCGCTATCGTTGTGACATTTGCGGTCGTTCCGTTTTCGGGATTGTTTAGCTCATGGATTTTCAATGTCTGGCGGGCGAGTTCCAAAACGGCGGAAGCGCCTTTTTCCGGGTCTAATCCGGCGTGCGAGGCGACGCCGTGCGCTTTTAATAAATAATATCCAGTGCCTTTGCGCCCGGTTTTGACCGCGCCGTTTGCCGAAGGCTCGCAGACAAGGCAAAACGCGGCTTTTTCGGCTTCGCGCTCGACAACGGCGCGCCCGGTTTCGCTTCCGACTTCTTCATCGCACGAAAGCAGAATCGTAATCGGGTGTGACGGTTTTAAATTCAAATCCGAAAACGCGCGCAATGTTTCAATCATCAACGCCGCGCCCGATTTCATATCGAAAATGCCGGGCGCGAAAATCCTGCCGTTTTCCTCGCGCCAGGGTCTTTCGCGCAAAGAACCTCGCGGATAAACCGTGTCTGTGTGACCGAGCAGCAGCGCGGGTTTTTCGTTTTCGCGTGAAAAAGCGCGAATTATCAAATGCTCACCGTAGCCTTCGACCGGAATTTTTTCAATCGAATCAACGCACGGAATTTTTCCGGCATCGGCAGTCAGCAATTCGACTACGGCGCGGCTGCCTTCGGCGTCATAAGAAGGCGATTCGATTTCGACGATTCGGCGGATTAAATTTAAAATCTCGTTTTGTCGCGCCGAAAAATATTCGAGCAATTCTTTAGCGTTCATTTTTGAGAACTTCAGTGCGAACGGACAACTTTTCGATGCGTTCGCGTTTAACAGAAAAACCAATTCCGGGCGCTTCGGGCGCGATGATTGTGCCGCGCGGCGTGACTTCGACCGCAGGTTCGATCACGTCTTCCTGCCAATAACGACGGCTCGCGGAAACGTCGCCGGGCAAAACGAAACCGGCGAGAGTTGACATCGCAATATTGTGCGCGCGTCCGATGCCGGATTCGAGCATTCCGCCGCACCACGCTTGAATATCGTTTTCGCGGCAGACGGTTTCAACGCGCCGCGCTTCGGCGTGACCGCCGACTCTGCCCAATTTGATGTTGATGATTTTGCCGGATTTTAACTCGACGGCTTTGCGCGCGTCTTCGGGCGATCTGATCGGTTCGTCGAGACAAATCGGCGTTTCGATTTCGCGCTGCAATTTTGCGTGATCAACAATGTCGTCGTGCGAAAGCGGTTGTTCGAGCATCATCAAGTTGAATTTATCGAGACGGCGGAAAAGCTCGATGTCATTGAGCGTGTAAGCCGAATTTGCATCGCCCATCAATAAAATATCGCCGAATTTGGCGCGGACAAATTCGATAACTTCATAATCCCAGCCTGGTTTGATTTTGATTTTTATGCGTTGATAACCGGCGTCAAGCTCGGTTTGAATTTTGTCGAAAAGCTGTTCAATCGTATCCTGAATGCCGATGGAGACGCCGCAGGCAATTTCATTTTTCACGCCGCCCAAATGCCGCCAGAGCGGAACGCCCACTTTTTTCGCTTCCAAATCCCACGCGGCGGTTTCTAGTGCGGCTTTCGCCATTCGATTTCCGCGCGGTGCTTTCATTAAATCCCAGACATTTGCCGCCGCTTCGATTTCTTTTCCCAAAACGCGCGGCGCGAGAATGTCTTTTAAAACCCACCAGCAGCTTTCCGTCCATTCTTCGCAATACGAAGGCGTTTCGCCAGCCGTGCATTCTCCCCAGCCCGTTGCGCCGTCCGTGTCAGTGACGCAGGTTAAAATTATTCTGCGCTCGTAGGTTCGCCCAAAGCTCGTTTCAAAAAAATGGACGAGCGGCAAACGGATTTCAAACAATTCGATTTTTTCGATTTTCATCACGCCATAAATTACGACAAAAACGGAATTGTTGGCAAAAGCGGCAAATTTGTAAATGCGAAACAGTTGATAGTTAACAGTTGACAGTTGACAGTTGCGAGCCTTTGACTATCAACTATTAACTGTTAACTATCAACTGTTTCGCATTTGTTTTTTTGCTTGCGGAATTCTAATTTTGTTTTGTTATATGAATAAAAAATATCGAGTCGGAATCTTAGGAGCGACCGGAACGGTCGGGCAGCGTTTCGCGCAATTATTGGAAAATCACCCGCAATTTGAAATCACGGCACTCGCGGCTTCAGACCGTTCGGCAGGAAAAACATATGCCGAGGCGACAAACTGGAAATTGGCGACGCAGATGCCCGAAAACGTCAAGAATATCAAAGTCCAGCCGATTGAACCGCCGCTTGATTGCGACATTGTTTTCTCGAGCCTGCCTTCGGACGCGGCGCTCGATGCCGAAATGAGCTTTGCGCGCGCAGGTTATCCGGTAATCAGCAATTCGTCGGCGTTTCGGATGGAGGCGGACGTTCCGCTTTTGATTCCCGAAATCAACGCGGCGCATCTCGCGCTTATCGAAACGCAGAAACAAAAACGCGGGTTTGAGCGAGGCTTTATCGTTACAAACCCAAACTGCGCGGCGATTGTCGTCGCTCCGGCGCTTTATGTTTTGCAGCAAAATTTCGGCGTCGAAGCGGTGATTGTGACGACGATGCAGGCAATTTCCGGCGCAGGTTATCCGGGCATCGCTTCGCTCGATATTACCGACAACATTATTCCGTTTATCAACACCGAAGAAGAAAAGCTCGAAGCCGAAACCAGGAAAATCTTGGGCGAAATCAATCAGGCGGCTGATTTTTCGATTAGCGCGCAATGTAACCGCGTTCCCGTAATTGATGGACACACGGCTTGCGTTCGCGTCAAATTGAAAAACAAAACAAACGCCGAAGAAATCAAACGCGCTTTGATTAATTTTTCCGCTTTGCCGCAGGAATTAAAACTGCATTCCGCGCCGGAAAAGCCGATTGTCGTGCGCGAAGAACCGGATCGTCCTCAGCCGCGACTCGACCGCGATGCGGGACGCGGAATGACGACGACCGTCGGCAGAATTTTGCCAGACGCGGTTTTTGATTGGAAATTCGTAGCTCTTTCGCATAACGTCATTCGCGGCGCGGCTGGCGCGGCGGTTTTGAACGCCGAGATGCTAGCCGCAAAGAATTTAATTTGATATAGCGATAAAAGCGAACCGGAAAACAGTTAAACGCGAATGCCGCACAATTAGTACCGATTGATTTTCAGGTGTGCTGTTTAAAATGTTCTTCACAGTCGTAATAATTGCCGTTATTTAGCTTTCGCAATCCGTCCGTGTTATAAAGTAATGATGAGCCGAAGGTAAATAGCCGTGACTTCGCAAAAGCTGACATTAGCGATTGAGACTCAAGACGCAAGCAATTTTCAAAGAATCAAAAATAGGCTTCAAAACCGGAGGATTTCCGAATTTTCGCCCCACTTCAAAACAATGAAAAAAATAATAACTTTAACAATCATCGCCTTTACGTTTTGCATTAACAGTTTCGGTCAAGCCGCGACGCCTCAAAAAAACGAGAAATTAACGGCTGAGGAAGTGTTAACCAAACATCTTGCTTCCATCGGCACGCCTGAAGCGATAGCGAAAACCAAATCTCGCGTTATGGTTGGAAACGGGCGGCTGACGCCTCTCAGAGGATTTATCGGCAAAACGCTGACGGGAGCCGTACAATTTGCTTCGGTAGATGATAACTTATTGTTTGTAATGATGTTAAACTCTAAGGAGTATCCGTATGAAAAGGTCGCTTTTAACGGCAGAGACGTAACGGTCGGGAAAATGCCTACCGGTGATCGTTCGCCTCTCGGAGAGTTTCTGAAATCAGCCAGCAATATCATCAAACAAGGAATTTTCGGCGGAGCTTTATCATCAGGATGGGTTTTACTTAATTTTGATTCAAAAAACGCGAAACTTGAATACGCGGGCTTGGAAAATTCTAATAACCGTAAATTGCACAAGCTGAGATTCTCTTCCTCAAAGACCGGAACTTTAAAGATAAATCTGTATTTTGAAACGGATACTTATCGTCATGTGCTTTCCGAATATCAGTACACCACGTCGCTTTCCATTACTTCCGACCCGACGCAAAGCTCAAGACAAAAAGAAAAGCGATTTACGTTAATCGAACAGTTTAGCGATTTTAGCAACGTAGAAGGTGTGACGCTGCCGCAAACGTACATACTCAATCTTACAAATGAGGAAGACAACGTTACGGCGTTAGAATGGGCAGTCAAATTCTCGCAATTTTATTTTAAAGAAACTTTAAGCGCCGATTTGTTCAAGGTGTCGTAAATTGTCGGCAATGGACCTGGCTGCGATTACATTCGAAGTTTCTGTACGGGGGCGTTAAGTTGCGTTATTAGAACTCGTAAAAGTTTCAATTTTTCGTAAGGCTTATCTTTTAAATCCCGTATTTTAATTATGATTAAACGCTATACGCTGCCCGAAATGGGCGAGCTTTGGTCTGAGCAAAACAAATTTCAAAAATGGCTCGACGTGGAAATCGCAGTTTGCGAAGTCCACGCCGAAATGGGAACGATTCCCGCCGACGCGGTCGAAGAAATCAAAGCCCGCGCTGCTTTTACGCCCGAACGAATCTCGGAAATCGAGAAAACGACAGATCACGACGTGATTGCGTTTACGACGAATCTCGCTGAAAACATCGGCGCGGCGGCGCGTTTTGTGCATTACGGTTTGACTTCGAGCGATGTTGTTGACACCGCAAACGCTTTGTTGCTGCGTGATTCGTGCGGGATTCTTTTGGGAAAAATTGACCGGCTTTCGGAAGTTTTAAAACGCCGCGCGTTTGAGTTTAAACACACGCCGCAAATCGGCAGAACGCACGGGATTCACGCCGAACCGACTTCGTTCGGTTTGACCTGGGCTTTGTGGTACGCCGAAATCGGGCGAAACCGCGAAAGATTAGCGCGGGCGAAAGAAACAATTTCTTACGGGAAAATTTCGGGCGCGGTCGGCGCGTTCGCTCATCTCGACCCGGAAGTCGAAGAAAGAGTTTGCGCGAAATTGGGCTTAAAGCCCGCGCCGGTTTCAACGCAGGTGATTCAGCGCGACCGTTACGCCGAATATTTGACGACGCTCGCCATCATCGCTTCGAGTCTGGAAAAAATCGCGCTGCAGGTTCGACATTGGCAGCGCACGGAAGTCCGCGAGGCGCAGGAAAAATTTAAAGTCGGACAAAAAGGCTCGTCGGCGATGCCGCACAAACGCAATCCGATTCTTTCGGAAAGAATCTGCGGAATGGCGCGAACCGTTCGCGCCAACGCAATCGTCGGTCTTGAAAATGTCGCGCTCTGGCACGAGCGCGACATTTCTCATTCGTCAGCGGAACGAATTGTTTTGCCGGATTCTTCAGCCGCGCTCGATTATTTGCTGGCGAAAACGGCTTCGCTGCTCGATGGTTTGGTTGTTTATCCGAACCGAATGCTGGAAAATTTGAATCTGACGCGCGGCTTGGTTTTCAGCGGTCAATTGCTGCTGGCTTTGACGCAAAAAGGCGTTTCGCGCGAAGATGCTTACGTTTGGGCGCAGCGCAGCGCGATGCGCGTGTGGGACGAAGGCGGCGAATTCAAAGATTTAATTTTGAACGACGCGGACATCCGAAGCCGTTTAACGCCCGAAGAAATCGAAAAAGTTTTCTCGCTCGAACATTATTTGCGAAACGTGGACAAAGTTTTCGACCGCGTTTTCAACCAATAGTTTTGCAACCTTCTCAAGAACGAGGCGTGAAATTGTTTGCGCGGACAAAACGCGCAAAAACGGCAACTCGCGCCGCAAAATTGTTATCAAAAAATAATCGTGATTAATCAACTCAATTTATCGAGTCGTCCTTTTCGCAATCGCACGCTGCCATGGATTTTGGCGGCGGTGTTGTGCTTCGCCGCCGTTTTCGGCTTTTTATTTTTATTTGCCGAATATCGCTCGGTCAACGCCCGCACGGAAGCCGTCAACGACAGCATCAAACAGCTTGAGCCGAAAATTAAAGATTTAAAAACTCAAGCCGCCGAAATCAAGCAAGCGCTGACGCCCGAACAGCAAAAATCTTTGCTCGCCGCACACCAGCTCGTCGCGCAAAAACGTTTTTCGTGGTCGCGTCTGCTGACGGATTTGGAGAGCGTGATGCCGCAGGCGACGAGCGTCTCGCACGCTGCCGTGCGCAATGTTTATCAATCGGGCGACCGGATGGTGGCGGATTTGGAAATTTCGATTCTCAGCCGCAACTATGAAAACGTGATGACGATGATCAATCAAATGGGCGATTCCGGGATGTTTCAAGCCGAATTGCGCGGGCAGGATTTGCAAAAAGACAAAGGCGGCAATCTGACCGAATATTCTTTGAGCGTCCGCTATCTGCCGCGCTACGGCGTTCCTTACGAAACAAGCTCGACGGGCGGCATTGACACGGCGCAAAACCAAACGTCACAGGAGGCGCGATGACACCGAACGAATCACCCAAAATAAATCCGCCCGAAGAAGTTATTGTGCGGGAAGAGACGACAATCGTTACGACCGCTCCCGTTGCAGCGCCGAAAGAAAAAAGAAAACCGCGAATTTTGGTTAAAAAACGCGGCGGAATGTTCGACGTGCCGGAAATTGCGGCGGTCGGCATTGCCGGATTTCTGCTCTTGATGGTTTTGGTCGCGTATCTTTTCTGGCTTAAACCCGCGCAAGCCCAACTTCGGCAGCGCGAGTTATCGCGAAACAGTCTCGAAACCGAATATCAAAAACTGAAAACATCCATCGGCGAGAATCAGACGACCGAAGGCAGAGTCGCCGGCATCGTCGGCAGTCTCGAACGCTTTGAAGCGAATTACCTTTCGCCGCCGATGCAGGGAAATGCCTCGCTTTTCGGGCGTCTGAATGAAATTATTCGCAACAACAATCTGCGAAACACCGCCGGACCGGATTACGCGCCGCTCGAAACCGTCGCTCTGGAAAAATACGATCCGACAAAAATCGCGGAATCCAAAAATCAAAACCTGTATCCGGGAACTGCCGTCAGCGTTACGGTCGAAGGCGGTTATGCGAATCTGCGGCGGTTTATCGGCGAATTGGAAAACAGCCGCCAATTTATTGTGGTTCGCGCGATTGAGATCGAAGCCGAAAACAACAATTCGTCTTCCGGCGGCACGGGCGGCGCGCAATCTGCCGCCGACATCAACACGGTTCGCAATGCGCCGCAGACATCCGGCATTCCGCCGCAGATTTCCGGTCTTCCGGGACCGGGCGGCGCAAAGCCGAATTCAATAAATCCGCGCGCGCCGCAGCCGCAAATGCAGCCGCAGCAACAGAGACCGATTCAACAACCGCAGCAATCCGCCCCGCGCCCCGCTCCGAGCGGCGGACGCGGTTCGGTAGTCAGTATGCGGGTTGACCTCGTTTCGTATTTCCGCCGCACCGGCGACGCTCAGCCTGTGCGGGCGCAGAATCAATAATTTTGAACTTTGACTTTTGAAAAAAGAACAAAGGGCAAAGGACAAAGAACGAAAATGAAATTTTTAGAAGGAAAAAGTCAGGCGGAACGCAAAAAGATAATCACCGCCATTGCTCTCGGCGCAGTAACAATTTGCGCGCTTTTTTACACCTTTGTTTTGAGCGGCGGCGGGCGCAGCTCGGCGAATGCAAATAACAGAAATAATTCAAACAGAGCTACTGCCAATTCAAATTCGCGCAATTCAAACAACACTGCGCAGCAAATCTCACAAATAGACCAACCGTCAATAGATGAAACTTTGCTGATGCCGATTCCTGACAATCCGTTTCCGCCGATTTCGGATGGCGCGGCGAGCCGCAATATTTTTGCGTTTTCCGAGCCGACGCCGTTTGTACCGAAACCGGCTGTAATACCGACCGAAAAACCGACGCCGCCGCCGACGCCGGCGCCTACGCCTCCGATCTTTGCCGCCGGTCTGAATCCGGGAATGGTTTACGCGCAGACCGGCAATTTTAAGCTCGAAATCGGAGGCGATAAGTTTACGCCAGATTCGAGGATTTACTTTGGCGGAATGGAATTGCAGACTCAGTTTGTCAATCCGCAGCGCCTGACCGCGCAAGTTCCGGCGCAGCTTATTTCCAGCGAAGGCGAGCGGGAAATCGTGGTGCGCTCGCCGAGCGATCCGAAAATGTATTCAAATCCTTTGAAAATTAACGTGCAGGCGCCGCCCGTCCCGGAATTTAGTTTTGTCGGGCTGGTTGCGCGCCGCCGCGCGAACAACGATACGGCGCTGCTGCAAAACAAAAAGACTAAAGAATATATAAGCGTCCGTTTGAACGACACGGTGCCAGACCGTTTTCGCGTTTTCAGTATTTCAAGCCGCGAGGTCGTTGTGATGGATACTGCTTTAAAACTGCGTCACGTTTTAGGTTTCGTTGATGAAAAAGATGCGGGCGGCGGCAATACCGGAGGAAGCGCGCCCGGCGGACGCGATGGTATTCGCGGCGGCAGAATGAATCAGCCGAATCCGAACTACAACCCGAACGTGCCAAACGTTCAATATCAGTCAATTCCCGGCATCCCTGACAATATTCCGCGCTACGTTCCGCCGCAGCCGGTGCAGACTCCGCCGCCGAGCAAAAAAAATAACGACGATGAAGACGACAATGATCCGAACAGATAAAACAATTACGAATTACGAATTACGAATTACGAATTGTTTGTCTGTAAATCCGCAATCCGCAATCCGCAATCCGCATTCAGAAAAGGGCGCGGCGCTCGTCGCTTTGATGGCATTGATGACGATTATGGCGTTGTTTATGCTGGCAGCCGCGCCGAGCCTTTTGATGGACGTACAGCGCGCTAAAGAGGCAGAAGCGATTGGGCGCGGCGAGGAAATTGCCGATGCTATTCGGATTTACGTGATGTTGAGAAGACGGCTGCCTGAACGAATGGAGGATTTGACCGAAGGCGTTCCGATGCCGGGAAGCACCAAAAAACGGATGATTTTGCGCCAATCCGCCGCTATTGACCCGCTTTCCAGTACGGGCGAGTGGAAAACGATTCAATCGAGCGAGATTAAAACTATCAACGAGTTTCAGCGCAAGCTCGTCACCTATACCGGCAGCAATACATTCTCAAATCCGCCGTCACCGAATGGCATTTTCGACCGCATCGCCGGGCAGGTTATCAGTGCAATCAACACCGAAACCGACGAAGACACAGAGCCGCCCGGCGGCGAAGATACCGGGCAAAACGTTGACGGTCCGTTTGTCGCCGTGATGTCGCGCAGCCAGCGTAAGTCCGTGATTACTTATTACGGAATCGAACGCCACGACCGCTGGCTGTTCACGCCGCTGTTTCGCGGAACCGGAAATAATCAGGGCGGTTTCCAGGGAGCGCCGCCTCCGCCTCCGCCGCCTCCACCTCCCGTACGCTAATCAATGAAAAAGCCGCCGTTGCGACGGCGGCTTTTTCGGCAAACGATTCGATTTTTTCGCTTAATCGCGCTCCTCAAGGATTTTTTCCAAATCTTCCTCGCTCAAACGATATTCGCTGTTGCAGAAATGGCAATGCAAAACCGCGCCTTTGTCTTCGCGCAGCATTGATTCCACTTCGGCGCGGTCAATCGAAGAAATTATTCGAATGACGCGCTCGCGGCTGCAAGTGCACTCGAAACCGATTGCTTTTTCTTCGAGAATCTCGAAATCAACGTTTCCGAGCGCAAACTTTAACAAATCCGCCGGTCGCGCGCCTTCCGAAATTAAAGCCGTCGTGCTGGGCGATTCGAGAATCGCGCGCTCGATTTCGGTAATCGTATTTTCCGGCGCGCCGGGCATCATTTGAATTATCACGCCGCCTGCCGCGAGAACTTCGTCGCGCGCCGGATTGACCAGCACGCCGAGCATAACTGCGGACGGAAGCTGTTCGGATTTGAGCAAATAATAAGCGAAATCTTCGCCGATTTCGCCCGACACAATCGGAACCGAGCCGCGATACGGCTCTTTATATAAACCGATGTCATAACCTTGTTCGCGGATGACGTAAAAGAAACCGCTGCCGACAACGCCGCGCACGTCAAATTTTCCCTGTGCATTAAGCGGAACATCTGCCGCCGGATTATCAACATAACCGCGCACGCCGCCGTGCGGATTTGCTTCGGCGACAATTGTGTCAATCAATCCGTCGCCGTCAATTTTCACGGTCAAACGGTCGAAATCTTTGTAAGTAGCACCGAGCAGCAGCGCGCCGGTCAGAGTGCGACCGAGCGCGGCGGTTGCGGTGGGGGCTGTTTTGTGCCGCTCGGCGGCTTCTTTGACCGTATTTGTCGTCACGGCGGCGATACAGCGAATTGTTCCATCGGCAGCCGTGCCGTGTGCGAGTGTGTCAGGTTGTGAGCCGTTCTGATTTAAAAACCTCGTGTTTTGCATTCTTCAATTTTAACTTTTTCGTTTCGCGGCGGGCAAACGGAATGTGCATTTTAGCTAATGTTTTACGTGAGGTTGCGCATTTTGTAGGCTAAAGCAAAAAACAAGGCGCAAGATATTGTGCAAAAGGTGTTGACAAGCGCACGGAAGTCGGTTTATATTCGCTTTCATTCTGAAGTCGCTCGGTATGAGCAAATTGAAAAACTCAACCAACTTTCAAATTTCAACTTTCGAGTTTTTCGTTCTAAACTTGAACCAATAAAACAAGAGGAGTGCAGATGAACATATTAGCCGAAACATCAGTTGCGGAAAACCTTTTTGCCGCGACCGTCGCGCAATCGAACCGCGTCCGCAAACCGCTCGGAAAAAATGCGGAAAAAGTTGTCAGCAAGCGTTATTCGTTGAAAGACGCGCAAGGGAATCCGATTGAAACGTGGGACGACATCGTACGCCGCGTCGTCGGGCACGTTGCGACCGCCGAGCAAAATCCTCAAAAACGCGATGAGTTTTACAACGCGATGTCGCAAATTATGTTCGACCGCGAATTTGTTCCGAACACGCCTTGTCTGGTTAACGCCGGAAAAGTCAGAGGACAGCTTGCAGCTTGTTTCGTGCTGAATGTGCCGGATTCGATTCCGGGGATCATGGAACACGCCAAAAACGTCTCCGTCATTCATCAATCCGGCGGCGGAACCGGGATGAGCTACGAATTTCTGCGCCCGGCGGGTTCAATGGTTAATTCTTCGCGCGGAGTCGCTTCCGGTCCGGTTTCGTTTATGAACATCGTCAACGAAGTGACCGATGTCGTCAAACAAGGCGGCGTTCGGCGCGGCGCGAATATGGGCATTTTACGCTGCACTCACCCGGATGTTCTGCGTTTCATCCACGCCAAAAACGACCAAACGACGCTGACGAATTTCAACATTTCCGTAACCGTTACGGATGAATTTTTGCGCGCCGCTGATAATCTTGAATGGTTTCAAACCGAATTTGGCGGCAAAGCGTGGGAACAGACGATTTTTGACCCGCTCACCGGAAAAGATTACGTCGTTTATCGCCGACCGAACGGCGCGACCGTATCTTTTGCCGACAAAGCCGCGTTTGAAGCCGCTGATTTATCGGACTGCACAATCGAAGAACCGCCCGCACCGGGAATGATTTACGCGCCGGACATCTGGAATCGAATCGTCGCTTCGGCGCACAAATACGCCGAACCGGGAATTATTTTTATTGACGAAGTAAATCGCCACAATCATATGAAAAATACGATGGGCGAGATTTATTCGTGCAACCCATGCGGCGAACAATTTTTACATTTTAATAATTCGTGCAACCTCGGCTCGATTGATTTATCGAAGTTTTACAATCGCGTCGGCGACGGCACTAACGCCGACATCTGCATTGATTGGGAACGCTTGCGCCGCGCCGTGAATTACTCGACGCAGTTTCTCGACAACGTGATTGACACCTGCGAGTTTCCGATTGGCGAAATTGATGATGTCGTTAAGCGCACTCGCCCGGTCGGACTCGGAATTATGGGTTTTGCCGATTTGTGTCTGAAGCTCAAAGTTGCTTACGGCGAACAGCAATCGCTTGATTTAATGGAAAAAGTGATGGGCTTTGTCCGCCGCGAAGCGTGGAACGCTTCGCTTCGTTTGGGCGCGGAAAAAGGCGTGTTTCCCGAACTTGAAGGAAACCGCGAAGCGTATGCGCGTTTTATTTACGACGAAATCGGTATTCCGAAAGAAGTGCCGCTGACGCCGCGCAATTACGAAGTGACGACGATTGCGCCGACCGGCACGATTTC
The DNA here is from genome assembly GCA_036387135.1 of Pyrinomonadaceae bacterium. Classification (GTDB taxonomy): domain Bacteria; phylum Acidobacteriota; class Blastocatellia; order Pyrinomonadales; family Pyrinomonadaceae; genus JALZCH01. Next base: position 18,276 of record DASVUH010000015.1, on the reverse strand, counting down.
GCTCGTTGCAGAAACTTCGAGCGGAATCGAGCCGAATTTTTCGTGGGCTTATGTTCGGCAGGACACGCTCGGCACGCGCACTTACGTTCACACGCTGGCGGCTGAAGCGCTCGGCGTTGGAGTTGACCAAACCGACGAAGAATCTATCAAACAAGCGGCGGAATACGTCGTCGCGCACGAACGCGAATTGCCGCCGTATTTTATCGGCGCGATGGATATTTCCGCCGAACAGCACGTCAAAATGCTTGCGGCGGCGCAAAAACACGTTGATAATTCGATTTCCAAAACCTGCAACGGCGCGAACGACGACACGGTCGAATCGGTCAACAATCTTTATCATCTCGCCCGCGAATTGGGCTGCAAAGCGGTCAGTTATTACCGCGACGGCTCGCGCGAAAATCAGGTTTTGACATCAATGAAAACCGAAGAAAAGAAAGCCGCCGAAGCTGAAGTCCCGGCTTCGAGCAGCTTTAAAGACGCCGAAACGCCCGACAGCGAGCGCGTCGAAATGCAAGAGCCGACGAGCGACACGGCGACTCATCGCGCCAATTTAATTTCGCAAAACGGCAATCTCGCGGCGCAGCAGAATCAAGCGGGCGGGCGAATCGAACGCCCGCGCGAATTGCAGGGAGCGACGTGGCAAATTCCGTTTGACGGGCGCAACCTTTACGTCACCGTCAATCACGACGGCTCGCAGGTTCTCGAAGTTTTTGCGACGGGACCGATTTCCGAAGGCGTCGGACTTCTCGCCTCGAAAATGCTGCGCGGCGGTTTTGAAGTCCCGGAAGTCGCGCACAGCCTGAACAAAGTCACGGGAACGCACGCCGTCTGGTTTAATCAGCGCCTGCTCTCGTCACCGGAACAAGCCGTCGCCGAATGTTTATTGCTGACAATGCGGCGGCTGCAAAACCAGCCGGAATCTTTCCGCGCGGCGGGCAAAAAGGCGTTAGCGGAACACCAGCCGAACATCGAGGTCGGTTTCTCCGACGCCGCGCCGCGTCCGCAAACGGGGATGTCGAATTTAATCGGCTCCTGCCCGGAATGCGGCGGGCAATTGGAACACGCTTCGGGCTGCGATTCGTGCCGCGATTGCGGTTATTCAAAATGTAAGTAATACTTGCATTTCATAATCAGACTTGGCGGTAAAAAGGTAAAACGAAATGAACAAGCTCCCGATAGCGCGCACAACCGATATTGTCGTGCAGGATGTAGGCAAAGAAATTCTTGTCTATGATTTGAGAACGCACAAAGCATATAGCTTAAACGAGACATCTTCAATTGTTTATCAAGCCTGTGACGGCAAGACTACTTTTGAACAATTGAGAGTTAAAAATAAATTTACCGACGAGATTATTTTTCTCGCAATTGATGAATTGAAAAAAGAGAATTTGATTGAAAACGGTGAAGAATACGGTTTTTCCTTTGCCGGAATCTCTCGCCGCGAAGCGATCAGAAAAGCGGCGCTTGCTTCAATGATAGCTTTGCCTTTGATTTCATCTCTGATAGTTCCGACTGCCGCCGCCGCTCAATCTACCTGCGGAACCTCCGGGCAGACCTGCAGCGGTTCCGGGACGGGAGGCACTTGCTGCGCGCCGCTGGTGTGCGTGTCAGAAGTTTGCTGCGGAAATGCCGGTACTGCTTGTACCAGTAGTTCGGATTGCTGCGGAGGAAATTGCGACGGCTCGGTATGTCAGGATTTATAAAGATTAAACCGCATCATTTTCCTCATTATAAAAAAGAGCCTGCCTTGACGGTCGGCTCTTTTTTATTTTGAGAAGCTAAATGGAAAAATACTGGTGTTCTTTGATTTAGCAGTTAATTTTTATTGAAGTTAATCCGCAAGCCCACGCGGAAAAAAACAGGCGCGGCAATGGTGCGGTTCGGCGTCAAGCCAATGTCGTAACGCGAATTGAAAACGTTTTCCGCAGCCGCGAAAATCTCCGCATTCTTTCTGATTTTGTAACCTGCAAAAACGTCGAGCGTAAAAAACGGACGCAGCCGTAAAGTGTTTAAATCGTCTTCAAACTGCCGGTCTGAAATTCTCGCTTGCGCGCCCAGAGAAAACGGCGAATCGGGGCGATAAAACGCCTGCAAATTTAATTGCTGGCGCGCTGCCTGCGGCAAAAACTTTCCGATTAAATCCGCATTTGCCGGAAAACTGCGGACGCGCGAATCCACCAGCAAATAACTAGCCGACAAGCGCAAATCCGAGCGGGCGACAAATTCCGCGTCAAGCTCGATTCCGCGCGCACGGGTTTTTCCGACGTTTTGACGCCGGCGCGTGATTAAACTCGGCGTGCTGGAAATTGTGACGTTAACGACCGGCTGCGAAACTTCGGTTAAAAAAGCGACGCCGCGCACGGTAAAACGATTTTTGAAACCGGAAAAATTTAAGCCCGCTTCAACGTTTGTCGCGCGCTCTGAGCGTAAATTCTCGTTCGCCTCGGTTAAAACGTTTCCGACGCGGAAAGCTCGATAAAGCTCGTTCAAAGTCGGCGCGCGGAAAGATTTGCCGAAAGCGGAGAACACGGCGAAGTTGGAATTGATTTGATAAAGCGCGGCGACGCGCGGGCTAAACGCCGATTCGCTGCGGTCTGGAAAAACGCGAACGATTCTCGCCAGACTCGCCGAATTTTGCGTCGCCGAAAACGCCTGCTCATTTTTCCAGCGGTCGAATCTCGCGCCGAATTGCAGATTCAGTTTTGCGGTCGCGCGCCAAAAATCCTGCGCGAAAAACGAAACGGTTTGCTCGCACCCGCCCGCGCCGACAATCGAAGTTTGGAGATTGTTGGCGAAAATGATTTCGTCGCTCGCGCCTCGCACCTGTCGGATTTCAAAAGCGGCTGACAAAACGTGACCGGCAAACGCGCGATTCCAGAACAAATTCGCGCCCGCCGCCTGCGAAGGAACGCGCTGCAAACGGGTTAAATTTTCCGTGTTTCTGTCCGCGCTGACGGCGGTGAAACTTTGATCGTAAATTTGTTTTTCGACAAACAGACGAAAATTAAAAGCGCCCGTTTTTTCATCTTTAAAATCCGCGCCTGCTGTAATCTGGCGAAAATATGCGCGGTTGTTTTGCAGGCGCGTTCCGTTGTCACGCCGTTCGGAGAAAAGGTTTCCGCGCGCGAAGATTTTGGCGTTTTCGTTAAAACGATATTCGAGAATCGGCAGCAGGCTGTTGTGGCGGCTGTTTGCTTCGGCGTCGGCGAGTCCGCGTTCTGATTCGGCGACGGGAATATAACCGCCCGTGCCGTAGCTTTCGGCTGCCAGACGGAAGAAAAATTTATTAAAACCGAATCCGCCAAAAGCGCTTGCATCCGCAGTTTCTTGAGTGCCAAGCGATGTTTCAAGACGCAGAAACGGCGAATCTGGATTTCGCGTCAAAACGTTAATCGCACCGCTCAAAGCCGCATTGCCGTAAAGCGCGGACGCGCCGCCGCGCAAAACTTCGATTTGTTCGACGCTCGCGCGAGGCACGCGCGACCAGTAAGTCCAGCCGCCGAAAGCGTCGTTTAATGAAACGCCGTCAAACAAAACCGACGAACGGCTCGCGCCGCTGCCCGCCAGCCCGCGAAAATTTGCGCCCTGCGCGGTCGGGTTCGTCGTGCGACTCGACGAACGGCGAAAAAGCTGAAAACCGGCGACTTGGCGCAAAGCATCGTCAATTGTCTGCGCCGCTGTTTGTTCCAGATTTTCGCGGTTTAAAACCACGACGCTCGCCGGAGTTTCCGTCAGACGAGTTTCGGTACGGGCGATTGAAATCGTCACTTCCGCGCTGACGTTTTCCGGCAACAGCGTGATTTCAATCCGGTTTTCGTTAGTCTCCAAACGCTTTTCAAAAAAGGCGAACCCGGCGGCTCGGATTTGCAAAATTAAATTTGTCGCGCCCTTCGTCAAAAGCGAAAAATCGCCCGTCTCGTTTGTCTCTGTGCGTGAAACAATCCGGTTTGCGGAAACGAGATTGACTTCCGCATTGGCAATCGGAGCTTGTTGCGCGTCCCGAATTGTGCCCGAAATTGTTTGCGCTTTTGCGGTTTGATGAAGGAAAAGAAACCACAGAGAGACGGAGGCGCAGAGTAAAATAATCTTAAAAACTCTGTGTCTTTCGCGTGTCTCTGCGATGGAAATTCTGTTCATTGCTGCGGAAACCGTTGATACCGAAAATGTTCGCACAAGGCGGCTGATAAGAATGCTCAAAAGCGTACGGACGCGAAATATTTAAATGATTATCTTGTGGCAAAAAGGGTTGAAAAAAGCGGGAAATCACCGATAAATGCTGGTAAAAAGCTGTAGATCTTTGATCGGTTGAGCGGTAAAACGGTAATTAGTGATAACATTCCTAATGTTGCTCATCGGCAAAAACTTGAACTCCAAAAGAGGTGCATTAATGTTAAAAAAGATTAGTTCCTTGCTTTTAAGTGTTGGAATAAGCGTTTCGATTGCCCTTGCCTCAACGGGCGGCGACAATGAATCTGCTAAGGCAAAACGCAAAACGCGAAAGAACGAGCGGGTTGAAATCAAAGTCGTGCCGGTTGGTTTGCAAAAGAACGCGCTCGAACAGGTTAAGCGGCAGGTTCTGGCAAACACGGCGGTGCAGAAAGAGCTTAACGGCACAAATTATTATTTCATTTCGCTCGATTATCTCGAAACTTCCGATAAAAAAGCGGCTTCCGGCGTGGCGGAAAAATTCCGAATGACGTTTTACGATTATACAAATCAGCGCGCGGTCGTCGCCGAAGGCTTGGTTAATGCGCCGGAACGCGCGCGGGTTTACGAAGACACGGCACAGCCGCCCGATGTCAGCGACGAAGAATTCGCCATTGCAGCCAAAATAATCGAACAAAATTCGGCTTTCGCCTCAGTCGCCAAATCGCAAAAAGCGATGTTTTATCGTCCGATGCCGCCGATTACCGTTTCGGAATCGGGCGAGCGCCTGGTCAACGTCGGCATTGAAACGCGCGATGCTTCGGTTAAAGCCGAAATCGTCAGCGTCAACATCAAACGCAATGATTTGATTCGCTATTCAAACAGCGCGCCGCTGACGGCAAACGCCGGTCCGACCGCCTGCGGAATTCAGAATGCATTTCAAGAAACCACTGTCAACGGAACGCCCGGACAATCGCAAATCACAATCGTCATAAACGGCGTGACGTTGTGGGATATGATGGTCGTTCGCCCTTCGGCTTCATCCGGCACGCGAAAATCCGGGATTGAAGTCCGCGATGTCAAATATCGCGGCAAATCCGTTTTAAAACGCGGACACGTGCCGGTTTTAAACGTCGAATATACACCGAGCGTGTGCGGACCGTATCGAGATTGGCAATGGCAGGAAGGAATGTTTCAAGCGCCGGAACAGCCGACGCCCGATCCGGCGGATGGAATTCGGATATTGGCTAACGGGCAGGTTGCCACGACATCGCTCGACACCGGCGTTGATAAAGGCAATTTTCGCGGCGTGGCGGTTTACCGCCAAAACAACGAAACCATCTTGATTACGGAACTGGATGCCAGTTGGTATCGCTATCTGATGGAATGGCGTTTTGCCGACGACGGCACGATTCGCCCCCGTTACGGATTCGGAGCTGTTAATAATTCATGCGTTTGCTCGGTGCATAATCATCACGCTTACTGGCGGCTCGATTTCGACATTGTTAATTCCAAAAACAAAGTTTTCCAGGTCGAGCGCGGGCGCAAATCACCGCAGCAGGTAACGACAGAGATGACGGCGCTCCGCAATTATCAAACGAACAAAAGTCTGCTGATACAAAACAGCAGCGGCAGCGAAGCGTATATGCTCGTTCCGAATCTGACGGACGGCAAAACCGATAATTTCGGGCGCAGCGATTTTTGGGTTTTAAAATATAAAAACGTGGACGGCGGAACCGCGCTGCAAAACGAAATTGACGACGGTTATAATCTTACCGGCGGCAACTGTACCGCAGACAGCGGAAGCTGCATCAACATCAATCCGTTTATCAACAACGAATCGGTTGATAATGAGGACGTAGTTGTCTGGTACGGCGCGCACTTCATTCACGCAGACAGCCAAAATTTAACAGAATCAAATCGGAACGGTTTAGCGCTTTCCGGTTCGCACGTCGTCGGACCAGATATTCGCCCGGTTCGCTGGTAACTTTTAGTTCAAAGTTCAAGGTTCAAGGTTCAAAGTCAATTAAAACTTTGAACCTTGAACCTTGAACTTTGAACCGCCTTAGCGCGGTACTTCAACCGATTGCAGAATGTCCGTGACCGCTGCGTCGGTTGTTGCGCCGTCGAGTTCGGCTTCGGCGCGGAGCGTGATGCGATGACGGAGAACCGGGCGCGCGATGTCGCGCACGTCGTCCGGCGTCGGAAACTCGCGCCCGCGAATGGCGGCGAGAGCTTTTGAACAAAGCAGCAGAGCGACCGAAGCGCGCGGGCTGGCGCCGTAAAGAATTGTCGGATGCTGGCGAGTGCGGCGGACGATCTCGACGCAATAATTCTGCACACCGGCTTCCATTTTTAAATTCCCGACTTCGGCGCGGCAATGCGCGATTGTATCGGCAAAAGGCAGCGGTTCTATTGCCACGTCGCTCAGTTTTCTCGAATTAAAACCTTCGTCCCAGCGCCGCACAATTTCGCGCTCGGCTTGCTGTTCGGGATAATCAATCAAAATTTTCAAAAGAAAGCGGTCGAGCTGCGCCTCCGGCAGCGGATAAGTTCCTTCGTATTCAATCGGATTTTCAGTCGCCAAAACGGTAAAAAGCGACGACAACTCGTGGCGTTCGCCGTCAATCGTCGCCTGTCGTTCTTCCATTGCCTCCAAAAGAGCGGCTTGCGTTTTCGGCGGCGTCCGGTTGATTTCGTCGGCGAGCAGAATGTCCGTAAAAACCGGACCTTTTCGCAGCGTAAATTCCGACGTGCGAAAGTTAAAAACGCTCGTGCCGGTAATGTCCGAAGGCATTAAATCGGGCGTAAACTGAATGCGCGAAAAATTGGCGTTGATGATTCGGGCGAGCGTTTTGACGATTAAAGTTTTCGCCGTGCCCGGAACGCCTTCGAGCAGGGCATGACCTTCGGCGAGAATTGCGACAAGAATTTGTTCGACGATTTCTTCTTGTCCGACAACGACTTTGCGCAATTCGGACGTGATGTGTTCGACGGTTTCAGGGACGTATTTCAGCATTAAATCTAATAACAGGACACAATAAAAGAGTAATAAACTATGAACTATGAACTATAAACTATCAACTGTATGTCATTGCAAAACAGTTGATAGTTAAGAGTTGACAGTTGATAGTTTCATTCTTATTTTGTTGTTTTTCTTACAATCTAAAAAAATCTACAAATAAAATTTTCAAAGCCAGAATTAAAACACTGGCAAGAAAAATGCGGCGCAGCCAAAGGTCGTCTAATTTTGTCACAACGCGAGCGCCGATGTACGCGGCGACAAACATTGTCACAGCCAGCACAATTCCGAGTTTGTAATCAATCAAACCCTGATAAGCAAAAACAACGGTTGCGATCAGCGAAGAAAAAACGTTGATTAATTTCGTATTGGCGACGGCTTCGGTAAAAGTCATTCCAGCAAAGCTGACAAAAACGGCGGTTAAAATCGTAACGTAGCCGCCGCTGTAAAGCCCGCCGTAAATGCCGAGCGCAAACGTCAGCAGATAAGTTAAAATCTCCGTCGTCCGCGAAACGTTTTGTTTTTTCTCGACACCGGAATTTCGGTTGAAAAGCGAGAAAATCGTCACGATGATCATCGAAATCGAAACTATCAGCGGCATTGCTTTGCTCGAAATAATTCCGACGAGCAGTGCCCCCAAAGTTGAGCCGATTAGCGTTAAAATCAAAAACAGCGGAAGTCTCTTTCGGTCAAAAACGTTCTTGCCGACAAAAGGCAGCGTGCCGCCGATTGATAAAAACGTGAGACCGAACATATTTGTCGCTACGGCAACGCGCGGATCAATTCCGAATTGAAACATTACCGGAACGGTTATCAAAGAATTGCTGCCCGTCACGACGCCGATTGCGCTCGTCGCAAAAAACAAAATAACGAGGAGCAAGAGCGCCGTTAAAGATAAATTTGCCATTAATTGATTATTTCAAACTTCCGGCGTTTTTCTTGAAACCTAATTGACGCTCGAATTCGCGCAATTTTGAAACTAACGACAAAGCCTTTTTGACATTAACCGGCGCGCCCTGAATCACGTCTTCGCACTCGCGCATCACGTTTTCCAACTCTTCACGATTTATTTTCGACCGCTCGGCGACACGCGCGGCAAGCTCTTCGCATTTTACGGTCGTGTTATCAACTCCGGCAAAACGCGCCAGCTCGCGCCTGACGCGAGAGTAAATGTTTTCAATCGCCAAATCGTATGTTCGCGCTCGCCGCTGCAATTCAGCCATAGCGGCGACGTATTCAAGCTTTGAACGGCGATCCGGGACTGCGAGCGGAATCGGGCGCGCAAAACGCCGACCTTTTGTGTAAATCAGCAGCGCCATCAGCAGCGCAAACTGCGCGAACATCGCCGGAATCGGCGTGTTTTCATAATAATTGTAAAGCGGATGCCCGCTCGCGCCGTAGCCTTGATGATATTCGTCAAAAGCAATCACACCGTCGGAACCGGCTAGATTTAAAGCAAGCTGCAAATTATCAACCAGCGCAATTCCGGCGTTTGAAACGATGTAAGGATCGCTGAGATAAACAATGCGCCCCGCGCCGTATGGATAATCAACCAGAATCGTTTTGTCGCCGCTTGCCAGCAGCGTAATCGGAGCTTGAAAAACGTCGCCTCTTACAATGTCTCCTTTGATGGTCGTAGTCGGTCTGGAAGGCGGCGTCGGCGGCAATTTAGCTTCAATTGATTCTGAGGCAGACTTTGGAGTCGCTTCAACGACAGCTACATTGTTTGAACCGCCTAAATTTTCGATTTTGATAGCGGCGGCGTATTTTGAAGGCATCACGGAATTAACGCCAGCGGTCAAAACGGAAGGCTGAGCGGGTTTCGCGGCTGCGACGCCGCTCGTCATTTCGTTGACGTTATCGGAATTTGCCAATCCGGTCAGAAAAATCGGTTTCGACTGAGACAACACTCTCCAATCGCCGGACTGCGACAAAAGCTGCGGATTCGGCTCGCGGTCAATGATGACGAGTCTGCCGCCCGCTTCCGTCCAGCTTAAAATATTGCGAATTTCTTCGTCTTCAATCGGTCGCAGCGTTTTGCCGATAATAAACAGCGTCGCAGGTTGATTTCCGTCCGTGCCAAGCAGCGCTGAAGTTTTTTGCTGCCAGCGAATTGTCTGCCGACCGCTTTCGCGTAAAAAATCGTAAAACGCTCTCGTCCCGGTCGCTCCGGTGTTGAATGTCGTCCGGCGGGCGCGGTCTTCGGAATCGGGTTCTTCTTTAATCCGAACGTAAGACGCCGCGTTCAAAACGATAAGCGCCACAATAATCACAACGAGCGAGATTAGAACAAAAATCCGTTCTCTCATTTTTGTTTCAGCGCCTCCTCGTAACTTCCCCGGAAAGACTGCCAATCCTCTTCGCCAGCCGGAACCCGCCCGTACCAGTGGCGCTCGAAGCTGCCGGTTACGGCGCGGACGTTTTGGAAAATCTCCGGTCGTTTTTTGAGATCGCGCAGATAATCGCGGTTGGTTTTGTGGCGGGCGAGACCTAAGATTTTACGGTCGGACAATTCGCACAAAAGCGCGATGTAGCCTTTACGAATCGCGGCTCGCACGTCGCCCGCGCGGGCGAGATTTTCGGCTTCGGCAAGCAAATCGGCGGCTGATTCGTTCGCGCCGATTCGTTCGCCCAAAACGACTCGCGGCTCTTTGTCTTTCGTAATTTTCAAACGATTTTCGCGTCCCATCAGCGGGAGCAAAAAACGATAAACGACAAACGCGATAACCAAAATCGCCAGACCGATAACCAGATAAGACAAAATTGAACCGAATGCGGAAAGATTCGGCATATCTTGAGCCGAGGCGTTCGGCTCGCTGCGTCTAAACAAATCCTGCAGCCATTTTTCCAACGACTCCATCCATCTTTCCAGCACGCTTTTTTCTTTTTCTTCCGGTTTTTGAAATTCCGGGCGGCGCAGGATTTCGTCGAGCTTTCGCTTGTTTTCGTTTTTGCTCGATTCCGCGAATTGCGCCTCAAGAAGCTCGTCAAGGTGGTCGCGAATAGCGCCGAGCTTGTCAGCCGTTTGCCGTAAAAACTGCGAGCGGTTTTCGCCTTTCGAGGTCAGCGCTTCGAGCGTTTGCAAATCTTGTTCGAGCCAGGCGTTGTTGATTTCGATTGCGGAATCGGCTAATTCGACTTTTTGCGTCGGCGGAACGAGCCGACGGATTTCTTTAAACAGAAGGCGCTCGTTTTCGGTTGATTCAGCCGCCGTCAAATCGTCCTCCGGCGATTGCATCGAATCGAGCCGAACAATCGCGTTCGTGACGTTTTCGCGGTACTGCCTGAGCGGAATCGCCAAAATCGAAATTGTTGAAAACAGAAAAAACGCGGCGAGGAAAAGGGCGAGCCGTGCGGTTGAAAATAAATTTTTTGAGAAAAATTCTGTCCGCATCAATCTTTGTTGCAAATCTTAGCAAAGCGCGCCAAAAGTTTGTAGCGAATAAGCTATTTTAGATTTAAAGTTGTGAAGTTTCCCGGCGTTTGATTGGGAATGAACTGAGGCGGTTCGTTTGTCGCAATCGCGGGGCGCAGCGGATTGATGTAATTCGCGGCGAGCGGCGGCATCTCGCCCAGAGACCGCGCCGCCATCAATTCAACGTCGTAGGCTTCCTGCCGGACGCGCTCGTCAACGTAGAGCAGGGAAAGCCCGAGCATCCAAATCGGAGCGAGCAAAATCAGGCTCGACTGCCAGATGACCTGAATCGCAATCGAATACCAGACCGGCTGCGAATCCGGCTCGAAACTAAACAGCGGAATGCCGTTAGCGTCGGCGTACCAGAGCAGCGGCGTCAAAAAAATCATCAGCGCGGAATAAGTCGCAAAAGTCGTAAAGACAAAAAGCGCGGCGAGCCGCCAGGCGTTTTTGCTCGCCAGCGACGCGCTGCGCGCGATTGAAGAGAAAACGCCCTGACCTTCGACCATCATCACCTGCGGAACGTAAGCGAAACGCCCGGCGACCAAAAAGAACAGCCACGTTGCCAGCACCGTAGCCGCGCCGCCGACGATTAATGCGACAAGCCCGGCGAAAAAAGGCGAAGCGCCGGATAATATCACCGCGCCGCCGAGAATAATCAGAACCAGAAAGAAAAATCCGTAGAAAATCGTTACAAAAGCAGCCGACAAAATAATGCCGACAATCAGCGTCGCCGCAAGGAGCGAGAAAAAACGCTGGCGCAAACTGCGAAAAGTCTCGCGCATTGAAATCGGCTCGCCCCAGAGCAGATGGCGAACCAGATTGCGCGCCGCCGCGCCCATCACCATCAACGTCATCAAGCCACCCAAAATCCAGAGCAGCATCCCCGCCGTGATCAAAAGAGCGTAAAGAGCGAAAGATGTTTCGCGCCCGGTGGTAAGAATCTGATTCCAGCCGAGCGACAACAATACACCGCCCACCGCCGAAATCAAAACCGGCAAAGCCGAAATGCGAACCAGAGTGAAAAAATTGCGCCGGTAAAGACGAACCGCGCGATCAATCAAATCGCCCGCGCCGAGCGGCGCGAGCGCGAGCGAAGCATTTTTATCAATCGGAGTTTCCATCCAAGTTTTGCCTGAAGAAATCTTACTCTATTTTTCTTCCGGCAGCTCTTTTGTGTTGCCGCGCTCGAGCTTGGCAAAACGCGATGAAGTCAGCCATTCGGGCATTTTTTCGGCGTTTGCGATGCGCTGTCCCATAATGCCCATCACATCCGCTACGGTTTTCGCGCCTTCCCACGCCCAATCTGGTTTGATTGTGTCTCCGGGATTGTGATAATCGGTTTTTTCCCAATCTTTCATTCGTTTAATCCAAATCTCTTTGTCGCCTGCGGGCGCGCCCAAAAGCATCAGGCTCGGCACGCCGCGCTCGACAAACGAGTAATGATCCGAGCGGTAAAAGATTTTTTCATCGGGAAACGGGTCGGGCAAAACGTTGATTTTCATTGACGCCGCCACATCGCTCATCATCGCGCCGAGGCTCGAATGTTCCGCGCCATAGCCGACAATCGTTTTGACGGGCGCGTAAATTTCGGTTCCGACGCCGTCGAGATTCAAATCAGCCGCAACTCGTTTGATGTCCCAAGTCGGGTTTTTCGCCCAGTGTTTTGAGCCGTAAAGCCCGTATTCTTCGCCCGTTACGGCGAGAAAAACAAGAGAGCGTTTCGGCTTCATCGGCGATTTGGCAAACGCTTCGGCAACGGCAATCATTTCGGCAACGCCGAGAGCGTTGTCGGCTGCGCCTGGATAAATCTTGCCGTCCGCGCCCGTGCCGAAAGCGTCGTAATGCGCGCTGAAAAGCACGGCTTCTTCTTTCAATTTCGGGTCTGCGCCTTCCAAAACTGCGGCGACATTTGGCGAAGTACCGTTTGTCGCTTTCCATCTGACCGTGATTTTCGCCTGCTGTTTGAGCCTTACCGGCTTGAAATCGTTACGTTCGGCTTGTGCGAGCGCGTCTTTGAGCGCGACGCCTGAATTGGCAAACAGCTTTTCAGCCGCTTTGTTGCTGACCGAGAGAATCGGCGGCACAAATTCGGGAATGCCCTCTTCGTCGGCAAGCGAAAGCTGCCGACGAACGGCGTATTGCGCCATTTCTTCGTAAGGATGCTGCTCGCGTCCGTGCTGAATCATAATGATTCCCGCAGCGCCTTTTATCAGGAGATTTTGTAAAAACAAAGTCGAAGCCTTTTGCTTTTCCCAAGCCGCTTTCGGAATATTAGCGGGCGGACCTTCGAGCATCACGACGATTTTGCCGCGCACATCAACGCCCGCGAGGTCGTCACGGTTAAGCGAAGGGGCTTGAATTGCGTAAGCGACAAAGATTAAATCGCCGCTCGCATTTTCGTTGCCGGTATTGAGCGCGACGACGTAATCGTCGCCCATCTTCAAAGTTTCTTCGCCGATTTTGAGCGCGGTTTCGGGCGCGAAAGTGTTTTCTTTAAATTTTATGTTTTGCAGATACGAGCCTTTATCGCCGAGCGGTTTTAAACCGAGTTGTTTAAATCGGTCTGCGATGTAATTGGCGGCGCGCTCGCCGCCCGGTTGCATCGTTCCGCGCCCCTGCATTTCGGGAGCGGAAAGCGCGGCGGTGATTGTTTTGATCGTTTCGATTTTGATCGCGCTTGCGAGTTCGATTTCGGAAGCCGCGAGCGAATTTGCAGCGGCGGGCGCTGCGGTTTGGGCGATTGTTTGACTGACGAGCGACGCCAAAAGCATCAATGCGATGGCGGACGCGCGCCAATTTAATTTTCCCGGTAACTGAAATTTCATACTTTGTTTTTTTACTTTTAAATTATCAACAGCCGATTTTGAGGTCGGAATTTGACGGCTTTGTCGAATCCATTTTTGTCTGTCAACAGTTTGGAGATTCGGCTGCGCCTTTGCGTTTGCCGAATCAGATACGCAGCAAAGTTTTATTGGGTTTCTCGATTGAGAATGTTTTCCAAAGCCTTTTTCATTCGCTCGGTGTGCGAGCCTTGCCAGTAAATTTTGTCGCAAGTCGGGCAAAATTTAAAATCGTTTTGAGTCGTTCGCACATTTTCCGGCGCATCCGACGCGGCTATTTCATCATCGGAAGCTGCTCGCAGCAAAGTGTTGCAAACCAAACAGCGTTTGAAAATTTGGTCGGTAATTCTGAGATTGAAACGTTTGGCAATTTCGCCCAGCTGCTCGAAAATTTCTTCGCTTTTTAACAGCAAGAGGTTTCCGACCCGCCATTCTTCCGCGATTCGTTTATCGAGCGTCAAAATCCAGCGATGTTCCGACAAAGCGCGCCGGACAAACTCGCCGTCGGCAATGCGGTCTTCCCAAACCGTATCAATTCCCAAAGCGCGCAGCCAGCGCACCAGGCGGTGAAGCATCACGTCGGCGAAAAAACGAAGCTCGACGTTTGAGGGCAAAACGATTCGATTTTCCAGCCCGACTCGCGCGCCGCAAGCGCAGTTTATCGTTTTACCGAATTGAAACAGCGTCACGTCATATTGCCGCCCGCAATTTGAACAGGAAATTGCCATTAACCTTTTAATGCCCGAACAGTTTTACAACTCCGCGCGTTCGGATAATTCAGCCCATCTTTCCAAATCGTGGTCGAGTTTTTGAATTAAATTTTGCTGTTCGACGAACAATTCGTTTAATTTTCCGGCGTCAGAAGCGTACAGATTTAGCTGCGTTTCGATTTCCGCCTGACGTTTTTCCGCCGCCGCAATGTTTGCTTCCAACGTTTCCAGCTCGCGTTTTTCTTTGAACGTAAGTTTTTTCGGCGCATCCGATTCGGTCTGAACGGGCTTCGATTGTTTTGCAATTAATTCAGCTTGTTCGATTTCAGCTTTGGCGGCATCTTCGCGCGTTTGAATTTCCAGATAAGCCGAGTAATTTCCGGGATATTCGTGCAGGCGTCCGCCCGGTTCAAATTTGAAAACGCGGTCAATCGTCCGGTCGAGAAAATAACGGTCGTGGCTGACGGCGATTAAAGCGCCGGGAAAATCGTCCAGATATTCTTCGAGAGCCATCAGCGTCGGAACGTCCAAATCATTTGTCGGCTCGTCGAGCAATAAAACATTCGGCGCGGTCATCAACACGCGCAAAAGATACAAACGTCTGCGCTCGCCGCCCGAAAGCTTGCCGACAAACGAATATTGCGCCGCAGGCGGAAACAAAAACTTTTCGAGCATCTGCGAAGCAGTGATTTGTTTGCCGTCGATTGTCTGCACATATTCGGCGGCTTCGCGGACGTAATCAATGACGCGCTGTTCGTCGTTTAAAGCTCTGCTTTCCTGATCGTAATAGCCTAAACGGACGGTTTGCCCGATTTCGATTTCGCCTTTGTCCGGTTGGATTCGATTTGTAATGATTTCCAAGAGCGTCGTTTTTCCCGCGCCGTTTGCGCCGATAATTCCGATGCGGTCGTCGCGTTTGAGAATATAAGTAAAATCATCAATCAATTTTCGCCCGTCGTAAGATTTGGAAACGTCGTACAATTCAATGATTTTTGAGCCGAGCCGCCGCGAGCCGATGGCAATATCAATTTCGGATTTCGCTTTTTCTTTCGGCTGATTTATCAATTCATTTGCCGCGTCAACGCGCGCTTTCGATTTGCGAGTTCGCGCTTTTGCGCCGCGACGCAGCCACGCCAACTCTTTTTTGATAAGCTGTTCGCGCTTGTGACCCTCGACGGCGCGAAGCGTTTCCTGCTCTTCTTTTTTCTCCAGATAATAAGCGTAATTTCCGCCAAAGGATTGAACAATTCCCCTGTCAATCTCAAAAATGCGGTTCGTCACGCGGTCTAAAAAATAACGGTCGTGCGTAACGAGAAGAAGCGCGCCGCGATAACGGGCGAGATACGTTTCGAGCCATTCAATCGTGTCGGCATCGAGATGATTTGTCGGCTCGTCGAGAATCAAAACGTCCGGGCGGACAATCAACTGGTGCGCGAGCGCGACGCGCTTTCGCTGCCCGCCCGACAGCGTTTTCATTTTCGCGGTCGTATCGTGGATTCCCAAACGAGTCAAAACATTTCTCGCGTTTGTTTCAATCTCCCAACCGCCGTTTGATTCGAGCTGATGTTGTAATTCCGAAATCTTTGCGAGCAGTTTTTCATCCGTCCCGCCGCTTGTTTCCAAATCGTGACAGGCAATTTCATAATCGCGCAAAAGCTGCATTATGCCGCCGCTTGCGTCAAAAATCGTTTCTAAAACAGTGGCATTTTCATCAAACTGAGGATTTTGCGGGAGAAAAGCGAGCGTTTTCCCGGACGCGCGAACGACGCGCCCGGAGTCGGGTTCTTCAAAACCGGCAATAACTTTGAGAAGCGTCGTTTTCCCCGAACCGTTAGCGCCGATAATCCCGATTTTATCGGTTTCTTCGAGACCGATAGAGACGTTTTCAAAAAGCGGTTTGACGCCGTAATTTTTGCTGACATTTTCAAGCGAAAGAATATTCATAAACTTGAAACAGAATATATCGCCGCCAAGCGCCGGCAAAGTAAAAAGTGAAAAGTAAAAGGGCAAAAGATCGGAATTTTGCCTTTTTACTTTGGCATAAATATACTTGACTGACCGAGCTTATTATTGGAAAGAAATATATTTGCTTTCGAGGAAGAGTGCACAAATCGTTTGAGATTATTGTAAAAACGGGAACTTTTAGAATCGGAGGGTAAAATTTGTTATGAAAAATGTGTTTTGTTTTTTATTGTTTATTTTATTAGCCTCCGGCATTTCTTCGGCGCAGACCGTCGGCAATGTTTCATCCGAAAGCGTCAAAATCGAAGCGCAGCCTGCCAAAGGTTTTGCTTATCCGTATTATCTGTATGTGCCGAAGTCTTTGCGCGAGGAAATCAAAGACGCGAAGAAAACGCGCACGATTCTCGTCCTTCCAAACAATGCGGGCAAAACCAGCGACGATTTCGCCGTTCACGAAGCGGATGTAAAGCGAAAAATTAAGAATAACAGCGAAATAGCCGATAAGCTTAAAGTCGCTCTTTTAATGCCTGTTTTTCCGCGCCCCCAAACCGATTGGCAGATTTATACGCACGCTCTCGACCGCGACGCGATGACAACCGGCAAAAAAGAATTTGCGCGATTCGATTTACAGCTCGTCGCAATGATTGACGATGCGCTGGCGAAGTTTGGCAAGAAAAAGCTGAAATTTGATAAGCGAGTTTTGATGCTCGGTTGGTCGGCTTCGGCAATGTTCGTCAATCGTTTTACGTTTCTGCATCCGAAGCGTGTTAAAGCCGCCGTTATCGGCTCGCCGGGCGGTTGGGCGATTGCGCCCGTCGCTTCGTTTAAGGAGAAAGCCTTGCGCTATCCGATTGGGACGAGCGATTTTAAGTCAATTTCGGGCGAAAAGCTGGACTTGAACAATTTGCGGAAAGTTCCGCTGTTTATGTTCCTGGGGGATCAGGACGATAACGATTCGGTTATCTTTAGAGACAGTTACGAAAAGGAAGACGAAGATTTGATCATTGCGCTTTTCGGCAAAACGCCGGTCGAGCGTTGGGACGATTCAAAAAAGCTCTATCAGGATAATAAGCTGAATGCCGAATTTAGGCTTTACCCGAACGTCAAACACGCCGTAACGAAAGAAATATTCGACGATATTTTGGCGTTTTTCTCAAAATATACTGAATAGAGATACTAAAAGATAAGACAAGTATATTTGCCTTTACTTTTTACCTTGCGCGATAGCGCATTTAGAGCGAATCAACATAGTATGTCCGCGTCAGTACCGCGAACGGTAGAGAGCGGGTTTGTTAATTGACCCGCTCACTACCGTTCAAGGTACTGACTGATGCCTGACCTTAACCGGACACTGATTCCATAAACGCTCTAGTACGTGATATTGATTGAGAAATTTTGAGCGGCGGATAATTGCGAATAATTTGCGTCTCGGACGCTGATCTGAAAATTCCAAATTCCGCGCCGCACGGCTTTTCCGCGAATGATTCCGGTTGTTTCATCGAGCCAGAAACCGGGCGGCAAGCTGCCCTCCGAAACGCTCCAAAAGTAATTGCCTAAACCGCCGGATGCTTGCAGGATTTGATTGTAAAATCTACCGAGACGGGCATTCGGCAAATTTTCGGTGGTAATTTGCACAGCCGCAGTCGGCACTCTTACCTCATACGCGCCGATGTCTAAAACACCGCTAGCCGGACGCGCCGCGCCGGTTTGATGCTGTACATAATGCCGCACGACGTTGTTTTCGGGCAGCGCGTTTGAATTAAGACTCGTTCCGGCGTTAACTGCGGCGGAGTTTGTCATCAGACGAAAATCCTGCGCGGCTTGATTGATAAACGACGGCGACTCGCCCTGCACAAAAGTTCCATCGTTATTAACTGTTCCGGTCGCGGTTCCGTGTGAAATTCGCCAGCCCGGTTTAATCCAATTGTGCGAAACCGACAGCACGCCCGTATCGTCGAGCAAAGCCAGACTTGTTCCCGGCGCTGTGACGTAAAAGATGTTGTTTCTGGCATCAGCCGTTTCTTCATTGGTCGAAAGGCGAAACAAAGTCGTGTTGCCGGTTCGAGTCGAAACGACGGTGTTGTTGTAAAAATAAAGCGTGCCTTTGCGGTAATTCGGCGTGTTTCCGCTGTCGCCGCCGTAATGCGTGATTTGCGAATTGCCCGCGCCGTCCGGCTC
>DASVUH010000014.1:0-24821 GCA_036387135.1 Pyrinomonadaceae bacterium | reverse complement strand
CACTCGAATTTTGGAAAAATTTTCCGCCAAATACGAAATCTCCGATTTCGACCGGATTGCAGTTCGCGCCGCGGCTCTGCTCCACGATGTCGGACACGGCGCATTTTCGCACGTAATGGAAAACGTTCTCGGATTTCATCACGAAGATTTTACGGTTCAAGCAGTTCTTCACGAAGAAACCGAAATCGGACAAGTCTTGCGCTCGTTCTCTACAGAACTACCGGAGCGCGTGGCAGCCGTTATCAACGGCGATTTTCGCCCCGCGGCGCTGGCGCAGCTTGTTTCATCACAGCTCGATGTTGACCGAATGGATTATCTGTTGCGCGACAGCTTGATGACCGGCGTCAAATACGGAATTTACGACCACGAATGGATTATCAAGGCGCTCGAAATTGATCGCGAGAACGACCGGATTTACGTTTCCGCGCATGGGCTTTTCGCCGTCGAAGATTATTTGCAGGCGCGTTATTATATGTTTCGGCAGGTTTATTTTCACCGCACGCTGCGTTCGGCGGAAGTCGTTTTGAGGGCGATTTTGCGCCGCGCTTTTGAACTGAATCAAAGCGGGAAAGCGATTTGGATTGCGAGCGGGACGGCTTTTGAAAAAGTTGTGCGCCGCGAACGGATAAATCTTTTCGAGCATCTCGAAATTGACGACGCCGACGTTTTGTTTCACATCAAGCAATGGCAGCGCAGCGACGATGCAATTTTAAGCGATCTCAGCCGGCGTTTTATTAATCGGCGTTTATTCAAGGCTTTGGATTTGGATATGGCGGACGATGAACGCGAGCGGTTTCTCGAAAAAGCGCGGAACATTGTCACGCAAAACAATTTCGATCCGGATTATTATTTTGTCGCCGACCGCGCGGCTGACGTTCCTTATTACGCTTTGTATTCGGCGCTGGGCGAAACAAATCCGAAAAATCTGATTTATGTCGAAGACGGTTTTTCGCGTCCGCAAATCCGCGAAATTTCCGAGGTTTCGGGCGCAGCGCGCGGATTGCAGCAAGGATTTGAGATTTTGCGCGCCTGCTTTCCGCCCGAATTAAATCAGGAAATTACCGAGCTTTATCATCAACAATGACGGGGTTCGCGCGCAAAATTTTAACTATTGCGGCTGTAGTTTTCAGCGCGCTTTTTCTCGCTTCCGCCGCTTCCGGGGAGACTTTTGAAATCGCGGTTTTGTCCGTTGGAGAAACCGGGCGGAAATTTCACGAGCGATTTCGCGCCGAAGCGGCAAAGCAAAATTCCGTCCGACTGATTGACGAAGATTTGAGCCTTTCCGCAATGCGCGGCTTGAACTACAAAGCTCCGTTTAATCTCTCGCTCGAAGAAGCGAAAAATTTAGGGGCGGCGATTGATTGCGAGTTCATTTTCGTCGTCAAATCCGACACGGTTCGGCGTTCGTCTTTCAAAAAAGACGTTTATTTTGAATCTTACGCCAATATTTTTCTCGTCAGCGCGCGCACCGGACGACTCATCGCCTGGGAAAATTCCGCTCAGGAAGCCGATAAATTGGAAGATGCGGAAAAACATCTTCTCCGCGAAGCTGACAAAATCGCCGCGCGTTTTCTCGCTCAAATGCAAATCGCAGCCGCGCGCGAGCGCGAAGAACGCGCCGCGCCGCCAAAAATCTCCAATATTTTAGAAATTTTCGGGGAAACTGCAGAAAATGAAAACATTCGGACGCCTTTGCCGTATAAGAATCTGAAACCGGCTTACACGGACGCGGCAGCGCGTTTTGAAATCGAGGCTGTCGTTGAAGCTGCCGTTGACTTAAACGCCGCGGGCGGGGTTGAAAACGTCGGAATCGTTCGGTGGGCGGGTTTCGGATTAGACGAAGAAACGATCAAAACAATTAAGAAGATGCAATTTCGTCCGGCTTTGCGAAACGGCAGCGCAATTCCCGTTCGGTTTGTGCTGCGTTACAATTTTCGTCGCCCCCGCGAAAAGAAGGATTAATTTTTATGCGCCGTTTTGTCTCTTTTGCATTAATCATTCATTTTGTTTTCGCTTTTTCGCCGGTTGCGGCGCAGCCCCGAAACGGTGTTTCGCCGGAAAAAAATCTGGCAGTTTTCGACGAAGTTTGGGAGACGGTTCAAGAGCGTTATTACGATGCGAAGCTGCGTGGAATTGATTGGGCAGCGCAGCGCGATGATTTTCGAGAGAAAAGCGCGGCGGCGCAAAATTCGACCGAGCTTTACCGAGTTTTGCGTGAAATGCTTGGGAATTTAAAGGATTCACACACCAGAGTTTTCGCTCCCGGCGAAGACGCCAACTGGATTGCGCCGCGCGTCGTCAGCATTAACGTCGCCGTCCGCGAAGTCGAAAATCAATTAATCATCACTAGAGTTGAAAAAAACACGGCGGCGGAAAAAACCGGCGTTCGTCCGGGCGATTTGCTGAAGAGCGTTGACGGCGTCGCGGCAACCGATTTTTTTGACAAACGTTTGGCGGAAACAAGCGGCGCTTCGACACCCGCAATCAATCGTCTGCAAACCGCCGCCAAGCTTTTTGAAGGCGAGGTCGGTTCAAGCGTCCGAATTTGCTGGCAGCGAGAACGCGCCAAAGAACGCTGCGCCAATCTCCTGCGCGAGTGGCGCACGGTAAAATCGGACGTTCGTATTAAAAAAGAAAACGGAATTTTGATCATCGGATTCGATGTTTTCACGCTCGAAACCGTCAGCCGGGTTTTAGGCGCGTTGCGCCAGCACCGGGACAATTTGCGCGGAATCATACTGGATTTACGCGCCAATCGCGGCGGTGTGACCGAAGCGAGCGTTGATTTGGCTTCGGTTTTTCTGCCGGAAAAAACTACGATTGGCAATTTTTACGACCGCGCCGGTCGCGTTGCGCAGGAAGCTGAAACTCGCCAATCGCCGATTTTTATCGTCAATTCCGAAAAAGTCACCAAAACTCCGCTGGTAGTTTTGACCGGAACGGCAACCGCGAGCGCCGCCGAAATTTTTGTCGCCGCGCTCAAAAACGCCTCCAGAGCGCGCGTAATCGGCGCGCAGACTTGCGGCTGCGTTCTCGCCGTCCGGCGTCAGCACACTTTGCCCGACGGCGGCAAGCTCGAAATCAGCGAGCTTGATTTTCGCCTCGCCAACGGCGACCGGCTCGAAGGCATCGGCATTTCGCCGGACGAAACGCTCAACTTAACCCGCAGCGATGTTCGCGCAGGGCGAGACGCCGCGCTCGAAAAAGCGCTCGAATTCCTCCAAAGAAATCGCGTCAACGCGGCTGATTGATTTTCATTTAACTTCCTTTCACCAACTTTTTAATAAAAATACTGATTGAAATATTTCATCGGCATTTGTATGATGCCGCGAGCAGTTATTTTCCCCAGAGCGAAAGGCAAAAGATGAACGAAGAACAAAAAGTTCGACAGGATGACGCTCGTAATGAATATTCCGAAAACTACGAACGCGAGCTTGAGACGGATTTGGACGACGATACCGCGGACAAGCCGCGCGGAATAGCTCTGCATACAAAGATTTTAATCGGCTTGGTACTCGGCGTCCTCGCCGGAATCATTGTCAATCAAATCGGCAAAGCCGGCGGCGAAGCCTCGGTTGCCAACGTTGATTGGACGATTCGCAACATTACCGAACCAATTGGAACGCTTTTTCTGAATTTGCTGTTGATGATTGTCGTTCCGCTCGTATTTTCCTCTCTCGTCGTCGGAGTTGCTGGAATCGGCGACATTCGCAGATTGGGGCGCGTCGGGTTGAAATCGTTTGCCTATTGTCTGATTATTTCGGCAATTTCCGTAGTTATCGGTTTGGGTTTGGCAAACACGATTCGACCGGGCGAGCGAATTGACCCGGTAGTTTCCGCCCAGCTTCAGGAGCGTTACAAAACCGACGCCGGAAAGCGCGTCGAAGCTCAAGCCAAAGATGCTTCCGCCGTAACCGATTCACCGTTAATGCAGGCTGTCAAAACCGTTGTCCCGAAAAATCTCTTTGCTTCAATATCCGGCGAAAATCCGAATATGCTGCATTTGATGTTTTTCGCTTTGATTGTCGGTGTTGCGATAACTTTGCTGCCCGAACCGGTTTCCGCGCCGTTTGTTCGCGGAATGGCGTCGTTGTTTCAGATCACGTCAAAAATTATTGATATGATTATGAAATTCGCGCCGTACGCCGTCGCCTGTTTGATTTTTAACAATATGGCGAAGTTCGGGATTGATTTGCTCGGCGCGCTCGGCTGGTTTGTGGCGACGGTTCTGCTCGGTTTAGGTTTGCACTTTTTCGGAGTTTATTCGCTCTCGCTGGTGTTTTTGTCCAGAATCAATCCGATTGAATTTTTCCGCCGCATCTGGTTAGTGATTGTAACGGCATTTTCGACCAGTTCGTCAAACGCAACTTTGCCGACGGCTTTGCGCGTTTCCGAAGAAAACCTGGGCGTTCCGCCGCAAATCAACAGCTTTGTTCTCACAGTCGGCGCGACCGCGAATCAAAACGGCACGGCATTATACGAAGGCGTGACAGTTTTATTTTTGGCGCAGCTTGCCGGAGTCGAATTGACGATGGCGCAGCAGCTTTCGGTTGTTTATCTGGCGATTTTGGGCGGCATCGGAACTGCCGGAGTTCCTTCCGGCTCGATTCCGTTTATCATCGGAATCCTGGCGATGATCGGCGTTAATCCGGCGCTGATTGCGATTATCCTGGGCGTTGACCGCATTCTCGATATGTGCCGCACAACTTTAAATGTCGTCGGCGATTTAACGGCAGCGACATTTGTAGCGCGTTCTGAGGGCTTTGAATTATTGAAAACGGCAAAGCCGGTTGATTAAAATATTTTCGAGGTGACGAAATTTATGACGGCTTATCCACAACCGATGCGTCTGCGGTTCACGGTTGACGAGTTTTACAAAATGTTTGAACTCGGATTTATCAAAGACTACGAACACGCTGAAATTATTGACGGAGAGCTAATCAAAAAAATGTCAATCGGAGATTTACATGCTGCAATCGTTGATTTTCTAAATGAGTTTTTCGTTAGAAATGTTTCTCGGAAGATTCGAGTTAGAGTGCAAAATCCGGTGCGGCTAACGGATTATAGCGAACCGGAACCGGATTTGGCTTTAACGGATTTGACGAAATACGACGGCAGGCGGCATCCGCGCCCGATGGAAGTTTTGCTGATTGTCGAGGTTTCCGATACAACCCTTGAATACGACCGAAACAAAAAACTGCCGCTTTACGCCGAAGCTGAAATCCCGGAAGTCTGGCTTGTCAATGTGCAAAACGAAACAATTGAAATTCACACCCAGCCGCGCGGCGGCGTTTACAGTTTAATTCGAGTTCTCCGGCGCGGCGACATAGTTCGTTCCGAAAGCGTACCGAATTTGCAAATCGAAGTTGATAAAATATTAGGTTAAAATCAAAAACATAAGATTTTAACGTGCAAAAGGAAAAATAAATGGCGAAACACACAATTACATTGATTCCGGGCGACGGTATCGGACCGGAAGTTGTCGCGGCTGCCGTGCAAATCGTCGAAGCGGCGGGCGTCGAGGTCGAATGGGAAACGCAGCTTGCGGGCGCGCACGCTTTGGAAAAATACGGCTCGACGCTGCCCGAATCGCTCCTTGAATCGGTCAAACGCAACAAGGTTGCGCTCAAAGGTCCGATTACGACGCCGATTGGTAAAGGTTTTACGTCGGTAAACGTCGGTTTGCGAAAGGCTCTGGATTTGTACGCTAATGTGCGCCCGGTGCGCGCTTTGCCGAATGTTCCGTCGCGTTATCCCGAACTCGATCTGGTGATTGTGCGCGAAAACACCGAAAGCCTGTACGCCGGAATCGAACACACGATTATACCGGGCGTAGTTGAAAGCCTGAAAATCATCACGGAAAAAGCCTCGACGCGCATTTCACAATACGCTTTTGAATACGCGCGCAAGGAAAAGCGCAAAAAGGTGACAGCCGTTCACAAAGCCAACATTATGAAATTGTCCGACGGGCTGTTTCTCGAATGTTTTTATAAAGTAGCGAAAGACTTTCCCGAAATCGAAGCCGATGACAAAATCGTTGACAATGCCTGTATGCAGCTCGTAATGCGACCGGAACAGTTTGACATTATGGTGATGGAAAATCTGTACGGCGATATTTTGTCGGATTTGTGCGCCGGTTTGGTTGGAGGTCTCGGACTCGTTCCGGGCGCGAACATCGGCGAGCTGGGCGCGGTTTTTGAAGCCGTTCACGGTTCCGCGCCAGATATTGCCGGACAAGGTTTGGCAAATCCGACAGCCATTTTGCAATCTTCGATTTTAATGCTCCGGCATATGGGCGAGCGCAAAGCGGCTGACAAAATCGAAAACGCAATGTTCGAAGTTTTCCGAGAAGGGAAAGTCCGCACTAAAGACATCGGCGGCGAATCGAAAACCTCAGAATTTGCCGCAGCGATTATCGAAAAAATGAATTCGGGAAAAAGCGCGGGGGAGAAAAGCAAATCCTGAGCAAGCTGTGGGGAATTAAACCAATAATGAACGATTAATTTTCATCCCGCTAAATTTAACAGAAAATAATGGCTGACATTGGAGAAATGTCAGCCATAAATTTTAAATTTTCAAATTTCATCAAACGCGCATTGGCATAACAATATATTTGTAATCGTAAGCCGATTCTTCGACGACCGGAACAAGCTGTCCCTGCGCGTTTCCGTCTTTGAATTCAAAAGCCACCGCGCCTTCGCGCACGATGTTAAAAAACTCCTGAAGATATTGCGAGTTAAAACCGATGACAACATCTTCGCCCTGATAATCCGTCTCAATTTCTTCGATTGCTTCGCCTTCTTCAGCCGCGCTTGCGCCGATTTGAATAACTCCCGATTTAAATTCCAGCTTAACGGCTTTTGTCCGCTCGTCGGACATTAACGAGACGCGGCGGAGCGCGTTATTAAATTCCGCCGCGTCGAATCGCGCCGTTTTGTCGTTATTTTTCGGCATTACCATTTCGTAATTAGGAAACTGCCCGGTCAGTTTTCTTGAAACGAGCAGGCGCGAGCCGACTTCAAAATAAATGTGATTCGAGTCTTCGCCGAGCGCGATGTCGCCGGTCGCGGTTTCGGCGAGCTTGGTCAATTCGCTCAAAGTCTTTTTCGGGATCAGCACGTCAATCGCTTCCGCCGGCGCGGCTTCTCCCAAATCGTTCTTTTCGATAAATGCCAGCCGGTGACCGTCAGTTGTTACCATCCGCGCGCCGTCGGCAGCGAGCATAAATTTTGCGCCCGACAAAGTGAAACGCGATTGCTCCTGCGTGATAGCAAAAGCCGTATGTTTGATGAAATTGCGGAAAAGCTCTGAAGGCAGGCGTAGCGGCGCTGATTTGAAAGCAGGTACTTCCGGGAACTGTTCGCGCCCAACGCCCGCGAGACGGCTGTTATATCGCCCGCATTCGACCTTTACCCAGTCGTTCTCATCTGTTTTGAATTTCACCTGCGCGTCCGGCAGCAGGCGAACAATGTCGAAAAGTTTTCTGGCGGAAATACACATCGCTCCGCTTGTTTTGATTTCCGCTTCCGCCTCGCAGCGAATCGTCACGTCCAAATCCGTCCCGGTGATGCGAATCGTGTTTTCGCCGATTGATTCGATCAGGATGTTTGCCAATACCGGAATCGTGTTTTTTCGTTCAACGATTCCCTGAACAAATCCCAATTCATTTTTGAGTGCTTCCTGGCTGATTACAAACTCCATTATTTCTACTCCTTTTTATTGCCTTTATTATTGCCTAATAAATGTTCAATTTTTAGCTTAACTTCAATTGCCTTTTTACTACTTTAACTAAATACATATTTTCTCTTTTTATCTTAGTAGTAGTAGTAGGGGCTGTGGAAATGTGGAAAACTTTTGTTAAATAATTGCATAAAGTAGTTTTACATCGAAAAGACCTGTGGAAAACCCTGTGGATAATGCTGTGGAAAAAACAGCTCCGCCTGTGGATAACTTTTTCCACACAGAGTTTTCCACAATTTCCACAGGGCAAATTTTTAACAGCCTGTGGAAATGTGGAAAAAAAATGTTTAATTACAGAAATAGTTTAACTAAACACAGGTTTAAACATCCTTTACCTGTGGAAATCTTTTTCCGGTAATTTCCTTTAACTAACTGCAAAGATTATCAATTAGCTCGGAAACTACCCTGTGGAAATTTTTATCCTCCTGAATTAATGAATCTATCTTTTCGCAAGAATGAATAACGGTTGTGTGATGCTTGCCGCCAAATTCGCGCCCGATTTCCGGGAAACTGTGTTTGGTCAAGCGTTTACACAGATACATCGCGACTTGTCGCGGCACTGCGACTTGTCGAGAGTTGTTTTTTGACTTTAACTCTTCGATTGATAACCGATAGTGCATTGCCACTGTTTTTTCAATCTTGTCCATCGTAATTCCGTCCGGCTTATCACTATCGGAAATGTTCCGAATCGCGTCTTGCGCGAGAAGTTTAGAAATCGGCAAACCTCGCAAAGATGAAATTGCGACGAGGCGAACGAGCGAACCTTCAAGCTCGCGGATGTTGTTTTTAACTTTCGACGCGACAAAGAGCGCGACCTCATCCGGCAGATCAACTCCGTCCAAATCGGCTTTGCGCCTTAAGATGGCGACTTTCGTTTCCAAATCCGGCGGCTCGATGTCCGCAATCAAGCCCCATTCAAAACGCGAGTGCAGGCGTTCTTCGAGTGTGGGAATTTCGCGCGGCGGGCAATCCGAACTGATTACGATTTGTTTTTGTTTGTCATAAAGCGCGTTAAATGTATGGAAAAACTCTTCCTGCGTGCGCTCTTTTCCCGCCATAAACTGAATGTCGTCCATCAAAAGAACATCAATCGAGCGATATTTTTCGCGGAAAGTTTGAGTTTTATCATAACGAATCGCGTTAATTAACTCATTCATAAACTTTTCCGCCGAAATATAAGAAACGCGCAGATGACGATTGCGTTCTTTAATCGCGTGACCGGCGGCGTGCATCAGGTGAGTTTTTCCTAAACCGACTCCACCGTAGATATATAAAGGATTGTAAGTTTTGCCCGGCGCTTCGGCGATGGCTAAGCTCGCGGCGTGGGCAAACTGGTTGCAAGAGCCGACGACGAAAGTCCCGAAAGTGTATTTATGGCTTAAAGATAGCTCGACCGGCTCGATGTCCACAAAAGTCGTCGGCGCTGCCGATTTGATGGTTTCCGCTTCGACCGATTCGAGAATTGAAAAAAGATTGGTCGTTTTGCCGCTGCCGTTTGTTGGAGGCAATTGACTTGGAGCAAATTTTGATCCGGTTTCGACGCTGCCTTCTTCCAGATCATCGCGCGAGCTTTCTTCGGCGAGCCGTTCGGTTTCGGTATCGTCCCAGCTCCAATCAAAACGATAGCTGCCCAAGTTCATTTCTTTAAGTGAATGATTTAAAAGGTCTGAATAATTGCTGCTAATCCAGTCTTTACTAACTTTACTCGGCGCGTGCAGCCGGACGACGCCTTGCGCGTGATCGCAGCCTTCAAACTGTATTGGGCGAAACCAGGTGTCGAAAATGTGCCGGTTGATTCTTCGCTCTACCGATTGCAGGACATTGCTCCATATTTGTTGTTCCGCCGAGGGTGTCATATTTTTATCTCCAAAATTCATTTTTAATAATTGAATCGTCTAAAAAAATTGCTCAAAATTTTCGTCATTCGCCGTTCATCAAAAACATTTCCTTCAACTGTGCAAGTAACTAAAAAACAAGGTAGAAAACTCTGCTTCCGAAAAGTTTTCCACAGGTTTTTCCACAGGGTTGTGGAAAAGTTTAGAAAAGCTAAAGTTTTACTTTAACTCTTTTACTTTCAATAATTTACAAGCAATCAAAATCATCAAAACGGGGCAAAGCCTAACACGAAATCAAACTAAAATGCAAGAGTTATCCACAGGTTTTTTTTGCAAAATAATTTGACTTAAATTTGGCGATTTTATCTGCTTTAAAATTGATTTGGCAGGCACACGGCGAAATGTTAGACTTCACAGCTACTTGCAAAAAGTGAAAAATTTTCTCCGATGAGAAAAAAAATTCGACACCCGAAAATGAAATCGGAAAAAAAATCTACAGAAGAAAAATCTTCGGAAACAAATCCCGGAAACAAATCGGATGAATTATTTTCGATTTTCAAAGCCGCCAGCGAAGGTTTGTTTTACATCAGCGAAACCGACGCCGGTTTTGAAGCCTTTGTTTGGAAAACAGATAAGCCCGCCAGTGATGTTTCAATCGAAAGCGTTTTAAAATTAGCCGGGGAAAAGCCGGATGCAAAAACTGCGGAAAAAACTTTGGACGAGTTTTTCAAACACCCGACCGAAATGCAGGATTGGTTCGGAGACGAAGAAAAAGCGCAGGTTGAAAAATATTTGAAGTTAAAGGATTTGCTCATTACAAAGGTAAAGAACACCAGAGTTTTTAAAGTCGGCGACGTGCAAATTAACATTTACATTGTCGGAATTGACGGCGACGGAAATCTCGCCGGCGTTAAAACAAAAGCGGTCGAAACATAAACCTGCAATTACAAATGCGACAAAATATTTCGGGAAAAAACTGGGCATGGGTCGCAATTGCAATTACGGTTTTGATTCTCCCAGTGACGCTTCGGAGTCAGGGACGTTTATGGTTTTGCGAATGCGGACGGATTTTTCTCTGGGTGAGCGATGCCTGGAGTTCAAATACTTCTCAGCATTTTCTTGATCCTTATAGCTTTACGCATCTTTTGCACGGCTTTCTTTTCTGCTGGCTGATAACTTTGATTTTTCCCCGTTTAGCGCGCGAATGGCAGCTCTGGGCGGCAGTTGCGATTGAAGCCGGTTGGGAAGTTTTGGAGAATTCAAGGTTTGTCATCGAGCGTTACCGCGAAAACACAGCCGCGCTCGGTTATTACGGCGACACAATTATCAACTCCTTCGGCGATGTACTAAGCTGCGGAATCGGTTTCGCAATTGCGCGCGCACTCGGCTTCGTGCGTTCCTTGCTTGTTTTTTTGGCAATCGAAGCGATATTGATTTTCTGGATTAGAGATAGCTTGCTGCTCAACATTCTGATGCTCGTTTACCCGCTCGACGCAGTTAAACAATGGCAAGCGGGAAGTTAATCAAAAGGTTTCAAACAATTAAAAATGGACGGCTTAACGGCTGTCCATTTTCGTTTCGATTGCGTCTTGAACGTTCGACGGCAAGCCGGAAAGCAAATTGTAGCCGGTTTTTTGTTCTATTTGACGTACCGTCGTGCGATATTTTCGCCAGTCGTCGTTGCGAATGCCTTTCGCATTTGGAATGTCAACTGCAATAATCCGTGTGTTCGCACTGATTTCTGAAACATCGGAGCCGTTTGGCAAAACGACGATGATTTTCCACATACTCGCCGGAATAGCCACTTTATTTTTCACCCGACCACGTTCGCCCGCAATTCCGGCGGCGACGTAAATCTCATTTCCTTGTTCGACGAGTCTGCGGCTTTCGTCTTCGAGAGATTTCCAAACGCCTTGATTGCTGTCCGGTTCCTGCGGAACGATATTTGACATAAAAAACGTCGCGCTATTGGCTTCCGGCGTATTTGAGCGGTCTTTGGACGGAACCAGATGACCGCGGTCAAAACCGCTGCCCGTATAATCGTTTGGCGTGATTCGGGGAAAATTCGACGGCAAATTCGGATCGGGGCGAAAATCATTGGCGCGCTCGACGTTTCCGATGTCAGCCTGTGTGACGCGCCACGAAACCCAATTCGCCGTGCCACGCGAGCGATTGTAAGACAGCGCATAATATGGTTTGACCATCAAAAGATTGTTCGGGTCGGAATTGTTTGCGTTGCTTGGATTTCCCAATCTTAAATAAATTTCCGTCGCCTGTTCGACTGTTAGACTTGAAGAGGGATTCTGCGTCGGGCGCGACGGTTTTTTATTGGTTTGGTTTGATTCAACTACAAAATTTGCATTATTTACATTGTTTGGCGTTCGGTCACTAACGAAGTTGTAGCAGGCGCGGCAGCCGAAAACGATTAAGCCGATAACAACAACAAGTAAAGCCGTCCATTGACGAACGGTTAAACCGTAAATTTTATTTTTTGACATAAAAACGCGAAGAATTACTTAACGGTTAAAATAAGCTAAAATCAAAAGAAATGGAACAGAAAACGCATTTAACGGAATTGCAGCCGGCTGAACTCACCGAATTAGTACAAAATTTGGGCGAGCCGAAGTTTCGCGCGCGGCAGATTTTTAAAAATTTGCATAATCGGCGAGTATTGTCGTTCGACGCAATGACCGATTTGCCCAAAGATTTTCGCGCAAAGCTCGGCGAAATTGCCAAAACGCAGAGTTTAACGGTTGAATCTAAATATGTTTCCGAAGACGGAACACGCCGGTTTTTGATGAAAACCGAAGACAATCTGCCGGTCGAAGCCGTTTTTATTCCGACTGAAAACCGCGACACGATTTGTTTTTCCTCTCAATCCGGCTGCCCGCTGAAATGTGATTTTTGTTTGACGGCAAAGCTCGGTCTTTTGAGAAACTTAACCGCCGGTGAAATCGTCGAGCAAATTATCATCGTTTTAAACGACGTTTACGGTGCGGGAAACGAAACGCCGCACGGCACAAATCTGGTCGC
This sequence comes from Pyrinomonadaceae bacterium, assembly GCA_036387135.1. Taxonomy (GTDB): domain Bacteria; phylum Acidobacteriota; class Blastocatellia; order Pyrinomonadales; family Pyrinomonadaceae; genus JALZCH01. The sequence goes on along the minus strand of DASVUH010000014.1, from coordinate 12,213 downwards.
AATGGGCGCGGGCGAGCCGTTTCTGAATTTTGAGAATTTGCTCAAAGCACTGAAAATAATGTCGGACGAGGAAGGTTTGTTTATCGTCCCGAATCGCGTGACGGTTTCGACAGCGGGAATCGTTCCGAAAATTTACGAGCTGGCGAAAACCGAAGCGCGCCCGCATCTGGCAATTTCTTTGTCTGCGCCGAACGACGAGCTACGTAATAAATTAATGCCGATTAACAAACGCTGGAAAATTGAAGATTTAATGCTTGCTTGTCAGGAATTTGAAAAATCTCTCAAACCGAACGAGCGTTTTACGTTTGAATACGTGATGCTCGCGGGGGTCAACGATACGGACGAACACGCCCGGCAGCTTGCAAATTTAATAAACAGATACAATTTCCGGCACGTTAAAATCAATTTGATTCCACACAATTCCGCCGAGCCGCTCGAATATCGCCCGTCGTCATGGGAACAAATCGAGCGTTTTCAGGAAATTTTGGCGAGCAAAGGCGTTGACGCTTTTGTCCGCCGACCACGCGGGCGCGACATTTACGCCGCTTGCGGGCAGCTTGCCGCAAAAAGCACCCCGAATCTGGTGCAAATCACAGCCGTTTAAACCGAAAATTAGTTTGAGCCGTATTTTTACAAGTAAGCGCATTTGCGCTGGAAATTATTTTGTCGGTAAAATCCGAACATACTCTCCGAATTTTACGAAAAACTATGATTTATAAATTGGCAGGTAAAATTATTTTCGCTTTGGCGTTTGTCTTTATTTTCGGCGTTGCTTCCGAGGTTTCGGCGCAAAACATTAACATCGGTGGCGAAGTCGGCAACGGACGGCTGGAAAAAGGCAAAACCGCCGTCGTTTCAATCATTTTAGACATTCCGGGCGATCTTCATACGAATTCAAACAAACCGAGCAAACGCGAATTGATTCCGACCAGATTAAGAATTTCAGGCGCTGGTTTGAAATTCGGCGCAGTAAATTATCCCCAAGGAAAAGTTAAAACTTTCAGCTTTTCCAACACGCCTTTGAGCGTTTACGAAGGTCGAACAATTCTTCGCGTCAATGTCACCGTGCCTGCGGATTTTAAAGGCAATGTCGCTAAAATTCGCGCCGTCGTTGATTATCAAAGCTGCACCGACGAAGTTTGCTATCCGCCCCGCAGCGGCGATGTAACTTTAAGCGCGTCTGTTCGATAAAATTTCACCGCAGAGACACAGAGATTATTATTGTTTAAATCTCTGTGTCTCTGCGGTGAAATCAATTTTGTCTGCCGATTACAGAAAGCAATCTGCCGGTTTTTCCGTAAAGTCTTTTTTCAACGCGGTAAGAGAAAAACAAATCGGTTCGTTCCATTGTGCAAAGCTCTGAAATGTAAATGTTTTCGGACGCAACACCGCTAGATAAAAGCTGAAAATTATTGGCTTTAAATAAATCAACAAGAGCGTGATTTTCTCGCGTCGGCTCGAAAAAATCTTGATAATTTTCGGGAAAACTTTGTTTAAAAAGCTCGATTACGTCTCCGCCGACTTCGTAATTTCTGCCCGAAGCCGCCGGACCGATTGCGGCAATCAAATCTCGCGGATTCGTTCCGAATTTTTCGCGCATTTCGGCGATAGTTTTCGGCACAATCGAAGCCACCGTCCCGCGCCAGCCCGCGTGAATTGCTGCGAACGCTCCTGTTTTCATGTCTCCGAGCAAAACCGGAACGCAGTCTGCTGTTTTTGCTCCGAGCAAAACTTTAGGTGCATCGGAAATCAGCGCGTCCATTTTGTGATTTCCATCTTCTGCGTCCGCAAAATTTTTGACGTGACGAATTTTATCGCTGTGAATCTGCCAGCACGAGGCGATTTTCCATTCGCCTTCAAAGGCTTTTAAAAAACGTCGGCGGTTTTCGTAGATATTTTCCGGCGAATCATCGTCAAAACCCGCGAGATTTAAATCTTTTTCGGGGAAAGGGCTGACACCTCCGGTTCTGGTCGAAAAACCGTTTACGAAGCCTTCTCGCTCCAAAGCGACGCAGATTAGAACACGAACGCCGTCTTTTTCTCGCCAGCGAAAACCTTTTTCGGCTAAACTTTCGTCAGTTAAATTTTCTGTCGTGATAGTTTCAATCGGAGTTGACATAGTTGAAGTTTACCGCATCCGGCAAACAATCGAGCGCACGCCGCGTTTTGTCGTGCGGGTTTTTACCGAACAAGAGCGCGCTTACTGCGACGGCAAAGGCGTCGTCGCAGCACAGCATTACGCAGCACGCTTTGCCGCCAAAGAAGCGACGCTCAAGGCTTTAAGAACCGGCTGGCGCGGCGCGGTCGGCTGGCAGGACATCGAAGTCTGCGGCGACGAAAACGGCGCGCCTCGTTTGGAAATTTGCGGCGGCGCAAAACAGATTTTCGATTCGCTCGGCGCAATGAGAGCGCATCTTTCGCTCTCGCACACGACCGAACACGCTATCGCCCAAGTCATTTTTGAAAGATAAATCAATGTTTTTCCGTAATAATTTTTAAACCGGAAATATTTTTAAAATCGTCAGGATTGTGAGTAACGAGCGGAATATTGTAAATCAAAGCCGTTGCTGCAATCCAAGCGTCGCCAACCGAAACAGGTTTACCTTTTTTTCGTGCTTCAGTTTTCGTGCTTCAGCTTGAATTTCAGCCCACTTTACACTTATTTCCCGACTCGCTTCAATAAAAACATAATTTTTCAAGTTCTCACGTAATTTTTCGTGACGTTTCCGACTCCACTTGTTGTTAAGAGGTAGAAGTTCGATTTCGGCAAAAGTTTGCGCGGCGATAAACACCAATTTGTGTTCGATATGCGGTTTGTAAACGCTGCCTCGCGTGTCTTTTTTGAAAAGGTACGAAACGACGTTTGTATCAGCCAAAACAAAATCTTCCATTAATTCTTACTATTTTCGTCTGAATTTCTTATTTCCCGAATTATTTCCAGAAATTCATCAATATCCACATCATCGGCAAAATCTCCGTACAAATCTTCGACTTTTTGCACCGGTTTAACGCCTTGATTTTTTGCCATCTCGCACAATTCGGCACGGCGTTTTTCGATTTCAGTTTCAACCGTTATTTGACTCATTTCGAAAGCCTCCGTTTAATTAAAATTATCCAAATCGCTCAAGTCGTCGTAAATCATTCCTCGACGGTCTTTGCGCGCTTTTGTGACGGCTTCAAAACCGCCTTCTTCGTTGCGCGAGATTTTGTTTTGCGCATACAAACCTTCCAAAACAAATTCGCAGGAAGAAACGAGCTTTGCTTCTTCGCTTCGGCTAAAATCAAACGGCACAAGCGCGGTTTCAGCTAATTCCGGCACGTCCTCAAGAAAAAAGACGCATTCATTAGCGGCTGCCGTGTCTGCGAGCTTTAATTTATTTCCCGTGTCAAACCATCGGACAGTCGGCGTAAAATCAATGCCGACGAAAAAGCCTTCAAAAATCTGCCCGCAGGCGCGTTTGATCAAATCTTTCGCAACGCGCTCTGCGCCGACCTGCTCGCCTTCGTATTCAAGCTCCATTTTTCCGGTCATCGCGGGCAAAGCCGAGTAAATGTCAGAGATTCGCGGCACAATTTCAGCTTCATCGTTTAACAGCGCGCGTCGTTCGGCATTCGAGACGACCGCTTCCAAAACCGAAATCGGCAAACGCTGCGAAATTCCGCTGCGTTTATCAATCCGCTGGTCGTCGCGCGCTTCAAAAGCGATTTGCTCGACGATTTCCGAAATAAACTCGGGAATAAAAACCTGTAAACCCGAATCTCTTTCAGTCCAAGCCTCTTGTTTGGTAATTTCGACGCCTAAGCCCAGATGTTTCGGGTAATGCGTCATAATTTCCGTGCCGATGCGGTCTTTTAAAGGCGTGATGATTTTGCCGCGTGCCGTGTAATCTTCCGGGTTAGCGGAAAAAACAAGCATCACGTCGAGCGGCAGACGAACCGGATAACCTTTAATCTGCACGTCGCCTTCCTGCATTATGTTGAACAATCCGACTTGAATTTTTCCAGCCAAATCTGGCAATTCGTTGATGGCGAAAATTCCGCGATTGGCGCGCGGCAGCAAGCCGAAATGAATCGTTAATTCATCACTCAAAAGATGCCCGCCTTTGGCTGCCTTTATCGGGTCAACGTCGCCGATGATGTCGGCAATCGTCACATCCGGCGTTGCCAGTTTTTCAACAAAACGCTGTTCGCGCCCGACCCAGTCAATTTTGGTTTCATCGCCGTGTAATTCGATCTGCTGTCGCCCGTAAGCGCTCAAAGGATGAAACGGATTATCGTTGATCTCCGAACCTGCGATAATCGGAATTTGTTCGTCAAGCAAATCCGTAAGCTGACGTATAATTCGGCTTTTCGCCTGCCCGCGCGTGCCTAAAAGAATGATGTTGTGCTTTGAGAGAATTGCGTTAATTAATTGAGGAATCACGGTTTCTTCATAACCGACAATTCCCTTAAAAAGTTTTTCGCCTGCCTGAATTTTGCGAATTAAATTCGCGCGCAGCTCGTCTTTTACCGTGCGTGTTTCGTAACCGCTTGTCCTGAGTTCGCCGAGAGTTTTTTCTTTTCCGTTCACTTCTGGAAATTCCTTTAGCCTTGCAAAGTTTGTAAAATGATGAAAACATTTTTCCAGCGCAGTTTCAACGCCCTGAAATATATTCGATACATTTTGATTCAAATTAGAAGCCGATCTGAAAAACGAATTTTAAAAATTCAATCCCGGTTTGAAGCTGTAGTTTAGAAATATGTCCGAAAAAAAATACTTTGCACACGAAACAGCCGTTATTGACGAAGGCGCGGAAATCGGCGCGGGAACGAAAATCTGGCATTTTTCGCACGTTATGCCCGGCAGCCGAATCGGTGAAAACTGCAATCTCGGACAGAATGTCGTCGTATCGCCGGGCGTTGTTTTGGGAAAAAACTGCAAAGTGCAAAACAACGTTTCGATTTACACCGGCGTCGTGTGCGAAGAAGACGTGTTTTTAGGTCCTTCGATGGTTTTTACCAACGTTATCAATCCCCGCAGCGCCGTCAATCGCCGCGATCAATATCTCGAAACGCGCGTCGGGCGCGGCGCTTCAATCGGCGCGAATGCGACAATTATCTGCGGCAATGACATCGGCGAATTTGCTTTCATAGGCGCGGGCGCGGTCGTCACGAAATTCGTTCCGCCGTATGCGCTCGTCGTCGGAAATCCGAGCCGTCACATCGCCTGGATGAGCGAATACGGGCATCGTTTAAAATTCGATGAAAACGGCGTCGCGGTTTGTCCCGAAAGCGGCGAGCGTTACGAGCTTCGAGACGGAAGAGTTTTTAAGGTACAATAAGCGGTTTATGAAAAACTTCGCGCTGATCGGAGTAGCCGGCTACATCGCGCCAAGACATTTAAAAGCGATCAAAGATACAGGCAATAATTTAATTGCGGCGCTTGATCCGTTTGATTCGGTCGGCGTTCTGGACAGCTATTTTCCGCACGCTGATTTTTTTGTCGAATTTGAACGCTTTGACCGCCACATCGAAAAGCTCAAACGGCAGAAAGTCCATCTCGATTACGTGACGGTCTGCTCGCCTAATTATCTGCACGACGCGCACATTCGTTTCGGATTGCGGCACGACGCCGACGTAATCTGCGAGAAACCGATTGTTTTAAATCCCTGGAATGCCGAAGCTCTCGCTGAAATCGAGCGCGAAACCGGAAAACGGGTTTACACAATTTTACAGCTTCGCCTGCATCCGAATGTGATCGCTTTGCGAGAAATGGCGGCGAATGCGCCGAAAGGCGAGCGTTTTGAAGTTGATTTGAAATACATTACTTCGCGCGGCAACTGGTATCAATTTAGCTGGAAAGGCGACGTTCATAAATCGGGCGGAATCGCGACAAACATCGGCGTGCATTTTTTCGATATGCTGATTTGGGTTTTCGGTGATGTGCTTGAGAATAAAATCGAGTATCACAACTCAAACAAAGCCGCCGGTTTTTTGAAATTGGAACGCGCAGACGTAAGCTGGCAGCTTTCGATTGACGAAAACGATCTGCCCGAAATCGCCAAAAGTGAGGGAAAACGAACCTTTCGTTCGACTCTAATCAACGGGCGCGAATTTGAATTTAGCGACGGTTTTACCGATTTACACACTAAATGCTATGAGCAAATTCTCGCCGGAAATGGTTTTGGACTCGAAGAATCGAAAAAAGCGATTGAGCTTGTTCATAAAATCAGAAATTTTGGAAAAGAGTAAAAAGTGATTGTTAATAAAAACATTTTTATCACCGGCGGCGCGGGTTTTATCGCCAACACGCTGATAAAAAATCTTATTGGGGAAAACCGGATTACGGCTTACGACAATTTTCACCGCGACACATTGACCGACAGCGGTTTTGCTGACCACCCGAATTTAAAAATCGTCAAAGGCGACGTTTTGGAAGCCGAGCATTTGACCGAAGCAATGCGAGGAGCAGACGTTGTTATTCACGCCGCCGCGATTGCCGGAATTGATACGGTAATTAAAGACCCGGTTAAAACGATGCGCGTCAATATGATAGGCACGGCAAACGCGCTTGAAGCGGCTCGCTCTAACGGCGTCAGAGACCGTTTTGTTGATTTTTCGACTTCCGAAGTTTTCGGCTCGCTTGCTTTTCGCGCTTCCGAGATAACCGATACCGTCGCGGGTTCAGCCGGAGAAGCGCGCTGGGTTTATGCCGTCAGCAAATTGGCGGGCGAGCATCTGACGCATTCTTATTTTCGGCAATACGATTTGCCGACCATAACCGTTCGCCCTTTTAACGTTTACGGTCCCGGTCAAACCGGCGAAGGCGCGATTTCCGTGATGATCAAACGCGCTTTGCGCGATGAAACGATTTACATCAACGGCGACGGCAATCAAATCCGCGCTTGGTGTTATATTGATGATTTTGTCGAATGTCTGATGCGCTGTCTCGAAGCGCCCGAAGCCATCGGCAACAGCTTTAACATCGGCAACGCGCGCGCTGTTATTACAATTTTAGGTTTAGCGCAAACTATTTGCCGCGTTTTAAATTCAAAATCAAAAATCGAGTTTCGTCCGCCGCTTTCCGCCGATATTGCGATTCGGATTCCGAGCGTCGAAAAAGCCCAGGAAGTGTTGGGTTTTAAAGCGAAAGTTGATCTCGAAGAAGGAGTTTTAAAAACGGCGGAATACTTTAAAAATTTGCCGGAGAACGCCTGATGGATTTTATCCCGCTGATGTCGCCGAATATCACCGACGAAGACGTTTCGGCGGTCGCGGAAGTTCTGCGTTCGGGCAATCTGGTGCAGGGCAAAAATGTCGAGGCGCTCGAAAACGCCGTCGCCAAATTTCTCGGCGTGCAAAATGCCGTAGCGGTTTCGAGCGGAACGGCGACTTTGCATCTGGCGCTCGTCGCTTTGGGAATCGGTGCTGGCGATGAAGTTATTGTTCCGGCATTTTCGTATGTAGCAACCGCAAATGTAGTTGAAATCGTCGGCGCAAAATGCGTTTTTGTTGATGTTGAATCCGACACTTTTAACATTGAGGTTTCCAAAATTGAACGAGCGATTACGCCGCGCACGCGGGCGATAATTCCGGTTCACGAGTTTGGCTTGGCGTGTGATATTTCCGCAATTGTTGAAATAGCTGAAAAACACGGTTTGTTTGTGATTGAAGACGCCGCTTGCGCTCTCGGTTCAACCGAAAACGGCAAACACATCGGCGCATTCGGGCAAATCGGTTCGTTTTCGCTTCATCCGCGCAAAAACGTTACTTCGGGCGAAGGCGGGCTTTTAACGACAAACGATGATGAATTAGCGGCAAAATTTCGGCAGTTAAGAAATCACGGAATTGAAATGCGCGATGGCAAAGCGGAGTTTGTCGCCGCCGGATTTAATTACCGAATGACGGATTTTCAAGCCGCTCTGGTTTTATCGCAGCTTCGCAGGCTTGAAGAAAATATCCGCATTAGAAACGTTTTAGCGCAAGTTTATTTGTCCGCTCTCGCTGATGAAAAAGCGATTCAATTGCCGTTTGTGCCGGAAAACAAAAATCATATCTGGCAGACTTTTCACGTCGTCATTGATGAGAAATACAATCGGGACGAGCTAATTTCCGAGTTAAAATTGCGCGGCGTCGGGACAAATTACGGCGCGCAGTGCATCCCGGCAGTTAAATTTTATCAGGAGAAATACGGTCTTGATTGCGAGCGATTGTTTCCAAATGCTTTGCGCGCTTATCAAAGCGGTCTGGCTCTGCCGATGTACGATAAATTAACATCCGACGACATCGCTAATATTTCCCGAACCTTGCGCGAAGTGTTGAAATAAATCTGTTTATGCCAAAGCAATATAAATCGCACGGCAGCGGTCAGTTTTCACCGCAGGAGTTTAAAAAGATTGGCGAAAACGTCGTCTTTGAGTCCGGCATACTGGTTTTTCATCCTGAAAACATCGAGCTTGGCAACAATATTTACATCGGACACAACACGATTTTAAAAGGTTATTATAAAAATTCTCTGATAATCGGGGACAACGTTTGGATCGGACAGAACTGCTTTTTCCACAGCGCGGGCGGCATTCGCATCGGAAACAATGTCGGCATCGCCCCAAATGTTAAGATTTTAACCAGCTTTCACAAAGAGCAAGGCAGAGAGACTCCGATTTTATTCAGCGAAATCGAATTTCAACCCGTAACGATTGAAGACGATTCGGACATCGGCATCGGCTCGATAATTTTGCCGGGCGTCCAAATCGGAAAAGGTGTGCAAATCGGCGCGGGTGCGGTCGTGACAAAAAACATTCCCGATTACGCGGTCGCGTTCGGCGTTCCGGCGCAGGTCGTCAAGTTCAGAAATTGATGCGAGTTCTTTTGCTGCCGGTCAATATTGCTTCGGATATTTCTCACAAAGTTCGCTCATTGCGGAAAATAGGCATTGACGCGCGCGGTTTCTCGATTGCCGAAAGCGCGATTCAAACGGCTGAAGAAGTCAGATTTTTTTCTCTCGATTATAGCGCCGGAAAAATTGCTAAACTTCGCCGAATGAAGGTTTTCGCCGAGATGTGGCGCTTGATTGCCTGGGCGGACGTTTTGCATTGGATTGCTGACGCTAATGTTTTTGCGGAAGATTGGAATTACAAATTTTTGCGTTGGATAAATAAGCCCGGCGTTGTTCAATGGATGGGTTCGGACATTCGCGTCCCGGAAATTGATTTCCCGGGAAATCCTTTTTACCGGCGGGCTTTTGAAGATGGTTATGAATACGCCCAAACTGAAAGCGCGGCAATTTCCCGCGCAAATCAATTGTTTGCCGCCGGACTTGATTTTTATCCGTTAGAATTTGCCGGTCTGGGACAGTTTATTGACTCGCAGTTGTTTCCCAAAAGATTTAAAACCTGGCAGTCAATCGTTTTGAGCGAGCACGAGCCGCGCTTTCCCGATGCCGCTAAACACAAGCCGCTCGTGATTCATTCGCCTTCGGCTCCGGTTGCTAAAGGAACGAAATACGTTCTTCGCGCGGTTGAAAATTTAAAGACAAAATACGATTTTGATTTTAAATTGGTGCAAAACCTTGAGCGCCGCGAAGCACTGAAAATTATGAGCGAATGCGACGTTTATGTTGACCAATTGATTTTGGGCGCGCACGGTTATGCGGCGGTCGAGGCAATGGCTTTTGGCAAGCCGGTTGTTTGCTATATAAATCCAGTCGCAGGCAAAGATTATCCGGCTGATTTGCCAATCGTAAACGCCAATCCCGACAATTTCGAGGAAAAATTGGAGAATTTAATCGCGGACGCACAGTTCAGGCACGAAACGGGACGGAAAAGCCGTGAATATGTCGAAAAATATCACGATGATCGGAAAATCGCCCTTGAGCTGGCGGAGATTTACAAACAAGTCGTTGACCTTCATAAAAAGCGCAGAAAGAAATAGATGGCAACCAATTCCTTACTCAAAAAATTAGCTGGAGAAAGCCTCGTTTACGGTTTGTCGGGCGTTTTGAGTCGTTTTATTTCGGTTTTTCTGACGCCGATTTACACAGGCATTTTTGCGCCCTCCGATTACGGCGTTGCCAGCTTGGTCACGACGATTTTCGCGCTTCTTAATATTTTATTGATTTTATCGCTCGATAACTCTATGGCGCGGTGGTATTACGATAACGAAAGCGGAGACGACCGAAAAATCACTCTTAATACTTTCCTCTGGTCTTGCTTTGGAGTCGGCGCTTTTTTGAGCTGTCTCGTCGTCATTTTTCGAGATTTTATTGCCGCCTCGATCTTCCGCGAACCGGCAACCGCGCCGCTGCTGGTTTTGATGGCAATCAATTTACCGCTCACGGTGTTTTCGGTTTTTACCGTCAACGTTTTGCGAATGGAGCGCAGACCGCTGGCAACGACAATTTTCACTCTGTCGAGCAGTCTGGTGAATATCGGTCTAAACGTTTTATTTGTCATCATTTGGAGATTAGGTCTGCCGGGAATCTTTTACGCCCAGCTTGGAACATCGTTCGTGGCAATCATTTGGACTTTTGTTTTATTCAGGAAAATTATTTCGCCGTTTTCTTTTGATTGGGGCAGATGGGTGAAAATGTTTCTTTTCAGCTATCCTTTGATTCCGGGAACGCTGGCTTATTGGGTGATTAATCTTTCGGGCGCTTATTTTATTCAGCTTATTAACAACACGCACGAAGTAGGGCTTTATCAAATCGGAATTAATCTGGCGAGCGCCGTGGCGTTTTTTACCAGCGCTTTTCAGATGGCTTGGGGACCGTTTGCTTATTCGATTCATAAACAGCCCGAAGCAAAGCAAATTTATGCACAAGCGCTGCTCGCTTTTCTGGCAATAAGCTGCGCGATGAGTCTCGGCATTATGCTTTTCGCGCCCGAAATATTGATGGTTTTGACCAGACCGAGTTATTACGACGCCGCCTTTGTTTCAGGTTTGCAGGCGTTTAATCACATCTTCATCGGACTAGCTTCAATCGCCGCTATTGGACCGGGAATTGCCAAAAACAACAAAGCATACGGCATTGCAATGCTTGTCTCGGCGGGACTTCTGGTCGCATTTAATCTGGTTCTCGTGCCGCGTTTTGGCAAGGAAGGCGCGGCAATCTCGATCCTGCTTTCGCAATTGATTGTCCCGGTCGCGCTTTTCGCCCACGGGCATAAGCTATATCCGATTCCTTACAAATTCGGCAAAGCGATTTTTACTTTAGCCGCGAGCTTTGCGCTCGGCGTCGCGGGTATGTGGTTTTTACATTTTACGCTGCCTCTAGCGCTCGGCATTTTAGTGAAAACGTTGATTTTGCTTTTTTATTGCGCCCTACTGTTTCTCGTTTTGCGCGGCGAGATAAAGCGGGAGAATATTTTGGCGGTTAACGCGTCCGCCGTCTAAAACAATTTGTGAAAATGGAGCAAACAAATCAATCAAAACCCAAAATTCTAATCATTTGCTTTACCAATCTGCACTCAGACCCGCGTGTGCTGCGGCAAATTTCGTGGCTCAAAGATAAATACGACATCATCACTCTGGGACTGGCGCCATCGCGCGTAGAAGGCGTCGCTCACGTTCAATACGATGAAGGTCCGGCTTCGCCGCCGTTGGGAAAACTTATTCGGGCGATAAAATATTTCAGCGGCGATTATGAATCGTTTTACTGGAATCAAAACCGCAAAGGTTTTGCCGAAAGAATGGCTCAGGAAAACTTTGATTGGGTGATTGCCAACGATGTCGAAACTCTGCCGCTCGCCGTTGAAATCAAGGAAAAATCCGGCGCTAGAGTAATGCTCGACGCGCACGAATACTCACCGCTTGAAATGACTGAAAGCCTTAAATGGCGCATTTTTCGACAGCCTTTATACAATCACATTTGCCGTAATTACATATCACGAGCTGATATTGCAACAACAGTTTGCCAAACAATTGCCGAAACTTATCAGCAGAATTTTGGTAAGAAATTTGAAATTATAACCAATGCAACAGATTTTGTAGATTTAAAACCTTCAGAGACAAAGCAGAATAAAATTCGTTTGATTTATCACGGCGGTGTCAGCATTGGAAGACAAACCGATAAACAAATCGAAATGATGCGTTATCTGGATGAAAGATTTGAGTTGAATCTGATGCTGGTCGGACAGGAAAGCTATATTGAAAGCTTAAAGAAATTAGCCGCTCCTTTGAAAAACGTTCGTTTTCTGCCTCCGGTTAAAACAAACGAGATAGCAGGTTTTATAAATC
>DASVUH010000013.1:0-101681 GCA_036387135.1 Pyrinomonadaceae bacterium | reverse complement strand
AACAACGGCAAAATCGAGCGCGTCGGCGCGGCAAATTCGATTCAGATTCCGGCGAATTATCGAGTCATAAACGCAAAAGTCGTGACGCCCGGTTTGATTGATGCTCGCACGGTTGTCGGAATTTCCGGTTATCTCAGCCAGCCGCATGACCAGATGCAGGTTGAAACATCCGCCCCGATGCAGCCCGAACTACGGGCGATTGACGCTTACAACCCAGAGGAGAAATTAATTGAATGGCTCCGCTCGTTTGGCGTAACGACGATTCACACCGGACACGGAACGGGCGTCGCCGTTTCCGGGCAAACAATGGTCGCCAAAACCGTCGGTAAAACCGCAGATGAAGCGGCGATTGTACCGATGGCGATGATTGCGGCGACTCTCGGCGACAGCTCTTTGTTTTCCGGCGGTCGCGCGCCCGGCACGCGCGCCAAACAAATTGCGATGCTTCGCGCCGAACTACTCAAAGCAACGGATTACAACCGCCGAGTTGACGACGCCAAAGGCGACGCCGCGAAAATGCCGACGCGCGAGCTTCGCACGGAAATGTTCGGGCGCGTTCTGCGCCGCGAGATTCCGATTTTAATCACCGTACACCGCCATCAGGACATTGTGACGGCAATCAGACTCGGCAAAGAATTTAATTTGCGTCTTGTTTTGGACGGCGTTTCGGAAGCCCAGCGAGTTTTGCCGGAAATCAAGGCTTCCGGTTACCCGGTTTTCGTTCATCCGACAATGTTTCGTGCGTCGGGAGAAACCGAAAAAATGAGTATGGAAACCGCCTCGAAATTAAAACAAGCCGGAATTCAGTTCGCTTTGCAAAGCGGTTTTGAAGCCTACGTGCCGAAAACCCGCGTCGTTTTGTTCGAAGCGGGGATGGCGGCGGCTAGCGGCTTGAGCCAGAGAGACGCGCTCGCTTCAATTACGATTGACGCGGCGCAAATCTTAGGAATCCAAGCCCGCGTCGGCTCGCTTGCCGCCGGAAAAGACGCCGATTTAGCACTTTTTGACGGCGACCCGTTTGAATTTACGACGCACTGCGTCGGAACAATCATCAACGGCAATGTAGTTAGCGAAATTGTCCGCTAACGATTAATTGAACCGCCGAGACGCAGAGACGCCGAGAAAGACAAAAGAGAATGATAACCTTTCTTTTTTTTCTGAACTCGGCGTCTCTGCGTCTCGGCGGTTCAAATTATGTTAATTCAGTTAATTCAAGAAAAGTCAGAGCGGCGCGTTCGAGTTCGATTCGGTCTTGTTCGTCAAAACGATTAAAGCTCGGACTATCCAAATCCAAAACACCGATTAACCGTTCGTTTTTGACGAGCGGAATGACAATTTCCGAATTTGAAGCAGAATCGCAGGCGATATGGTCGGCAAATTCGTGAACATTCGGAACAACCAGCGTTTCGCGATTTTCCGCCGCCGCGCCGCAGACGCCGCGCCCCAGAGCGATTCGTACGCAAGCAGGTTTGCCTTGAAACGGTCCGACGACGAGTTCTTCGCCGTTGAAAAAATAAAATCCAGCCCAGTTTAAATCGGGCAAAGTGTGAAAAATCAGCGCGGCGGTGTTAGCGGCGTTGGCGATGAAATCGCGCTCTTCGCCCAGCAACAGCGGCAACTGTTCGTTTAAAATTCGATAAACTTCGGTTTTGTCCATTCCGCCGATGGCGACTGTGCTAAACGACATATTTTTTCAAAACGCTTTCTTTTGATTTACAAATACTGACGAGACGTTGTAAAAATTGCAAACGAGTTTTTGCAGCGAATAAATTCAAAATCAATCCGAAATATGTCGAAAATTGCCTTTGCTTCAATTTTGCTGTCTTTTCTTTTCCTTCAAACCGCGACCGTCAATTCGCAAACGCCTTCGCCAACGCCGATTGTCATTGCCACGCCGCGACCGACGCCGCAGGAAGAACCGCCGGTTATCACAAAACACTCGATTCGCGCGGGCGCGCGGCAGTTGAATTATACGGTGACGACCGGATTTATGCCTTTGAAAAACCGCGACGGCGAGACCGAAGCGCGCATCTTTTTTATGGCTTACACGCTCGACGGCACGCAGAATCCGGCGACGCGCCCGTTGATGTTTTCGTTTAACGGCGGTCCCGGTTCGGCTTCGGTCTGGCTGCATTTGGGCGCGCTCGGACCGAAACGAGTCAGAATGGAAGACGACGGATTGATGCCCGCGCCGCCGTATGATTTGGTTGATAACGAGCAGACCTGGTTAACGGAAACCGATCTGGTTTTTATTGATCCGGTCGGCACTGGCTACAGCCGCGTTGCGAAACAAGATCAGGCGGCGAAATATTTTAGTCTCAACGGCGACATCGAATCGGTGGGCGAATTTATCCGGCTTTATCTAACGCGACACGAACGCTGGATGTCGCCGCTTTTTCTGGTCGGCGAAAGTTATGGCACAACGCGGGCGTCGGGTTTGTCGAATTATTTGTTTGAAAAGGGAATCGCTTTAAACGGCATCGCGCTCGTTTCGACCGTGATGAACTTTCTGACCATTCGCTTTAACGAGGGCAATGATGTGCCTTACATTTTGATTTTTCCGTCTTACACGGCGACCGCCTGGTATCACAAAAAGCTGCCCCCAGAGATGCAGCGCAAACCGCTCGCCGAAGTTTTGCGCGAAGCCGAAGATTTCGCCTCGCGCGATTTAACCGTTGCCCTCTCTAGAGGCGACCGAATGAGCGAAGCGGAAAAACAGAAAACGCTCGAACGTTTTGCAGCTTTGACCGGCTTGAATAAAATTTTCATTGACAATAACAATTTTCGAGTCGAGCTTGGCAATTTCAACAAAGAGCTTTTGCGCGACCGCAAACGCACGACCGGCAGGCTCGATAGCCGTTTTACGGGAATTGATCGCAATTCGGGCGGCGACAACCCGGATTTCGATCCTTCGATGACGGCGATTCGACCGCCTTACACCGCCGCTTTTAACGATTACGTGCGGCGCGAGCTTGGTTTTAAATCAGACCTCGAATATTACATTTTGGGCGGCGGAATCGGGCAATGGAATTGGAACACGAATAATAATTACGCCGACACCTCGACCGCTTTAAAAACCGCGATGGCGAAAAATCCGTTTATGAAATTGTTCGTCGCTTCGGGCTATTATGATATGGCGACGCCGTATTTCGCCGCCGAACACACGCTGGCGACGATGAATCTCGACCCGCAGCTTCGGAGAAACGTCACGACCGCTTATTACGAAGCCGGGCATATGATGTACATTGAAAAGAGATCGCTGGAAAAGTTAAAAAGAGACGTGACAGCTTTTCTGCAAAATGCTATTAAGAAACAATAAGCTGAAAGGAGCGACGAAAAGATGCAAACCGTCAAGATTGATAAATTTGTCGAACGATTAACCGAAATTCCCGAAGATAAATTCTGCGTAGGAAACGTTTACGATTTTCTGCGCGAAAATCCGGTCTGCAAAGATTCGCTCTCGCCTTATCTTTTTTTCAGCCGCAACTGCTACACGCGCAATTTGATTTATCGAAACGAGCTTTTCGAGCTAATGGCGATATGTTGGAACGTCGGGCAATCGTCGCTGATTCACGACCACGCCGACCAAAGCTGTTGGATGACAATGCCGATTGGAAAGCTCCGCATCAAAAACTTTCGCGTCCTCGAACAAAACCTCGAAACCAACTTTTGCCGATTAGAAGAAGCCGACGAATTCGATTTAAAACCCCATTGCTCCGCCGAAGTGCAATTAGAAGAACCCGTTCATCAGGTTTTGAATCTGCCCGAATTTAACGAACAAGCCGTCAGCGTCCATATTTATTCGCGCCCGATTGACAAGTGTCTGGTTTTCTCGACTCAAAAAAACGAAGTGCGCTGGCGAACAATGTGCTACACGAGCAAGTTCGGGAAATTAATGCCCGATGCTCGTCTGTAACTTTTACTCGTTTAACGCGAGGAAAAACTAAAAAATGAAAAAACTGCTTTTTCTCTTTCCCTGCCTGCTGTTTTTGTGTCTTTCGACCGAAACTCAGGCGCAACAAACAAATCCGGCGGCTTATAAACTGACGAACATGAAAATCGTCCCGTTTGAAGGCGTGACCGGAAAATTTGAAGACGAAATCAAGCCCAATTCGGACAAATCCTTTTTCAACGAATTGTCGAAATCTTTAATGGTAATTGTCGAGGTTTCTGGAAAATCGGGCGATTACGCCAACCGTAATCTCGAAGTGATTGTTACCGAAGGCAAAAAATCCAAACTCAAACAAACAACAATGATCGGCATTTTAAACGAAACCGGAAAATTTTATGTCCCTGTTTGGCTTTACGCGCCAATGTGCGGCGAAGTAACGATTAACGCCCGCATAACCGGGCAAACAACCGCGGCAAAACAAACCAGAAAGATTTTATTCCAGTGCGGCGAATAGATTCGTTTTAATAGCAATCAAACTGTTACGGCTTCGCGGTACTCGCCCCAGACTTTTCTTAAACGATGCGAGATTTCGCCGACGGTCACATAATTTTCGACGCAATCCAAAATTCGCGGCAGCATATTTTCAGTTCCGCGCGCTGCTTCTTCGAGTTTTGCCAAAGCGTTTTCGGCTGCAACTTTATCGCGTCTTTCGCGCACGGCTCGGACTCTTTCAATCTGATTGCGCCCGATTGCTTCATCAACACGCAAAATCGGTATTGATTCGCCTTCATCGCTCCGAAAACGATTGACGCCGACGACAATTTCTTCCTGTTTTTCGACGGCGCGCTGGTATTCGTAAGCCGCTTCCTGAATCTCACGTTGCGGATAACCGTTTTCGATTGCCTTTAACATTCCGCCCATCGCGTCAATTTTTTCGATGTATTCGACGGCTTTTCGCTCAAGCTCGCTCGTTAAATGCTCGATTGCAAACGAACCGGCAAACGGATCAACCGTATCGGCGACGCCGGATTCGTAGGCAACGACTTGCTGCGTTCTGAGAGCGATTCGCGCGGCGTGTTCTGAAGGCAAAGCGAGGGCTTCATCCATCGAATTTGTGTGCAGACTTTGCGTGCCGCCCAAAACTGCGGCGAGCGCCTGAATCGTCGTTCGCACGACGTTAACTTCCGGCTGTTGCGCGGTTAGAGTCGAGCCGGCGGTTTGAGTGTGAAAACGCAGCATCATTGATTTCTGGTCTTTAGCGCCGAAGCGGTCGCGCATTATTTTTCCCCACAAACGGCGAGCGGCGCGGAATTTACTGATTTCTTCCAAAAGATTGTTGTGCGAATTAAAGAAAAACGACAGACGCGGCGCGAATTTATCAACTTCCAAACCGACTGAAATGGCGGCTTCGACATAAGCGATTCCGTCTGCCAAAGTGAAAGCAATCTCCTGCGCTGCGGTTGAACCGGCTTCGCGGATGTGATAGCCGGAGATTGAAATCGTGTTCCAATTCGGCACGTTTTCGGCGCAGTATGAAAAAATGTCGGTAATCAAACGGAGCGAAGGTTTCGGCGGATAAATGTAAGTACCGCGAGCAATGTATTCTTTTAAAATGTCGTTTTGAATCGTGCCGTTGACTTTTGAAAAGTCAACGCCCTGTTTTTTGGCAACAGCGAGATATAAACAAAGAAGCGTCGAAGCCGTCGCGTTAATCGTCATCGAAGTCGAAACAGTGTCGAGCGGAATTCCGTCAAAGAGCCGGAGCATATCTTCGAGAGAATCAATCGCCACGCCGACTTTTCCGACTTCGCCGGCGGCTAATGAATCATCCGAATCAAGCCCGATTTGCGTCGGCAAATCAAAAGCTACCGAAAGTCCGGTCGTGCCTTGCGACAATAAATATTTGTAGCGCGCATTCGATTCTTCGGCGGTCGCAAAACCGGCGTATTGGCGCATCGTCCAAAACCTGCCGCGATACATATTTCGCCGAACGCCGCGCGTGTATGGAAACGCGCCGGGCGCGCCCAAATCTGTTTCATAATCAATTGGCGCAGTGTTAGTCGGATTAAAATCGTTCGGCAGCTCAATGCCGGAAGACGTTTGAAATCGTTCGCGGCGTTCTGTTTTGGCTTTTTCGCTCATATTTTTAAGAAAAATTTGCTTGTTCAAAAATTAAAACACACGCCGAGCCGCAGGTTCAACGCGCTTGAAAAATTCGATTTGACCTGAACGGTTTTCTGACTTAGCATCGAGACAAATTTCGCTTTTTCGAGCGGCGAGGCATTATGGAACTAAACGACGAAGCTCAACAAGCGGTGCGCGAAGTCGGCGCGGCGATAAATGCGGCAATCGAACGCAGCCCGCGCGTTGCCGAAGCAATCGAGCGGCTGCGCGAATCCGGCTATGAATTGCAATTAACTTTGCGGCTCGAAATCGGTTTGCGCGAAATTGACGCCGAAGAAGCGACGGATTTTGCGTCCGAGGAAGATTTTAATCTCGAACTCACCGACGAAGATTTACGCACTTTGCGCCGAATGAAAATTCGCTTAGACCCCGAAGATAGTAATTAGTAAGTAGTTATTGAGATTGATTACTGATTACTGATTACTGATTACTGGTTACTGATTACTTTTTTGAATTACTTTAATTATTTCTCGGAAATCGAAGAATTGTTTGTTCGCAGGCGCGGCAAAAATCTGTTGCTGTCGCCGCTCGATTGGGCTTTGATCGAGGCGTGGAAAGAGCGCGGCGTGCCGCTCGCGCTTGTACTGCGGGCGATTGAAACGGTTTTTGAGAAAGCCGAGCTTGAACCAACTCGAAAACGTTCGATCAAATCGCTGCTTTATTGCCGCGATGCGGTTGAACGCGAATATGAGAACTGGCTGGCGGGGCAAACAGGCTCCGAAAATAAAAACAAAGGAATTCAAAACGAAGAAGCCGAAGCGGCGGAAAAAGTTGAAGATTTGCCGGCTTCGCAGGGAGAAATTTTCACGCATTTACAGCTTGCGGCAAAGCAACTGCGCCAACCGGCTTTAAATTTAAATCATAACTGGCAAAAGATTTCCGCCGAAGTTTTGACGGCGCTCGACGGGGCACGAAAAGAATTTCACAAAACCGCCGATTTGGAAAAGCTGGAAGAGTTTTTGAGCGAGCTTGACCGCCGAATTGACAACGCGCTGCTCGAAAGTTTTCCCGCTGAGAAAAAATCGGAGCTTGAAAAAGAAAACATCGCGGGACTTCGACCTTACAAAAATCGAATGACCGAAGCCGTTTACCGGCAGACGCTTCGCACGCTGCTCTTGAAATCGCTGCGCGAACAAGCCGAAATTCCGCGCCTCAGCCTTTTTTATTTATAAGTTTTTGATGAAGCAGCCGGAAATCGTCGAAGTCTTAATCGAGAAAATCGTGCCTGACGGTTTCGGTCTGGCGCACGCGGAAAATTTGACGATTTTCGTCCCGCTCGTCGCCGCCGGAGACCGCGCGCGAATTCGCATCGAAAGAAAAAAAGGCAAAATCGCTTTTGCCGAGCTAATTGAGGTTTTAGAGCCTTCCGCCGACCGGGTTGAGCCGCCGTGTCCGCATTTCGGAATTTGCGGCGGCTGTGATTTTCAGCAATTGAATTATACGGCGCAGCTCCGGGCAAAAGTCGAAATCGTTCAGGATTGCCTGCGCCGAATCGGTAAAATTGACTGGCAAAAAGAAATCGAAATCGTGTCGTCGCCGAATGTTTGGAATTACAGAACTAGAGCGCAATGGAAACGCGACGGCAACAGACTCGGTTATTTCGAGCGCAAATCGCATCGCGTTTGCGACGTGCGGGTTTGTCCGATTTTAACCGAAACTTTGCAAAAAACTTTGCAGTCGGCGAGAGAAAATTCCGATTGGAATTTTGCAGAACTCCGCGCGACAGCAAGCGGCGAAACCGTTTCGCTCAGTTTTGCGAACACAAAAACCGATGCCGAACCGGACGAAAATTTTTATGCCGCAAACAAGATTCAGGAAGAAAACGACCGAACCGACGCTTCGTCCCGAAAATCAAAAGCCGAAGAAGTCAGTATAAAAATCGGCGAATTCAATTACAGCTTTAGCGCGGACGTTTTCTTTCAAGTCAATCACCTGCTTTTGCCCGAATTCATTGAAACCGCAATCGGAAAAGCCGAGGGAAATCTGGCGCTCGACTTATATTGCGGCGTCGGGCTTTTCACTTTGCCGCTGGCTGCTACATTTAAGAAAGTTGTCGGAATCGAAGGCAATCGTTTGAGCATTCAGTTTGCAAAAACGAATGCTCAAACTGCCGATTTTAAAAACGTTGATTTTGAAGTTTCGGCGGTCGGGAAATGGCTTGAGCAAAATGCGGGGAAACTTGCCGGAATTGATTTTGTTTTGCTCGACCCGCCGCGCAGCGGTGCGGATACCGAAACGATTAAAACTTTAATCGGCTTGCAGCCCGCGAAAATCGTTTATGTTTCCTGCAATCCGGCGACGCTGGCGCGCGATTTACGGGCTTTAATAACGGGCGGCTATCAAATCGAAAACGTTCGAGCGTTCGATTTTTTTCCGCAGACACATCACGTCGAAACGATTGTTCATTTATCTTCAAAAGTTTCGTAAATTGACTCTTTTTTCTAATACCTTTAGATTATCGGTTGAATTCCCGAAATTTTCGGGTTACGGATGCAGTTAAAAACAAATGCGTATTTTAGTCACCGGCGGAGCCGGATTTATCGGCTCTCATCTCTGCGAACGCCTTTTAAACGAAGGTAACGAAGTTCTCTGTCTGGATAATTTTTTTACCGGCAGACGCGAAAACATTTCTCATCTCCTCGACGATCACCGTTTTGAGCTGATTCGACACGACGTAATCGAACCGATTCTGCTCGAAGTTGACCAGATTTATAATATGGCGTGTCCCGCCTCGCCGGTTCATTATCAATATAATCCGGTCAAAACCGTCAAAACGAGCGTGATGGGAATGATTAATATGCTCGGAATGGCAAAGCGCGTCAAGGCGAGAATCTTGCAGGCTTCGACGAGCGAGGTTTACGGCGACCCGCTTATTCATCCGCAAACCGAAGATTACTGGGGAAACGTAAATCCAATTGGATTTCGCAGTTGTTATGACGAAGGAAAGCGCATCGCCGAAACTCTGATGATGGATTATCACCGCCAAAACGGCGTTGACACGCGAATTGTCAGAATTTTTAACACTTACGGACCGCGAATGCTCGAAAACGACGGGCGCGTGGTTTCAAATTTTATCGTTCAGGCGTTGCGCGGCGAAGATTTGACGATTTACGGCACGGGCGAGCAAACGCGCTCGTTTTGTTATGTTGACGATTTGGTTGATGGTTTAATTCGGTTGATGAACACTGAAACGGAAACGATTAACGATCCGGTCAACATCGGCAATCCCGGCGAATTTACGATGAACGAGCTGGCGCGCGAAGTGGCTGAGGCGTGCGGGAAAGAAATAAAAATCAAACATCTTCCCTTGCCGCAGGACGACCCGAAACAGCGTCAGCCCAATATCACGCGCGCCAAAGAGCTTTTAGGCTGGCAGCCGCACGTTCCTCTGCGCGAAGGTCTTAAAAAGACGGTCGCCTATTTCGCCGCCAGAATTAACAAATCAAACGAGTGAAAATAGTTTAGAATTTAAGTTTTGATTCAATTTTTATTATGAAGTATTTAATCACGGGCGGAGCGGGCTTTATCGGCAGCCATCTGGCTGACCGCCTGCACAAAGACGGACACGAAATCACGATTATTGACGACCTCTCCACCGGGCGCTATTCAAACATCGCTCATCTGGAAGGCGAGCCGGGCGTGCAGGTTTTGATTGACACGGTTTTAAACGCCAAATTGATGGAAGAGCTTGTGCGCGACGCAGACCGGGTTTTGCATATGGCGAGCGCCGTCGGCGTCAAGCTGATTATGGAGCATCCGGTCAAAACCATCGAAACGATTTTTCGGGGCACGGACATTGTTCTGGGTTTTTGCTCGCGCTATCGTAAACGCATTTTGATTCCTTCAACGTCGGAAGTTTACGGCAAAGGCACGTCGGTTCCGTTCCGCGAAGAAGACGACGTTCTGACGGGCGCGACTAGCAAACATCGTTGGGCTTATGCCTGCGCGAAATCTTTGGACGAATTTTTGGCGCTCGCGCATTGGAAAGAATCGCGCCTGCCGGTCGTCGTCGTTCGTCTTTTCAACACGGTCGGACCGCGCCAGACCGGGCAATACGGAATGGTCGTGCCGCGTTTCGTTCACGCCGCGCTGAAAAACGAGCCGATTCCCGTTCACGGCGACGGCAATCAATCGCGCTGCTTCGGTCACGTCGCCGATGTCGTCGAAGGATTGCTCAAACTGCTCGAAACGCCGAGCTGTTTCGGTCAGGTCATCAACATCGGAAACAACGAGGAAACCTCGATCAAACAGCTTGCCGAAGCTGCAATTAAAATGACCGGCAGCAGCAGCGAGCTGCGATATATTCCATACAACGAGGCTTACGGCGAAGGTTTTGAAGATATGCAGCGCCGCGTCCCGTCTCTCGACAAAGCCAAAGGTTTAATCGGTTATCAGCCAACCCGAACGCTCGCCGACATCATCAACGACGTAGCCGATGAGTTTCGCCGCGAACATCAGCCCGAAGCAAACAAAGCCGGCGCAAACTAAATTAATTGCGAATTTTAAATTACGAATTACGAGTTTTCAGATTCGTAATTCGCAATTTTTTATGTTTTCGTTTCGATGAAAAACCTATTTTTATTACTTTTGATAGCCGCGTTTTCTTTTTCCGCTTCGGCTCAAAATAAAACGACCGGCGGCGTGCGCGGAAAAGTGCGTTTGACCAACGGCAACTCGATTTCCGGCGCCCGCGTCGAGGCGCAGCAGGATGAAAAATCAATCGCTTCGACCAGAACCGACCGCAAAGGCGAATTTCAACTCGACGGTTTAAAACCCGGAGTTTACGATTTCGTTTTCATCAAAGAGGGTTTAGCCCAGGGCACTCTGCCGCGCGTCGAAGTAAAAGCCGGAGAAGTGTCCAGACTAACCAAACTCGTAATGGCGACCGACCAGGGAACGCTGGCAATCGTGCGCGGGAGCGTTTTCGACGCCAACGGTCGCAGCGTTTACGGCGCGAAAGTCGAGATATTTAAAATCTCCGGCGGCGAGAAAAAAGTATCCCAGATTTTCAGCAGCCAAAGCGGCGAATTCACCTTCAGATTGCCGCCCGCCAACGCGCGTTACCGCGTCGCAGTCACAATTGACGGTGCTGAACGCAGCAGTCAGGAACTAGAAATCAACGGAGCGCAAGTTTATCGCGTCGCGGTTTCGCTCAAACCTAAAAGCGAATAAACAGGACTTTGAGGCAAAATGTCGTATTAAACAGATTTTTTCTAATCTGTTTAATACGACATTTTCCGTTTTATCCGTGTCCTAATTTTTTCTTTAATTAACAATTTCGGGATACTCATCGTCTTCATTGCCGCCCGAAACATTGTTTTGATCCTGCTGCATTTGGGTAACAACGAGCGGAAATTCGTTGAAAAGATTTGAATTGACGAGCGTCTGCACCGTGTAAGTTCCGACTTCGGGAAAGCTGGGATTAACGAAAAAGCTGACGTTATCGGCAAAACCGCCTTCCTGCAAAGCAATCTGCGTCGGCTGCGAGCTGACGACCACATTCATTTTATCGGGCGACAAAATCCGCACTTCCGCCATATAATTTCCCGCGCCCGTCCAATGCTGTACGACCGCAAATTTAATCAGCGTAACGGGAACGCGCTCGACCATAATGTTTTGAAAAATGCCCATCAGCGACAGCTTGTTTCCCATTTCCAGCCGCACATCGTCACATAAAATCGTGTAACCGAGTTGTAAATTTTCGTTTGACATAAAAAATCCTTCATTTATATTGGTCAAACACTTTATCTAAAAAGGCGTGTTATTCAAAATGCTTATTGATTTCAGAGAAATACCAAAAGCTAATACAGGAAATGGTGATCAAGATACTTTTGAGCTTTTCGCTAGGGATTTTTTGTCAGTTTATGGGTATGAAGTTGTTGTTGAACCTTCGCGCGGTGCTGACGGCGGACAAGACATTAAAATTAAAGAAACTCGGCATGGCATTGGCGGAAAAACAGAGGTTTACTGGCTTGTTAGCTGCAAGCATTATGCTCACTCGAAAAAGTTTAAATCTGTTTCTCACAAAGACGAAGAAGACCCTTCTGGCAGAGTTTCGGCAAAAGATTGTATAGGATTCATTGGATTTTACTCTACATTACCAAGTTCGGGTTTAACCAATATGCTAGAAGGTCTGAAAAATCGTCCTGGATCATCTTTTGATTATAAAATATTTGATAGAGCAAAAATTGAAAGTCTAATTATTGGCTATAAAGATAGAGAGAATCTGTTTATTCGGTATTTTCCAGAATCATTCAAGAAATGGAAAGAAATAAATTACTACAATGAACCTGTTAAATTGTTTAGATTTTATATCGAAAACAAATATAAAAGCCTTTCAGCAGTTTTTGAGGCAATGTTTGGCTCAATAGAAAACATGATTAAGCCATTACGAGAGAAGAAAGCTATTGAGGATTTATTTCTGGAAAGTAATATAAAAATTGTCACGGATGAGCGTGTTCACAAGTTTTTATTTGAAGATAGAGAAAAAGACGAAAATACATCATCTTTTTTATTAAAACTTGCAAAGTTGATTGAGGAGGAAAATATAGAAATATTAACAGAGCAACATAAACAAAATACTCAATTGAACAAAAAAACGAAATCAGCTTATACAAAAGATTATATTCGTTATATAACTTTAAGTTTTCATAGTTCCGAAGCTATTGTTTTGACCAAAAACAGCTTAATTGTTACAAAAACAGCTAAATTTAAACTCAGTGAAATGTTTAAAGATTTAAAAAGCATGTTGACTTAAATTTGCTAAAATTATTGTGTACAGTTTAAAAAAATACTTCATAAAAGCATTTCCATCAAAGTTCTTTCATCCAGTATTTTAACGCCGAGCGCGTTTGCTTTTTCTAGTTTTGATCCAGCGTCATCGCCAGCAAGCACAAAATCAGTCTTTTTGCTGACCGACGAAGACACGCGACCGCCGCGTTCTTCGATTAAACGTGCGGCTTCATCGCGCGTCAAGGTTTTCAGTTTTCCGGTTAAAACAAAAGTTTTTCCGGCGAAATTTTCGTTCGCAGCGACGGCGGTTTGCGTTTCGAGTTCGGTTTTGACGCCCGCAGCTTTAAGGCGCGCAATCAAATCCTGATTTCGCGGATTGGCAAACCAATCGTGGACGCTCAAGGCGACGGTTAAACCGACATCGGAAATGTCGTCCAGTTCGGAAACGGTAGCGGCGGCGAGATTGTCAATCGAACGGAAATGATTAGCGAAAATACGCGCGTACCGCTCGCCGACGTTTTCGATTCCGAGCGCGAAAATCAAACGGCGCAATTCGCGGGTTTTGCTTGCTTCGATTTGGTTGATGAGATTTGTCGCCGATTTTTCCGCCTTGCGTTCGAGCGCGGCGATTTGTTCGTGCGTTAGAGAGTAAATATCGGCGACATCTTTGACCAAACCCGTCGCATAAAACTGCTCGACCACGGCTTTGCCCAAACCTTCGATGTCCATTGCTTTGCGCGAGGCGAAATACAAAATGCGCTCTTTGACGCGCGCCGGGCAATCGTAATTCGGACAGCGGGTGACGGCTTCGCCTTCGGGACGTATTACAGGAGTTTCGCAAACCGGGCACGCGCGCGGAAATTCGTAAATTTGCTCATCGCCGGTTCTGCGCGTCGCGACGACCTGCAAAACCTGCGGAATGATTTCGCCCGATTTTTCAATCAAAACGTAATCGCCGAGCCGCACGTCGAGTCGTTTGATTTCGTCTTCGTTGTGCAGAGAAGCGCGCGAAACGACAGTTCCGGCGAGCAATGTCGGTTCGAGATAAGCAACAGGCGTCAGCGCACCTGTGCGCCCGATTTGAACTTGAATAGAATGCAGTTTCGTCGTCGCCTGGCGCGCCGGATATTTGTAGGCGATTGCCCAGCGCGGTGATTTGTTTGTCGCGCCGAATTCGTCTTGCAGCGCGGTCGAATTAACTTTGACGACCACGCCGTCAATTTCATAATCCAAATCATCGCGCACTGATTCCATCTGATTGCAAAACTCAATGACTTCATCAATGTTTTCGCATTTACGGCGATTCGGATTAACCGTAAAACCTACCGTTTCGAGAAACTCAAAAATCTGCCAGTGCGTCGGAAACATTTTCGCCGCGCCAGCCAAGACATCATACGGGAAAAAATCGAGCTTTCGCCGCTTGACCAACCGCGAATCGAGCAGACGAATTGTACCTGATGCAGCGTTTCGGGGGTTGGCAAAAGTTTTCGCGCCGGATTCAGCAAGCTCTTCGTTCAGACGTTTGAAATTTGAACGCGAAAGATATGCTTCGCCGCGAACTTCAACGTTTGAAGAAATTTGCGCGTCTTTTAATTTTAAAGGGATTGAACGAATTGTTCGGGCATTTGGCGTAATATTATCGCCGGTTAGCCCGTCGCCGCGAGTTGCGCCGGCGACAAAAAAACCGTTTTCGTAATGTAGCGCGAGCGATAAACCGTCAATTTTAAGCTCCGCCACGTAATCGAGCTTTCTGCCGTCCGCTAATTTTCGGCAACGTTCGTCGAAGCGCCTCAAATCTTCGATGTCGTAGCTGTTATCAAGCGACATCAGCGGAACGCGATGCACAAAAGGCTCGAAACCTTCGGCTTTTCCGCCGACACGCTGCGTCGGGCTGTCGGGCGTGACAAACTCCGGGTGCGCGTCTTCGAGTTCCTGTAAATGTTTTAAAAGCGCGTCAAATTCGGCGTCGGAAATTTCCGGCGCGCTGTGCTGGTAATAAAGCTCATTGTGATGGTTGATTTCCGTGCGAAGCCGTTCGATTTCCTCGCGCACATTGTTTTCGGCAACTTCAAAAAGATTCATAAAAATCGTTTAGAGTTTATGATTGACCCAGAAAAACTACAAACTAAATTTGTACTCTAAACTTTCATAAATTCGGCAATCAAACGGTGAAAATGATGCGTCCCGGTTTCGCGGGTCGGCGAATATCTGCCTTGCCGGTAAAAGCGTGAACGGATTCCGCGCTGGACGTTTTCCACAACCGCTTCGTCTTCTCTTTCAACTCGCTCTAAATCAGCGCCCGCGCCGTGCGAAAGCTTCTTTTCGTCGGCGACATAGCTCAAAAACGAAACTTTTGTTAACCCCGGATTTATCGGTTTGACGATGTTGACAGACAAGCCCCATGGGTAAAAATTAAACATCAGATTCGGGAAAATCCAGAAATAATACGCGCCGACCGATTTGCCATAATCGGGCGAGTTTTTCGGCAAATCGAAAACGTCTTTTTCACCGCGCGTGAGTCCGATTTGCAGGCTGGAGCGGTGGAAAAGCTCGGTCGTGTAAGAGCCGTAATCAACTACGGAGTTGAGCGTGTTATGAACAAACGGGATGTGAAAGCCTTCGAGATAATTTTCGCAATACAAAGCCCAATGCGCTTTGACCAGATAATCGCGCGATAAAACGGAATTAAATTTAAAACTTTCCCATTCGAGCCAAGACATTCGCTCGTTCATTTCGCTCAAAAAATGTTCGAGCGGCGCGGCAGGTTTTACCGAAGCAAGCAAAAATTTACCCCACGAACCGAAAGGAACGCGCGGCAAATCGTCGGATTTTGCCGGGAAATTTTCGACGCCTTCAAATTCGGGCATTGAAACGAATTTGCCGTTTAAAGAAAATTTGCGCCCGTGATAACGGCAGCGGATTCCGTTTTCGACGCACGGATGTTCGATCAGAATATTGCCGCGATGAGTGCAGACGTTTGACAGGCAGTTCGTCACGTTGTCGCCGACGCGGACGAGCAAAACCGGCTCGTCCAAAAAGCCTTCGAGAATTGTATGCGGCTGCATTTGCCCGGCGAGCCGCAAATCGTCGTTCGTCCCGACAATCTGCCACGAGCGCGCGAAAATTCGTTCTTTCGATTGCTCGAAAAAGTCCGGGTTTGTGTAAAATTCGCTCGACAAAGTGTGTGCCTGGCGAATGTCGGAATTGATGTCGAACATTGACAAAATATATTTCACCGCCGAGACGCGGAGACGCCGAGAAGAAAAAGAGTTTATACCTCATTTCAAGACCCGGCGTCTCCGCGTCTCGGCGTTTTAAATGTTTCGATAAAGCAAATATCTCGAAGTTTCCGCGCCACGCTCAAAACGGGCACAGATTAAATTGTCGGCAAACGCCGTTTGAAATTCGGCGCGAACGCGCAATTGTTCTTCGCGCGCTTTCCGTGGCTCGTTTTTGACGAGCGCGCTCCAATTTGCCGGAATCTCGATAGTTTTTGCGATTTCGCTTTTAATTTCCGCGCTCGCGCCGCGTTCAAAATTGTTGACTCGTTCGGAATCAAGCCGCCAGTAGGCGAAAAGCCGGTCGCTATCGAGTCCGATTGGCTCGCCGACAGTTTCGGAAGCCGGGTTAAAGTCGGTGCCGTAATAATTTTCCGCGAAAGTGCTGACGGTCGCGCCCAAACGGTTGAGATTAAAATGCGCGTTCCGCGATTGCATCGGCTCGAAAGTCCATTTGATAAATTTCACGCCTTCGGACAGAGCTTTTTCGCGCTGCGCCCATTTCAAGCGCGCGCCGATTCCAGCATTTTGAAAATCGGGCGAAATTGCCGCCATATGCGAATAGCCGATAATTTCGCCGTTTTGGACCGCAATCAAATGGTGGACGAATCCGACTAGCCTTTCTCCTGCGAATGCGCCGAGCGTAAAGCCGCCGCAGTTGTTGGTGACGATAAAATGCCGGAGCGGGGAAATTTCCAAATCCGGCAAATTAAAAGCCGCGCGCTGCAATTCAATGCAGCGGTTAAATTCTTTGACGCCGGAGACTTCGCGGATTTTGATGTCGTGTTCGGTTTCAGCTTGATTCATCAAAGCTCACTGATTTGAAAAAATTTAAACCAGTGAGTTTATAAAAAACTCAGGCGACTTTGGCAAGCGCGGGTTTTCTTTCAGCGAAAAATTCGGCAAATAATTGTTGCTGACGCTCCAATTCTTCAGCCAAAGGTTGATAAATTATTCTTGTTCCGCGCTCGCACGGATAATCCCACAAACCGTTCGGGCAATAGCGGTCGTCGTCCCAGCCGGGATGATTCAAAATCGGATACCAGCAAATGCCGTGCACCGGAACGCCCTCGCGCATCGCCGCCCGCGTTTCTTCGCAAACGTAACCCAGCCACGCGGGACGCTCTTCGTTTTCCGTTCCGGTTTCGGCGATGAAAATCGGGCGGCGATAACGCTCGTAAACCTCGCGCAGAATTTCTCGAAACGGGCGATAGCGCGGATCGCTCATTTCAATTCTTTCGCCGGGCATTTCAGGTTCTTGAGCTAAAATCCATTGATTGTAGTAATAATAATTAACTCCGACGACATCCAAAAAATTGGGCGAGCCGCCGAGTTCCGGCTGCAAGCGCCCGGAAATTAAATCCCAGCTTTCATACTGCGCGTTGCGATATTTTTCCGTTTTTTCCCGATCTTCCCAAGAATCCGAAGGCGGAACGATATGAAAAACCGGATCAATTTGCAGCAGCCGCGCGGCGGGAAATACGCTGCGAAACGCTTTTGCGGCTTCGATTGCGGCGCGCGCCAGCTTTGGCTTTAATTCGCGCCCGCGTTTTTGCTCGTAAGGCGCGAAAAATCCGCGCTCGCCCGCCGCGTAAGTGAAAAACGAAATCTCGTTAAACGGGCAGACGAAAGGCGTTTCAGCGCCTGTTTCCATTTTCAGGAATTCGGCGAATTTGTAGGCAAAGTGCGCGAATCGGTAAACAAAATCAGGCTCGAAAGGATTTGTTTCGTCCGGGAAACCGTAGTGAAACAAATCCCAGAGAATTTGCACGCCCGTTTCCTGCGCGGCGTGCAAAATCGGCTGGATGCTCGAAAAGTCATAGAGTTCCGGCTGCGATTCGATTAAATGCCAGCGCAAGCCTTCGCGGGCGACGGAAATTCCGCTCTCTTTGAGTCGTTTGAAATCTTCCAAAGCAAATCGTTCGTGTTGAGTTGCGGCAATGAGGTCGTGGCGGCGTCCGTCGCGCCCGCGATGCGTCGAGCATTCAAAGCCGCCGATGAAGAAGCTTTTAAACATTTCGTTCTTTCGCTCTTAAAGGCTTTCTTGCCCGTCAGTGTCAATTAAAACGCTAGTAAATCAATGTTTGCCCCACCGTCCGCTTTCGTACCGAAACCGGCGCGAGGGTTTTATTTTAATCGTTTATTTTGTCCGAAAAATAAACGACCGTTCGGCGCTCATACGGCGTTTTTCTTTTGCAATATCGGCTAAATTATAATATTATTGCACTTCAAATTAGTAACCGAAATAGGCACGAATATTGCTGTTTACGAAACTTGAGATTTCGTGTGCAATAAATCGCTACAGTTTTAAGTTTGTCAAAAGCTAAAGGTTTATTCCCGGCTTTTTCAGAGGGAGAGAGAAAAAATGTCAGCAATACTCGTAACGGCACTTTTTAAAAACGCGACGCAGGCGGAAGCCGCCGTTGACGCGCTTATCAAACGCGAATATTCGCGCGACGACATTAGTCTTTTGATGTCCGATGCGACAAAAAATAAGCAGATCGCCATCATTGAAGGAAACAAAGCGGCAGAGGGAACCGGCATCGGCGGCGCGGTCGGCGGAGTTATCGGAGCGACAATTGCCGCTATCGCCGCTGTTGGTACGACTGTGTTACTGCCGGGAATCGGTTTGGTAATTGCGGGTCCGATTGCGGCGGCGCTTGCCGGTGCGGGCGCGGGCGGCGCGGCTGGCGGAATTATCGGCGCTCTGGTCGGCGCGGGCATTCCCGAACATCGGGCGGCGGTTTATGATACCGGCATTCGAGAAGGCGGAATTCTGGTCGGCGTCGAAGCCAAATCGAAAGAAGATGCGGAAACGCTCGAAAATTTGCTCGGAAGTCTCGGCGGCGACAACGTGCGCCAGGAGTAATTTGAAAGTTTACAATTTAAATTTAACTGAAATTTAATTGTAAACCGCTATAACGGAACGTAAAGAAAATTTACCGGGTTTTTTGATTGAATCTGTGTATTCGGTCGAACTTACAAAACATCGGTTTTTGTCTTAGGCTTGGAACACAGGCAAAAGGCATTTTTAAATAAGGAGACGAAAAATGATGAGAAATATATTTGCCCCGACGGTATTATTATTGGATAGAGCGGCAGACGGCGAAAAAACAACAACGAATGTTTGGCTGCAAAAACAAGGTTACAACGTCAATCAAGTTGAATGTTTGATGGATGTTATCGAAAGCGCAATTGATTTTACGCTGGGCGCGCGACCGTCGCTGATTTTGCTGAATTGCGGGCAAGTCGAGGACGTTTGCGAAGAAAGATTGCGCCTTTTGCAGGACATTACGGATACCGAAGAAGTGCCGCTCATCGCCCTGGCACACTCGGAGGGGAATTTTGTCGGCGACAAAATTCTGACTATTGAAAATCTTGAAGCGCTCAAGCCTTTGATGAACAGTTTGCAGGCAAGCTCTTACGCGAAAGCGGCGTAAATTTCAGAAGGATAAAGGACGAAGGATGAAGGGTGATTTAAAGAAGTTTTTACTTCATCCTTCGTCCTTTATTTTTTTTCCTTTATGTACTTAAATCCTCTTTACGAGCACGATTTTCCCGATCCTTTTGTTTTTAAATTCTGCGGCGAATATTGGGCGATTTGCACAGGTTACTGGCACGACGGCGGCGTTTTCGGTCTGCTTCACTCGCGCGATTTAGTTCATTGGAAAGACGGCGGCAGCGCCATCAATCCGCCTCCTTTCGACCAGCCCTGCTACTGGGCGCCCGAAATCTTTTACGACAACGGCAAATTTTATCTTTATTACAGCGTCGGCAACGAGGAAAATATGGAGATCCGCGTTGCGGTCGCCGACCATCCGGGCGGGAAATACGTTGATACCGGCTATCGTTTAACCGAACAGCAATTTGCGATTGACGCGCACGTTTTTGTTGACGAAGACAATTCGCGCTGGCTTTTTTACGCGACCGATTTTCTCGAACATTCTCACATCGGCACGGGAACCGTCCGCGATCGGATGCTGTCGCCGTTTCAATTGGAAGGCAATCCGCAGCCGGTTTCGCGAGCGCGCTACGATTGGCAGGTTTACGACCCCGTGCGCGCGAGCAAAGGCAACGTTCGCTGGCACACGATTGAAGGCTCGTTTGTTTTAAAACGCAAAGGCGTTTATTACCAGATGTTTTCCGGCGGCAACTGGCAAAATCCGACTTACGGAGTTTCGTTTGCAGTGACGCGGGATTTGCTTGCGGCAGACGAATGGCAGCAGTTTAGCGACGGCGAGAAAATCCTGCCGATTTTGATGACGATTCCGGGCAAAGTCATCGGACCGGGACACAATTCGGTCGTGCGCGGAACCGATAATTTCCAGCTTTTCTGTGTTTATCATCGCTGGTCTGACGATTTGCGCGGTCGTTTGCTGGCGATTGACCGGATGGATTTTGTCGGCGAAAGAATATTGATTTTAGGAGCCAGCAGTGAACCGCAAGACGCGCCTAACTCGCCGAAAGTTTTCGATTTCTTCGATGAAGATTCGCTCGCCGGTTTGGGCGAAAATTGGATTTGCGACCAAAACGAAAATTGGCTGGTTAATTCAAACGCCGCAGTTTCAAATGCAGCCGCGGAAAAAGCAGAAGCTGCTTGCCATGTTGAATCAAACTGTTTTCTCGTTGAAGTCAGCAGCAAAGCCTTGAGTTTTGCGGAAAAAACGAGCCGCTACGGTTTTTGTTTGAAAGGCGGTGAAAGCGCGGCGTTACATTGTTTGATTTTGCCGTTGACTAAACAAATCGAGATTTCCACCGCAAACGAAAATCAGGTTTTTGATTTGCCCGTAGATTTCAATCCATACGCATTTCATCTCTGGCGGGTTGAAGTTGATAATTTTCTGGTCAAAATTAAATTGGACGAAGCCAATTTTTATCTTGAAAAAGAACTCGGATTTGCGCCGACCAATTTTGCGCTTTGTTCAAGACAAATGAGCGCGGCATTTTCCGGCTTTGCGTTGACCGTCGGTTTTGAAGAGATTTTCGACCGGCAAGTCGCTGATTTATCCAAACTTGGCTGGTTTGCGGAAAAGGGCGAAATTAATGCTTGGCAAATCTCGCAAGGTCGTTTAGAATCGGCTTGGTTCGGTTCCGAACAAAGCGTTCTGCTTAAAAATCTTCCTCTCGACAATTTTGAACTTGTGGCTAACGTCAGTTGCGCAACAAACGGGGCAACTCTTTCGGGCGAATTCGGCTTCTATTTTAAGCAACCGGATGCCGAAACTTTTTTGACAATCGAACAGGAAAACGCCCGGTATTTTTTCAAGCTTCTCTCTCCAGGCGAAGAGCGGCGAATCGCTTTACCCGAATCGTTTGCTCCCGAAAAGATGAACCAATTTCGTTTGCGGCGCGAAGGCGAAACGCTCCGCCTGCAATTTGAAAAAACAGAACTCGGCGCGGCGGCAATTTCGCCCGGGCAAATCCGCATCGGTTTGCTGGGGCGCGAAACGAAAGTGCAGTTTGAATCGGTGCGCGTAACCTTAATTTGAAAATTCAGCAAATAAAAGAATTTTTATCTGAGTTTAATGATTGATTTAATAAGACCGGAGCCGGAAAAATTTTTGTGGGCTGGCGGCATCGAAGACACTTTTGTTCCGCAAACTCGTCCCGGACATCGCCCGCTCGACGAGTATGAATTGATGGGACATTACGAGCATTGGCGCGAAGATTTGGCTCTCTCGCGCGAGCTTGGCTTAAAAGCTCTGCGGTGGGGAATTCCGTGGTATCGTGTCGAGCCTGAGCCGGGGCGTTTTGATTGGCGCTGGATTGACGAGGTAATTCCGTATCTGGTTGAAGAGCTAAAAGTCACGCCGATTATTGATTTGATGCATTACGGCACTCCGTTTTGGCTTTCGCGCGAGTTTGCCAACCGCGATTATCCGAAGTTCGTCGCCCGCTACGCCGCTGAATTTGCTAACCGCTACAAAGGTCTGATTCGATTTTACACGCCGCTCAACGAGCCGATTATCAATTCTCTGATGTGCGGTATGCGAGGGCTTTGGGCACCGTATTTAAAAGGCGAGCGGGGTTATTTGAAAATAATGCTCCAGCTTGCGCGCGGAATCACTCGCACGGTCAAAGTCATCAAAGAAATTGATCCTAATTCGGTAATGGTTCACGTCGAAGCGACCGGGTTGACGCGCGCCGTACGCGAAGATTTAAATTCGCTGGCGCTGGAAGAAACTCGGCGCGGTTTCATCTGCTACGATTTGATAACCGGCAGATTAACGCCCGATCATCCGCTTTTTCCCTGGTTTTTGCGAAATGGAGTCACGCCCGACGCTTTAAAAGAAATCGCGGTAAACAAAATCGAGCTTGATGTTTTGGGTTTAAATTTTTATCCGCAGTGGTCAACGAAACAAATTTATCAAAACTCGCGCGGGCGCATTATGTTCCGCGACATCGAACCGGAAGGCATCGGTTTTATCGAGTTGATTGAATCTTATTACGAGCGATACCGAGTGCCGATAATGATTACCGAAACCAGCGCCGTCGGAAGCGACGAAATTCGTTCGCGGTGGTTCGAGGCTTCGACCGGTATGGTTAAAGAATTGCGCGGGCGCGGCGTTCCGGTCGTCGGCTATACATGGTTTCCGCTTTTCACGATGATTGACTGGCGCTACCGTTTCAGCAACGAGCCGCTCGAAAATTTTTATCTCGAACTCGGCGCTTATAAAATAAACCGCGACAAAACTAACCCTCGTCGCTGGCTCGAAACGCCGCTCGTACCGCAATTTAAAGCCGCGATTCAAAACCCGGAACAATCAATCGGCAGTTTAAATATGATAGAAACATCAATTCCGCCGCACACTTCAACTCATTATTATTGACAGTGGAGGGAAAAATAAGCGTCCTTAAGAGGCTTTTTTTATGAAAGTTTAGGTTCAAATCTTGATTGCAAATACGCCATTAAACCATTAACGACAATACCGATTGCGAGCATAATTCCAATTCGCCACAGATGTCCAGAAATCGGCATTTCACGAGCGCCCGGATTTGCTACAAGAATTATGTAAAAATAAATAATCAATGTCGCTAACATAAAACTTGCGAGTCCTGCCAGAAAGCGATGGAAGTAGCTGATTTGGGTTTTTTTGATTAGCCAAAAGAATCCAATCACAAGAATTGCGTAGGGAACAAAAATCAAACCAGCAATAGTTAACAGTACCTTTGTCGTTATTATTAAAGCACCAAAAGTGCCACCATAGATCAGAGATAAAGAAGGCAGGTTTCTGGGTTGATTGAACCAAAGGCTAAGACTTTGAACTTCTCTCTTTTTAAGATTCATCTTGCTACTCCTTATGTGAAAAAAGCTTTATGCCTCATTTCAGCTCTTATTGTGTCAGGGCTTTAATATTGAAATAAAATAGTTAGGTGCGACTGCGGCATACTCCATTGCACTCTTCAAGTAAACCATCGCCGCAGCCCCACGTAGAACTCGCGCAAAAACCTCCCCGGCAATACGTATTCATCTCCCACCAACTGCAATAATCTTGGCTAGGAGTGGAATTACATCCACAAGGTTCTGGATTGATAGTGCTCTTCTTTGAAATACCAATTTCCCTTCCGAAAGAAGCAAAAACTACAAAGGCATCTTCTTTTTGAAGAAGGTTCAATAGTTTCGGTTCATGGGCTTCTGTATTAGGAGAACCAATTTTCCCGCCCAAAGAGGCAAATATTACAAAAGCATCTTCTTTTGAAAAGAAGTTTAAAACCCTTTCTCTGAATGAAGCGAGAGCTTCTTTGATTTGAGCGCTTTTTGTTTCGACATAGATTTCGGGCGAAATTAAAGAAATAAACCCGCTTATG
The DNA here is from genome assembly GCA_036387135.1 of Pyrinomonadaceae bacterium. GTDB lineage: Bacteria > Acidobacteriota > Blastocatellia > Pyrinomonadales > Pyrinomonadaceae > JALZCH01. The sequence continues at coordinate 77,786 of DASVUH010000013.1, read as the reverse complement.
AAGTTAAGCTGCTCTTTATTCAGAGGACGTTTAGCCATTTGAGATGCTAAATGAATTTTCATCACATCAGCTTTGTCTTGAGACGATGATTTACTAAATGACGCTCTACGTTCATTTTGATAAATCGGAGCAGTTATCTGTTGATATTTTCCCAAAAGCTGAACGTCGGCTTCGTCTCCGCCCAATGCAGCGAAGATTTCAGCGGCTTCTCGCTTGGAAGAAAACAAAAGTAATGCTTTTTGTTGGATAGGGGCGGCTTTTTGCTGTGCTGCGACGCGTTTTTCAGGATCGTCTCCATAGCTTTCGGGAGTAATCATTGAAATTGAGTCCAAAATCAAATCCTTTTGTTCTTTGGCTAAATTTGGGCGTTTGACCAATTGCATAGCTAGATGTAATTTAAACAATTCGGATTTCTCTTGTGACGACAATTTGAGAAACACGGCTCTCCTTTCGCGCATATTTGCGTCGAAGGGTAAAGCCGAAATTTCTTTGTAGGTTTGTAAAACATCAAATTCGCTTTGTAGCGGTTGTATTTTGTCGGCGGTTTTTTGGGCGGTTGCAATTGATACTAGAGCGACAATCACGCTAATGATCGGAAAAAGCACACTAAACTGTTTTTTCATCTGAGATACCTCTTTACGTCTTGAATTTTCAAGCGTTATTGCAACGCGGAGATGTTATATCCGCCTCTTGCCGCCTGTCAAGGCAAATTTAAAGCCGCAATTCAAAACTCGGAACAATCAATCGGCAGTTTAAATGTCGCCGAAACATCAATTCCGTCTCACAACGTCACGCATTATTATTAGAAGGTGGAAGGATTGAAAAATACGTTATCGCAGCGAAAGTCTAACGGCTTTCGCTTTTTTAATTTAATGATTAGCGGTCAAAGTTGCGCCAATGCTACAATGCTTTCGGTTTTAAGCCGAAATTTATTTCAAAAGGATTTTATAAAAGCAGTGATTGATTTTGAGTTAACCGAAGAGCATCGCGCGCTGCAGCAAACCGTGCGCGAATTCTGCCAGCGCGACGTAGCGCCGTTTATTAAAGAATGGGACGAAAAAGCGCGTTTTGAACCGACGATTCTGGACAAAATGGCTGATTTGGGACTTTTGGGCGTTTGCATTCCCGAACAATACGGCGGCGCGGGTTTCGATTACATTTCGCTCGGTCTGGTGTGCGAAGAGCTTGAAGCGTGCGACACGTTTCTTCGAGTGATTATGTCGGTTCATGTCGGGTTGAACTCGATGTCGGTTTTTTCGTGGGGAACCGAAGAGCAGAAACAAAAATATCTCGTGCCGCAAGCGCGCGGCGAAAAACGCTCCACTTTCGGCTTGACCGAACCGAATGCCGGTTCCGACGTAATCGGGCTGCGTTCAAGCGCACGCCGCGATGGTTCGGATTGGATTTTAAACGGCGAAAAAATGTGGATTTCTTTGGGCGACGTTGCAGACCACTTTTTGTTTTTCTGCTGGACTGACGAAGAAAAACGAAAAAAACGCGACCACACCGGAATGAGCTGTTTTATCGTCGAACGCTCGATGCCCGGTTTTTCTTCGGGAACGATTCACGGCAAGCTCGGAATTAAAGCCGGAAACACCGGATATTTTTCTTTGCAGGACGTTCGCGTCCCGGCGGAAAATATGCTCGGAGAAGAAGGCGAAGGATTTAAAATTGCGATGTTCGCTCTCGAAAACGGGCGTTATACCGTCGCTTCCGGCGCAACCGGCGTTATTAGGGCAAGCCGCGACGCCTCCGTCGCTTACGCCAATACGCGCGAAACCGCCGGCGTCAAAATAGGCAGTCATCAGCTCGTCAAACAAAAAATCGCCGAAATGGAAGCCGATTATGAAATGTGTCGTTTGCTCTGGCTCAAAGCCGGATATTTAAAAAATGAAGGAAAGCCTTCGGCAAAAGCCGCTTCGATGGCGAAATGGCAAGCGACGGTTCGGAGCGAAAAAGCCGCTTCGATGGCAATCGAAGTTCACGGCGCGAACGGCTACACGAACGATTATCCGGTCGAGCGTTATTTGCGAAACTGCAAAGCCGCCGTGATTTACGAAGGAACGCGTGATATTCACACGATTATGCAGGCGGATTGGGCTTTGGGTCTGAAAAAGGAAAAAGCCGCCCGCGTCATTTTGCCGCCATATCGCCAAACGGAGCAGGCAAAGGAAGCCGGAGCGGCAGATTAATAAAACAAAAAAAGCCGGACTTGAATTCAAGTCCGGCTTTTTTTGTTTTATTTTTAATGCTACTGTGGTTTCACAGACAATAAGTCGAGTCTCCATTCCCCATTTTCTTTAAGGGCACGCATTATCACAACTCCACCTTCAGCGTCTTTGGTTTGCAAAGAGGCAACATCGCCCTGAACGCTGCCGCCACAAATTGGCGGGCGAGGATCGGGCGAGCTGTAAGCGGTTAAATAACCGACGATTGTTTTTTCGCCTTCGGCTTTCGCATCCGCCTCAAATTGGCGGATTGTCGCCTGCGTTAAGGTTTTTCTGAAAGCGGCTTCGTCGCCTTTGACCAAAGCGGCGTGATGTGCGGCAACGACGGCGCACGGTGCGCTCGAACCCTCCGAAGCCTGAATCGTCGGCGACGCTATCGGCGCGGGCGTGTTGGCAGTATTGGCGGCAATGCTCGGTGAAGCGATTGGAGTTTTTGCGTTAGCGGCGTTTGTGTTTGCCGGATTCGGTTCGGACGAACTGCTGCACGCGGCGAGAAAAATTGACGCCGATAAAATCTGGATAAAAGCGAAATTGCGTAAAATTCTCATCAATTTAAGCAAAGAAAAACGCCGAAACGATTGATTCGTTAAAAATCAAGCGTTTCGGCATTTCCCTTAAAATCAAGATGTCGAAAGTCCGGCTTTCATTCTCTCTTTTTTGGTCATCGGACGCGGCAAATCGCCGGTCGTTGTTGCGGTCGGCGGTTCGTTCGTTTTGTTCATTCGATTGATTAAAAGCTGCTGCAAAAAGCCGATGATATTGCCCGCCAGCCAATAAACGAGCAAGCCTGAAGGCGAACCCCACATCACGAACAGCATCATTACAGGCATCAAATAAGTCATCATTTTCTGCTGCATCTGCTGTTCGGGCGTGATAGCGGCGGCGGTCGGCTGATACAACATCGCCAGCGCCATCGAGCCGGCAAACATAAATTCAAGCGCGTGATACGGATCGGCGCTCGATAAATCCGGCAGCCATAAAAACGGCGCGAGACGGAAATCGAGCGAAATCGTGATTGCAATGTAAAGCGCAATCAACAGCGGAAACTGCAAAAGCATCGGCAAACAGCCGCCAATCGGAACGGCGTCTTTTGTCAGCTTTAATTGTTCCATTTGCAATTCGCGCATACGCGGATCGTCGAGCGGAACTTTTTTCGCCTGCATTTCTTTGTAACGCTCCTGCAATTCTTTCATTTTCGGCGCGTTCTTTTGCGCTTTTTTGAAAGATTTCGATTGATACCAGCGCATCGGGAAAAGCACGGAGAAAAACAGTAACGTGAACAACAGAATTGCGACGCCGTAGTTGTGCGTCAAATTGCTCAAAAATCTGAGTACTCCGAGAATCGGAATCGCAATCGGGCGCGTCAGGCTGCTCATCCAGCCCCAGCTAATAAAATCTTCCAAATCAACCGCGCGTCCGATTGTTTGACTCAATCGCTCGCTCGTCGCCGAAAGCAGATAATGGTCTTTCGTGCCGGTGTAAATTTTGGTTATCGCGCTGCCGTCTGAATTAACCGGAACGAGCGCCGAAGTTAAATAGCGGAACTCTTTATCAACTTTTTGTCCGGTGACGAGTCCCCAGATTCCGCTCGTATACGGCTCAACCGCAACTTCGTATTTTGTAGTCACGAATTCAAGCCCTGAAAGCGGCTGCTGCGGAATTGCCGCCATTGCAAAATAAGTGTCGCCGACGCCAGCCCAGCTCGCTTCGCCGTTTGACAAAACGCGCCCGCTGTTTTTGTCGGCAAAATCCGCCCCGCGATGTCGCTCGACTTTGCCGCCGACCGCCGCGACCGCTTCCGGTTCAATCGCGTAATAATTGTGATGTTTGATTCCCTGATCGCCGATTCGTGCGCCGATTTGCAGTTTTGTGTTCGGCACGGGCTGACCGTTTCTAGTCAATTTTGTTTGCAAATCGGAGATATAATCGTCGGCGCGCAAAGTCAGAGTTTTAACAGCTTCGACGCCGTTTGCAGCGTCCTGCAAAACAAATTGAATCTGTTTCGATTCGCTGCCGTTTAAAACGATTTCATCCGTGTCGGCACCGACAATTTGGTAATTACGGTCGTTTAAAATCTGGTCTAAGCCTGCGTCGCCCGTAACCAGCTCAAACGGCAATTCGCGACGATTTCGGGCTTCATCGGAAATCAATTCGAGCGGCAGCGGATTATCGGGTGTACTGCTGATTGAATAAAGTGGTCGCGCGTCGTCACCGACTTTGTTTTGCTTTAAAACCCAGCTTGTTGCAACCGCACCGCGCGAATCGAATTTCGCCTCATAGAACGGTGTTTTAACCGTCAACAAACGATTCGGTGTATTGTCCGGCGTCTGATTTTGAACTTGTGTAGGTTGTTGCTGTGGTTGATCGGAAACGGCGGGAGTTGCAGCAGTGTTTTGCTGAGAAGAAACATTTGCCGTTTCGGTGTTGGCGTTATTTGCCGGTTTCGGCGGCGGAAAAAGATAAGTCCAAAGAAACAAAATACCGAGCGAAACCGCTATCGCCAGAAAAAAACGTGATTGGTTTTGATTAGCTGCCATTTATAAAAATGATGAATGATGAATGATGAACGCGGAATTTAATTCATCGTTCCGCGTTCATCATTCCGAATTTATTTCACCGGATCGTAGCCGCCGCGCGCGAACGGCTGGCAGCGGCATAAACGCCAAGCCGCCATTAAAGAGCCGCGAATTGCGCCGTGTTTGTTAATCGCTTCCGCCGCGTACTCAGAACAAGTCGGCGTAAAACGGCATGCTGCCGGCAAGAGCGGCGAAATCGCCGCTTTATAAAAACGTAAAATTCCGATGAGCAAAAATTTCATTCGGCAATTTGATTTAATTCATCGGCTTTTTGTTTGCCGTTTTCGTCTCTCGCGATCCGGTTAATTATTTGCTGAAAGTCTGCAAACGCCGCCTGCATTTTGACAGTCAATAAACTTCGCCGCGCGTTCAGTACAAAATCATAACGCCCGTTTAAGCCGTTTAGTTCGATTTTAGACAGACGAAAGGCTTCGCGCAAAAGTCGTTTGGCGCGGTTGCGCTGCACCGCGTTACCGACTCCTTTGCGCGAAGCCGTGATTCCGATTCGATGAGATGAAAGCTCGTTCGGCAAAATGAACGCCGAAATAAACCTGCCGTCGTATCGCTTGCCGTTGCCGTAAACGTGACGAAATTCCTGCGGTTTTCGCAAACGCGCATCTTTCGGCAAACGAAAATCGGTTTTTAATAATGATGCGGTGTTAAGCGTTTGCGACCTTTCGCGCGGCGGCGCGCAATCACTGCGCGACCGTTTTTGGTCGCCATTCGCGCGCGAAATCCGTGTTTTTTCGCGCGGCGGCGGTTGTTCGGTTGATAAGTTCTCTTTGGCATCGCTGTTGTTCACTCCTTCACAAAGTCAAAACTCAAAGTTTAAGCAATCAAACCAATTCTGTCAAAACACACATCGGAAAACCTTTGTCGGAGCGCGTTTTGAGATTTAAATAATGAGGAAACTTTTCTCTCTGTCCGAAGTGTAAGCCGTTATGTTTTCCGATGAATTTTGGCTCAATTTTAAGGTTTCTCTGATAACTGTTGTTGTGATGGTTTTAATCGTTGTTTGGATTTTCGGTTTTACTTACCAGCGCGATAAACGCAGAGGTCAACTAAAGCTCGGCGAATTGGTTACAAATCTTTTGAGAATCCTTAATCAAATATAATTCGGCGTCCTTTGATTTCGTATTTTCCCGAAACAACTTTTGCGGCGGCTTCGACATAAAGCCTATGTTCCTGCTCTAAAATTCTCGCAGTGAGAGTTTCGGGCGTATCGTCGTTCAAAACCGGCACGACTTTTTGCGCGATAATCGCGCCGCTGTCTAAGCCCTCGTCAACGAAATGAACGGTGCAGCCGGAAAATTTGACCCCGTATTCAAACGCCTGCCGCTGCGCGTCCAAACCGGGAAAACTCGGCAGCAAGCTCGGATGGATATTGACAATTTTATTGCGAAAAGCCCCGATAAATCCTGCCGACAACAGCCGCATATAACCAGCCAGACAAATTAATTCGACCGCTCTCTTTTTTAATTCTGCAATCATTTCGGCATCGTGTTCCCGGCGCGTTCGATTGCGTCTTTCAATAACGATTGTCTCCACGCCTTTTTCCCGCGCTTTTTGCAATCCGGCGGCATCCGGCTTGTCGCTAATTACAACCGCGATTTCGGAATTTGGAATCTTGCCCGTTTTCACGGCTTCGATCAGCGCTGACATATTCGAGCCGCGCCCGGAAATTAAAATACCGATTTTCATATTTTTTTGCTCAAGTTTTTACGGTACGGCATTAATTCATTAATCGAAAAAAACGCCCGTTGCACGGATTTTACCAGATGCGTTTGACAGTGCGGCGCGCGATGCGTTAATTTTGTAACTTCGCTTGTGAATCAATTTTCAAGCAGTTATTTGATTGACTTTATCAAACGGCTTAAAAGAATTTTGCTAGATAAATCGGGTTTTCATATTTTGCTTTTTCTCTTTTAGCTGTTCTCGTCACAAAACTTCGCTCGTGTCGCGTTCGTCTAGTGGCCTAGGACACCGCCCTTTCACGGCGGTAACACGGGTTCGACTCCCGTACGCGATACCATTTTTTCCTGCCAGACATTTCCTTAAAACCTTTCAATCGAAACTTTCATCGAACGTTTGCCGTTAGTTTTTTCTGATAAACTAATGGCGTCAAACTTTTTATAATCAAGCAAATATTCGATGATGCAATTTAAAACATTATTTTTTGGCTTTTTTCTATTATTCATTTTTTCAGTTTCAAACCCGATGGCGCAAAGCGCACGGGGAACCGACACGCTGATTATTTTGCCGTTTGAAAACACGTCAAATCAACCGGCTTACAACTGGGTCGGCGAGAGCTTTGCAGAAGCGATTACTGAGCTTTTGTCGCGCTCGGAATTAAAAGTCACAGGCTTGCGCGTGATTTCAAACGACGAGAGAAAGCAGATTCAGCAAAATCTCCGGCTGCCTTTGACGACGCTTCCCTCGCTGGCGACATCAATTAAAATCGCACACCGCTCAAATGCGACCCATCTTGTTTTGGGCAAATATAGCGTCACGCCGGGACAAGGCTCGACCGCGGCGGAAATTCGTTTTACGGCTCGCGTGATTAACGTCAACGATGGCACGGCGGTCAACGAAGTGCTGCCGAACGGCAAAATCGTCGTCAAAGAAATCAATTTGGGCGACGCGCTCGGCGAGCTGCAAAAGCTGCAAGGTCAAGCGGTTTATCAAATTCTCTATCAACGCGACAAGGCGCTATCGCTGTCGCAAAACGAAGTCGTTGATTTAGCTCGTCGTGTTCCGCCTGTCGCTTTCGAGGCTTACATCAAAGGAATGCTCACCGCCGACGGCGATTTGCGCGCAAATTATTTTAAAAATGCGCTCAAGCTTTACGCCAACGAAAAAAACAGCGAAGTTTATCCGCAAGCCGCGCTCGAACTCGGTCATCTTTATCTGCGGCAGAATAATTTTCAAGACGCTTTCGACAATTTTTCCAAAGTGCCGAAAGCCACGCCGCAATATGTCGAAGCCGCATTTTACGCGGGCTTAATGCAATATAATTTAAAAAACGCGGAATCGGCGCAGGGAATTTTCCGCTCAGTCGCGGATGAAACCCGGCTTACTTCCGCGTTCAACAACGTCGGCGCTATCTCGATGCAGCTTGCGCGCGGCGAAAAAAACGCGCAGGAAAAAGCCGGTTTAATCGAAGAAGCCTTGCGTTTTTTAAATCAAGCCGCGCAGAGCGCGCCCGAAGATGAAGTCGTTAAATATAATTACGGTTATGCGCTGTTTCTCGCCGGAAAATACAAAGACGCCATCGAACAACTGCGTCCGTTTGTAGCTTCCAATCCGAGAGACGGGCAGGCATATTTTCTGCTCGCCAAAGCGATGGAAAAAGCCGCCGACGCCAAAGCCGCCGACATTGACAATCAAGCGAGATTGTTTCTGCCGACTTACGCCAAAGCTCAAACCGAGTGGCAAAAAACAGCAACAACCGGCGATATACCATTTCGTTTATTCAAAGACTTTAATCGCACGGAATTTTTAAAAGGACAAACGCCGGATACGCCAATCACAGCGCAAACAAACGAACAGGAAAATCAGATTCAAAAAGCGCGCGACCTTTACAAAGCCGGACGCGACGACGAAGCGTTAATCGAATTGCGCCGAATCATCGCCACTGATCCGATGAATGCGGAAGCCTATTATTTAATCGGCAGCATTCATCTGCGACGCGGCGATGTCGAGCCTGCCGTTAGTAATTTGAAAACGGCGGTTTTCTGGAAAAACGATTTGGTTGAAGGACACGTCGCTTTGGGTAAAATTTTCCTCGAACGCGGCGATTTTATGCAGGCACAGACTTATGCCAAAAACGCTCTGCAAATCGCGCCGAATAACCAGGAAGCGAGCGCTCTAATGCGCCAGATCGAACGCAAAGCAAAATAATTTCGGAACGCTCGGAATTTGTGGCACGGCGTTTGTATTAGAGAAAACCGGCTAGCTTGCAAAAGCTAAAAATTGAAGAAAATTCAACCTGATTTTGCAAGACCCGTCGCCATCTCTTCTCCGAGCGTTGCTTGCCGCTTCGCTTAAAACATACCGAGCGTTCCTTCAGTTCTCCTTCCATTTTTAAGCCCGACCAGCCACGGTCGGGCTTAACTCCTTTTGGGGCAAAAAAACTCAACAAATTTAGCAATATAAAATAAAAGCGAGTATTTATCGAGAAATGCTCGCTTTTATTTCATTTTGATTGCTCAGGTTTTCGCCGTTTCAGTCAATCAATCAAATTGATAAATCAAAATCATTCAAGCTGACGACATCGGTCACAAAGCGCGCCGCTCGTTCGACATTTTTTGTCACTCGCCTCTGCCGTTTTTTGTTCGATTCAACAAAATTTGCTTTGCCTTCAAATCAGGTTAAACTTGATTTATGGAAATTTCGGAAACGGCAAACAAAAAATTTCAATTTCGCCGTTTTTTCTCTTCACTTTTTCTCTTTCCTCGCTGGCAGGACGCCGCGCTTTCCCTCCTGTCGGCAATTCTGCTGATTCTGGCATTTCCAGATTTTGAAATCCGGTGGCTTGCGTGGTTTGCGTTTGTGCCGCTTTTGATTGCCATCGAACGAAACAAAGACTCGGCAACAAAAAGTTTCTGGCTCGGCTGGCTGCAAGGAACTGTTTTCTTTTACGGAACTTGCTGGTGGCTAACTTACGCGCCGATTAATTACGGCGGAATTCCGGCGCCGCTTGTTTATTTATTACTCGTTCCGGCGACATTGGGCGCAGGATTTTTTACCGCGATTTTTGCTGCGGTTTTATCAAGATTTTTAAAACGATTTGGAAGTCTTGCCATTTTACTCGCGCCATTTGTTTGGACGGCTTGTGAGTTTTTGCGCCACTGGATAACCGGAAATTCCTGGAACGCGCTTGGTTATTCTCAAGCCTTTGTTCCATCTGCAATTCGCGCAGCGGAATACGGCGGCGTTTTTTCGATTGGATTTTTATTGATTTTCCGCAATGCCTTAATTTTTTACGCAGTAAGTTTTTACGACAAACTTCTAACGTGGCGACACGGATTGCCATATTTCGGTTTGGCGCTTTTGCTCGTCTTCTTCTCGCAATCGTTAAAACCGAGCGCGCCCGCCTTGTCCGAAACTCAAAAACCTTCGGCGGTTGTTGTTGCTTTGCAGCCCAATGTTCCGATGAGCGGTTTACAGGTTGACGATTATTACAGTTTGCGCGAGCGCCACGTTGAAATGGCGGAAAAGGCTTTGCGGGAAATCGAAAATAAAACCGAATACAAAGATTTGCCGCGCATTGTGGTTTTTCCCGAATCGCCGATGAATTTTGCTTACGCGAACGATTCCGAATTCCGAGAGTTTGTGCAGGATTTCGGCGCGCGAAATAATGTTTCGCTTCTTTTTAACGCGGGAGAGCCTTCGACACTTAGGGACGGTTATCACAATTCCGCCGTGATGGTGAATAGGCGCGGAGAGAAAATCGCGCAATATGATAAAATCCGACTCGTGCCGTTTGGCGAATACGTGCCGGAATTTATTCCAGGTCAGGAATTTTTGCCCACAGTCGTCGGGCGAATGAAACCGGGCAAAGATTTTCGCTTGATGCCATTTGCAGATGTTCGCGCGGGCGTGATGATTTGCTTTGAATCGGCTTTCGGCGACGTTTCGCGCAATTTTGTTTTAAACGGAGCGGATGTTTTGGTTGAATTGACAAACGACGGTTACGGCGGCGACACGCCGATTATCCGGCAGCATCTGGCAAACGCCGTGTTTCGCGCGGTCGAAACAAATCGCCCGGTTTTGCGCGTGACAAACGTCGGAACAACGGCTTACATCAACGAGCGCGGCGAAATATCCGACGCGACAAATGATTATGAAATTGCAGCAAGAGTTTGGACAATTTCAAAATCGAACGGCGAAGAAACTTTTTACGTCAAATACGGCGACTGGTTTGCCGTTCTTTGCACAGTTTTAAGTTTCATATTTTTAGGATTAACTTTTTTGAACCGAAAGAAAGCAGTTCAGTGATTTTTGAGCAAAAGCGTTTTCAACTGCTCGCTGCTCACTGCCTACTGCTCACTGAAAAATGATTGCAGATTTAACAATTCAAGATTTACGCAATAAATACGAAACGATTGTCTCACAAGTCCAACAGCTCGGGAGGTTTCTTTGACCTGCCTGCGAAACGCTCTGAGCTGCAAAAATTAGAAGAACAAATCGCCGCGCCGGAATTCTGGAACGATCAGGAACGCGCGCAAAAAACAGTGCAGCAGCGCAGCCGCGTGGAGCGGCAGATTCAGCGTCAGGAAAATTTTGAATCCGCCGTCTCGGACGCCGAAGTTTTGTTCGAGTTTGCCGAAACCGATGCCGATTCTTTAACCGAATTGCATAATTTAATTCTGCGTTTGGAAAGGGAAGTCGGCGACGCGGAAATCGAAATGCTGCTTGCAGGCGAAACGGATGCGAAAAACGCGATTTGCTCGATTCAAGCCGGAGCGGGCGGAACCGACGCGCAGGATTGGGCGGAGATGCTTTTAAGAATGTATCTTCGGTGGGCGGAAAAACGCGGTTTTAAAGTCGAAGTTTTAGACGAGCAGGCAGGCGGCGAAGCCGGAATCAAATCTGCAACATTTCGCGTCGAAGGCGAATACGCTTACGGTCTTTTGTCGGCGGAAGCGGGCGTGCACCGCCTCGTGCGAATCTCGCCGTTTAATTCCGGCGGGAGCCGCGAAACCAGTTTCGCGTCGCTTTTCGTTTCGCCGGAAATTGACGAAGACATCGAAATTGACGTACAGGAAAAAGATTTGCGCGTTGATACTTACCGCTCGACCGGCGCAGGCGGGCAGCATATCAATACGACTGACAGCGCCGTTCGCATCACGCATCTTCCGACGGGAATCGTCGTGACCTGTCAAAATCAACGCTCGCAGATTCAAAACCGCGCGATGGCGATGCAGGTTTTGCGCTCGCGGCTTTATGAATTGGAGCTTGAAAAACGCCGCTCGGAAACCGCCGAGCTTGAAGCGACTAAACAAGACATTTCATTCGGCTCGCAAATTCGCAATTACACTTTGCAGCCTTATCGCCTCGTCAAAGACGCGAGAACAAAATACGAGCGTTCGGACGTGGAAAACGTTCTTAACGGCTCGATTGACGATTTCATTAAGGAATTTCTCGTTTGGAAGAAAAATGCGGAAAGGAATTGAGAATTGAGAACCGAGAATGTAGAATGAGGCGCAAATCTAAATTCTTCATTCTAAATTCTTAATTTCGGCAGAATGGCGACGACCGAGCAAAAATTAAATCAGACGAAAGACGAAACACACGCTTCGCTCGCGGGTGAAATCGTCGCCATTGTTTTGCTGGCGCTCAGCGTTTTGCTCGCGTTGTGCCTGTTTACCTACAACCCGCAAGACCCTTCGCTGCACACGGCGAGCAATCAAACGACGCAAAATTTAATCGGCACAATCGGCGCTAACGTCGCTTCGCTGCTATTTCAATTCATCGGTTTGACGGCGTATTTGCTGCCGGCAGTCGGGTTGGTTTTCGCCTGGCGAACGTTTCGCGGCGAGTTTTTATCGGCGTCTGCGATCCGCGTTTTGGGATTCGCTCTGTTGCTAGTCAGCTTTTCGGCGCTGCTTGTCGCGTTCGGCTTTTCTGCGTTTTTCGACCGCAGTTTTCAGTCGGGCGGACTTTTAGGCGCAATCGTCGCCCGCGTTTTAACGAGCGGTTTGGGCGCAGTCGGGGCGAGCATTTTGCTCTTAGCTCTCGCGGCGGTCGCCTTTCTGCTGGCGACGAAGGCTTCTTTTGCTCCGTTTGTCGCGGTTGTCGCGGAATTTTTAAAATTTGTGCGCGGCAAAATTGTCGCTCTGGTTCAAAATCTTCGAGCGTGGCGCGAGCGTGAACGCGCTGCCGCGCAAGCGCGTCTTGAAAATCGTCTCGCCGCGCGCGAAGAAGAAACGGCAAGCGCGACCGATGTTTTGCTTGAACCGGAAACTGTCCCGGCTCTCGGCGAATCAGCGCAGCCGGCGCAGGGCGTTTTCTCTCGCGTTTTTAACACGGCTTTCGGTTCGATTTCCAGTTCGTTCCGCCGTCTTCAAGAGCCGCCAGCGTGGGTTGAAGAAGAAAAACCAAACGTGCAGGCAACCAACGCAACCGTTGACGATAAAAAAGTTGTATCGGAATCCGAGGAAATTGCTAAAAATGGAGAATCTGCGGAAAATCCGTGGATGACGGCAAAGATTTCAGTCAAAACAAAAGAGCTTGACGATGATGTTGATTCGGATTCGGATGATGAATCTTTGCGAAAAATTCCGATTGAGCCTTTGAAAACCGAAGAATCCGAACCGGAGCTTGAACCTGCCGAAACAGTTTCCGCAAACGGCGTCGCAATTGCGGCAAATGGTGCGAAAAATCGTCGCTTGCCTACGCCTACTTACACTGATTATCAATTGCCTTCAACGGATTTTTTAAACGCCGCGCCGCCCAGAATCCATCACGCCGACGACGAGCTGCTGAATATCGCCAAGCAATTAACCGAGAAATGTAAAGAATTTAAGGCAAACGGGCAGGTAATGAATATTTGTCCCGGTCCCGTAGTCACGACTTATGAATACAAGCTCGATTCCGGGATTAAATTTAATCAAATCACAAAGCTCGTTGATGATTTGTGTCTCGGTTTAAAAGCCGAATCGGTTCGGATTGACCGCATTCCGGGCAAAGCTTTTGTCGGAATCGAAGTCCCGAATCCGCGTAGGGAAACAATTTTTCTGCGCGAAGTCGTCGAATCGCGCGCTTTCCGCGAATCGAATTCGCTGTTGACGGTCGCACTCGGCAAAACGGTTGACGGTTTAAATTACGTTGCGGATTTGGCGAAAATGCCGCACCTGCTCATCGCCGGAGCGACCGGCGCTGGAAAATCGGTCGGCGTCAACTCGCTCGTCGTTTCGATTCTCTACAAAGCCCGTCCCGATGAAGTTAAGTTCATAATGGTTGATCCGAAACAAGTCGAACTCAACCTTTATGCGGACATTCCGCATCTTGCAACGCCGATTATCACCGACCCGAAACGCGCTTCGATTGCTTTGAAATGGGCTGTTGTCGAAATGGAACGGCGATACAAAGAATTGGCTAGCTGGGGAGTCAGAAATCTTGAAGGATATAACGCAGAAGTACATCGGCGCAATTTTATCGAAGAATTCGACGAAAACGGCGAGCCGTACAAGAATTTGCCTTTTATCGTGATTATTATTGACGAATTCGCCGATTTGATGATGGTCGCGCGTGGCGAAGTCGAAGAATCAATTACGCGATTAGCGCAAAAAGCGCGCGCAGTCGGGATTCATCTCGTTTTAGCGACGCAGCGCCCGTCGGTCAACGTCATCACCGGCTTGATTAAAGCCAACTTCCCTTCTCGCATCAGTTTCCGCGTTTCCTCGATGCACGACTCGCGCACGATTATTGACGGGAGCGGCGCAGAGCATCTGCTTGGGCGAGGCGATATGCTTTTTCTCCCGCCCGGAACTTCGCGACTTGTCCGCGTTCACGGCGCGTTCGTTGATGAAAAAGAAATCGGCAAAATCGTTGAATTCGTCAAAGAACAGGGCGCGCCCGATTACGACACGACAATCACGCAAAGCGACGAAGAAACCGAGGGATTTGAAGACGCAGATGTTGAACGCGACGAGGTTTTCGAACAGGCTTTGCGGATTTGCGTCGAGATGAAACGCGCCTCGACTTCCGTGTTGCAGCGCCGACTGCGAATCGGTTACGGACGCGCCGCCGCGATTCTCGACGCGATGGAACGCGAAGGCTTTGTCGGACAAGCCGACGGCGCTTCAAAACCGCGTCCCGTTTTGAAAAAGGCATTTGAAATGGTTTCCGACTGGGATATGCAGGAGAATAATTTCTAAAAAAGTTTTCCACAGAGGTTGTGGAAAAGCCTGTGGAAAACTCATTTTTTTGCAGGTCAAATTTCTGAAACTCAATTACTTTTAGCATTCTGCACAACTTTTGTGCAAATAGCAACAACCCTTTAACTGCCAACACTTTAAACCAAAAACTAAATGTATTTAATCGTACAATCGGCTTTTTATTCCGTTTGCTATTGGCGCTCAATTCTTTTGCCTGCATCAGTGTAGTTATGCACATCGTTTACTAAACGTTTTCATATCTTGGAAGAGTATATTTCAAGTCTTTCGTCCAACCGGCAAAAGTCTTATGTTTCGCTTTTGTTAAAGAGCGAGTAAAAATAGAAAGCTTGTCTAAAAATGACAGGCTTTCTATTTTCAATCGCCGTATTTTCAGCTATTTAAGAAACAAATAAAATTCCTGCAAAAAAATATTCAATTGAGATAGTTTTCAGTTCATTTCGGTGCGCTAAGTAATGAGCGAGAAAAATGCAAATAAATGCATGAATATAGTTGATTGGATTTCTCGAAGAACGCCTCCACAGGAAATCGAGTGATCTCTTTTGATAAAAGGGTAAACGACAGTTGGCGGATTCTGAATGACAGTTTTTTAAGTCTGCTAATTCTCACAAAATCAAAGACTTTAAGGGCATTTATGCATTATCTTTTTATCAGCATAAAGAAAATAATTTCACAAGAAGTAAAACGTTGACCGAGGACGGTGTGAGGCGTATAGTTAACCCACTTTCGACAATCTCAGGTAACAGAATATTAAGAAGTTAATTTTACTCAACCACTTGCAACCATCAAAAGAAGGAGAAATATGACGAACAAGAAACTTACAATTATCAGTGTTTCTTTGCTATCGCTTTTTTTAGCCGCTACATTTGCAGCCTTTAGACAGCAGGCTCAGGACAAATCATCACATAAAAAAGATGAGTCAACTGTAGTACAAAGAGGTCAATTCACCGCAGAAGAACGTGCTTATAGCAAGGAGTATAATAAAATATATTCTAAAAAACATGGTTTGAATTTAGATGTATTGATTGAACTAGGCAACAGTCGAGGTAAATCTGAGGTAGTTGGGACTGCTCTTGGGATACCCTTCCAAGCTCAGTTTAACCGTCCTGTTCATAAATCGCCAACAAAGTTTTTAATGAATTTGTCGTGCAAATCCGATGCAGTTGTGGTTGGTTCAATAAAAAGCAAAGCGGCGCATTTAATTGAAAATGAAACATTCATTTACACGCAGTACGAATTTTGGGTTGAAGATATTGTTAAGGACAATACGGCTTCACCAATTACTGTCAACGAAATTATTCAGGTCACTCGTCCCGGCGGGTTAATCAAAATAAACGAACAGTTAATTCAAGCGGAAGACCGAAAGTATGCGCCGCTTGAGGCGAACAAGAAGTATTTATTATTTCTTAAATTTGTTCCGGCAGCCAAAGGTTATATGGTCGCAGACGTTGACGGTGATTTTGTCTTAGAAGGCGATTCTTTCAAAACAATATCGAGTACGACGGACGTTCGAGATTTTAAAGGTATTGATGATTTTCAAGCCTTGGCAAACAACACTCGAAGTTTTGCTTTAGCTGATTGCGGTGAAAATACAACGGGAGAAAAGAAATGAGGAATATAAAAATTAGCAGCTTGTTTAAGAAGTCAAGCCTAATCTTTTTTTCTGTTTTTTTATTGTTCCCTTTGGCTACCGTTGCTTTCTCCCAAAATTGCCGGACACCGGATGCCGACTTTTTAAGACACTTTCCGTAAAGAAAGCCTAACATTCCTAATTCTGGAGTGGTTTATTACACGCTTGTAAATATACCTAATCCCAGCCCGCAAAGAAGCCAAATATTAATAGCTTTGGACATTTGGAATAATGCTTTGAGAACTACTTGTTCGGGAATATCATTTTCTTCGGGACCTGCGCCTTCCTCTTCAAGCCCCAAATTAATGTTTGAAAGCACTAGTGATTCCCAATATGGCTTAGCATATGCGCAAGAGACCACAGTTTTGGGCAACGAAATCTTTACCGGAACTATTTATGTGAATCCCAATTTTACGCTTACAAACGATCAAGGTAATCAAGTTCCTTATTTCGATTCGATGGAGTTCGGATATAATCGGGCTTTCACCAAAGTTTACCTGCACGAAATCGGTCATCTATTGGGACTGAAACATTATGCTAGAAATTACACGGATACTTGCGGGAACAAAACGCCTAATAATTCAAATGACGACGAAATAAAAGAATCATCTGTTATGAATTATGGCTGCGGAGTAAATGACATGGGCGATAATATAAGTATCAGTGTCAAAAATTGTGACTATAGACAATTAGATTCCACTTATAAATGTCCTTGTGCAGACGCTATTCCTGCAAACTCCAACGGCACTTGTCCTGTTGGATACAATACTGACCCGCACGTCGCAGGATACTGCTGTCCAACGTACAGCGGCGGAGGCGGCGGGGGCGGATGTGTAGGCAGCGGGACAACAGTTTCTACGGGTGGTTCGTTTTGTAGTTCTGGTACGTATTGGGATGATTGCCAGCAATGTTGTGCGGATTTAAGTGGACAATGTTTTTCTCCGATTATCATAGACATCGCTGGAAATGGCTTTAATCTGACCGATGCCGCAAACGGAGTACGTTTTGACATTGACGGCAATGGCTATCACGAACAACTCTCCTGGACTTCTGCTGATTCCGACGATGGTTGGCTGGCGCTTGACCGTAACGGAAATGATTCGATTGACAACGGCAAAGAATTGTTCGGCAATTACACGCCACAACCTGCATCGCGCAGAAGAGGGAAAAACGGTTTTCTCGCGCTGGCTGAATTCGATAAACCGGAAAACGGAGGCAACGCAGATAACGCAATTGATTACAGAGATGCAATCTTTGTCAGTTTACGGTTATGGCAAGACGCGAATCATAACGGCATCAGTGAACCAACTGAACTGCATACATTGCCTGGATTGGGAATAGCCGGATTAGAACTCGATTACAAAGAATCAAGGCGCACTGATGAATACGGCAATCAGTTCAGGTATCGAGCAAAAGTTTGGGATGTTCAGGGCACGCGCGCAGGACGCTGGGCTTGGGATGTGTTTCTTGTGAAAGAAAACTAGACGACCTCTTACTCTAAAAATTCAAAAGCCGCCCTTAATCAGGCGGCTTCTTTTTTATTGCTCTTTTACAATCAGCCGTAAAAAACACATTTCTGCTCAATTTTGGATATAGGTTTCAAGTTGCAAATCCGCGCCATCGGTAGAGAATGAAATCGTGCCGCGCTCTCCGGTAATCAAAACTTCTGCTCCGGCATTTTTCCAGCGTTCGACCACTTCTTTGTGCGGATGTCCGTAGGGCGAGTCGCGCCCGACCGAGATGACAGCGAATTTAGCGTTTGTCGCGCGAATGAAATTTCCTATTGAAGACGTGCGGCTGCCGTGATGAGCGACTTTGACGACATCGCAAACCAGATTTTCCGGCTGCTGCGACAAACGCCCTTCGGTTTCTTTTTGAATATCGCCGGTCAGCAGGAAACTACGCGCTCCGTAAGTTAAACGAAACACAACTGAATCGTTGTTCTCCGAAGCGGCTTCAGGATTGGCATCCGGTGGAGATAAAATTTCGATTCGAGCGCCGCCGATTTCCAATGTTTCACCGCGCGAGATTTGCCGGAACTGGATTTTTCGGGCTTGCAGATTTTCATAAAACTCTCGAAACTCCGCATCTTTGAGCGGGGCGCGCCCGACAAGCGCGGCTTCGACCGCAAAATTTTTCGCCGCGTCGTTTAAGCCGTTGATGTGATCTGCGTCGGCGTGTGTCGGGAGCAAATAATCAATTTTGGAACAGCCTTTTTCCCATAAAAACTCAGAAACAACAGCTTCGCCGATTGATCTTGAATCCGGCGCGCGAGCTTCGGTTTCGCCTTCGAGATTGATAAATTTTTGCGTAATAGCCGGTCGCCCGCCGCCGTCAACCAGCATCGTGATGCCGTTCGGAAAAGTAATCAAAGCCGCATCGCCTTGTCCGACATCGAGGAAATCAACTCGCAGGCGTCCGTCCGCAAACGGTGCGCTGAACGGATGGAAAACGACAATAGTGAGCAGGAAGCAGTGAGCGGTGAGCAGAATTAAGTTTTGAATTTTAAATTTTGAATTTTGAATTTGAAAAGGATTCCAGCGATAGAGCGTAAATGCTAGATGTGCGAGCGGAGCGAAATAAACAAAATAAATCAACCGCATCCAGCCGGAATAAACCGGAACGCGAAAGCTCGCAAACTTTAAATTTGAAAAAGGCTCGACACTATGAATCATCAGCCAGTTTGTCGCTTCGCACAATAAAACTAGCGGTTGGGCAAAGCTTTCGCTGATTTGCGCGACGAGCAAAGCAGCGATTGCGGCTAAAGATTCGACGGCAATCAAAACGCCGACAAAAAGATTTAAAATTAATCCTGCAAGCGTAAAACGGTGAAAATAAACAATCATCAGCGGCGCGAGCCAGATTTGCACGATTGCCGAAACCAGAATTGAGCCGAAAACAAATTGCCAAATTGTTTGCAAGCCGGTTTTCTCAATTCGTTTCGCTAGATTGGATTTAAACAGTCGGCATTTCCAGAGATTGCGCTTTTGTTCGCGCTGCCATTTCGTCTCGCTCCAGAAAAGCGTTTCGCACAGAGTTTTGAGCCATTTTGAGCAAGCGGGCGGCTGCGGCGCGGTTTGCGACGGCTGCCATTCGCCGATTTCACGCATTTTTTCCCACAGCGGAAACGCAAACGCGACAATCGCCGCGACCGAAACAAAGGTCAGCAAAAACGATTGATCGAACAAATTTGAAGGGCGCAACGCGAGCAAAATAAAAGCCGCCGCGCCGAAAGCGTTGAGCGAGCTTGAGCGCCGCCCGAATAAAATCGCCGCGTGAAAAACGGTGAACATAAATGCAGCGCGGGTCACCGGTGTTTCAGCACCGACCATCAAACTGTAAGACCAGAGCAGCGAGTTTGCGATGACGAATTGCAGACCAGCTCGTTTCGTAAACTTGCGGACCAGCCACGCCACCCAGATGCCGATAAATGTGATGTGCAAACCGGAAATCACGAGAATGTGAAACGTGCCTCCGACGCGGAATCTCTCGGATGTTTCTTTTGACAGAAAATAGCGGTTGTTAAGCAAAGACGCGATTAAAACGCTCGATGTTTCGGCAGAAAAACGTCGGCGTAAATTGTCAATCAGGTTTTGCCGCCAGTTGTAAAGCCAAGCGAGCGGCGGAAAAACCCGCGCATCTCCGATTCGTTTTATTTGCAAAGGACTTTTGAGCGTCGCAACCGCATCGAGATTTTTCTGCCGGAGAAATTGTCCGAACTCAAATGTTCCCGGATTGCGAAAACGTTCTTCGCGTGACAGCATCGTGGCAACGCTGATTCTCGCGCCGTATCGAAGCTCAAGATTTTCGTAATCTTTTGCGGCTTCCCTTGTGTTGAGCGGGACGAAAACCCGAACAGCGCCGGATGCGATTTTCTCAGCACCTTTGTAATTTATTTTTTCCGTTTTGATTGTGAGAAACGCGCCGTTGATTGTCGTTTCCGGCTCGTTCTGTAAAACGCCGGTTAGTTCAAGCGGAGTTTGCACGGTAATCTCGCCCGCATCGTAGAGCTTTTGCAAACGATTCGGCGCGATTGATTGTCGTTCGATTCCAAACAAAACCGCGCCGAGAAATAAAAAAGCTGTGAGGCTCGAAAGGGCTGCGGCTTGCAGATTGTCTCGTTTGATTTGAAAAACGGCGAAAGTTGCGGCGAAAATTAATAAAATCAACCAAATCGCGAATTGAACGGCAAACCAATTTGCCGCCAAAATTCCGCCCGCCGTTGCGCTCGCCAGCCAGCAAAGCGGAAAGAGCGAAAAGTTTTGTTTTTTATCGCCCGAATTTTGCACTGCTTTTTTGAAGCAGTTTTTATCACAAAATGAAAGACAGAGAAAGGTTTTTGAGTGAAAATTCGTCTGCGCTCGCGGGATTTTGTTATTCTGGAAATACAGGAAAATTTTTATGAAAACAGAAACGCAAAGAGAAATCTCCGAATCCGGTTTCGACATTTCGCCGATCAGCACGGAAGAACGCGAGCTTTTGGCGGCGGATTTGACTGACGAAGAACGCCGAATTTTGCTCAATCACGGAACCGAGCCGCCGTTTTGCGGAAATCTGACCGACAACAAAGCCGAAGGCGCTTACGCCTGCCGCTTGTGCAGTCTGCCGCTTTTCCGTTCGGATGCGAAATTTCATTCAGGCACCGGCTGGGCTTCGTTTTACGCGCCGTTTGACCCCGATCACATTCGCAACATCACCGACAATTCTTATGGAATGATTCGCATAGAGATTCGTTGTCGCCGCTGTGACGGTCACCTCGGTCACGTTTTCCCGGACGGTCCGCCGCCTTCGGGACAACGCTATTGTTTGAATTCGGCTTCGCTCGAATTTTTTCCGGCAGACACGGAAATTCCACCGCTCCGTACGGCGGGCAGCGCGCGAATCGGCGAAAACGTTTAAGTCAAATTTAATTGCAGGCTTGCAGTCGAATGAAAATGTTTTAGAATAAATTTATGTTTTGTCCGGCTTGCGGCGCTGAAACGAAAGAAGGCTTGCGATATTGCAATCGCTGCGGAGCGAGCTTAATTGCTGAGCGAACAGCGCCGCCGCGTCTTTTTACGATGATTGTGGTTTTGTCCGTCGTTGTTTTGCTCGCCATAATCATCGGTTTTTTAATGATCTTCTTTTTTGGTATCGAGCTTGTAGGTCGGGGAAATGTCGAACCGATTGCCTACTTGTTTTTGACAATTCTTTCGCTTGTCGTGCTGGCGGTGGTTTGGTTCATTGTCCGACAGTTAGCGCGTCTTATCAACATTTACCTTGAAACCTCGGTAACGAAAGCACAGCCGAAAATTCAGGCGAAAGCCGAAGCCGATGACATTAGAAATCAATTTTCAGACCATCAAACCGCGCCGAATCTGCCGCCCGCTTCGACCGTTCCGATTGATGCAGAGCAAATGACGCGCAAATTAGAAACTGATAAATAACAGAGTCATTATTTTCTTCTATTTTTAGTCGGTCAAAAGCGGCAGCGGATTGATTGCGCCGGTTGAAGTATAAACACCGAAATGCAGATGCGGCGGAGTGTCTTTTGCGTTTCCGGTCGTGCCGACATAACCGATGATAGTTTCTGTTGTGGCATAATCGCCTTGTTTTAAATTTTCGGCGAATTTGTCCAAATGCGCGTAATAATAAAATCTGCCGCCCGCTCCCGCAATCCAAACGTTGTTGCCGCCGAGGGCGTTTTGCCCGATTCTGAAAACATAGCCTTCGGTCGCAGAATAAACAGCGGTTCCGCGAGGCGCAAAAATATCCTGCCCTTGATGTGTTCGCTCGTTTGAACGCGGCGCGTGCCAAGTGTCGGCAACGCTTTTTACTTTCACGGCGCGCACGGGCATCGCAATCTGCGCTTCGGGTTCTTCTGCCGCCAGCATCGCCATTTTAAAAGGCAGAGTCGTATTGTTTGCAACATCTTTTAATTCATCGCCGCCGAAATTATTGACAATAAAAAACCCAGCAAAAGTTAGAGCCGCGAGAATTAACAACTTTTTCATTACGACTTTTAGATGCAGCCGTCCAATTTACCGTTGGGAGATGATTCCGGCTCAGCTTTTGCCTGTTTGCGGCGCGTCTGTTTCTTGTTTATTTGAAATAAAACTTTGAGATTTTTGTATCTCCGTATCTCTGTGGTAAAGTTTTTCGAAATGAGAGAAAGCGATATTTTCGACGAGCGACAGGAGATGAAACGCGCGACGTTTTCCTGCCCGTTTTGCCGACAAACGGAGGAATACGAAGTGCGCTGGATGAAACGAACCAAGAAAAAACAGCCGCCGCGCGGAATGAACGAGCGCGACCGCGCGCAATATGAAAAATCGCGCGATTATATGGTGCGCGTGGACGACATACTGATGTGCAAAAACAACCGCTGTCGCCGCCGGTTCGATATTCCGTCGTCGCAAACGGTCGTGTTTATTTAGCGTAAAGTGCCAGAAACTCTTTGTTTCCGTCCGCGCCTAAAATCGGCGAATCAATGACGCCGGCGATTTTCAAACCCAAATCTTCCGCCGCTTGATTGACTTCACGCACGACGCGCTCGTGCTTTTCCGGTTCTCTGACGATGCCGCCTTTGCCGACTTCACCGCGCCCGACCTCGAATTGCGGTTTGATCAGCGCGACGATTTTCCCCGTTTCTTTTAAAAGCGGCATGAGCGCGGGCAGAATTTTCGTTACCGAAATAAACGAAACGTCCATCACCGCGAGATCGAATTTTTCGGCAAAATCTTCCGGTTTTAAATAACGCGCATTAACGTTCTCACGAGCCTCGACGCGCTCGTCCTGACGCAGTTTCCAATCAAGCTGATTCGTTCCGACATCAACCGCAACGACTCTTTGCGCCCCGTGTTGCAGCAAACAATCGGTAAAACCGCCGGTCGAAGAGCCGACATCGAGACAAACAAAATCCTTGGCGTCAACTTGAAAATGCTCAAGAGCCTTTTCCAATTTCAAACCGCCGCGTCCGACATAACGGCTTTCGGCGGTCGCGCCTTTGATGCGGATATTTGCTTCAATCGAAAATTCCTGTGAAGCCTTTTCAACCCGCTGTTCCTCGACCAAAACTAGTCCCGCCATCACCAAAGCCTGCGCTTTTGTCCGCGAATCGGCAAGCCCGCGTTCGACCAGCAATTTATCAACTCGCTCGCGTTTCAAAATTAAGAATAAAGTAACCACACAGGACACAAAGGATACAGAGTAAATAATTTAAACCTCTGTATCCTTTGTGTCCTGTGTGGTGAATTGTTGATTTCAAAATTCAAAACGATAACCGACGCCGCGAACGGTCAAAAGATGTTTCGGATTGGTCGAATCGTCTTCCAAATATTTCCGCAGGCGGACAATAAAATTATCAATCGCTCTGGTGTCGGTGTCTTCGGACATTTGCCAGACTTCTTCCAAAATCGTCCCGCGCGAGACGACTTTTCCGGCGTTTTCGACGAGATAACGCAATAATTTCGCTTCCATCAAAGTTAGCTGAATAATTTGACCGTTCGAGTGCAGTTGGAGATTTTCAAAATCAATCGTTTTGCCATTGATATTAATTTGTTCGAGCGGCGCGGTTTGTTCGATTTTGAGCCATTCGCGGCGGCGCAGCAATCCGTTTAAACGCGCCAGAAAAATATGCAAATCAAAAGGTTTTGGCAAATAATCGTCCGCGCCCGTTTCAAAACCGCGCAATATGTCTTCCGCGTTGCCGCGCGCCGTAAGCATTAAAATCGGAACGAAAATCTTGTTTTCGCGCAGAGTTTGCGCGACTTCAAAACCGTCAATTCCCGGCAGCATCACGTCTAAAACAACTGCATCAAACTGCTGTTTTTGTTTAAGAACCAGCGACAAAGCAGTTTCGCCGTCCGGCGCGACTTGCGCTTCATTCCCTTCGGCAATGAGATTAAACCGCAATCCTTCAGCCAGATTTTGTTCGTCCTCAACAATCAGAATCTTCATTTGTTCAAGGTTCAAGGTTCAAGGTTCAAGGTTTAAAAGAAAAACTTTGAACCTTGAACCTTGAACCTTGAACCCGTTACGCTTTCGGCAGGCGAATGACAAAGGTGCTTCCTTTTCCTTCACCCGCGCTTTGAGCAAAAATCTTTCCGCCGTGTTTTTCGACAATTCCCTGCACGATTGAAAGTCCGAGTCCCGTGCCTTTTACTTTTCTGGTAAAACGATTGGTCGGGCGATAAAAACGGCGGAAAATATTTTTTATTTCAGATTTGGCAATCCCGATTCCATCGTCCTTGACTTTGATTTCAATGCGCTTTTCATCAAGAGTTTCGATTTCGATTTCGACGTGAACCGCGTCTTTTGAATATTTCACCGCATTATCGAGCAAATTCGTAAACGCGACTTGCAGTTCGAGCTTATCGCCGCGAACGCGAACGTCTCCGTTCGTCGGCAGCGCCACCGACGTTTCATCCAAATTGTAACGATTGCGAATTATCTCGGCGGAATCCTGGAGCAGTTGATTGAGCCTGACTTTGGAAACATTGATTTTCCGCCGCTTATCTTTTGAACGCCCGGCGTAAAGCACCTGTTCGACCATCGCTATCAGACGGTCGGTGTCGCCGAGCATCAGGTTGTAAAATTCCAGCCGTTTTTCTTCGGGCAAATCGCGTTTTTTCAACGTTTCGAGATACAGCCTGATAGAAGCAATCGGAGTTTTCAATTCGTGCGATACGGCGTTAATAAAAGCATCGTGCTGTTCGTTGCGGCGAATTTCGCGAACCAGAAAAATGGTGTTCAAAACCAGTCCGGTAATAATGATGGCGAAAAAAACGATGCCCAAAACGAGCAGAGCGATTTCCTGCAAATTGAGCAAAATCCAGCCGACGTTGAGCGTGACCGCGAGCGCGACCAGGCAAATGCCGAAGACGATAAAGAAAATCGCAAGTTTTCGCCGGTGCATCACTACCATCAGTCAAATTTTATCACTGCAAACAAAACTTTGCGCCTGTGCGTGAAACAATTACTCGCACAGGCGCAAAGAGCGCAAAGATTTTTATTTTACCTTAAGCCGCGCGTTTTAATTGCGACGGCTGCTCGCCGAGATTATAAACGCGAACGTCCGTCACCAATCCTACTTTTTGCAGCAGCCAGATCGTCATCCAATTAATGTCAAATTCGTACCAGGCGAGTCCGTGTCTCGCCGAAGTCGGCTGCGCGTGATGATTGTTGTGCCAACCTTCGCCCCAAGTGACGGCGGCTATTAAAGCGTTGTTGGTTGAATCATCCCGCGTTTCAAAACGCCGCGTTCCCCACAGATGCGTAGCCGAGTTAACCAGCCAGGTCATATGCCAGCCGAAAACCGTGCGCGCGAAAACGCCCCACAAAACCATCGAAAAACCGCCGATTAAAAACAAAACGATTCCGGCTAAAATCGCCGACGCCCAATACCAGCGCGAGAGGAAAACAATCACCGGGTCTTTAATTAAATCCGGTGCGTATTTGCGAATTGTGGCGTCGTCGTGTTCCTGCGAAGTGCCGCGCATAATCCAGCCGATGTGCGCCCAATAAGTTCCGTTGCGGGGCGAGTGCGGGTCTTTGTCGGTTTCGGTGTGCGCGTGATGAATGCGGTGTGTCGTCACCCATTTAACGGCTCCGGCTTGCAAAGCCAGCGTGCCGCAAAACGTGAAAAAATATTCCAACCATTTCGGCGCTTTAAAACCGCGATGGGTCAGCAAACGGTGATAACCGAGTCCGATTCCCAAACTTCCGGCAAACCACCACATAAACAAAAAAGCCGTCAGATTTGCCCACGAAAATGTAAACAAAGCTCCGATGGCTAGAACATGAAAAATTCCGATTGCGATAAATGAGTCCCAATTAAGACCCTCCCGCTTTGCTTTAAAATCAACTATATTTTGCACTTGCTTCCCCCTCTTGTAACCGACTGAAGTAAACCGCGTATTAGACGGCAAATTGTTAGATTCAATCGTAACAGCCAAAAAGGGCAATGAGTGTAAGAGTTTTGTAAGAATTAAAATACGACGAGGGAAACTATCGCTGTTTCAAGAGATTTGCTTTTTGAGCGTGATTCGTTTCTTTAATTTGATTGTAGATTTCGCGTCGCTTCGGCAATTTCTTTGAGTTTTAAATTGCGTTTCGTAACGAGCCGCCGCAAATGATTTTCGAGAAACAGTTTGTCGGCAATTTTCCCCAAAAGTCCAAGCGGCGCAGTCCAAACGAGCGTGTCGCGCATCAAAACGCCGTTTTCATTCGGAAAAAACTCGTGAATATGCTTGAACGATTTGAAAACGCCCTCAGTCATTTCATCAACAAAAAGACGCGGGCGCTCAAACTCGACGACTTTGACGGTTAATCGCTGCCGGATACCGAAATGAACGCCTTCAAATGTAACGGTTTGTCCCAAACCTATTTTTCCACTTGTTACTCCGCCAATCGCTTTCTCTTTTGTCTGTGCCGTTGTTTCAGTGTGCAGACGAATATCTCGCATCAAATCAAAGCAAATTTCTGCGGGCGCGTTAATTTGTGTTTCGAGAACGATCTTCGGCATATAAACAATCAATTTTCACGCGCTTGATGAAAGGTTAAAGAGGTTTTTTATCCAATTCATTAAATTGTTTGTATGTGGTGAGTCAGCGGTTAAAAATTTCTCGCGGATTGCGATTCCATATGGCACGCCGGGGCGTTGTTGCCAAGCCAAATAGGTGTGAATCTTTGCTTTTGAAGTTTTATCGGATTTCTTACCAACAAAACGCCGCTCCTTTTTAGGAATTGCGTCTACGGCTTTAACTGCTCTTTGCCAAAGTTTATCTTGTTCGTTTGGAATTAGGAGTTGAACAAAATCTTCCAGCATACCGGGAAGCGTATTATCCGGCATTAACCAAACACCGATTTTTGGCAAATCTTCGTTGTGAAACAATATCGTTCCGTTTGGATCTGGCATAGACGGAACATCTTTGTAATTCAACTCTTTTAAGCGATTTGCCAAACTTTGCCAACGCGCATTTATATCAAGGTCAGCATCAACTACAATTCCCAACGCAAGAACCTCGCTTCCTTTGATTTCAACCGACAAATCCGCTAAGAGTTCGGCAAAATAATCTTCGTCCAATCCTTTTTTTACTTTTTCAACGCCTTCCTGATCGCGAATAGTAATTTTGCCTTCAAAACCGTGCGCTTTAAAAATATGCGCCAAAACGTGCAAATCATCTGTGCCTTCGACCAGCAAAACACGACTTTCAGCCACAATCAGCGCACCTCTATATTTCTTCGTGTAACGGCTTCAAGCTCTTTTTCGCTAAAGGTTGTCGCTTTGATTTTATCGTTTTTATTTTCCAAACGAATTAACATTCCTTCCGCTTCCTTGTCTTCGATTGCAGCTTGCGTAAAAGCCTCTATGCAATCCCAGCTATGTGTTGTAGCAAAAACTTGTATGTTCAAATCTTGCGCTGTCTTGAAAATAAGTTTCCAAATATCAAGAAAAACTGAGTAATGTAATCCGATTTCGACTTCATCAATCAACAGAATTCCATTTACACAATTAGCTAGTGCTAAGGCAACAGCAAATAATCTGTTCATTCCTTCGCCGAGGCTTGACAAAGGAACCGGCTCTGAAACCGCTTTTATTCTTGCTATTGGTATTTTGGGACTATCAATTTCAGGATATTCCGTTAGTCTGACTGAAATTAACTCATTCGCAATAATTTGGAGAGAGTTTATTACAAGTTCTTCTGATGCACGAAGTTCAATATTACGCCATAACTCAAAGAGTTCCGCATTTTTGAGTTTATGAGCTTTTATAAAATAACTATTATAATCAGACAAATAGTTTACCCGAAAATCGGATTCAATTACTGGTGATTGATTTTTTCTTAATTTTGTGATGAGTTTCTTTCCCTTATTGTTGATAGAACCTATTTCAAATTGTCCAACATATGGTTCTTTTTCACTCTTATAATTAGTCGGGCGTCGATAAAACAAATGTCTGTATGCCGGAAAATAAATAGAAGCGCTAAAACCATACGCCCCAGTAGATTCCCTTTTATTTAATATGCGCTCATTTCTTTCAAGCGTTATTTCTGCTAAAACCTCAGAATTTCCTTTGTTGCTATAAATCCATAAAGCCTCAAGCAAAGCCGTTTTGCCGACGTTATTTTTACCAACGATTAAATTCACCCGTCCAAGTTTTTCGATTGTTAGATGTTCAAAGCAACGATAGCTTTTGATTTCGAGTGAATCTAAAAGAAGTTTCGATTTTTTATCTGTAATTGCTTCCTTTTTTTTGATTTCTTCAACAGTAGTAGTTGACATAATCCCCTCTTAATCAGCAAAAGCGACGCTCAATTGACGAAGCGGCATTGATTTTCTTTCGTCGAGCGTTTCGGCGTTTTCACGATTGACATATTCGTACAAAATATCGCGCTGCTGCGGAATGAATCCGGCTTCGGAGATTTGATAACGCAGTTCTTTTTCGTTGGCGTGTTCGTTTGCGCCAGCCGCCGAGACGACGTTTTCTTCAATCATAATCGAACCCATATCGTCAGCTCCGAATCGCAGAGCGGTTTGTCCCAAACGCAAACCCTGCGTTAGCCATGAAGCCTGAATGTGATGAACGTTGTCCAAAAACAGACGCGAAACCGCAAGCATTTTTAGATAATCAATTCCGGTCGGCTCTTCCGTGATTTTGCGTCCGAGAGCGGTGTTTTCGCGCTGGAAAGTCCAGGGAATAAACGCAGTAAATCCGCTTGTTTCGTCCTGCACGTCTCGAATTCTCTGTAAATGTCGAACGCGATGCTCGATTTTATCGCCGATTCCGAACATCATCGTCGCCGTCGAACGAAGTCCGACTTTGTGAACCGCGCGCATCACGTCGAGCCATTCCTGCGTGTTGCATTTAGTTGAAACGCGCTTGCGAACTTCGTCGTCCAATATTTCTCCGCCGCCGCCCGGCATCGAATACAAACCGGCGGCTTTCAAACGGCGCATAATCGTTTCGTAATCCAGCTTGGAAATCAAAGAAATATTGTGAATTTCCGGCGGCGAAAAACAGTGAAGCTGAAACGTCGGGTAAATCGCGTGCAGGCGGGACAATAAATCTTCATACCATTCGATATTAAAATCCGGGTGCAGACCGCCCTGCATCAAAACGCCCGTTCCGCCTAAAGCGATGGTTTCGTCAATGCGTTTACAAATTTCCTCAAACGAATGAACGTAAGTGTCGGGTTTTCCCGGACGGCGGTAAAACGCGCAAAATGTGCAGACGACGTTGCAGACGTTTGTGTAATTGATGTTGCGGTCAATGATGTAAGTGACAACATCGGTCGGGTTTTTCCGCATTCTGATTTCGTGCGCGGCGAGTCCGATGCGGACAAAATCGTTTGATTCGAGCAGACTGGTGCAATCTTCAGCGCTTAATCTTTCGCCGCTCAAAACTTTATCTAAAATCAACTGAATATTTTGTTCTCTCATTGCCAAATCGGTTCGCAAAACGCTAATTAATTAGTGAATCGTAAATCGTGAATCGTTAATAGTTTCTTGTTTTTAATCGAATTTAACGATTACACGAAATATCTATGGCAAAGTTTATGCCGTAAGACTACAAAAATTGTATCGGTTTTATCTTTGGAATCAAATTGTGCTTATGCGCGAGCCGGTAATAAAGCTGTAAACCTTCTAACAATTCGTCATCGAGCGTGTACGAAATATTTTCGGTCAAATAACGGCGAAAATCGTTTCTGCAGAGCGTAACTTGCGACAAATAAAAATCAATTATTTCTTCGATTTTTCCTAAGCCTTCATCGCGCGCCCCGACAAAATCAATGCTACGCGCCTCTGCCGCCGATGTTTTCCGCGCCAGCCAGAACGCGAAAACAAAACCTTTTCCGGTAAATTCGCGCCAGATTTCGGCAACATCCGAAACGCGATATTTCTTCCGGTCAACTCTGAGCGCCGGATCGCCGATCAACAAAGCCGCGTCGTGTTTTGCCAGCATTTTTTCGACATCCGGCGCGTGGGAAACAAACTTCGGCTCGCGCTCGAAAAATTCTCTGAAAATAATACTTGTCAGCGCTATTGAAGTTTTCGAGGAAACGTCGAGCGCGATGGATTTTGCATCGCGCAAATCTTCGCCCTTCGTTACCAAAATCACGCTTTTAACTTGCTCGCGCGCGCCGACGCAGACTTGCGGGACGATTAAAACGTCTTCGATTCTTTGATATTCAATAACCGGCGTGAGCGCGATTTCAACCGCGCCGTTCGCCAGCATTTCCGCGCATTTGGCGGGCGCGGCGTCAGGTAAATATTCAACTTCCCGATTTTTCGAGCCTTTCCAGAAGCTCCAAATCAGAGGCGCGCTGTTTGAATAATTCGAGGCGGCAAGTCGCAGCATAACTCGTTAATCGTGAATCGTGAATCGTGAATCGTCAACCTTCGAAGCAGCTATTTACGATTTAACGTTCACGCGTTTACTATTCAAATATGAAAATTTACGACGTGACTGTTCCGATTAGCCCGAACACGCCGGTTTACGAAGGCGATCCGCAGGTAAAATTAAAAACCGCTCAGGCTATCGAGCGCGGCGATGCGGCGAATGTTACGGATTTGCATTTCGGCGCGCATACGGCAACGCACGTTGACGCGCCCGCGCATTTTATCGAAGGCGCGGCGAAAGTCGTCGAAATGCCGCTCGAAGTTTTAATCGGGGCGGCGCGAGTCGTCGAAATTGACGAAGGCGCGATGGCTATTGAAGCGCAACACGTTGAGAATTTGAACGGAACAGAACGAATTTTATTCAAAACCCGCAATTCGCAGTTTTGGAGCGAGTCGGAAAAAGGTTTTCGCAAGGATTTTACTTACATCGCGCCGGAAGCCGCGCAAATTTTGGTTGAACGCGGCGTTCGGCTCGTCGGAATTGATTATCTTTCGGTCGAAAAGTTCGGCTCGGAAGATTTTCAAACGCATTTAATTCTCCTGCAAAACGGCGTCGTCATTATTGAAGGCTTGGATTTGCGCGAGGTTACGGCGGGCGATTACGAGCTGGTTTGCCTGCCGCTCAAAATTGACAGCGAAACCGGCGACGGCGCTCCGGCGCGCGTTGTCTTGCGGGAGTTATGAAACAGGAAGAATTTGCCCGGAAACGCCGCGCAATGGCGGAAAATTCAATTGATGAATTGATTGATCTGCTCGAAAGCCGTGATTTGCAAACCAGATTTTTCGCCGAAATATGTTTGCGCGACGCAACGGGCGTCTGACTTAATTTTCAACCGGCGAGTTCGCCGCAGGAACGCGAAAAAGCAATCGAAGAATGGCGCGTTTGGCTCAAAGAACGCGAAGGAAAATTTAAGAAACGTTTGAATAGAAGGAAACCGAAAACTTGATTTTTTATCATATTACGACGCCTGAAAACTGGGCAGAATTTGAAGACAAAGATTTTTACGAGGCGGAAAGCTTGCAAACCGAGGGCTTTATTCACGCGAGTTTTGCCGAACAGCTTGAAGAGACTTTAAAAATTCATTATAAAAACGTCGCGAAAGTTTTGCTTTTGACGATAAATTCGGATTTACTAGCTTCTAAACTTGTCGTCGAAAAATCGCGCAGCGGTGAAGATTTTCCGCACATTTACGGCGCGATAAATAAATCGGCGATTACGGCAATCGAAGAAAGAATTTTGGACTGATGGAAATTCCAGACAAAGTTAAAGATAAAAACTACCGCGAGCGCGTTTTTGAGATTGTCCGGCAAATTCCCTCCGGGCGCGTGATGACTTACGGGCAGATTGCCGAAATTTTGGGCGACAATTACACGCCGCGAACCGTTGGTTTTGTAATGAATTCGGCGGAAAAAGACTTGCCGTGGCAGCGAGTTATCAACGCTCAGGGCGCCTGCTCGACCGGACACATCATTTTGCCCGTTAATTTGCAGCAGCAAATGCTCGAATCCGAAGGCGTCGTTTTCAATGAAAAGGGACGCTGCGATTTAAAAAAATATCGCTGGCAGCCAGAAGGCATTAAGGATTTGGATGAACAGCCAAGCTTGTTTGATAACTAAATTGAGATTTCAACTCACGAGATTCCATTAATTCGCTTTTTACTGACAGTGAAAGCGTAATCAATAAAATTTTGAGTTAACAATAAAAATTTCCGGCGGGCTTCAAATTTTGAATTCTGAAACCCCGCCGGATTTTTTTTTTAACTTTAACGCTCAGAAATGCCAGACGGATAAATGTTTTTGGTCAATTCCATATCTCCATCTTTTACTGTTGCTTTGTCGCGTTTATTAGCGCAGCCTTTTTGGGAAGCCGGCTGTAAAGGAACTAGTGGCATTGGCGAAGTATTTGGCAACGGAGTCATAATCGGTGCTTTGGCAGGCGATAATTTCGGTGCTGTTTTACCGCCAAAATTCCAAATATCTTCGGCAATATCCAAACCGAGCCGAACACCGCCGATGTTTTTGGTTAAGTCGGGCTTGTCGCTTTTGATCGCAAACGCATCAAAAGACCAGTGAACTCCGAGGAAAATCCGGCTCATCGCGTTTTCGATAATCATATCCCACAAGCCGCCTTTAAACCTGCGAACGTGGCGCGGGCGAACAGTTCCCTGATTATCCTGGCTGCCGCCATTCAGTTCGTCGGAAACAAAAGCCAGAGCTTTAAACAGAGCGTCGGCTTTTCTGTCGCCGACCGGAATTCCGTAAAATAAACGAGTGATGTGAAAAGCCGCCGCGCCGAACGTCGCATGACCGGACGGGTAAGCCGGAAAGTTCGGCGTAAAATTTTTCATCATCGGCAAATTCGTTCTTGGCGCGCCGAAAGGCAGCCAGAACGGGTCGGCATTATCATCAATATTGTTTGTGCCGTCATCAGGATTTTCCGCTCCCGGTCCGAAAGATTCATCGTGTTCACGGATGCCGACAACGGGGCGCCAAAAATCGTGACAATATTTTTGTTCCCAAGCAAGAATCCCCGCGTCCCCTAACGCGGCGTTGACAAAGGCAAACAACCGCGCATTATCGCCTTCGTTATTGATTTTTCCGGTTCCCGGATTTTTAACGCTCATTGCCACCAGCCGGATGATTTGGTTGTAAAGACGCGGCGGCGTGCCGAGCCGATTTGCGCCGTCGTAAGCCCAGTAAATGCCGATTGTCGTTTCTTCGGCAGTGCGGCGATTATTGAATAAGGGATTTGGCAGCGTTCCCATTAGCTCAGGTTTAATGCCTTTAGCCCGAACCTCTTTGAGCGCATTTAGGTAATCGTTCGTTCCGTCTGCGGGAGTGGGCGGAGCGGCGAGACCGTGCCGTATTTTGACAGCAAAGCCATCTGTCTGCGCTCCGTAAAACGGCGAATCAAACCTCTGTCCGGGATTATCCGGGTCAACGCGGTGACGAAAACGTCTGTTTGACGCCATATAGCCGCTATCTCTGCCATCCATATCGTTTTCGCGCAACGCTAACAACGCTCTGCCGACAGCAACGCCGAAATCAAAAGCCGTCACTAGCGGAGTTGGCGGTGTCGGCGGGGTTGTAATCGGTGGCGACAAATTAAAGTTAAAAGCGTTTAGTTGAGCGTCAAAAAACTCTTTTTGAGTTCGGTAAAGCGCGACAAGCGTCGTGTAAGCTGCGCCCGCCACAGCATCGCGCGCTTGCGCGGGAGGAATTCCGGCGGGCGGAGCGGGCTGGCTGGGCACTTGCAAATAACGCGGAAACCCCGCGCCGCCGACAATTCCGGCGTAAGCGTCATACATCGCCAGATGAACAATTGCTATTGCGCGCGACGAAAGCGTCGGACCGTTTTGCTCTCGTTTGTCCGGATCGCTGTGACTGATGCGGTTGGCTTCGAGCGCGACCGCGTTCCAAAAAAGAATCGAATCCTGCATTTTTGTTTCCTTTCTTAATTGCCGATTAGGTCAAGATATTTATTTTGCTGATAAAAAATCTTGGCTTGAACGGCACACTTTCATAAACAGATTGCCTTTACAATCAAAAATATTGGCATCGTTATTCGTGATTTTTAGTTCTCATATTTAAACGCACCGAAACTGATCGAGAATTATCATCACGGACTGATTTTTTGCGAAATTTTATTTGTTTCTTAATTTGCAAGACTTCGGGAGGTTTTTCAGGCAATTAATTTGCCGGATCGTTGAAAACAAAAAGAAACTGATTACTTAGATCAAAACGGCGTTTGAGTCGGATTTTCACTAAATTTAACTTTAAAATAAAAACTTGCTGTTGCGGCTTGTTGAGATCAGGCAAGCCGTTTAAAATTTTGTGAGGCTTCGTTATCAAAGCCGATTTCTTGAATCGTTGGTTTTTAATAACCACTTTTTGATTTGTCAGTAACTGTTCAAGCTGTTGGGATCGAAAATTAAAGATTTTAAAATTATGGAAAACAGAATGCCCGCTTCAAACGTTCCGTATCAGGTCAGTCAGCCGCGTTTTTCCGTTTCGGAAAGTATGGTCACGACGGCTTTTGAATTGCCCGGTTATCGAATTAAACAAAACCTGGGTGTCGTGCGCGGAATCGTCGTGCGCTCGCGGAACGTTTTCGTTAACATCGGCGCAGGCTTGCAAACTCTGGTCGGCGGGAACATCAAGGCTTGGTCGAAGCTCTGCGAAGAAACGCGCAAGGAAGCGTTTGATATTATGATTCAACACGCAACGGAAATCGGTGCCAATGCGGTTGTCGGGGCGCGTTACGACGCTTCGGAAATGGGCAGCGGCGCGACCGAAGTTTTGGCTTATGGAACCGCCGTCATCGTTGAACCGACCGAAGATAATCCGACTTACAAATGAGCGAAATCAAAATCACAGACGAGCATAAACAGTTTGCGCGTCAAATTTTATCGGAAAATCCGTTTGTCGAAATGCTCGGAATCGAACTGGTCGAATTGGAACTCGGCGAAGCCGTTTGCCGTCTCGAAATCGGAGAAAGACACGAGCGGCGCGGCGGTTTTGTTCACGGCGGCGTGACTGCTTCGCTTATTGATACAGTCACGGCGCTTGCGGTTGCAACTTATTTGCAGCCGGGCGAAAACTCGGTCACGGTTGATTTAACCGTTCATTTTCTGCGCCCGATTTTTCGCGGGGCGGTTACGGCGCGGGCAAAAGTTTTACGCGCCGGAAAACGGATAGTCACGCTTTCCGCCGAAGTTTTTGACGACAAAGGCGAGCTTGCCGCTTCCGCTTTGACAACTTACAGCAAGATCATTCCCAAGCGTTAAATTTCGTTTTGCATTTTTTGCTTGAACGATTCAACTGTTTCAGTCATAATGAATTCGGCGTTCTCACCGAAAACGCCTTTCGCGTCAAAACCGGAATATCTTTTCTTCCTCTTTTCATTCAAACCGTTCAATATGTCCACGCTCTACGAAGCCCTGATTTCTCAACATTCGCGCACGCTTCAGCCCGTTTTACATACCGAGCAGATGACGCAGCAGCTCCAAGCCTTTTTTGAATCGGTCGTGCTGGAAAATAATCTTCCGGCGCTCGTCATTGAAAGTTTGCCGCAGCGCCGTGAACGGCAGTGGCGCGAAGTCGAGCGGATGAGGCAAATGGGGCGAACCGCGCGTTATCCGTTTTTTATCGTCGCGCCGGATGATGAATTGACGCGCTGGTTTCAGGCGCAGGAAAAATCGGAAACCGAAGATGCGAAAAGCGGAAATTTGATTTTGCTGCCGCGCTCGCCGTATGAAATTTACGACGAGCATTTTTTGATTATTTCTGATTCGCAATTTTCCGCAGTTCTTTGCGCAGCCCGAATCGCGCCTGCCGGCAGCGCTTTGCCGGCTGATAAAAACTACGCGATTTGCTCGTGCGACCCGGACGTGGTTTATACCGCGCTCGAATATTTGCAGGCGCGTGTGACGGTCGAACACCGCGAACACGCCGCTTTGCTGACCGAAGCCATTCGCGAATCGCAGCCGAAAATCACTTCTTTGCATTTAACGCTGTCGGTCACGACGAAGCTCGCCGGACTCTGGCAGGAACAGACCGGGCGCGAAATCGCCGTTAACCGCATTGCCACGGCGATTCGCCGCTCGCTCGAACTGGACGAAGTTTTGCAAACCGCCGTCAACGAAGTCGGCGCGACGCTCAATGTTGATTGCTGCACATTGCTGATTGAACCGGCAACGCCGGACGAAGAAATTATGGCGGTTAATTATTTCCGCCAGCGGCTGGCAATCGAAGAAATGGATACGATTGACAGCGATTTGTCGGCTTATCGCAAACGTCTCAAAAATAATCCGCAGCCATACATCCGCGACGGCGTGGCGCAAGCGACCAACCGCAATCAAGCCGAATGGGGCGATAAACCGATGGTCGTGATTCCGCTCGTTTTTCTTGAGCAATTTGTGGGCGTTCTCTTCGCGCGCGATGATAAACCGACCCGGGTTTGGCAGGAAAACGAAATTATGCTGCTCGAAACGGTCGCCGATCAGGTGGCGATTGCCATCAATCACTCGCGCCTCTACGTTAAATCGCAGCGCGAGGCTTTGCGCGATTCGTTGACCGGAGTTTTCAACCGTCGTTATTTCGAGATGCAGTTCGAGCGCGAAATGAATCTCGCCGAGCGCACCGACCAGCCTTTATCCCTCCTCGTCGTTGACCTCGACCATTTCAAAAGCGTCAACGACAATTACGGTCACAGCGCGGGCGACGATGTTTTGCGGACTATCGCGCGGCGAATGAAATCCAGACTCAGAAATTTCGACACGATTGCGCGTTACGGCGGCGAAGAATTTTTCATCATTTTGCCGCGAACAAATACGGAAACGGCTTTAATCGTCGCCGAACGCTTACGCAAAACGGTTGCCGAGGCTGAATTCTCTGACTGCGGCAGCGTCACGATTTCGCTCGGCGCGGCAACTTTTCCAGACCACGCTTCGACCGGCGCCGATTTGCGAATCCTCGCCGACCGCGCGCTTTATTGCGCCAAACGCGAAGGACGCAACCGCGTTTGTTTGCCGCCCGTTGAAGAACACGAAGAAAAGGTCGTCATGGAAGAAGATGAGCTGCTCGATCTTCCAACGGGTGAGCTTTTTACGGAAAATGCGCTTAGCTGATGTCGGCTTCGGAGGCTGATTTCCGGCGAAAACTAGAAAGCCTTGCCGATTTGCATATCTTAAAACGCCGTTTTGAAATAAAAAAAGGCATTCTGAATATAGAATGCCTTTTTTTATTATGAAAAGATTTCTTTAGTTTTCAGCGACAAAGATTATGTCCGCCGTATCCTCAAAGATTGAAAGCGCTTGTGACTGTCGGGAAAACGTGTACCGCTTAGCGAAAGCGCTGAGAGTGTAGGTTTGACCGGCGGGAACGTCCGTGAAACGAAAGTAACCTAAAGTAGAAGTCACGACTGTTCTGCTTTCTCCGCTTGCGTCAACCAAGCTGACCATAACGTTTCTGATTCCTCTGCCGTTCGCGCTTATAACACGCCCTGTAACTGTTACCGAAGCTGCCGACGGAGCCGCCATAACTGTTCCGATTGTACATGGATTGGCTGCGGTCGCCGTGAAATCCGAGCCGGTATCCGTATCAACAAGAGAACCGCCCGGATAACCGGAGCGCCTCAAAGATATTCCATCTCCGGGAACCGCCGGCGGGGAAGCAATTGTTGTGTCCGTGCCATAAGATACGGCGTCAATAGGAGCGCCGCCGTTTGCGGCACTGTTAGCAATAACGAGCCGATCACCGCCGGTATCATTAAGTGCAAAACCGCTGTAGTTAAGAGCATTCACCGGTTGAGCGCAGCCGAAATTCGTGAAAGCCGTTGTAGCGTTGTTCACAAAAGCAACGCACGCTCCTGACGCAAGAAAATAATTGGGAAGCGTAACTGTTCCGCCGCCGCTGGCGTCGCTGGCGGTTAATCCCTGTAAGTTTATTGTTTGCGCCGTTCTATTACAAAGAATAAAATACTCGCCCGCTGAGCCTGTGCTTCCCGCCGGATTAGGCTGTACTTCGGCAATCAGCAAACTTCCTGACGAAACCACTTGCGCGGAGGTGTTTTTGCCGGAAAAACACATTAGAGTGCAAAAAAACACTACACATAGAACTAAATTTTTAGTCATTGAATCCTCCTTAAAGCATTCCTTTGTTTTGGAAATCAGTCCTAATAATCTATTTGTTTGGAGTTATTTATTCAAGCTAAATTTTAGTCTTTGAATAGGCGCGGACTTAAATGTAAAAATCCTATTGTCAAGACAACAAAACTGACGTAACTTGCCGCGAATAAATATTATTTCGCCAAATCCTTTTTGACATACAACACGAGATCAACGCCCGGACGCAGGGCGTAAGTTCCGGTATATTGATAATTCCGACCGTATTCTTCTTCCAATTCGGCTTGCTGGTCGGTTTTGCCGATGACGATTTCGGCGGTCGAAGTCGGCGTGATTTGCCCGTAAAAACCGGCGTTCGGGTAATTGCGCAGGCTCCACGGCAATCCCCAATAATCGGGCGATGCGACGATGATGCTCGTTTCGTTGTTTTTGCCCGATTTTTCTGCGATGCGATCAATTTCCACCAGCATTTCGTTGTAAGCGCGGCGCGTGTGCGCGTAAACGTAGGGCATCGAATCGTCGTCGTAGCGGTAAAAATTAAGATCAATCGCTTGATAAGCGCAGACGCCGAAAGCGATTGCCGCCAGAAACGCCGCCGCAGCGCGCTGCCACATTTGCCGGGAAACGGCTAATTCGTTGATTCCGTAACCCGCCGTGATCGCAATCGGAAGCAGAAAATTGAGCGCGAGCCACGGCGTTTTGTAAGGAATCAGAGTGTAAGCCGCGAACACTCCAAAACCCCAAAGGGCAGCGAACATTGCAAAACGGTGACGCGCTTTCCAAAATGCGAGACCCGCGCCGAGCGCGCCCAAAATAAAAATAGGAGCTTCGACTTTCATTCCCCACCGCAAATAAGCCAATAAACCATTATCGGCGTGGTCTTTTGTCCCGGTTTTCGCCCATAAATCATAAGCCTTGAACGACGCTTTGACTCCTTCGGGATAAGTGAAAAACGAGGTGAAAAACAAAACCCAGACGTAAGCGAAAACGACGATGCAGAGAGCGATGAGAACAATCCGGCTCTGCCGGTCGCTAAATGCTGAGAAGAAATTCTTAAAGCTGAATTCAATCGGCTCGCTCCACCCGTTTTTGTCCTCAGCCCATAATTTGCGCCAGACAAAAACACAGAAAATCGCAATTGCAATCGTTCCGAACGAGATAAAAGCGGTTTCTTTGGTCGCAAAAGTTAAAGAAGCCGACGCGGCGGCAAGCAGCAGATAAATCGGTCGTCCTTCGTTCCAGACGGCGAGCGAGCGCATCAGAAAATAAACAATAACGACCTCGACCGCGAAAAACGCCAGCCCCGCTCCGATTTTTACCAATTGATTTGCGCCGCCGACCGCATTGGCGAAATTAATCGTTCCGGGCAGCAGGCAAACGAGAAGCAGCAGGCTCATTAAGCCAATCGCCGCTTGTCCCGCGCGGTCGCGCTCCATAAATTTCAGAACCGCGACGACCACGGCGAGCGTGAAAAAAACGAATAAAATCTCGTGAATATAATAACGCGAGATAAACGACATTCCGGGCGAGAGCGCTACCAGCATCGCGGCGGCGAGCGCGCCGACAGTGCCGATATAGCGGCGCAAATAAAGAATTAAAACAACCAGCAGGATGCCGAAAAACGCCGGCACAAAACGAACGGCGAAATCCGTCAGACCGAACAGATAGGTCGAAACGAGCGTGAAATAATAAAGCGTTGGACCGTGATAATTTTGCGGGTCGTATTTGAAAACGCCTTGACGAACGAGATTCGTCATAAACCAGCCGTTGACGCCTTCGTCGTGGTGAAACGGTTTGAAAGGCAGCCAGACGAGCCGCAAAACAGCCGCCACAAAAACGACAAACAAACTGCCCGGCAGCCAATAACGATTTGAGGTTTCGTTGTTTACAATTTGCTCGCCGGTTTCTTCGATTTCATCGAACTGTTTTTTCGGTTTCTTCGCCATAAACAAAACTGGTTTTAAGTTTCTACTTTACTTGATAAACACGATACGCGCCCGCTTCGGCAATGACCGGAAAACGTTGAAAAAAAACATCGTTCACCTCAATCGTCTCGCGTTCCTGACGGCTGACGACGATGTAATCAATCCCGTATTTTTTAATTAAATTCATCGCGTCGGGCGTTCCTGCGTAAATTCGGCGCAGCGCGTTTTCGCGCTCGGTGATGTCAATGCCGTGCGAAACGAGATGTCCGGTAAAGCCCATAAACCAGCGTCTGCCGGTTAAAACAGCGGGCGTGTTGTAAGTCGGCGCGGTCATTATCAAAGAATGCGGCGCGGTTCTGCTGCGAATCTGCTCGGCAATTTGGACAGCGTCTTTAGTGATAACCTGATGTTCAAACGCCCGCGACGCGACGCGCCAAACATCCAGAAAACCCGCGAAAGTCAAAACAAAAATCAGCCCGACAACAGCAGCTTTGCCGACATTTCCGCGCCGCCAAATCAAACCCAACAGCCACGCGACCAGCGGAACCGACAGCAAAAACCAGTAAATCAAAACTTTGATATTGTCCCAAATCCAGGGCGCGAGCCGGACAAAATTCGGAACAATAAAACACAACGCGAAAGGCAGCCAGAAAAGCAGCAACTTTTTCGAATTTGGATTGCGGATTGCGGATTGCGGAATTTCAGACTCTTCTTCCGACTTTGGACTTTGGGCTTTTGATTTTAGATTCGCTACGAGCAATGCGATTGCGGCGAACAAAAGCGGGATAAAAAGCCCTGTGTTTTTGAACCAGAACCAGAAGAAATTTTCATCGCCTTTGTCCCAGCCGAATTGATACGCGACGAAGCTCTCCGCGCGGTTGGCTGTTCCGGTCATCGCCCAAAGCAGCTCAAACGCGCCGAACACGGCGCCCGAAATCAAAAATGCCGCCCATTGCTTCCAATTTCTAAGATTCAGCAACGCCAGCAAACCCGCCATTCCCATTAAAACGGCGTAACTGTGCGCGTGAACGAGCGGGAGCAGACCGGCGAGAAATCCGAGGACGATAGAAGAGGGGAAGAGGAGAAGAGGAGAAGAGGAATCGAGCAAAGCCGTTTTTTTAGCCTTTTCTCCTCTTCTCCTCTTCTCCTCTTCTCCGGTAAAAATTCCCCAAAGACCATTCAGAATCACGAGCGAGAACGGCAGACCGATGAGCATACTGCGCTGCGTGATGAGCAAAACCGTCAGCGTGTTTCCCCAGCGCCAGGTCGTTTCGGGACGCAAGCTGTAATCGTTTTGCAAATCCATTATGAAACCGAAAATGCCTTTTTCGGTTTTGACGGCATCTTGAAAAAAACCGATAAAACCCAGACCGCCGCTAAATAAAAAAAGCAGCGGCGCGATATGCGCCGCGATGCGGCTGCCCGTCAAACGAAAAGTAAAATAATGGAGCAAACCGACAAACGAAACGATCAGCGTAATGTTTTGCCAGAAAAGCGCGTTCTCGACCGCCGCGCCCAGTTTGATATACATCGCAGCGGCGAGGTTGACGATAAACGGGTAAGTAAATTTTGAACCCGCGTAAGACGGATTTTGCGGTGGAAAGTTTTGCCCGTCGGTAAATCCGTAAATGCCTTGCAGATGAAACGGCAAATCGCCCAGATTGTTTGAGGAACCGATAAAAATTCCGTCCGGCTTGACGATCATCGCGCGCTCAAAGAAACACCAGAGCAGCGCAAACAAAGCAATGTAAAGTGCCGCGCCCGCCGCTTTGTCGAGCGGGATTTCATCGAAAAAGTTTTTAACCTCGCCTTTGAACGCCGCCAAATCCGCATCAAACCGACTGCGAATGTTTTTTTGGCGAAACAATACGAGCGGCAGACAGGCAATCAAAGCCGAAATCAGGATTGTCCCGATGTTCATTCCGGCAAACGAGCCGACGATAAAACCCGCAGTGCCGAACAAAGCCTGCCCGACCGCCGCACCCATTGCGGCGCGCGCCCAGAGCGGCGCTTGGCGGTCGAAAAGATAGGTCAAGGCGATTGATGAAATTGTTAATAATAAAATTAAAGTTAGAGCGAAAAACATAAATCCAAGCGGCGAATCCGACAACCGATTCGGCTAAAAATTAAGCCACATCTCGCGGCAAATGACAAAAACGCCGGGCGTTTCCCGGAGGCAATTTCAAATTTAAGCCGCAAATCGGTTAAACTTTTAAATCGCCGCGCCTTTTAAATTCTCGAATCCTTATAATTTTTATGTTGAAATCTTGTTTAAAAATTTATCTTTTTGCGGTTTGTTTGTGTTTCGCCGTTTGTGTTCCCGCAGCGGCTGAAGACGGGTGCGCGAATCAGGATTTTTCGGCGTCGCGGCGTTTTCGCGTCGGCGAATTGCTGGTTGCAGCCGCTGTCGGAGATTTCAACCGCGACGGAAAAGCCGACGCCGCTATTATTGACGGTTATTCGAGCAATATCAACATTTTGTTCGGCGACGGCAACGCGGGATTTGGGGCGGAGCGCGTCGTTGCAGTCGGTTTAAACCCGCTGGCGATTGCCGCCGGAGATTTTAACCGCGACGGCAATCTCGATTTAATTACCGCCAACGGCGGCGACCGCACGTTTTCGATTTTGACCGGAAACGGCGCGGGCGGTTTTCAAAATACTTCAAATATTGCCATCTCAGGCGCGCCTTCGGCTCTTGTAGTGGCTGATTTTAACCGCGACGGTTTTGACGACGTAGCTGCGGCTTTGTCCGATACGAACAGCGTCGTTATTTTAACGAGCGGCGTTTTTATTTCGCTCCGACCAATTGGATTTTATCCGGTCGGGCGAAATCCGCGCGCCCTTATCGCCGCCGATTTCAACCGCGACAAACGAATTGATTTAGCCGTCGCCAATGCCGACGACAACGCGGTTTCCGTTCTTTTCGGCAGAACAAATTCGAGACTCGCGCCAGCAAGAACTTTCCCGACCGGCGCAAATCCGATTGCTCTCGCAGCCGCCGATTTAAACGACGACGGCATTTCGGATTTGATTTCGGCAAATCAAAATTCAAACGATTTAACCGTGCTTTTCGGCAGCCGCGCCGGGACATTTGCAACAACACGAACAATTGCGGAAATCGGCGAAAGCCCGCGTTCGCTCGCGGTTTTGGATTTAAACCGTGACGGACGCGCTGAAATCGCTGTCGCCGCGCATAATTCCGAAGTTGTTTCAATTGTTTCGCGCAGCTCGAAAGGCAGATTTGAAACGCGGAAATACGACGCCGCGCCAACTCCGAATTATATCGCCGCCGCCGATTTCAACAACGATGGATGGACGGATTTATTTTCGGTTAATCAAGCCGCGCGCGGTTTTTCCGTCATTCTAAACAACGGCGCGGGCGCGTTGGTGACGACCGAAAAAATCGAAATCTCGCACGCGCCGCAAGATGTAAAAGCCTTTGATTTAAACGCGGACGGAAAATTGGATTTGGTGACGGCGAACATTGAATCCGAAGAAGGTCTCGCCGAGAAGCGAAACTTGATTCACGACGCGGGCGGTTTCGTTCACGTCTTTTTCGGCGACGGCGCGGGCAAATTTGTTGAAAACCGGATTTACGGCGCGGGCGAAATGCCTTCAGAGATTGTCGTCGGAGATTTAAACGGCGATTTGCAGCCGGATTTGGCTCTAACCGACCGAACCGAAAATGTGGTTCGCCTGTATTTCAATTCGAACGGCAATTTCGACCGCCGCATCGCTATTCCGGCGGGCGGCATTCATCCGATTTCTTTAAAAATCGCCGATTTTAACCGCGACGGAAAACCGGATTTCGTCATCGCCAATCGCAATTCAAACAACGTCTCGATTTTGCTTGGAAACGGAAATGAAACATTTGCGGCTGCAACAACAATTGCAGTCGGAAACAGACCTTTGAGCGTCGAAACGGCGGATTTCAACCGCGACGGAAAAGCCGATTTTGCTACGGCAAATTCGACCTCCGACAC
The DNA here is from genome assembly GCA_036387135.1 of Pyrinomonadaceae bacterium. Lineage (GTDB taxonomy): Bacteria > Acidobacteriota > Blastocatellia > Pyrinomonadales > Pyrinomonadaceae > JALZCH01. The sequence continues at coordinate 33,535 of DASVUH010000013.1, read as the reverse complement.
GATTTCGCTGTTCCTCGGAAACGGCGACGGAACTTTCGGCGCGGCGGTTAATCTGCCAGCCGGAACGTTTCCGGCTTTCGTTAAAGCCGCCGACATCAACCGCGACAGCATCGCAGATTTGCTTGTCGTGAACAGCGGCATAAACGCGCCCGCCATCACGATTTTCAAAGGAAACGGCGACGGCGCGTTTCAAAGCGCGAGCAGCCTTCGGTTCGGAAATTTTTTAAAATCGCTCGACGCGGCTGATTTTAACTCGGACGGTAACCCGGATTTGAGCGTCGTTGACAGCGACCGCTCAGCCGTTTGGCGGCTTTACGGCGACGGGACGGGCGCATTTGGAAATCCGATTGCTTACGGCGTCGGGCTTTTTCCGTTGGCGGTGATTGCCGCTGATGCCGACAACGACGGCAAAACCGATCTTGTCAGCGCCAATGCCGGTTCTTCGAGTTTGTCCCTGCTTTTAAATAAATGCGCTGAATAAAAAATATACCCAAAAAGGATAAACCGAAGCATTTCTAAATATAAAGCTTTGGTCTATCCTTTTATGGTATTTGCTTCAATTGTTACTGAGTCGGGCTTACCTGACAATTTCTCCCATTTCCACGTATGTGACCCTGTCCATTGCAACCGTTGCCATTTTCACCTCCGTTGCCATTTCCGTTGCCATTACCATTACCGTTTCCATTTCCGTTGGCACCTTCAGAGACGTTTCCGGTCAAATTCAACGTTTCGAGTGTTTTTTCCGTGACATTCTTGAAAGTTTCGTAAACCGACTCGAAAATGCTCTTATTTAAAACAGAAAGAGCTTCTGATCTGCTGCCTGAATTAGAAAATTCTCCGGTGGAACCAACAGATGAAAACGAAAGACTGGAATCGGTTTCAAATAACGCTCCATCGGGATTAATAAGCTTTCCTCTAACGCCTTCCGAAGCAGTTAACCGCGCTTGACCGCTAAACAAATTCAAATCAATCGTGTTGTCTTTAAAGCTCACATTGACAGAAGTATTCGGTCTTAATTCGACGCTGCCGAGTTTGGGCAGATAAATTCTTGCGCTGTGGTTTCCGGTTCTGATTTCAGCGCCGGAACGGATTGTCGCGCCGTCAGCCACTGCGTTGCCATTAATCAGAGTGGAATCAGAATCTTCCAATACGAGCACGCCTAATATTGGAGTCGCGCTTTGCGATTCGTTATTATCGCCGCTGTGAGCGAAAACAGAAACGCAGCTTAAAAATACGACTAGAAGCGGAAGATGCATTTTCAAGTATTTTGGGAATTTCATATTCTTTTGATCTCCTGTTTGTCATAAACCGCAATTTTCGGCGATTTATGCTGAAATATCGAGTTTTATAAACCAGAAGGTTGTGTTTGGTTGATAGATATTTCAACACCTCAATTCCTAAAAAAAGTGTTGATAATCTAAAGAATTCGCTCGCCAACAAACAAAACAAACTGAGATGTGTCGGTCTCGCAGGTTGGCTCGACAGGAAATGCGTCGAAAACATTCCCTTTATTAACCTAAAATAAATTTAAAGCAACAGAAATTTACACTAGGAATAATACGATGTCAATGCTTGTTATAGTTTTATTCTATTTTTGTTTTTGAACTAAACAGTTGACTTAACAGACATTTTTAAATCGTCTTTCTATTCGTGAAAAATAATTATTTTCCTGAACCACAATACTAGGACGCGATGCAGAATCTCCATAACTTTGCCGATATGGGCGGCATTTGATAAAACAAAGGTTTCGTCTTTGTGCGAAATTTTGTTTGTAAGGAATTCATCAAAAATGTTACGTGCCGGAATTGTCGGATTGCCGAACGTCGGAAAATCCACGCTTTTTAACGCTTTAACTTCGCAGCAAGCCGCGCTTGCCGCCAATTATCCATTTGCCACAATCGAGCCGAACATCGGCGTCGTCGCCGTGCCGGACGAGCGGCTCGAACCGCTCGCCAAAATCGTCAAAACGACGAACATTGTTCCGGCGACCGTCGAGTTTGTTGACATCGCCGGGCTTGTGCGCGGCGCTTCGCAGGGCGCGGGTTTGGGAAACCAATTTCTTGCCAACATCCGCGAAACCGACACGATTGTGCAGGTCGTCCGCGCGTTTGAAGACGACGACATCATTCACGTCGAAGGCTCGGTCAACCCGCTGCGCGATATTGAAACAATCGGGCTGGAATTGGTTTTGGCGGATCTGGCTTCGGTCGAAAAACGCCGCGAGCGCGCGACGAAAAACGCCAAAGGCGGCGCGAAAGACGCGAAAGCCGAATTGGAAGTTTTGGACAAATTACAACCCGCCCTCGAAGACGGACGCGCGGCTCGCACGGTCGAGTTGAATGATGACGAGAAAGCGATTGCCCGGCAGTTTTTCCTGTTGACCACAAAACCGACGATTTACGCGGCAAACGTTGACGAAAATGCTTTGGCAGCGCCCGACGAAGACGCTTTTGTGCGTCAGGTCAAAGAATTTGCCGCTGCGGAAAATGCCGAAACTGTTCTGATTTGCGCCAAGCTCGAAGCTGAATTGGTCGAATTAGCGCCCGAAGAGCGAATCGAATTTTTAAAAGATGTCGGCGTCGAATCGAGCGGCGTTGACCTCTTGATTAAATCGGCTTATCGGCTGCTCGGTTTGATGTCGTTTTTAACCGCCGGTGAAAAAGAAGTCCGCGCGTGGACGATTCCAATCGGAACGAAAGCCCCGCAAGCCGCCGGAACGATTCATTCGGACATCGAACGCGGTTTTATTCGCGCCGAAGTCGTCGGCTACGACGATTTAATTCGAGCTGCTTCATACGCCGCCGCTCGCGAGCAAGGTTTATTGCGCCTGGAAGGCAAAGAATATGTAATGCGCGAGGGCGATGTCGTTCATTTCAGATTTAACGTTTAGCCTTTTAAGACTGAACTAGCGATGATTTCGACTAGATAAATAAAAAAGAACCCGTTAAAAGAACGGGTTCTTTTTTATTTAATCGTTTATCGCTTTGAAAAACTTTCGGCTAAATTTCAAAATGTATTTTGACAACACTGTGTTTCATCAAAAGTCAGAATCATTATTAAGAATTCGGCGATGTCTTCATCGGTTCTCGCTTCGGTATAAAAGTTCGCCATCGTTCTCGGAAAAGTGGCGACGATAATTCCATTTCTTTGTAACGCAATTTTTACCAATCCGGCGTTTAATTGTTGTTCTTTATACCAAACGCAGGTGTTGTCTCTCCGACAGTGATTTACATACTCGCCCGCCAAAACTCCAATATCGTATCTGATATTAAGTCCGCCTTCTTTTTTAATGCTCCCGACCGTGCTGTCAATGCCTCGTCCCGGTATGTCAACATAACCGCTCAGTAATTTAATTCCTCCGGGCGGCGGGGTTATGCTATCCCGCTTTCTCAGATTTTGATCCTGCGCCGAAGCGGAAAGGATAAATAAGCAAAACGTCAACACAAATAAAAGTAGTTTCTTTGCCATAAACTTAAGCTCCCGTTCAAGTTGAGAGTTCAAACTAAAGTTCTATCTTCCGATGTAATTTAATCAAAAGTTTGAATCCTGAAACTCTTCCACAAATCAAATCTTAATTTGCTCTAACCGTCCGGCGGCTCGCCGGAACTTCAAAATTGTATGTTTCGCCGTGACTTAAATATCGCATTCTCTCGGTCAATCCGGCGGCGTCGGCTGCCTGTTTGAAATCTTCGAGCGGCGATTTGAAAACGTCGTAATCGTTATAGTGAATCGGAATCGCTTCTTTCGGATTGATCAGCTTGATTGCTTCGACGCCCATTTCGGCATCCATCGTCAACAAAATACCCATAATTCGCGTGCCGCCGAGATGGAACAAACCCAAATCAATATTCGGATATTTTTGGGGTATTTCCTTCAGTTCATCAATCAGCAGCGTGTCGCCGGAAATGTATAGCCGAAGCGTGGTGCTGTCCGCTCCGCCCGCGCTGAATTCGAGCATACTGCCCATCACGTCGGGTAAGGCGAAATCAACCATTGCCGGACCGTGTTTGCCCGGCATCGAGGTGATTTTCACCTGCGCTTCGCCTTTTGTAACCGTCGCTGAATCCCATGTGTCGAGCGGAACCGAGTTTTTAAAGTTTTTCGATTCCAATTCGGCGGTCGCGTGCGGGGTTGTGATAATCGGCAGATTTTTGTCTAATTTTTCTTCGACGATTTGATCGAAATGGTCGCCGTGATAATGCGACAGCACGACGAAATCAATCGGCGGCAACTCGTCAATATCGAGCGCCGGTTCGGTCAGACGCTCGCTCGTCAAACCGTAACCGAGATGAACGTGGTCGCCGGCGTGCAGAAAATTCGGGTCGGTCAGAATCGTAAATCCCGCATAACGCAAAATAACGGTCGCCGTACCAATGAAAAATACCGAGCCGGTTCCGAAATCGGGAATCGCGCCCGCGATTGAATCGAGTTGAATTATTGTTTCTTTGGGCATAAAAATCCTCATTTAAATTATCCCAAAACAAACGGATGTTGGGTCGGTACGCGAGCGTACGAGCGCGGAGAAAATTTGCGACTGTAGATTTTAATTAAAAAGACAGGGTTTCAAGCTCGGTTTTGAGATTGAGATTGCGAATCAAACGGTGCAGGTAATTCGGATGAACGTCGAGCAGCTTGGCGGCTTCAACATAGCTCCCTTTGGCTTCTTTAAAAGCTTTGCGAATCAGTTGTTTTTTCGTTTCCAAAACAACTTCGTGATAAGTTTCGGCGTTGGTTTCGCGTTCGTCAGGGAAAGATTCTCCGTTTTCCAGAATGTTTTCGGGCAAATCTTCGGGCAAAATCCATTCTGTAGAACCGAGAACGACGGCGCGTTCGATAGCATTTTCCAGCTCGCGGACATTTCCCGGAAAATCATAAGCGAGGAGCAGTTTTTTGGCTTTCGATGAAATTCCGCGAATGCGGCGGTTTAATTGGCGACTGAATTTTTCGGCAAACTTTTCCGCGAGCAAAACGATGTCTTCTTTTCGCTCGCGTAGCGCGGGCATCGTAAAACTCACGACGTTCAGACGATAAAACAAATCCTGTCGAAAATTCCCCGTTTTTACTTCTTCTTCGAGATTCCGGTTTGTCGCCGCGACAAGACGAACATCGGCTTTGATCGGGCGCGTGCCGCCGACTCTTTCAAACTCGCGCTCCTGCAAAACTCTGAGCAATTTGGCTTGTAAATTAATCGCCATTTCGCCGATTTCGTCTAAGAAAAGCGTCCCGCTCTGCGCGATTTCGATTTTGCCTTTTTTCTGCTGAACCGCGCCGGTAAAAGCACCTTTTTCGTGACCGAAAAGCTCGGATTCGAGCAAGGTTTCGGTCAGCGCGGCGCAGTTTATCGCCACAAAAGGCTTTTCTTTGCGCCGACTGTTTTCGTGAATCGCGCGCGCGGCGAGTTCTTTTCCGGTTCCCGATTCGCCGTTGATTAAAACCGTCGAATCGGTCGGCGCTGCCTTTGCGATGAATTTAAAAACTTTTTCCATCGCCTCGCTCGCACCCGTCATATTGCGGTTTTCGAGAGTTTCCTCGCGCAAAAATCGGTTTTCGGTTTCGAGCCGGTCAAATTGTCTGACGTTTTCAATCGCCACCGACGCAATTCCCGCGACCGCCGAAGCAAAACGCAAATGATTTTCATCAAAATGCGCTTCGCGGCGGTTTGTTTCCAGATAAATCGCACCCATCGTTTTGCCGTAAAGCACGAGCGGAACGCAGAGCAGCGACGCGGTTTGCGACAAAAACAAGCTTTCGGCGTTCGACAAATGAATGTCGCCCGCAACGTTGTTGGCTAAAATTGCAGTTTGAGCGTCGAAAACCTGCCGTACAACCGTTCGGCTGACGCTGATTGTTTCGGTTGATTCTTTATCGCGCTGCAAGCCGTAAACCGAAGAAATTTCTTCCGCCGTTTCATCTTCCACGAGCAAAATCGCGCCTTTTTCGGCGGGAACGACTTCAAAAAGCAGTTCGAGAAGCTGCATCTGCAAATTTTCCAGACCGCGCACCGAATTGATTTTTTGGCTGATTTGCAGCAGCGCGGTTAAATCTCGCGCCATCGCGCTGACGGCTTCATCGAGCCGGACGCGCACCGTGTCGCGCGGCAATTCCAAATCTTTTTCGTCTATTCTGACCGTTTCGCCCGAATTTCTTTCCGTTTCGTCAGTCAAAAACTGGAAAACGAAATCGCCGATTTTAATTTTATCCGCGTGTTTTAACCGCGTGTTTTCGGCTGAAGCGTCATTGACGAAAGTGCCGTTTAAGCTCTCTAAATCATTGACGAAGAATTCTTCGCCGCGCCGTTCGATAATACAATGACGGCGAGAAACCGAGGCGTCGTTAAGCGCGATTTGATTTGAGGCTTCGCGACCGACGAACGTTTCTGCGTCTCCAAGCGCGAAAACGACGCCTTTATTTTTGCCTTCGATTGTGAGCAGTTTTGCCGGCATCGGGTTCAGTTTAAAACGCCGAAAACTTTCCCGCAACACAAAGCGCCGCAACCGTTCGGATAGCCTGACTATCCGAACGGTTAGCTTTTTTTATAGAGTCGGCTTTTGGACAGAACAGCCTGAAAATCTTTTATTTTCTTTGCCTTCTTTTGTTTACCTGTTTTAGACAACTGTTATTTTTCAGCGGCACGCAAATCGCCCTTCTATTCGGCGTGACTAAGAAAGTCAAAAACAGAAATAAGAGGAGAAAGAAAATGAAAAAACATACTTTGGCTTCATTCGGATTATCTTTAGTTTTTATGATTGCGGCAATCTTTACGGCGGCAGTTCCCGCCCGCGCGAACAACGATTACGGGACGCGACAAACTTACGACGTGCCTTTTGATTTCTATGTCGGCAACGACAAAATGGCGGCGGGCAAATATGAAATTCAGCGCGTTTCGGAGACGGTTTATCAAATCCGCGGCGTTAAAAACAGCAAATCCGTCTTTGTCCCGGCTTATCAACCGACGGGCAATGAAAATCAAGTGAAATCCGCAAAATTAGTTTTTAATCAGTACGGGCAAAATCGTTTCCTGCGGGTAATTTATACGCAAGCTCGCAGCGCAGGTCGGATCATCAACGAATCGAAAACAGAGCGCCACGCTCAGAAAGAAAGCGAATCGGAAAACAATCTGGCAAAAGTTAAACCGACGATTGTTGAAATCGCGGCTCAATAAACAAAACGGCAGTCAAAAAAAATAACTCGAAGCGAAAACTTGAAACGCTTCGAGTTATTTTTTTTGTTCAGAAAATTATCTCCCGTTGCGGATTAAAACCGCGTCGCTTGAGATCGAGCCGCGCGAGACGACAAGCTGTTTGCCGTCGGGCGACCAATCGAAATAAGCGATATAATTTTCGTTAAACCCGGTGATTTGACGCGATTTTCCGCCTTCGAGCGGCAGCGTCCAGATGTTGGAAACTTCCTGCGCGTCGCGGACGTAAGCCAGAGCTTTTCCGTCCGGCGTCCAGCGCAGAGTCACGGGCGGCTGGTTGATGCTCCGAATGGCGTCGGGCGGAATCTCAAAGCGTCGCCGCTCGCCCGTCTCAATGTTGAGAATTTCCTGGTCGAGCCGTTTTTCCTTTTCATTCCAGAAAATATAAGCGATTCGTTTTCCGTCGGGCGAAACTGCGGGGCGCCGCTCGACGTTGTCAGCCAAATGCGTAACTTCTCCGCCTTCCGTCGTAATCATTCCAAGCCCGGCGCTGTCGCTGACGAAAAGCCTGTTGCTCAAAGGCGCGCAGCCGACCGACCACGCATAATTCTCGGTCACTTTACGCAGATTATTTCCGTCAAAATCTATGCTCCAAATGTTCGGCGTACCGCCGTTTGATGAAGTAAAGACAATGTATTTTCCGTTGGCGGCGACACAAGGTTCGAGGTTGAGGTTGTTGCTCGTCAGTTGTTTTTTGTTCGAGCCGTCGCTGTCGGCAATCCAAATGTTGGGATTTCCGCTGACAGCCGAGCTGTAAACAACCCGATTGTCCGGCGTCCACGCGACGCCCATTCCTTCGAGCTTGCCCGATGTGATTTTCTTTGCCTGCGACGGGTTATCAATCGGAACCGTCCAAACGCCGAGAGATATATCTTCCTGCGTGCTGACGAGCAGCTTGCCGTCCGATGAAATGCTCAGATTTCGATAGCTGTTAAAATCTCTGGTTAATTGCTCTTCTTTGCCGTCGGGATAAGAAATTTTCCAGATTTGCAAATAAAACTGCTGACGACTGCCGGAGGTTATCAGCATACCGCTTTTATCGGGCAGCCAGGTCAAAGTGTTGCCGAAAAACGAAGCGAAATTGCTTGAAGTCCAGATTACTTTTCGCTCGCCGCCGTCCGCAGGAACTTCCCATATTTGAGCGAGAGCTTTGCCGGGTGAAACTAATTTTGCGCCCGCGAAAGCGATTGTTTTTCCGTCGGGCGACCAGGCAGGCGTAAAAATTCCGCTGTTGTCGTTAGCATTATTGACAACTACATCTCGTTCGTCGCCGCCGTCCGAACCGGCGCTAATCAGCCGCGTCGTTCGATCTTCCGTGCTGGAGCGAATAAATGCCAGACGCTTGCCGTCGGGCGAGAGCGTGATGCCGGGCATACAATCGTGAATCACTTTTTGCGGCATTCCGCCCAAAACCGGAATGCGGAAAATCTGCCCGACGCCTTTTCTGTCCCAGACGTTGTAATAAATCCGGCTTCCGTCGGGCGAAATCGCAATGCCCTGATACGAAACGTTTTGCGGCGCGATGACTTGAATATTGCTGCCGGTTTGGATTTGTTTGAGCCAGAGACTTTCGCTCCCGCCTTCGTTTGAAACGTAAACGAGATATTTTCCGTCCGGCGAAACAACCGCGTCGTTGACTTTGCCGAGACTCGTCAAACGTTCGACTTCGCCGACTTTAAAACCGGAATCAGCTTGCGGCGCGGCGGAATTGAAATAAAAACCGTAAAAAGCGGCGGCAAGCGCAATCAGCAAAATCGCCCCGACAGCAGGAATCGCAAAACGCGGCAGCTTTGAAATAGTGCGGCTGGTTTCCGGCGCGGTCGCTTGTCTTGAATTGTTCGTTCTCTGACTGAGAGTTAGATTCGAGGTGCGAGATTTAAGATTTGCCGAAAAATTATCGGAAACGTTTAATTCATTGAACGAAGCGCGCTGAAGCCGTTTTAAATCGGCGCGCAAATCAGAAGCGGTTTGATAACGAAAATCACGGTCTTTTTCGAGCAGCTTTAAAATTATCTGCTCAAGCTCCGGCGGCACATTTTGATTCAACTCGCCCGGCGCAATCGGTTCGTCGTGCAGAATCGCGTCAAATGCGGCGGCGACCGTCGCGCCTTTAAACGGCAATTGCCCGGTCGTCATTTCATACAACACGACGCCGAAGCTCCACAAATCCGTTCGCCCGTCAAGCTCTTTGCCCAAAGCCTGTTCGGGCGACATATATTGCACCGTGCCGACGAGCATTCCCGATTCGGTTTTGGCGCGCGTAATTTCCTGTTCGGAAGTTTCGGTTTCAAAAGTTTTCGCCAGACCGAAATCGAGAACTTTGACGCGCCCGCGCTTATTGATAATGACGTTTGCGGCTTTGATGTCGCGGTGAATGATTCTGTGGCGATGCGCTTCGTCCAAAGCGTCGGCGATTTGCACGGAGATTTCCAAAACTTCGCTCAAATCAATTGATTTGCCGTCAATTTTCTCCGCCAGAGTTTCGCCTTCGACGTATTCGAGCGCGATAAAAGGCGTCTCAGAGCGGTCGTCAATTTCGTAAACCGTGCAGATATTCGGGTGATTAAGAGTCGCGGCGAGACGCGCTTCCTGCCAGAAACGATTCAGATGTTTGCGGTCAACTGCAAATCTCGTCGGTAAAATCTTGAGAGCGGCTTTGCGATTCAATTTCGTGTCGGAAACGAGATAAACTTCGCCCATTCCGCCGGAACCGAGCTTTTCCAGCACTTTGTAATGCGAAATTGTTTCAAGGTTTGTTGACACGCTTTTGTCAGATACGAAAATTTGATGCGTTTTGATTTTAAAATAACATCAATTTTGGTTAAAGATTTTTTCAACGCCGAGACGCAAAGACGCCGAGTTTTGAAAAAGAAGAGCGGGAGAAGAAGTTTTGTTTAACTTTTCTTATATTTCTCGGCGTCTCCGCGTCTCGGCGTTTCAATTTGTCTTACCCCAAAATGACTTTAAAATACGAATGAAATTATGAAAAATTCAGGCTTCGGATTTTTGCGCGCTAAAAGTTTCCGCCGAAACTTCGCGGAAGCTCAAACCGCTCCGCACAATCAGAATAACTCCTAAACCCGTCCAAAACAGCACGCGCCCCTTTCGAACGATAGCCAATGTGACGCCGACCGCCGCGCCCAAGGCAAGCGCATCGGAGATAAATTGCGCTCCGGCTTCGTCAACGCCGACGAGAAACGGAACCAATTTGAAAACTACGAGAATCGCGCGGTTGATTGTTTCGAGCAAAAAAGCGGTCAAAAAATTGGGCGCGACATCCATCACGGCGCGCAAAATAAACCAGACCTCGAAAACTCCGACGGCGTGAAAAGCGGTTTCAAGCAAAACGAGCGGCAAAAATTTGCGCGGGTGCTTGCGATAAAACCCATAAATCAAATCCTCAAAACGCTCGACTTCAGAGCGTCCGTGACGCAAAACTTTAGTTGCCAATCCTTTGCCGTACAGCCATTCGGCGAGCCAGCTCGCAAAACGCCATTCCTGAATGACCATAAAAAAACCGCCGATGGTCAGCGTCGTAATAATTGCGATAATCGCATAACCGACCGTCGCCACGTTTCCCGCCGGATGAAACGTAAGCAGAAACGCGATGCTTCCGCAAACGATTAAAGTTCCCGTAGCTAAAGAATAAAACAGATTTTCAATTGCAATCGAGCTTAAACCGACGACAAGCGGAACTCGTTTGCGAACCGCAACCGCTTTTGCCGTGCCGCTCATTAAAATTCCGAGCGGAATCATCGCGCTTAACGCTTCGCCGATCATCACGGCTCGAAAAGCGTCAACAAACCGCAAATGATAAGGTTTTTCGACGCACAGCGTCCAGGCGTAAACGCGAGTCGAAACTTTTACCGCGTAAAGAGCCAAAACAAACAAAAAGCCCAAACCGAGACGGCTGATGCCGCCCCAGATTTCTTCGATTCCGGCAGTGTAAACGAAAAAAACGAAGAGCGCGAGACCGAGAGTTGTGAGAACGATTCCGGCGATTTGCAGTTTGCTGAGTCGTGTTTTCGGTCGGTTTTCGGTCATCGCAAATCGCTTTTGGCGCAGTTTCATCCGTGAGGCAAATTTTACGTTTCGCGCACGGTAATTTATCATTCTATTTTGCTCAATTTAATAAAATCTAACAAGGGAAACCGAAAAATGAACGCAGCAGCTTTAGAACGCGAAACGATGAATCCGGCTCTCACGGATTTAACCGAAGAAGAATCTTTTTTCCGCGCTTCCGTCAGAGAATTCGCCGAAGGCGAAGTCCGCCCGCGAGTCGAAGCGATGGAACACGCCGGTAAGTTGGACGCAGATTTGATTCGTCAATGTTTTGAATTGGGTTTGATGGCAATCGAAACGCCGGACGAATACGGCGGTGCGGGTTCGACGTTTTTCAACGCAATTTTGGCAATCGAAGAATTGGCGCGCGTTGACGCTTCAACCGCCGTTTTCGTTGACGTGCAAAACACGCTCGTCGCAAACGCTCTTTTGCGCTGGGCAAACGAAGACCAAAAGAAAAAATATTTAACGCAAATGGCTGAATCAAAAGTCGGCGCTTACGCTCTGAGCGAAGCCGCTTCCGGTTCCGACGCATTTGCATTAAAAACTCGCGCCGTTGACAAAGGCGATTATTACGAATTGAACGGGCAAAAGCTCTGGATTACGAACGGCAACGAAGCCGAAATCTTTATCGTTTTCGCCAACATCGCGCCCGAACAAGGCTACAAAGGGATTACGGCGTTTCTGGTCGAAAAGAATTTTGAAGGCTTTTCGGTCGGCAAAAAAGAAGACAAATTGGGAATTCGCGCCAGCTCGACCACTGAATTGATTATGGAAAACTGCCGCGTGCCGAAAGAAAACGTTTTGGGCGAAGTCGGAAAAGGTTACAAAATCTCGATTGAAACTTTGAACGAAGGTCGCATCGGAATCGGCGCGCAAATGGTCGGAATCGCTCGCGGCGCGTTTGAAGCTGCCTTAAAATACACTTCGGAACGCGAGCAATTCGGCAAAAAAATCAACGATTTCCAAGCCGTTCAATTCCAACTTGCAGAAATGGCTGTCGAACTCGAAGCCGCGCGTTTGATGGTTTACAATGCCGCGCGTTTGAAAGACGCGGGAAAATCGTTTGTCAAAGAAGCGGCGATGGCAAAGCTTTATTCGTCGCGCACGGCTGAAAAAATCTCGTCCAAAGCGATTGAGCTTTACGGCGGTTACGGATACGTCAAAGATTATCCGGTCGAGAAATTCTGGCGCGATTCGAAAATCGGCGCGATTTACGAAGGCACATCTAATATGCAGCTTCAGACAATCGCTAAGTTAGTTATTTCAGGGAAATAGCTGCGGATATATTCCATAAAAAATGCGAAGATTTCGTTAAAAGTCTTCGCGTTTTTTATGCTAAAGTTCGTTTATGGAAACTTACACGGTCGAAATTTTAGAGCCGAAAGCGAAAGTTTTGCTGGATGATTTGGCGAATTTAAATCTGATTAGAGTCGAAAAAAATGAAAAGCCAAAACGCAAAGATCGCAAATTCGGCAGTATGAAAGGTTTGGTAAAATATATTGCCGATGATTTTGACGCTCCGCTCAAAGATTTTAAGGACTATATGTAATGCGATTGCTGATTGACACGCACGTTTTGATTTGGTTTCTCGAAGGCAACAAATCACTTTCAAAGCCGCATCGTCAAATCATTTCCGATTCGCAAAACGATGTTCTTGTCAGCATCGCATCTCTCTCTGGGAAATTGCCGTCAAAATCAGTCTCGGCAAATTAACGCTCGCCAAACCGCTTGCCGACGTTATCAAACAAATCGCAGTTGAAAATATCGAAGTTTTGCCGATTCTGCCTAAACACACTTTGCAGGTTTCAACTTTGCCCTTTCATCACCGCGATCCTTTCGACCGCATTATCGTTGCTCAATCACAGGTTGAGAATTTACCGATTGTGACAAATGACATAGAATTTAGTCATTACGGAATTAAATTGCTGTAATAATCGGCGTGTTTTACAAAGCGCTTCAAACAATCGCTAAATTGGTTATTTCAGGAAAATAAGTGGAAGAAATTAAAATCCGTTATGCCACAATCGAGGACGCCGGGATGCTTGCCGATTTGAGCTGGCGGACGTTTTACGACGCCTTTGCCGCGCATCCGAAAAACGCTCCCGACGATTTAAAGGCGTATATGGACGAAGCATTTAACGTCCGGCAGCTTGGAAAGGAATTGCGGGACGAAAAAGCGATTTTTCTTGTTGCCGAAATTAACGGCGAGCCTGCCGGTTACGCGAAATTACTGCTCGACACAATCGAACCGGGCGTTTCGGCGGAAAAACCGATAGAGCTTTGCCGGCTTTATTCGGAACAAAAGTTTTTAGGAAAAGGCATCGGCGCGGCTTTGATGCAGTGGTGTTTGGACGAAGCTAAATGGCGCGAACGCGATGTGATGTGGCTCGGCGTTTGGGAGTACAATCCCCGCGCGCAGGCGTTTTATCGCAAATGGAAATTTGAAGAATGCGGTTCGCACGTTTTCCAGCTTGGAAACGATCCGCAGACAGACCTTTTAATGCAGCGAAGAGTTAATTTGAAATGACAAACAGAATCGAAGTTTTTAAACAAATGTTGGAAGCAGACCCAACGAACACAATGGTGCAGTTCGGGCTGGCGAACGAATATCTCAAAGCGGAAGATTACGACAACGCGATTCCGGCTCTGGAAAATTATTTACAGCAAGCCGACGATGAAGGGGCGGCTTACGGAATGCTGGCGAAGGCTTATGAAAAACAGGGCGAGCGCGAAAAAGCAAAAGCCGCTCTGGAACGCGGAATCGAAGTGTCAAACAAACACGGACATCCTTCGATGGCGCAGGATTATCGAATGACGCTTGAGCTTGATTACGCGGACGATTGAGCGGATTGAGGCTGTTGGATTTTTCGGCTTAAAAGGTTAGTATTGCCTTTTGATTAATCATATTTTTTTATCGTAAACAGAGGATTTTATAATGGAAGCAGCAACCAAAAAATCTCGCGCGACTCGTGCGAAAACGGCTGAAAAAGAGCCGGAAACAACAACAGTATCAAAACAAAATAAGAAAACTGCGAACGAAAAAACGACGGCTGCAAATGGCGCAAATCCGGCGCTCGAAACCGCCAAAACCGCCGCCGCGCCGAAACCGGCGCGCAGCCAAAAACAAATTGAACAGCCGGCGGCGCAAGTCTCTCAATCTCAAGAACAATCGGGCGCGAACGGTTTTCTCGACCGCGAAACGATGCTGGCGATTTATCGCACGATGTATCTGGCGCGGAAAATTGACGACAAGGAAATTCAGCTTAAAAACCAGAACAAAGTCTTTTTTCAAATCAACGGCGTCGGTCACGAAGCCCTGCTTGTCGGCGCTGGAATGGCGTTTAAGCCCGGATACGATTGGTTTTATCCATATTATCGAGACCGCGCGCTGATGCTGCAAATCGGGATGACCGCGTATGAAATGTTTTTGGCGAGCGTCGGCGCGGAAGCCGATCCCAGCTCGCACGGGCGTCAAATGCCTTCGCACTGGGGACACGTTAAATTGAATGTTCCTTCGTCATCCAGCCCAACCGGAACGCAGGCTTTGCAGGCGGTCGGCGCGGCGGAAGCGACGTATCGGGCTTCGCTCGTCAAAGAATTGCAGGACAAAGTGACCGGATTTAAAGGCGATGAAGTAGTCTGGATGTCGGTCGGCGACGGCACGACAAGCGAAGGCGAGTTTTGGGAAGCCTTGAACACGGCTTGCAATTTAAAACTGCCTGTAGTTTTTGTCGTCGAAGATAACGGTTACGCGATTTCGGTTCCCGTCGAAGTCAACACGGCGGGCGGCGATATTTCCAAAGTCGTATCGGGTTTTCCGAATCTTTACATTCAAAAATGCGACGGCACGAATCCGCTGGAAAGTTACGAAACCTTCAAACGCGCTGTTCAGTATTGCCGCGAGCGAAAAGGTCCGTCGTTTGTTCACGGCAAAGTGATTCGCCCGTATTCACACAGCTTGTCGGACGACGAAAAACTTTATCGCCCCGAAGAAGAACGCAACGAGGAAGCGCAGCGCGATCCGATTAAAACGTTCGGTGAGCTTTTGATGGAAAACGGTTTTGCTTCGTCGGAAGAATTGCAGGTTTTGCGCGAAGCCGTCGAGAGCGAGATCAATGAAGCCGCCGACCGCGCGCTTGCAATGCCGCAGCCTGCGCCTGATACGGCTTACCGAAATGTTTATTCGGAAGAGATTGATCCGACAGACCGCGCGCTTTTCGACACCGAAGAAGGCGTGGAATTGTCGGGCAATGCCGGAACGATGGTTGATCTTATCAATCGTTGTATGCACGAGGAAATGGCGCGAGATGAGCGAATTATCGTTTTCGGCGAAGACGTGGCGGATGTTTCGCGCGAAGAATATCTCGAAACCGTCAAAGGCAAAGGCGGTGTTTTCAAAGTCACGGCAAATCTGCAAAGAAAATTCGGCTCGGCGCGCGTTTTCAATTCGCCGCTTGCGGAAGCAAATATCGTCGGTCGCGCCATCGGAATGGCGACGCGCGGTTTAAAACCGGTCGTTGAAATTCAATTTTTCGATTACATTTTTCCGGCTTATCACCAAATCCGCAACGAATTGGCGACAATGCGCTGGCGTTCGGACGGCGATTGGAAATGTCCGGTCGTAATGCGCGTTCCGGTCGGCGGTTATCTCAAAGGCGGCGCGATTTATCATTCGCAATCGGGAACGACAATCTTTTCGCATACGCCCGGAATCCGAATTGTTTATCCGTCAAACGCGCTCGACGCAAACGGTTTGCTGAGAACCGCGATTCGCTGCGACGATCCGGTTTTGTTTCTCGAACACAAACATCTTTATCGTCAGGCTTACAACAAATCGCAGTATCCGCCCGACGGCTTTTTGATTCCGTTCGGCAAAGCGAAAACGGTGCGTCCCGGCAAAGATTTGACGATTATCACTTACGGCGCGCTCGTCCAGCGTTCGTTTGTGGCGGCGAAAAAAGCGGCGCAGGAACACGGAATCGAAGCCGAAATTATTGATCTTCGCACGCTCGTTCCTTACGATTGGGAAGCGATTGCCGAATCGGTCAAACGCACAAACCGCGTGATTGTGGCGCACGAAGATTCTTTATCGTGGGGTTACGGCGCGGAAATCGCGGCGCGGATTTCCGAAGAATTGTTTGAATATCTCGACGCCCCGGTTAAAAGAATCGGCGCGACCGATACGTTTGTCGCTTACGCGCCGCAGGTCGAAGATTTTATTCTGCCGCAAAGCGAAAACGTGGAAAAGGCGATTTTGGATTTAGCGAAATACTAAATTCACAAACGCGAAATTATTATCGAAGCCCGGAGTTAAACAAAGCTCCGGGCTTTTTCGTTTGGCGGAAATGAGTTTTCATTTGCCGAAAACAGCCGTTTAAAATGAAAAAGTTGCAAAAAACCGCATCTAACCGATAATTTGAATTGAAAAGTGATGAACACGCCCGACGCCGCATTGTTGGTCAATTTGCTCGGTTTTGCCGTCGGGCTTGCCTTGTACGCAATGCTGTTCGTGATGAGCGTGCAGCGCAAACGCGGCGACGCAGAGAGGGTTGATTTTTTGCTGCTCGCAACCGCGCTGCTTGGTTTGCTGTGGAATGCCGGCGAATTTTTCGCGTTTGTCTGGCGCGATTTCGCGCACGCCGAAATTCCGCCTGTTTTAGCGGCGGCGGCTTATTCCGCTCTCGGTTTTCTTCCCGCAGTCGTGGTGCATTCGGCTTTTTCAATCGAGAAAAAGAACGCGAAATCGAATTTTCTGATTTTCGCGGCTTACATTTTGAGCTTTTCAGCCGCCGCGCTGCATTTGCAATTAGCGATTTTTCGCCACGCTGCTCCTTCAAATCCTTCGCTTCTAATTCTGACTTTCGGTTATTTGTTGATTTTAGCCGCACTGTTTTTGCTCAATTTGCGGCAATCAATCGAGCGAAAAGCGATTTGGGCGAGCGCGCTGGCGGTTTTCGCGGTTTCGGCTCTGCATTTAAGCCTGCCGCATGGCAGCGAGGGTTTTTGGTTGACCGAGCTTGTCGCGCATCAAGCGAGCTTGCCGCTGGCGTTTGCGATTCTTTACCAGAATTTTCGCTTCGCTTTTGCCGATTTATTTTTAAAACGCGCTCTTTCACTTGTGCTGCTCGCGGCTTTGGTTTTCAGTTTGTATTTTGCCGTCGGCGTTCCTCTTTTTCGCATTCACGCGGAACATGCGCCGACCGATTCGCAGCCGGTTTTCGTGTTATTGGGTCTTTGGATGGCGACCGCGCTGGTTTATGGGCATTTGCATCGCGCCGCCGTTTGGTTTGTAGATAAAATTTTATTGCGACGCGCCGATTATCAGAAATTACGCTCGGAAATCAGGAGTAAAATCGAGAATCTCGAAACAATCGAAGCGGTTTTGAATTACGTTTGCGCCAGATTCGCCTCGACTTTAACGGCGGATAATTCGGGTTGGCTTGAAACTGATAGACGCGGCGACGCCGCGTTTTCAAACAGCGCGGCTGATATTTTTGTTCCGACCGCCGAAGCTCCGTTTTACCGAATCAGTCTGAGCGATTTTTCAGGCGCGCGGCGTTTATTGTCGGACGAAATCGAAATGCTCGAAGATGCCGCATTGATTGCCGCACGGCGCATTGACGGGTTGCGCGTCACGCACGAACGCTGCGAACAGGAACTGCGCGAGCAGGAAATTGCAAAACTGGCTTCGGAAGCCGAATTAAAAGCTCTGCGCGCACAAATCAATCCGCATTTTCTATTTAACGCATTGACGACAATCGGTTATTTGATTCAGACTGCGCCGGAAAAAGCTCTCGACACTTTGCTTCAGCTCACACAGCTACTTAGAGCCATTTTGCGGCAGACCGCAGAGTTTACGAGTCTCGGCGACGAGTTGAAATTGATTCAAAATTATCTCGAAATCGAGCGGGCGCGTTTTGAAGAACGGCTCGAAATCGAAATTGACGTTTCGCCCGAATTAAAATCTTTGCGCGTGGCATCTCTCATTTTGCAGCCGCTCGTTGAAAACGCCGTCAAACACGGCATTTCCCAAAAAAAAGCGGGCGGAAAAGTAAAAATCTCGGCGCGCGTTAGCGCAAACAATTTAATTCTGGAAGTCGCCGACACGGGCGCAGGCGTGGCTCTCAATGATTTAAAGAGAGGAATCGGCTTGAATAACGTCGAAAACCGTTTGAAAACGTATTACGGAGAACGGGCGAGTTTGAAATTTGAAAGCAAAACCGGCGAAGGCGCAACGGTACAAGTAACAATGCCAATTTCTTCGGTAAATAAAAAAGTTTTTTGAACCGCCGAGACGCAGAGACGCAGAGAGAAGAAAAGTTTTGAGAATATCTTTCTTTTCTGTTTTGGTTTTCTCGGCGTCTCTGCGTCTCTGCGGTAAAATTCAGAAATGAAACTGCGAATTGTAATTGCCGACGACGAACGCCCGGCAAGAGCTTTTTTACGAAATTTGCTCGCAGGTTTTGAAGACGCTGAAATTGTCGGCGAAGCGGAAAACGGCGCTGAAGCGGTTGAGCTGATCGAAAAAACGCGCCCGGATTTGGCTTTGCTCGATTTAAATATGCCCGAAGTCGGCGGGCTTGAAGCGGTAAAAATGATTCGTAAAAACATTTTGCCCCTCGTCGCGTTCGTCACGGCTTATGACGAATTTGCGGTGCAGGCGTTTGAAGTCAACGCGGTTGATTATTTGCTCAAACCCGTCGAGCGCGCCAGACTTCGCGAAACCTTGAACCGCGCGCACGAAAGACTCGAAACGGCGGATTTTCGGGAAAAGGAATCGTTAAATCTCCAAGCGGCTGCGGCGACAATCGAGGAAACCGGAAAGCGCGATTTTCTGGAAAGAATTCCGATTCGGCTGCGCGATGAAATAATTTTGTTGCCGGTCGCAGAAGTCGCTTCAATTGTTGCCGAAGGCGAATTGCTGCACATTACGACGGCTCGCAGCGAACGCTACACGATAAATTTTCGCCTCAAAGATTTGGAAGCGCGGCTTGCGCCCGATAAATTTGTTCGTCTCTCGCGCGGCACGCTTTGCAATCTGGAAATGATTCGGAAAATTTCGCCGCTGCCCGGCGGAACTTATCTGGTTACGCTCAAAAACAATCAACAACTCCCCGCCAGCCGTTTACAATCAAGGATTTTGCGTGAACAGCTTTTGCGGCTTTAACGTTTTTCACAACTCTGAAAAGACCGTTTGCAACTAAACTTGAAAGCCGTTCGTCTCCCGCGCGCGGCTTTTTGTTTTACCGAGAAAGCAGTTTGTTGAAAACAAATGTCCGCATAACGCTTTTTTCATCAAACTTTATAATTCGACGTTTATCTTTTTTTATTGGTGACAAAATGAGTTTTTATCAGAGATTTTTTATTGCAGTTTTGTTTGTGTTCAGCGCGACCGTTTCCGTCTTCGCGCAAACCGGCGGAACGATTCGCGGAAGCGTCACGACGGAAGCCGAAGGAAGCGCGCTCACGGGCGCTTCGGTGCAAATCGTCCAGCTTCGCCGCACGACGAACACGGACGCAAACGGCGTTTATGAATTTACCAACATCGCGCCGGGAAATTACACGATTCTGGTTCACACGGAAGGTTTTTCCGACAGAACGCGCAACGTCGCTTTAGTCGGCAGCGCGGTTGCGACCGTTGATTTCGCGCTCTCGCTGGCGGGCGTCAATGAACAAGTTACGGTAACGGCAACCGGACAGCAGCAATCGGTTTTTGAATCGTTTCAATCGGTGAATTCCGTCAGCCAGCTTCGCATTCGCGAACAAGCCAGCACTTCAATCGGCGAAGTTTTGGAGCGCGAGGCGGGCGTCGGCAAACGCTCTTTCGGAACTGGTTCGGCGCGCCCCGTCGTCAGAGGTTTTGACGGCGACCGCGTTTTGATAACTCAGGACGGCGTGCGGACTGGTTCGCTCGGTTCGCAATCCGGCGATCACGGCGAGCCGATTGACGTTTTGAATCTGGAAAGATTGGAAGTCGTCAAAGGTCCGGCGACGCTGCTTTACGGTTCAAACGCAATCGGCGGGGTAGTTAACGCCGTGACATCCGATGAAAACACTTCGCACACAGGTTTGCGCGGATTTTTTAGCGGCTTGGGCGGTACGGTCAATTCGCAAGCCGGAGCGAACGGCAACATTGAATACGGCTACAAGAAGTTTTTATTTAACGTCGGCGCTTCCGCGCAGCGCGAAGACGATTATCATACGCCGCTCGGCGTAGTTCCGAATTCGGCTTCGCGTTACTGGAACACGGTTAGCAAAGTCGGATATTTTGGCGACAAAGGCTTTCTTCAAGCCGGTTTCGATTACGACAAACGCCGATACGGAATTCCGTTCGCCGGTTTTTTTGAATCGGGCGGCGAGAGCAACGACGAAAACATTGATATTCGCGCGCGGACTCGTAATCTGCGTTTTCGCGGCGGTCTGCACGATTTGAATTCTCCGATTACTGCGATGAATTTCGCGATTAATCACAGCGATTATCAGCACCAGGAATTGGAAGAAGAAGAAATCGGGACGGTTTTTGACAATGACACTTTTTCTTATCGTTCGACGTTTGAACAAAAGCCTTTTAACAAATTAACCGGACGTTTCGGTTTTGAAGGTTTTCGCCGCAGTTATTTGACGACCGGCGAAGAATCGCTGGTTGAAGGTCGCGTCCGGCAAAACAATTTCGCTGTCTTTGTGCTTGAAGAATTGGGCTTTAAGCGAGTCGCTTTTCAGTTCGGCGGTCGCATGGAGCGCAATTCTTATGACACGGCGAGCGCAAATTTGCTCGACCGCAGTTTTACAGGGTTTTCCGGCGCGGCAGGCGTGCGTTTCCGTTTGTGGGAAGGCGCGTCGTTTGTGACAAATGTCAACAGTTCTTATCGCGCTCCGGCTTTGGAAGAACTTTACAACAACGGAGCGCACGTTGGAACCATATCGTTTGAAATCGGCAACGAAAATTTGCGGCGCGAGCGTTCAAACGGCATCGAATTTTCGTTTAAACAAAACACGAAGCGGCTGCGTTTTGACGGCGGATTTTTCTATTACCGGATTAACGATTTCATTTATCAAGCACTCGAAGACGAGGATGCTAACGGAGTGCCGGACATTGAAGATAATTTATTCGTCCGCCGTTATTTGCAGAACGACAGCCGTTTCATCGGCGCTGATGTGAGCGTCAATTTCGACATCAACAAATACGTCGGCGCATTCTTCGTGGGTGACATCGTAAACGCCAAACTCACGAACGGCACGCCTTTGCCGCGCATTACGCCTGCGCGGGCGCGCATCGGACTTGATTTGAAATACAAAGGTTTGAGCGTGCGTCCCGAAACAATGTTTGTGGCTAGAAAATCGCTCGGCGATATTTTTCCGCTCGAAACGCCAACCGCCGGTTACGGTTTATTCAACGTCAACGCTTCTTACACTTACGGAACCGAGCATTACGCGCATATTTTCAGTTTGAGCGCGAATAATCTGACCGACAAGCTGTATTACAATCATCTCTCATACATCAAAGACCTCGCGCCCGAACCCGGACGCGGAATTCGCGCGAGCTACACTTTCAGATTTTTCTAAATCTGAAAAAGCAGTTTCGCTTAAAAAATACGGCGGAGAATGAGATAACAAATTCTCATTCTCCGCCGTATTTTTGCTTGCATTGAAAAATAATTCCTCGTTCGCGCCAACCGGATTACAGCGTCGCGTGTCTATTTAAACGGTAATCAAATTTTCTCTTGTGACAAACGAAAACGCTCTCATAAAAAAAGCTCAAGGCGGCGACCGCGAAGCATTTTGCGAATTAGCGCGTATTTACGGGCGCAGATTGCATCTTTTCGCGCTTCGTTATACGCACAGCGCCGCAGATGCCGAAGATTTATCACAGGAAGTTTGGCTGAGAGCCTTTAAAGCTATCAAAGATTTTCGCGGCGAAGCGCAGTTTTATACCTGGCTGCGGCGGATTGCGATTCGGACGTTTTTAAACAGTCAGCGAGCCAATGTTTTGGAGATTGAATTAAACATCGAAGACGCGGCTTTTGAATCGCTCAACGGCTGGCACGAAGATTTTACCAATCGTTTGCACGATAAAATTCTGGTTGAAAAAGTGCGGCGGTTTTTAATTGAATTGACTCCGCCGCAGCGTCTGATTTTTCTGCTCAAATACGACGAAGGAATGACTTGCGAAGAAATCGGCAAAGAATTGGAGTGTTCGAGCGGAACTGTAAAAAAATCGCTTTTTCGGTCAACGCAAAAATTACGGGAAAAATTCGGTTTAAATGATTTAACCGAACAAAAAACGAAAGTTTAAGAAAATGCATAACTGTCAAAACATTAAAGAAGAACTTCTGGATTTGCTTTTCGGTGAAGCGGACGCGGTGCAAACGGCGCGCCTTCAGCGTGAGCTTCGGTTTTGCGACGCTTGCCGAACCGAATACGCGGGAATGCAAAAAACTTTCGCCGAATACGAAAAATTTTCCGCGCTGGACGTGCCGGAAGAAAATTACTGGCAAAGTTACGAGGCTAATCTCAGCCGAAAGCTGATGTCGGTTGATTCGCCGCAGCCGAAAAAATCTTTTGTCGCAGATTTCTGCCGTAAATTTCTGGCGGCGCAGATTCGCATTCCCGTTCCCGTTGCCGCCGGGTTTGCCGTTTTGCTTGTCAGCGCCGCGTTTTTGAATTTGCGATTGCCTGCTGAGCAATCGCAGACAACTCAAACTATTGCGGAGCCGCAGATTCAACTCATCCCGGTTGACAGGGAAAAAATTGTCGTTCAGGAGAAAACAGTCTGGCGTGATCGCGTCGTAACGCAAAAAATTTATGTTCCGCAGAGAGAGAGCGGGATTAAAAATTCGGCTGCATTTACCGCTCGCGCGAAACGCAAAGCAGAGCTGCCGGAAGCGACAATGCCGCTTCTTAATCTTGCCGAATTTCAGCCGCCGGCGAAAGTCGAACCCAAAATTGTTGCGGAGGGCGCATACGGTGGAAAATAGAAAATTAACAATTCTTTGCATTCTCGCGCTCGCTTTGTGCTTTGCGTTCTCTTCAAAATCGTTCGCGCAAACCGGCTTTTCCGAGACAATTATCATTGATTTGCAAAATGGCGCGGGAGCCGTCTCTTTTAAGCCGCAAATGTCCTTTTTGCAGGAAAATTCTCAAGCTCCGGCGTTTAGCGCAGTGAATTTAAAGCAGCGTGTTATCAATTCGGAAAATGGTTTTCAGCGAATTTTGTTTGACGAAATAAACAGGGTTTTGTTCGGCTACACTTTAAAAGTTAAAAGAAACGAAATTGATTCAAAGTTCGTCATCTCGTTTGAGCCTTTAACCGAAACCGCCTTTGATGCTTTAAATGACAAATTTCCGGCTGGTTCAGACGGAAAACCTCGCTTTCGCTTGCTGACATTGCCGCCGATTTCCGCGCCGCAAACGCTCGCCGACGGTGAAACGGTCGCGCTCGATTTGCTCGTTAATCAGCAGATGGGTATTAAAATTACCGACCGGGTTCGAGTGGCGGCAAACCGCGACAAGCTCAATGAATTTCCGGTCAAAGATTTTACGCTCAAAGATGTCCATCTAGCCGCGCGCGGTTCTTATCTGAAAATCAATGATGACAGCTTCGCGGTCGGAAACCGTATGCGGCGATACGACGGTTCTCTGCTTTGGTTTTATGTCCCGGAAAAAGGATTTTTCGCGGTTTCGCTTGAGCCGCGCGAAGGCTACGATTTTCGCCGGATCGGAATTTTGCACGGCAATAAAATTTCGTTTCGACTCGGCGATGATGAATACCAATGGACTTCGAGCGAAGCATTTTTACCGATTGAAGGCGTCTGGCGGCTGTGGATTTTGCACGTTCCGAATTACATTCCGCCCGCCGTCGCGCTTTTGACTCAAATCAAACCGAACGAAGATTTTGAAAAATCTCCCATCGAAAAAGCGTCCGAACGAACAATGGAGGCTTTAAAAAGAAACAATCCGCTCGACCTCGATATGAGCAAAAAGCGCGGCTCGATTGATGCGGCGAGATTACGCAAAAAATTGAACCCGCCAAACGAAAGTTCAACACGAGTCGCGGCAGGCGGCGCGACTTCGCTCGACAGCCTTTTACCTAAAAACTAACTAAAAAAAACCAGGAGAAATTATGAAGAAGCACGTACTAATCTGCGCTGCGCTGGGCTTGCTGTGTCTTGTCCAAACGAATTTCGCGCAAAACGCAGCAACCGAAAATAAAACTCAAACGCAAAACGACGAAGAAGTTTCGCGTTACGAAGTCGGAGGGCATTATACCGCGCTCGGCGGCGGCTATGACAACGGCTTTGGCGGACGTTTTACCGTCAACGCAAATCGCCATCTGGCAATCGAATCGGAAGTTAATATTTTTCCGCTGGGACGATTCAGAGGAAGCGCTGCGCAGGCTTTGATAGGCGTTAAAGCCGGAAAACGCTGGGACAGATTCGGCGTTTTTGCCAAAGCGCGTCCCGGATTTATTTACAATAGTCAGGGAAGAGCCGAACTCAATCCATCCAGCACTGATATTAATCTTAATAATCGGCTTCGCTATAAAGGCGCGACGAATTTTACAGCCGATGTCGGCGGAGTGGTCGAATTTTATCCGACAAAAAAACTTATCACCCGTTTCGATTTCGGCGATACGATTACGCACTTTAATTCGCAAGACGCATTTTTTATTGATGCAAATGGAAATCTTAATACCTTTAGGACTCCCGCAACAACGCGGCATTCTTTTCAATTCAGCGCAGGTATTGGGTTTCGCTTTTAATTTGAATCTGAAAAGGCTTGCTGAAAATGCAAGCCTTTTTCGTTTTTGTTTTTTAGACAATGGAAATTTTAATAACTTCCGGCAACAACGGTTGATTTAATTCCGCTCGCTTCCTGCGCGATTTTCACGCCGACGCTCGCGCCGATTCTGGTTGCGCCCGCCTCGACCAACGCACGCGCGTCTTCCAGAGATTTTACGCCGCCCGACGCTTTAACGCCCAAATCCGCGCCGACAACACTTCGCATCAACGCAATGTCTTCGACCGTCGCGCCGCCTTTGGCAAATCCGGTTGAGGTTTTGACGAAATCCGCTCCGGCGGCTTTTGCGGCGAGACACGCGCGCACTTTTTCTTCGTCGGTTAAAAGCGCGGTTTCGATAATGACTTTGCAGATAATTTCCGCCTCGTGCGCGGCTTCGACGACATGATGAATGTCGCGTTCGACGCTGCAATCGTCGCCCGATTTTAAAGCGCCGACGTTGACGACCATATCAACCTCGCGCGCCCCGTCGAAAATTGCGCGGCGCGTTTCGTAAACTTTTGTGTCAGTTGCGTTTGCGCCCAAAGGAAAACCGATTACAGTGCAAACCGGAACGCCGGAGTTTTTAAGAATTTTCGCGCAGGTTTTTACCCAGAACGGATTGACGCAAACCGACGCAAAACCGAATTGAGCGGCTTCTTCGCATAATTTGCGAATGTCTGCTGCGGAGGCTTCCGGTTTTAAAAGCGTGTGGTCAATCAAACTCGCCCAATCGCGCGCAGAAGCCGTTTCGCCCAGAACAAGCCCGACACGCGCCGCCCCCGCGTCAACCATTCGCCGCATTTCTTCCGAACCGCAAAAGCTGAAACATTCGGTTTGCGCCGAGCCGTTTAGCTTTGATAAAACGACATCGGTGATTTGCTCGACAAGCCGTTCAAAATTTCCGTTGCTCAAATTATTCATCATTTAAAAACTCTATTTACGCTAAATAACTGCCAGCCAATTTACAATTTTAAATTCATAATGAACAATTTAATTGTAAATTGCACATTGTCAATTTTACCTGTTCCGCAGCTTATTCTGTTTTATTTGCGGGCATACTTTCGCGCGTTGCTTCAAATTTTTCAGCATCGGCTTCCGCTTTCTCGTCGGAAAATGCCGCTTTTGCGGCGCGCTGAACGTCGCCGACATCTCCGGCGAGCGCCGGTTGCCGGTAAAAATCCGAATCTAAATATAACTGGTCAAAAAAGCGCAGAAAAACCTTCAAAACCCCGACCACTGGAATCGCCAGCACAAGTCCCAAAACGCCGAACAAGCTGCCTGCGATAATCAATGCGATAAAAACGAACATCGGATGTAAATCCAATTTGTCGCCGATCAGCTTTGGAGTCAAAACATAATCTTCAAGCGGCTGGGCGAGCAGAAAAACCACAACAACGCCGACGAGTCGCCCCGTACCTGCGCCGTCTAACGCGGCAAACGCGAGCGCGAGAATGATTCCGGCGACGATACCGATGTACGGAATAATGCCGATAAAACCTGCAATCAAACCGATTGCCGCCCACAGCGGAACGTTTAAAACCCATAAACCGATGGCGTAAAAAACCGACAGAATCAACGCAATCAAAAAACGCCCGCGCACATAACCGCGCACGACTTCACCCATTTCATTAAACAACTGCAACCCGACGCCGCGATGCCGTTCGGGAATGCGTCTTTCGACAAACAGCCGAATATTCTGCATATCGAGCAGCAGGTAATAAACGAAAAAAGGCACGATTAATAACCCGATTGCCGCCGAGCTTAGATTCACCAGCCCGAACAAACCTTGCGATAGAAAACCGCCGATGCGCGAAGTAATTGCCGACGGGTCTTCCTGAAAACCGCGAACGAAATCCTGTAGCCCGCTAAAAACCGAAGGACTTAAATGCTCTTGCGCGTAAGTAAGCAAATCTTGAAAACGCGCCCGCGCCGCCGCAATCGCCAGCGGCATTTTCTCCGTTGATTCAACAAACTGGCTGTAAACGCTCGGCAGCAAACCGATAATTATTCCCAGAACGCCGAAAGTTGCGAGCGCCAAAGCAAACAACACCGCCGAATTGCGCGAGCTGCGAAAACGCCGCTGAAACCAATCGGCAAGCGGTTCGAGCATAAACGCGAGCGCAAAGCTCAACAGCAGCGGCACTAAAACCGGACCGGTGACAAAAAGCAGCAGCGCGCCGATAACCAGCAAAACCAGCGCGACCGGAACATAGCGCGCCCACCAAAAAGGCGAATTGTAATTTGTTTTACTAACCCCCGCGTTCATAAATACAGATTTGATTTTGTCTCTATCTTAAAAATTGCCGCTCAACCGCTTCGATTTTCGCGACGCGCTTTTGATGGCGTTCTTCGGTTAAATCGGTACCGAGCCACGCTTCGGCGATTTCGCAGATTTCTTTGAAAGAGTTTTGCTTGCTGCCCAATGTTAAAACATTTGCGCCGTTATGCTCGCGCGAATTTTTCGCCAAAGCGACCGAGTAACAAGCCGCCGCGCGCACGCCTGGAACTTTGTTTGCCGTCATCGCCGAACCGATTCCCGCGCCATCTATAATTATCCCGACATCAGCCGTTTTTTCCGATACCGCTTTGGCAACGGCGTGGGCAAAATCGGGATAATCAACCGCCGCTTCCGAGTTTGTCCCGAAATCACGAACTTGAAAACCTTTTCCCGCGAGAAAATCTTTTAATTTTTCTTTAAATTCAAAACCGCCGTGATCGCAGCCGACGGCAATCGAACGAACTTTTGACGAACCTCCACGCGAAGTTTTTTTTATTAATTCGATTCGTTTTTCCTTTATCAAATCCAAAGCCAGCGGCGTAAGCCGCGCATTGTCGGCGACGCGCAAACGCGAGGCTTCGGACAAACCGCGCAAATCGTCTTCGGTAATCAAAGTTTTGGCGGACTCGTCGCGGTCAAATTCCTTTTCCGCCTGAACCGGAGGCGGCGCAACATCAATAAATTTTGTCTTCGGCGTTTCTTCTTCGTCAGCAAGCGGCGTGTTTTCCAAAACCTGCCGGACGAGCTGCCGAACGCGGTCGCGTGTTTGTTCCTGTTCGCTCATAAAATATTGAAATCGCAGATTTGAAATTTGCAATTGTCTCAAATACTATTTGACGAATTGAAAACGAGCAAATTATGACAAGCGAATTTACCAATCCGAATCTCGAAATTTTATTTACATCCGAACAGATTGCCGGGCGCGTCGGCGAAATGGGCGCGCAAATCGCCGCCGATTATGCCGGGCAGGAATTGATTTTAATCGGCATTTTAAAAGGCGCGTGTTTGTTTTTGTCCGATTTGATGCGGGCGATTGATGCGCCGCTCTCGATTGAGTTTATGGCGGTTTCGAGCTACGGAAAAGCCTTGCGCTCGTCCGGCGAAGTGCGAATCGTCAAAGATTTGGACGTTTCCATCGAAGGCAAAAACGTGATGGTCGTCGAAGATATTGTTGATACAGGCTTGACGCTTTCGTATTTGCTCGAAAATCTGCGCTCGCGCGGCGCGGCGTCGGTCAAATTAGCCGCGTTGCTCGACAAACCCGAACCGCGCAAAAGCCACGTCCCGATTGATTACGTCGGCTTTGAAGTCCCGAACCGATTTCTCGTCGGCTACGGTTTGGACGCCGCCGAACGCTATCGAAATCTGCCGTTTATCGCGGTTTTGAATGCGGATTAAGAAAGTTTGATTTGTCATTTGCGCATCAGATTTAAAAATTCCGAAGGCTTCACAATCTGAAAACTAAATTTGCGTTTGGCTTCGTCGGAAATTTCTAATAAATCGCGGTCGTTTGTGATCAAAAATTTTGCGCGTCCCGCTTGCGCCGTATCGAGCATTACGTTGTCATCAGAGTCGCGGCTGTCGTTGAATCTTTTACCCAAATTTGTCTGCGTAACAATTGGAGAATTTAACAATCGTTCGTGAAATCGGGCAATATTTTCCGTTTCCACTCCGATTCT
Source organism: Pyrinomonadaceae bacterium (assembly GCA_036387135.1). Lineage (GTDB taxonomy): Bacteria > Acidobacteriota > Blastocatellia > Pyrinomonadales > Pyrinomonadaceae > JALZCH01. Next base: position 4,536 of record DASVUH010000013.1, on the reverse strand, counting down.
CTCAAGCAACTCAAGATATTCGGTGACGATTGGCTGGCTGACGATTAACTGCAATTGCCTTTTGACCAACCACAAATCGTAAACACGAGCGTTCGCGGAACGTCGCGTTTTGGCTAAAAGCTGACCGACAATTATATTCGTATCAAAAACAACCGCAATTCTGCTTTTACGCGGCATCGCGTTGTTTGCGCCGGTTCGCGCGATGTTCCCGAACCAGCCGAACGGCTTCCGACTCTTTTAAACCGCTTTTGTGAGCATCTCGCCGCATTGATTCGTTGAGTTTCACGTCTGCCGATGTTTCCAGATATTCTCTTAGCAGTTCGGCGAGAATCTCGGCGGGCTTTTTTTGTTCAGCCCGCGCCTGATTTTCAAATGCCGCCCATAAATCGGTTTTCGTCAATGTTTCCAGAGTCATATTTATCTTTCAACCTTCCCCAAAAGTGGGCAACAGGCTTTCACTTTTGTGTTAGCTTAATCTTCTTTGTTCCAAACTCTTAATTTGCTGGTTCGCCAACGTTCTAAATCCCACCATAAAACATCTGGTAAATCTCGCACGATTGACGGTCGGCGCATTAACGGTTCGGCTTTACTATTACACCATTGCGAAATAAAACAGATAGAATTGCGCGGATAATAAATTACCTTTTGTTCATTCAAAGGCGGTTGCCAAAATGAAACAAAACAATGTTCAGCAAGTTCCAGCAAGTTTCTTTTAAACTTATTTGGATAAATTATTTCACCCAGCCAAATTGATAAAGTTTCGTCTCCGATTTGCGACAATTTATGATGTTTATCGTTTATTCGATTACAAAAGTAATCTTCAGTAATTCCGCAATATTGAATTTGATTTTGTCGCTCGTATTTTCTTTTGCCAGTTAGCAAATAAATTCCATTTCCTTTATCAGAATTGCAAATCTGTTCACACGAAAAACCGCCAGTCCAGCGAATAATAACTGTTCTCAGAGACATAGGACTTTTTTTTATGCTTCTTGCGCTGTAGGCAGTAAGCCTTTGATTTCGCGGACGATTCGCTGAACTTCCTCCTGGTCTTCGAGCGCAATCATAAAAAAGTCGTAGCCGATTTTGAAACAGACGACGCCGTTGCCGAACAGCCAGATGCCTTCGAGAATCGGATTTCCGCCCAAAAGCCAGCTCAAAGGCGCGCCCGTAATCGTTCGCGGATTTAAAATCTGGGCAAACATTGCCGCGCCCGCCGCGCACGAAAAAGCTCCCAAAAGCGGCGCTCCGACGTATTTGACGATGTCGCGTTCAAAGCGCACGCGGTCGGCTTCGGCTTCGGTCAATTCGCCTTTTTGAATTAATTCTTCGCGGCGCGTGAGATATTCGTTAAATTTGTCGCTCGCTTTTTTCAAGCCCCAAACCGGCAAAGCCGAATTCGGAAGCCAATGCGTGCTTAAAAACGGAACGGCGGAACCGATTCGCAAACCGAACAAAACTGACGCGCCCGTTCCGGCGGCTTTCCAAGGGTTTTCGATTGTCCACGTCGCGGCTTTCGTCAGACCCGCAATTGTGTTAGTGGCAATCTTTGTCCAGCCGACTCCGAAATTGAAAACTCCGGCGGCGCTTTCAGCGGTTTTCCGTGCGGTGTTGTAAAAACTTCCGGCTCTGTCTCGCGCGCCTTTGTAAAATTCTCCGGCTTTGTCGGACGTAATGCCAAGATTCTCTCCGGCTTTTCCGGCAGTTTCCCGAATATTTTCGCCGACTTCACGCGCGCGCCGCGCGGCATCCGAAGCGACTTTGCGGGCGTGTTCCGAAAGCTCCGAATCTTCCGCCATTCGCTCGGCTTCTTCGCGCAGCTTTTCGGCTTCGGTAAATAATTTATCCGCGCCGTCGCGCAAAGCGTCCGAGCCGACGCGAGCCGCGCCCGTCGCCATTTTCGCGCCTTCTTCGATTTTTTCGCGCAGATTATATTTTTCGTCAAACTCGCGCGCTTTTTCTTCGGCGTTGCGCCGCAGGTTTTCAAGTTTTTCTCTGTAATTCGCCATCATTTTTACCTTCCGTTTTTTTGATTATACTTGATTGCCGGTTGTGCAATAAACTTTACGCGGCGGGCTTGCCCGTTGTTCCCTTTGGAAGTTACTATTGCAGGCTGTTTGTCATCTAAATTGTGCTATGAAAATTAAGTGTGCATACTGCGGAAAGCAGACCCAGTGGGAAGGAAATGAGTTTCGACCGTTTTGTTCGGAGCGCTGCCGGATGATAGATTTCGGCTCGTGGATTGATGAAGAGTATCGCGTGCCGGATGAAAAGTCGGAGATGAACAACAACGCGACTTTTGATTTACTCGACGAAGAAAACACGGATTTTAAAAACGTGAATTTATAATTTGACGAAATGGAGAACGGTTAAAAACAGATGGAAGCAGGTTCAATCGGACTTATTGCGGCAATCATTTTTCTGGTCGTCTTCGTCGCTCTGGCGATGGTTGTTTTATCGTTCGTTCGCCGGACGGTCAAGCTCGCGTTTCGGATTGCGATTGTCGGCGTTTTGCTGTTAATCGGCGTGGTCGGCGCGGCGTCGCTCTGGTGGTTTGCGGGCGGAAGCGGCGACAAACCGCGAACTGCGCCCGTTCGACAAACTCGATAAAAAAACGTGAGCGAAACCGAAAACCCGGATTCACAAACAGCGACGCCGCCAAAATATTGGCGGCGTTATCACAATCTGCCGCAAAACGTTCTCGCCCTGAGCGTGGTCAGTTTATTAAACGACACTTCGAGCGAGATAATTTATCCGCTCCTCCCTGTCTTTTTGAGCTTAACTCTCAGCGCGTCGCCGTTCGTCATCGGCGCTATTGAAGGCGCTGCCGAATCAGCCGCCAGTCTGTTAAAGCTCGCCGCCGGTTACATTTCCGATCATCTCGGCAAAAGAAAATTTGCGGTTCTCGCCGGTTACGGCATTTCTAGCATTACACGCCCGTTTCTCGGTTTGGCGACAAATTGGACGGGCGTTTTGTTTATTCGGCTCGCAGACCGAGTCGGCAAAGGCATTCGCGGCGCTCCGCGCGACGCGCTGCTGGCGGACGCCGTTCCGCCGGAAAAACGCGGTATGGCGTTTGGTTTCAACCGCGCGATGGATCACGTCGGAGCGGTTATCGGACCGCTTCTGGCTTTTCTGCTGCTCTGGTTTTTAGCTTCGGACCATCAAAACCCGACCGCCGACGAATATTCTCAAGTTTTTCTCGTCGCCTCGATTCCTTCAATTCTCGCGGTCTTCGTAATCAATTTTTTCGTCAAAGAAAGCCCTAAAGTCCAAAGTTCAAAGTCCGAAGTCGAAAGTCCGGTTGAGAAAATGGCAAAGGAGCGGTTTGACGGAAATTTTAAAAGGTTTCTCGTTGTTCTGGCGCTGTTTACGCTCTCAAACTCTTCGGACGCATTTTTGCTGCTGCGCGCGCAGGAATGCGGAATAGCGACGGTTTATCTGCCGATTTTGTGGATGTTTCTGCACGTCGTAAAAGTCGGCAGTTCGCTGGTCGGCGGCGATTTGTCGGATAAAGTCGGGCGCAAGCGGCTGATTTTTGCGGGCTGGATGTTGTACGGCGCGGTTTATTGCGGGTTCGCTTTTATCTCGACGCCGGTTCAGGCTTGGGTTTTGTTTCTAATTTACGGCGTTTATTTCGGTTTGACCGAAGGCGCGGAAAAAGCTCTGGTCGCGGATTTAGTTCCCGCCGAACGGCGCGGCGCGGCTTACGGCTGGTATCATCTTGCGTTCGGCATCGCCGTTTTTCCGGCTTCTCTAATGCTCGGCGCAATCTGGAAATTTTTCGGGTTTCAGGCGGCTTTTATGACAAGCGCGGCAATCAGCACGCTCGCCGCGTTTTTGCTTTTAACTGTGAAAACCAAACGAGCGGAATTTCATCAAATGAGCTAAAAATTGTAGAATTTGATTTTGAAAACACTAAAAAAGAGATTTTTATGACAAACACTTTACCGCCGCCGAATCAACAAGGCTTGGACATACGCTCGACTCCGCGCGAGGAAATGCAGCTCGTCGCGCTCGACACTTTTCCTTACGAATATGCGGGCAGAGAAATCCGCATCAACTTTGAAATCCCCGAATTTACGGCGATTTGCCCGTTTTCGGATTTTCCCGATTTCGCCGTGATAAAGCTCGAATACGTGCCGAACGAGCGCTGCATCGAGCTGAAAAGCCTGAAAATGTACATCAACTCGTTTCGCAACATTAAAGTTTTTCACGAGCACGTCATCAACATTATTCTCGAAGATTTCGTCCGCGCCTGCGACCCGCTCAAAGTCGAAATCGAAGGCGATTTTCACGTCCGCGGCAATATCAAAACCATCGTCCGCGCAGCTTACGAAAAACAAAAGTAAAGCAAATTTCGGGCTAATGCTTAACAGCGCTTATCCAAATTGTGACTAAATCGCATTTCAATAAATTGAAAGACAAAGAATTAACAGGGATGAAAGGGATAAAAGGGATATTTCCTGTTTTTGGTTTATCTCTTTTATCCATTTCATCCCTGTTAATTTTCTTCTTTTGTATTTCGACAAATTGAAA
>DASVUH010000012.1:0-19118 GCA_036387135.1 Pyrinomonadaceae bacterium | reverse complement strand
CTTTGCGATAATTCGGTGTGTTTCCGCTGTCGCCGCCATAATGCGTGATTTGCGAATTTCCCGCGCCGTCCGGTTCTAAAAAGACGTTTCCGTAAACAAAAGTTTTCCGGTATTCGGGAGCGTTGCGAATCAGAATGCTGTCTTCGCCATCAACCAAATCGAGCTGGCGATTGCCGTGTTCGAGCCAATTGTAGCGCACGACAAGTCCGGCGGAACGGTCTTTCAGGGCGTTTCCGTTCGCTCCGGCGCGCATCGCGCCGAAACGGTTGTATTGAAACGTGATGCCGATTGCCGCCGTATAATTATTGTGCTGAAACGCGCTGCCGACAATTCCGTTGCCGAAAATGTAATTGCCTTCGACCAGAATATTTCGAGAAGCCAGCGCGTCGGACGAAGCCACAAAAAATCCGTTTGCGCTGTCATGCAGTTTGCAATTGCGAACCGTAATATTTTCGCCTTTTTCAACATAAATTGAAGAAGCCGAACTGGAATAAGTTCCGGTAGCGCCAAATTCATCGGTGAATTGGTAATTCGGGTGCGCGCTGCGGATTTCCAGATTTTCGATTGTGATAAATTTCGGCAAAGTATCGGCGGGAACATTGGCGCTCCCGATTTTAATCACGCTCCGCGCGTCGCCCGTGAAATTTAAATTTGAAGGCGTCGTCGCGCCGTTTCCGTCAATCACCGGCAAATCGCCGTTTTGATTGGGAACGCCGCGCACGGTAATCGGCAAATCCGCCGTGCCCAGCCGGCAAATCACCCATTTTTCTTTGTAGGCATCGGCGCGCCAATAAATTAAAACCGTATCTCCGGGCTGCAAACTCGCCCAGGGAACTTGTGCAATTGCCGTCAAAGGGCGACCGGGACCGACTTCGTAGGTTGCGGCTTGGAAGCTGGAGATTGAGAGGAAAACAAATAAAACGGCGAAAAGAAACTGCTTTTTCATAATTTTATTTTCCGAACTTTCAAACGAGGATTTCCCGAAAATAGAGTCTTTGTGCAAAACTCGGTGAGATTTGCCTTATGTCCAGCATAAATCTCGCGGCAATGAATTTCTAGTTTTATTTTATCAAATTTTTAAACGATAGTTTTTGGGAGGACGCTTTTTAGCTGTTTGTGAAACTTTTCGATAAACTTCAGCAGATGAATCATGCTCAAGAAAAAGCAGGTCGTTTTTATTTATTTGTCGTTATTTTAGCGTCTCTGACAGCTTTTGCGCCGCTCTCGATTGATATGTATCTTCCGGCATTTCCGCAGATTGCCGAAGATTTTGCAGTGTCGCACGGGCGGGTTGAATTATCGCTGGCGACGTTTTTCGTTGGTCTTTCGTTCGGACAGTTGATGTACGGCACGGCGGCGGATCGTTTTGGCAGAAAATTGCCTCTTTACGTCGGTTTAACAATTTATTGTCTGGCTTCGATCATTTGCGCCTTCGCGGCGAATATTGAAACGCTGATTGTTTTGCGTTTTTTTCAAGCTTTGGGCGGCTGCGCCGGAATCGTCATTGCGCGGGCGATGGTCAGAGATTTGTTTGAACATCAGGAATCGGCGAGAGTTTTTTCTCTCCTGATGCTGGTGATGGGCGTTGCGCCGATTCTCGCCCCTTTGCTCGGCGGTTACGTCACGATTTATTTCGGCTGGCGAGCGATTTTCTTCGTTCTCGCCGTTTTTAGCGCGTTTTCTTTGTCGGCTGTTTACGCTTTTTTACCCGAAACCAGAAAGCCGAATCCTGACGTACACCTCAGTCGTACTTTTTCGACTTACTGGAATATTTTCAAAGATAAAGAATTCTTGGGTTTTACTTTCGCCGGAGGTCTGGCGCAAGCCGGAATGTTTGCTTACATCACCGGCTCGCCGTTTGTTTTTATTAATTTGTTTCACATCCCGGCGGAAAGCTTCGGCTGGATTTTCGGATTAAATGCTCTCGGTTTAATCGCCTTTTCGCAGCTCAACGGGCGTTTGCTGCGCACTTACAACCCAAATCAGCTTTTGCGTTTAAGTTTGTCGGCAATTACGGTTTTCGGTTTATTTTTAATTTTAGGCGGAGTTTTCCAACTTGGGTTTTGGGCAATCACAATTCCGCTTTTTCTTTACATCGCAAGCCTCGGAATGATTTTCCCAAACGCGACGGCGGGAGCGCTTGCCAAACAACAAGCTCACGCCGGAGCAGCTTCGGCGCTGCTCGGCACGCTGCAATATATTCTTGCAGCGATTTCTTCGGGGCTAATTAGCTATTTTAATAACGGAACAACTCTGCCGATGACGGCGCTTATCGGCGGATGCGGAATCGCCTCGTTTCTGGTGTTTAAAACATTAATCAAAGAAAGAGAATAAATTTTTCAAATTCCTATTTTTTCAACTCGTCTTGAATCAACGCTCTTAAATCAGCTTCACCAAATCGCGCCAATCTTCTGCCATTGACAAAAAAAGATGGCGTTTGCCGAACGCCGAGCGTTTGCCCGTCGCGCAAATCGCGCTCAAATTTCGCCCGGTAACGGTTTTCCTTAATCGCAGCGCTTACTTTCTCCAAATCAAGCCCCAATTCCATTGCGTATTTTTCAAACAAAGCGTCAACATCCGGTTTCGGCGCAGAAGCCGGAGCGCCGTGGCGTTCGCCCCATTCAGGCTGTTTTTGAAACAGCAATTCCTGCATTTGCCAGTATTTTCCCTGTTCTCCGGCGGCTTCCAAAAGCGTTGCCGCCGGCAGCGAATTCGGATGAAGCGGCATATAGCGAACGACAAGACGAACTTTGCCGTCGTAATCTTTCAAAATCCTTTTGACGACCGGAGAAAAAGCCGCGCACGATTCGCATTCCGGGTCTAAAAATTCGACGAGAGTAACGGGCGCATCAGCCGCGCCGAGCGTCGGGCTGTCGGGGCGCACAAGCGTTTCCGGGCTGATTCCCGGTTTGCCCGAATTGCCGCTCGTTGTTACCCGCTGGCTTTGAATTGAATTTCGATAATAACCCGCGCCGATTGCCGCGCCGATAATAACAATGATTGCAATCGCGCCTAAAATCTTGAATTCTTTATTCATAAAACGATTATTCCTTTGGTTTATAAAAAAACAGACACAAGCTCATCACAACAAACGCCGCCAGCGACATCAGCGGAATCGTGATAAATCCGAACCACTCGATTTGCGTCTCGGTGCAGGAAACTCCCTGAGTGCAGGGCGCTGCCGTTTCTGGAATAACGCCGTAATAAAGCAAATTGTGATAAACCGCAATCGCCAAACCGCCGAGAGAAAGCGGCAATGCATAATACTTCATCCGCCTGTCGCGCAAAACAATTCCGACGCCGATCACCAGAACCAGCGGATATGTCGCAATCCGCTGATACCAACACAAAGCGCACGGCGGCAAATTCATCACTTCGCTGAAAAAAAGACTACCGACCGTCGCCAATAAAGCAATTATCCACGCCGCATAAGCCAATGCCTCAAACGGTTTTTCGCTTTGTCGGCTTTCGATTTGTTCCGATATTTCCATTTCTTTCTTGTAATTTTACCCGGTTAAGTTTTTTTATCACAATCTTAGATGAAGCCGCGGCTTTATTCAGAAATGAATTTGGTGTAAAACAATTTCTGCCTAATAAATTTCAACTTTTCACAATTTTACTCAGGAGAAATACAAATGGGAAGAAGGTCTGGTTTTGCTGGTTTAATAAATCAAATCGCGAGAGAACAGGCGCGCTCTCAACGTCGGCAGATTGCAGAACATAACCGCCAAGTGCGCGATTACAACAGAATGTTGCGCGAACAAGAACGCGACGCAAGAAGCTATGAAAGAGAGCAAAAACAATATGAAAAAGAACTACGCTTACAGTATCTTGAGGATAGACAGCAAGAGACCGATGATCTTAACGAACAGCTTAACGAAAGAATTATCGAATTAAAATCTTTGCTCGAACATACTTTGGAAGTTGACGATGAAATAGATTTTGAAGATTTGAAGATTAGAGATGATTTTCCAGCTTTTCAAATCCCATTAGAGCTAAGCAGAATAAAACCTGAACCGAATCGCGCTAATTATCAAATTAAAACGCCCGTTAAAACAGTTGGATTTCTCGAAAAATTTTTTCACGGAAAAGAGGGAAAAGACAATCGTCTTGCTACTCAGGAACAAAAAGATATAGAAGCATCAGAAAATGCCTATAAAAATGCGTTGGCAATGTGGCAAAACGGAGAGAAAGAGCGTGCAGCAAAAATTCAGGCTCTACGAAATAAATACGAAGTAGAAAGAAAAGATTTTGTTGCGAAAATGACCGAGCGAAACGCTGAGGTCGAAGAATTAAAAAAAGCCTATAACGAAAGTGAACCTGAAGCCGTTGTGATTTATAACGTAATGGTTCTCGAACGCTCTGAATATCCCGAAGGATTTCCGCAAGATTTTCGAGTTGGCTACTCGCCCGAATCAAAGGAACTGATTGTTGATTACGAGTTACCTGACGTGAATATTGTGCCGAAAGAAGCTGAGTACAAATTCGTCAAAACTAAAGATGAAATTCAATCAAAACCGCGCAAATCAACAGAAATTAAAACAATTTATCAAGATATTGTCGCTTCGATTTGCCTCCGAACATTACACGAAGTTTTTGAAGCTGACCAGCAAAATAATCTTTCGGTTGTAACTTTCAACGGATTTGTCCAAACCGTTGACCGGACAACCGGACGTGACATCAGACCTTATTTGACGAGCGTTCGCGTGACAAAAGACAGATTTTTAGAAATAGATTTAAGCCGGATTGACAAAAAATCGTGTCTTCGCAATCTCGGTGCGCAAGTTTCACCGCAACCTGACGAATGTGTGCCTGTAAAACCCGTAGTTGAATTTAATATGGTTGATAGAAGATTTGTCGAAGGTAGCGATGTTTTATCCGAACTGGATATTCGCCCGAACTTAATGGAATTAAATCCATTTGAATTTGAAAATTTGGTTGGGAATTTATTTACGCAAATGGGACTTGATTCGCGCCAAACTCAAACATCAAGAGACGGCGGAGTTGACGTGGTCGCCTATGATACGCGACCTGTTTTCGGCGGAAAAGTCGTAATTCAAGCTAAGCGTTACAAAAATACAGTTGGCGTTGCAGCAGTTAGAGATTTATACGGAACGATGATTAACGAAGGCGCAAGCAAAGGGATTTTAGTTGCTACTTCAGGTTACGGCAAAGATGCTTTTGAGTTTGCAAAGGATAAACCGATTGAGTTAATTGACGGCGGCGGATTACTTTATCTTCTTGAACAACACGCAAACATAAAAGCTAAAATAATTATGCCGCAGGAATAAGGCGTTTTGGTTCTGCTTTTTTATCAAGCCTGAAACATACTTCAAACAAAACCGATTAAATCGGCGTGTGGATAATACCGATGAAGAAAATTATTTATTTTCTTTATTTTTAGACGCCTTTGGTAAAAGAACCGCGCGGCGAATAGCTTTATCGCGTTCGGCAAGTGAAAAGGCGATTTTCATTTTTTCGTCAAAAGACAAATCGCGTTGATGTTGGCGAAACGAATCTTTTCCCCGCCAGATTTGTTCGTCAAGTTTTTTGACGTTGATTGAGCTTTCCTTTTTCATACTTCAAACCTGTAACTGTTTTCCCGCCATTTTTCGGCTAGATTGTGTTTTTCCAAGATGCGGTTTAACTCATCGGTATTGACAACATCGTGTTGGAGAAAAATTCCTATTCGCAAATAATCTTTAACTCGTCCGGTATAGAGCATAATCGCCGTGAGATGTTCGGGTGTCATTACTCTGACGACGGTTCCGCCACTCAGTTGAAATTCGTTTGCTTCGTTAACGGCTTCCTCTATCAAATCTTTTGAGACGGGCAGAAATTGAACCGGAAAGCCTTCGATGTAAACGTGTTCGGCTTTGATTTCATAACCGCGCTTTTTTAGATAGTCGAACATCGGCTGAAATTCCATCAAAATGCTTCCCGAACTGCGGATGCTGACAAATGTATCAATATCTTCGGTCGCAATCGGTTCGGTATAGAAAATAACAGCCGTTGCTCCGCCGAGCGCATAGTTTTCAATGATTCCATCTTCAATCATTTGATTAATAACCGAAATCGGTTTTTCTATGCTGTCCATTTGTTTGTTAAATCTAAATCGGACGCGACGAATCGTTAAAACAAAGTACTTCGGCTGCCGATTTTATTTATATGGTTATTCGACGATGTAAATCAATCTAAATTCGTAAATAATCATCGAAGCAAATCGAGTTTATAAATTAAATCGTCTCCGTAATTGAGATTTTGAAACGTTTGTTAAAGAATAATACAAGTTGAAAGTTTTCGGGGAGCTTTGGTTTTCAAGGCTGAGAGTCGCCGAACGGCGAGACCCGTTGAACCTGATGCGGATAATACCGACGAAGGGATAATAAAATGGAAGAAATTAAAGAAAAAAACAGCGGGAATACTGCATTTCCCGCTTCGCAGAAAACCTACGTGACAACCAACGGCGACACGCGCAACGATTACAAATTCGAGTTGCGCGTGCCGTTTCGTGAAATCAGTTTAAGTCCGACGAGAAATCTTAAAAACGAGTTGGAAGAAAACCCGGACGTGCGCGTTTACGATACGAGCGGCGTTTGGTCTGATCCGAATGTGAAATGCGACGTGCGCGAAGGTTTGCCTGCGTTGCGGCGCGATTGGATTGTCGCTCGCGGCGATGTCGAGGAATATGTCGGGCGTGAGATTTTGCCGCAGGACAACGGTTATTTGACCAAAGGCGCGGAAGACATTGCAAAAATCAAATCGAACGGAAAATTAGAAGAATTTCCAGGCTTAAAACGCGCTCCGTTGCGCGCGCAATCAGGCAAATGCGTGACGCAAATGCATTACGCGAGGCGCGGAATTGTTACGCCGGAAATGGAATATGTCGCAATTCGTGAAAATTTGGGGCGCAAAATCGCTTTTGAAGCGATGCAAAACGGCGCCGGAAGCGACCGTTCATCTTTGTTTCATCAACACGCGGGCGAATCTTTCGGCGCGGCGATTCCGAAATATGTAACGCCAGAATTTGTCCGCGACGAAGTTGCGCGCGGGCGGGCGATTATTCCCGCAAACATCAATCATCCCGAAAGCGAGCCGATGGCGATTGGCAGGAATTTTCTCGTCAAAATCAACGCCAACATCGGAAATTCGGCGATTACTTCTTCGATTGAAGAAGAAGTCGAGAAAATGCGCTGGGCGACGAAATGGGGCGCGGACACTGTGATGGATCTTTCTACAGGGAAAAACATCCACGCGACGCGCGAATGGATTTTGCGAAATTCGCCCGTGCCGATTGGAACTGTGCCGATTTATCAGGCTTTGGAGAAAGTGAACGGTAAAGCCGAAGATTTGACTTGGGAAATTTACCGCGACACTTTGATTGAACAAGCCGAGCAGGGAGTTGATTACTTTACGATTCACGCGGGCGTTCGCTTGCCTTATATTCGTTTGACCGCGAACCGAACAACCGGAATCGTTTCGCGCGGCGGCTCGATAATGGCGAAATGGTGTCTGTCGCATCACGAAGAAAGTTTTCTTTACACTCGTTTCCGCGATATTTGCGAGATTATGCGCGCTTACGACGTTTCGTTTTCTTTGGGCGACGGTTTGCGTCCCGGTTCGATTGCCGACGCAAATGACGCGGCGCAGTTTGCCGAACTCGATACGCTCGGCGAATTGACGAAAATCGCCTGGGAAATGGATTGCCAGACGATGATCGAAGGTCCCGGTCACGTTCCGATGCATCTCATCAAAGAAAATATGGACAAGCAGTTAGAAATCTGCGGCGAAGCTCCGTTTTACACTTTGGGACCGTTGACGACCGACATCGCGCCGGGTTACGACCACATCACTTCGGCAATCGGCGCGGCGATGATCGGTTGGTTTGGAACGGCGATGCTTTGTTACGTCACACCGAAGGAACATCTCGGACTTCCGAACAAAAAAGATGTGAAAGAAGGCGTAATTACTTACAAGCTCGCGGCACATGCGGCGGATTTGGCAAAAGGTCATCCGGGAGCGCAAATTCGTGACAACGCTTTGTCGAAAGCGCGTTTCGAGTTTCGCTGGGAAGATCAGTTTAATCTCGCGCTCGACCCGGAAGTCGCGCGCGAATATCACGACGAAACTTTGCCGGCTGAAGGCGCAAAACTGGCGCATTTCTGCTCGATGTGCGGACCGCATTTTTGCTCTATGAAAATCACGCAGGAAGTCCGCGAGTTTGCGGCGGAAAATCAGGTTGACGAAACGGCTGCAATCGAGCTTGGTTTAAAAGCTAAATCAGCGGAGTTTGTCACGGCGGGCGGCGAGATTTATCACGGCAGCGAACGGCACAAACAATAACAAATCGCAAATTATAAAGAAAAAAGCAGAAGCGGTGTAAAACTCGCTTCTGCTTTTTTCTTTGATTAGTCGTTGAAGCGGGAACTTTTTGCGCGTCTGGCGTGTCAATAAGAGCAGAAATTAGATTCAGCGGGCGGAAAATTAGATCAGCGGTTAAAGCAACCGTAAAGGCGGTCTGCCGAGTCGAAAAATTGTCTCTCGAAAAACCAACCTGTTAAAGGAGTTCGTTTATGTCAAATGCTCGTCGCTTCTTTCCTCGCGCGGTGTCGTTTCACATTGCGCTGGCTATTATTTTTGTGTTTTCGATGGCTGCGGTAAAAGGCGCGTCCTGCCCGGTTGCGCCGCCGAAGCCGCTACGGATTTTGTATCAACAAAGCGATAAAATTGTCGTCGCCCGTCTGGAAACGGTCACTGACGATAAAGTTTTAGAAGAAAACGAAGAACGCACAGAAGTTTCCGTGCGCCAGGTTTTTTCGGTTTCTTCCACTTTGAAAGGCAAAGTTGAACCGTATTTTGTTATTTATCAAACCGATTACCGGGAAAAACCGTCGCCCGTAGCCGAGCCTGAAACCGAACAACTGGCGGAATCTGCGGAAGTGGAGGAAACGGTTGCGGCGGAAAACGAAGAAGATGAGGATAAATTTAAAATCGGCAAACGGTTGCTGCTTTTCCTGAAAAAAGATGAAGAAGGCGACGGATATTCCCTCGTTGATTATGGTTTTGGCGCAAAAGCGCTTTCTGATGCGGATTTACGAATCTATGAGAAACGAATAGAAGAAATCGCTGCGATTCTCGCTTCGCCCGAAAAACAAACCGAGCGGACGGTCGAATGGCTCGTGCGCTGTGTCGAAGAATCGGCGACCAGATGGGAAGGCGCTTACGAGCTTGACGCAAGTTTTGATTTAATAGAGCGCCAGGCTGAAATTGAGGCGGAGGAAAAGGCAGCGCGCGAGCGCGGAGAGGTAAAAATCCAGCAAAATAGCTATAATCCGCGAATTTTAATGCTGCCCGATGATGATGAATCTTACAGTTTTGGCGGCGATCCAAAGTTTGTGCGAATTTTGAGCAATTCGCACAAAGAGCGTTTGACGAATATTTTGCTGAATGCGCTCGAAGCGAAGCCCGCCACAAATGACTCTGAAAACAAAGGCTTGACAATGGGAGATTCCGTTTTGCTTGATCTGGTCGGGCGTTGGGATGATAAACGGCTCGTTCCTTTTTTGTTAGCTAATCTGCGGAATTCCTACACCGCCGACAATTATGAGACGATGCGCTTTATGACGCTTCTCGCCAAGCTTCTCAAAAATGAGAAGATCGAATCGCTCGCCGAAAGTTACGAGGAAATCCTGTACGAAACCGATGAAGAAGAAGCCGACGCCGAATCCGAAAGCGTGAAAAACGAAGAGGAAAACGATTTAAAACAAGAAAGCGTCGAGAATAAAACGGAGACCGAAACAACCGATGAATCGGCAAAAGAAAAGCCGGAAAAAATGACTTACAAACAACAGCGCGAGAAAATATTAAATGAATTTATCGCCGAGTGCGAAACTAGCTTGGCGAGGGCAAACGAATCCGCCAAAGTTGCGCGAAAGCGTTAAAAATCAAAAGGGAGTGTTTTGCAACGCTCCCTTTTTCCATCTTTATTGTCCGGTTAATTGAGCCGGAAGTTTTTTGTCAACAGTCGGACGCTTTCCGGCGTCGGCGATTTCCCACATTGTGGCGAAAATCGTGCGGGCGACTTTTTCCATTTTGGCGTAGTCAATCTTGTCCGGCGAATCGCTCGGACAGTGATAATCTTCGTGAACGCCGTCGAACCAGAAAATAATCGGAATACCTTTTTGCGCGTAGTTGAAATGATCCGAGCGGAAGAAAAAGCGGTTCGTGTCGTTCGGGTCGTCGTATTTGTAATTGTAGCTTAAATTCAAAAACGAGCCGTTGACCGCTTCGCTAACACTGCCAAGCTCGGTGCTCATCATTTTCGAGCCGATCACATAGATTTCGTTCGGACCCGACAAATCTTTGTTCTCCGGTTTGGTATCACCGGGCGCTTTGCTGCGACCGATCATATCAATGTTGAGCTGCGTGACGACTTTGCTCAAATCTACGGTCGGAAATTTCGTAAAATATGCGCTGCCCAACAAGCCTTTTTCTTCGCCCGCGTGCCAGACGAAGAGAACCGAGCGTTTCGGTTTTTTCCCGGATTTCGCCAGAGCTTCGGCGATTGACAACACGGCTACCGTTCCCGAACCGTCGTCGTCCGCGCCGTTGTAAAGCACGTCGTCGCGCGGTCCGTTTTTGCATCGCGCCGGAACACTTTTGCCGATTCCGTCGTGGTCGTAATGCGCGCCGATGGCGACGATTTCGGCTTTTAAAGTCGGGTCTGAGCCTTCAATCATTCCGACGACGTTTTGCGTGCTGGCGGTTTCGGCTTTGGTCGCGGCATTGATGCTGATATTTTTGTTTCCGCCAAATGCAAATGCAGTCATTGCCTGCGGATTTTCAATCGGATTAGCGGTTTCGCCTTCAAACAAAGCGCTGCCGACAGCGCGCGAGACGAGAAAAACCGGAATCTGATTTTGCTGCCTGTTTCCAGCCGCGCCTCTGTCGCTTTGCAAACCTTCGACCTGCATTCCGGGACCTTCGGACATATTCTCTTTGAGTCTTGCCCAAAAATTTGGCACTTCGGGTGGAGCGACGAAAATGACGCCCGCCGCGCCTTTTTGCCGCGCGTAAAATACCGGATCAGCCCATTCCGTGCCTCTCGCTTCCTGCTTCAAATCCGCCTGCGTGACGCCTTGCGGCAAAGCTCGTGAAGATTCTCCCATTAATTGGACGACGACAATTTTGCCCGACACATCAACGCCCGCATAAGCGTCAATGTTTTTTGATTTGACCATCCAGCCGTTGCCTACAAAAACGAGCGGTTTGCTAAACACGCCGTTTGTCGTTCCAGCCATGCGGAAAAAATCTTCGGCGTACGCGAATTTCTTTCCGCCGATCTCCATTGTCGCAGCGGCGGTGTCAATCGCGTCGCGCCGCATTTTCATTGTTTGAAAATAAGTGCCGTTATCCCCGGCGGGTTTGACGCCCCAGCTTTTCAAATTGTCGGCGATAAATTTCGCCGCCATATCCAAACCTTTCGACGGTGTATTGCGACCTTCCAATTCGTCGGAGGCGATGTAATACAAATATTTTTTAAGCTGCGCCTGCGTGATTCCTCCAGCCGCTTTGGTTGAGTTTGAAGAAGCTTTGCTCGGCATCTGCGCCAAACCGCTAACTGCAAACGACAGAGTTAAAACTAAAACGAGTAGTGTTTTCTTCATTTGTTCCTTAGAATTTTTATCAGAATTTTTTAAGAAGTATGACTTATCAACCGTACTTTTACGTTGATTAGATAAATCCGGTTTCAAATCTTTACTCCGATGATTGAAATCCGATGTTTGTCTGCCAATGAAATCATTTCTTCGCGGTCGAAGACGAGAGTTTTTCCCGCTGTCACGCATAAACAAGACGCGCCCGCCGCAATCATCGTTTCAACGGTCGGAACGCCGACGACGGGTACGTCAAAACGCATATCCTGATTTGGTTTGGCGACTTTAACGACGGTCAGTTTGCCTCGCGCCAATTCTCCGGCGCGTTTGATTACCGCATCAGTACCTTCCATTGCTTCGATGGCGACGCACGCCTGCGCGCGCACGGCGATTGTTTGCCCCAAATCGAGCCGGGCGATTTCCTGCCCAATTTTTAAACCGTATTCAATGTTTTGCTGCTCTTGCGCGTCCGGCTTTCTTCTTGTCAAAACGCCTTCGGGCGCAAGCTGTTCCCGAATGAAATAAGTCGAATCAATCAATTCAATACCGTCTTTAGCCAATTCGGCGGCGACAGCGCCAATTAACGAATCCGTGTTGCGCTGCTTTAAGGAAAACAGCATTTTGAGCATTCTTAAATCGGGCAGCGCGCCGGAAAAAATCTGGACGTGCTTGACTTGTCCAGCCATTATCGCTTTCGTCACGCCTTCGCGCCGGAAAAACGAGATCATTTTTCCCAATTGACCGATTGAAACCCAAATCAGTTTATCTGCAACTTTTTCTATTTCCTTGTCGGTTTCTTCTTTGATTGCAACTACCGACAAAGACGCGCCTGCGCGCCGCGCGCCTTGGATAACTAAAAAGGGAAATACTCCGTTTCCGGCAATCAATCCGTATTTCATTCTTAAATTTACGCCGGAAATATCTCCGTGTTCTCTGTGACTTCTCTGTGTTAAATCTTTTTTCACCACAGAGTTCACGGAGAAGTCACAAAGAAAACACAGAGTTTTTATTTGACGACGCCGCGTTTTGAGGATTCGATAAACTGTACAAGAAAATCAACTTCTGTTGAGTTCGGGATTTCTTGCTTTATTTTTTCCAAAGCCTGAGTCGTGTTCAATTTGGCTGAAAGCAACAGGTAAAAAGCGTGTTTGAGTTTTTCGATTGTCTCTTTTTCATATCCGCGCCGACGCATTCCAACCGAGTTTAAGCCGTAACATTTAGCGTGATTTCCTTGTGAAATGGCGAACGGCAGCGCGTCTTTGACAATTACGGAATAGCCGCCGATAAATGCTTCGCGTCCGACGCGGCAGAATTGATGGACGCCCGAATATGCGCCAACCTGCGCCTTATCCTCAATTTCGACGTGACCCGCGAGCGTCGCGGCGTTTGCCATAATCACGCCGTTTCCGATGCGGCAGTCGTGCGCGACGTGCGCTTGCGCCATCAGCAGGCAATCGTCGCCGATTTCGGTCAAACCGCCGCCGCCCGTCGTGCCTCTATGAATTGTGACAAATTCGCGGATGTGGTTTCTTTTGCCTATTCGGACGCTCGTCGTCTCGCCCGCGTATTTCAAATCCTGCGGCGCAAGACCGATTGAAACAAACGGGAAAACCCGCGTTTCGTCGCCGATTACGGTGTCGCCGTCAACGACAACGTGCGATTCAAGCCGAACGCCGTTTCCGAGCTTCGCTTTATCGCCGACGATGGAATACGCGCCGATGAAACAATTTTCCCCGATTTGCGCTCTTGAGCTTACAATTGCAGTTGGATGAACAAACATAGTGAGCAGTGAACGGTGAGCGGTGAGCAGTAAAAGCAGGTTTTAAATCTGCTCACCGCTCACCGCTTACTGCTCACTAAAAAGTTCGGTCGGCGATAACGGACATAATTTCGCAGTCGGCGGCGAGCTGTCCGTCAACTTTTGCTTCGCCGCGCATTCTCTGGATTCTGTGACCGATTCTCAACGCCGTAACTTCCAGCGTGAGAGTGTCGCCGGGAACTACGGGACGACGAAAACGCGCTTTTTCAATTCCGCTGAAATACGGGATTTTTTTCGCGCGGTCTTCGATCTCGCGCAGGGCTAGAACGGCGCCGGCTTGCGCCAGAGCTTCGATCACCAAAACGCCTGGCATTACGGGCGCATTGGGAAAATGCCCGCGAAAAAAGAATTCGTTGTAAGTTACCTGCTTGATTCCGACAATTCGTTCTTTCGGAATCAGCTCGATGATTTTATCAACCAGCAGAAACGGATAACGATGCGGCAAAAGCTGTATAATTTCGTTAATGTCGAGCGTAATCATTTAATTGGGTAAAGGCGACAAAATAACAAATCAAACAGTTTGACGCAAACCGCAAGGTAACAGTAAAAAGGCAAAAGCCCGGAGTTGTCTTCCGAACTTTTGCCTTTTTACTTTTACTTTTTACTTGTTTACTTCGCAGGAGCGGCAGCGGCAGTACCAGCCGGTCGCGCGTTGTAAAACTTGATAAAGTCAATAGTAGTGGTGTCAATCGAAGCCATATCAGCCCAAACGATCATCGCATTCTGGTCTTTGCTGATGTCAATAATCGCGGTAAAGCCTTTCGACTTGGCGAAATCTTGAATCGCTTTGCCGATGTCCTGGTAAATCGGTCCGACAAGAGCGGCTTCGCGTTTTTGCACCGCTTGTTTGTAGTCTTCTACTTTGCGGTTATATTCGATTTGAAGAGTTTGCCCTTCATCCATTTTCTTTTGCACCGCATCCGCGCTGACAGGCGAGCCTGCTGTTCCTTGCTGTTTAACTAAATTGTTGTAATCGTTTTGAATTGTTTTCAAACGATTTTCGATGCCCGTGATTTCGGTGCGGCGGGGCGTGAACTCGGTTTCCAACTGTTTGTAGGCAGCGATGAATTTTTGAATGCCGCGCTTTTCGTCGGCGAAAACCGATGTGTCAATAATACCGACTCTGGTGGTCGCTTGTGTCGGTGCTGCGCCTCCGGTTTGAGCGAGCGACGGAACTGCTGCAATGGCGGCGAAAAACATCAGAGCCGCGATGAAACGAACTGTTTTCATATATCTTTCCTTATTAACTCCTTTTTGATTGCTGGTTGTAACTAATTGCGATTAGCGAAGTGTTCTGTATTTTGTTGACGCGGAGAGCCGAAAAGTTGGCTCTCCGCAAAAAAAACTTAGACGAAACGAATATTAGAACGTGCGTCCGACGCTGAAACGGAAAACGCTTTTCTTTTCCTGAAATAACAAACCGGGCAGATTTTCAACCGTTCCGTTGCGCGCATTCGGATTATAAGCATAAATCAAGCGAAAAGGCACGTTGACAACCGGCACTTGGACGCGCAATTCGAGTCCGAGACTTGAACGAACGTCGGTGAAACGATCAAAGGCGCTTTCGTTAACACGGATAACGGTGTTTGTTTGCGCTTCGCCGCGCAGGAAAACTTCGCGCAAGCCCGGTACGAGCGGAAGTCCCTGAGTGTTAATGCTCACGCCGTCGCGGATAAAAGCGTTAAACTGCTCGCGCGTCAGGAAGGTGTTTTCCGAAGTCAGAATCGCGCCGCCGAAAAACGTCGGTTGAAACTGCTGACCTTGAGGAGTGTTCAAAAACAATCCGGTTAAAGAGTTAAAGCCCAAAAACGGCTGGTCTTGCTGAAAATTGCTGTTTAAAGCTTGAGCCGCGCCCTTACGAAGATTAAACGCCGTTCCAATATCGGCGAAAGCCGCGAGGCTGACGGGACCGAAAATCGGAATGCGATATTCAAAATTCCCCAAAAGCTGCGTGTCGCCGCCGATAAAGTAATAACTCTGCCCGGTCGAAATCGGGTTTGCGCCGCTCGCGCCGGTAAACAATCCGAAGAGCGCCGGACAAGCGCCTCGGCTGATGTTTTGGCTGACGCATTGTTCGGCGCTTGATTGTCCCGGCAGCGCGACAGGCGTTCCGGTTGCATTCGTCGCCAGCGTTACGCTGCGCGAAGTGATAAAGCTCTCGACCGGAGCGACCGGACCGATTGAGCGGACGTTGTAACCGCGTATTGTAGTTTCATCGCCGAGGTAAAAACGCTCGTAAAGCGGAACGCCGTTGACGAACGAAAGCGAATTGGCGTTTCTGATTTTATCGGTCGTGCCGAACGAACCGATTGTCCCCGCCAGCAGACGAAAACCGAAAACTTCAGGATTCTGTGATCTTTTCCGACGCATCCTCAAAAACTTCATATATTGAAGCGTCGGTTGATACGTGCGAACGTCGCCGCCCAAACCGGAAATCGCCGAGGCGAAAGTTATCTGGCTGCCGCTGACTGCGTCAATTCCTGCGCCCGAATATTCGCGTGAATCATAGACGAAAGTCGGTGTGATACGGCTTGTAATAATATTCGGCGTGCTGAAAATAACCGGAATTTCATTCGGACCGCCCTGTTCGTTAACCGGCGGTTCTTCGATTGACGTTGCCGAAAATTGATACGAAAGCCCGACGCGCGCAAACTGCGTAAAGCGGCGTTTGCGATAAAACTCCGAAAGCGGCGCGCTGGCAAACACCGATACGCCGTAAGTGTTTTGAGTAAATAAATTCTCTTCGTTGGTCGTTAACAAACCGGTGTTGGTTAAAGCTCCGAGCTGCGCGTCGAAGTTTTCCGACAGAAACGTGCCTTCGCCGAAAAATTTGCGGTTATAAGCGAACGCGGAAAATCCGACGGAAATCGGTCGGTCGCGGAAATACGGCTCGGTAAAGGAAAATTGGAAGCTGCGTTGACGATTTCCCGCGCCGACTTGAAACGAGAGAACTTCGCCGCGCCCTAAAAGGTTGTTGGTCGAATATTCCAGCCCGAAAAACGAGCCGCCGATGCCCGAAATACCGCCGTTAAACGAAATCTGCTGGCGTCCGCGTTCCTTGACTCTGACGTTTAAATCAACTTCGCCGCGCTCCGGCACGGTGCGAAATTCTGTATCTTTGTCTTTGTCAATCGGATCGAAATAGCCGGTTTGATTGAGACGAATAACCGATTGCTCGTAACCGATCTGGTTGTAAACGTCGCCTTCGTTAATCAGCATTTCGCGGCGCAAAACGTTATCGCGCGTAAAAGTGTTGCCGGTAAATTCGAGCTTGCGCAAGCTAAACTGCTTGCCTTCGTCAATGGTAATGTTGAAATCAGCGATGCCTTGATTCGGATTTGCGGGATCGTCTTTCAACTCCGGGTCAAGATCGGCTGAATATTCGATAAAGCCTTGCGCGCCGTAAAATTTCTTTAAAGTTTCGTAGAGAGCTTCGCGCAAGCGAGCGCCGTTGGCGACCTCGCCTTTCTGCAAACCGATGAACTGCTGAATCTGCTGTTCGGAGAAAATCGAATTGCCCTCGATTTTTACGTTGCCGACGCGATATTGTTTGCCTTCGGTAATCGGAATCGTGACTTTAAGCGTGTCGTCAACCGAAGACAAAAACGGAATCGGCAGGAAAAATCCGGTTCGCCGCCGCCCCAAACCTTCGACTTCCGGTTCGCCGAAACGCGCCGCGAGGTAACCTTTGGAACGAACGTAATCGAGCGCGTTTTTGTTTAAATCGTATTGCAGCTTGTTGCGGTCTAAAATGTCGGTTCCGTAAATGCGCGATAAATTAAAAATGCCGGTTTCTTTGTTTAATTTTAACTGGCTGCGAAGCTCGCCGTCTTTGAAAACCTGATTGCCTTCAAAATCAATTTTAGCGATGCGCGAGCGCTCGCCCTGATTAATATCGAAAGTAAGCGCGGTTGAAGTTGCCGAAACTACTTCGGTTTGAGCGTCGATTTGCGCGTTTGGATAACCTTTTGCCGACAGCAATTCGCGCAAAACGCGCGTTGCGTTTCTCACCTTTACCGGATCGTAAATTGCTTCTTTAGAAACGCCGACGCGGTTTTCGCGGAATGCTTTGAGAATGTCGGATTCCGTAATCGCTTTGGTTCCTTTGAACTGCAAATCGCGGATAATCGGTAATTCTTTAACTTCAAAAATTACGTCCACTCCGCCGCGAACGCCCTGTGTCGTCAAAACGCGGGTTTCGGTTTTATCAAACCAATTATACGAAAGCAGCGCCTGCAAATCGCGTTCAATCTGCTGCTGATTAAACGGATCGCCCTGACGAGTTTGAATGTAATAAAGCAAATCTTCGTCGCGCAGACGACGATTGCCCTGAAAATCAACCGATTCGACGAGTTGCTGCGGTTGTTGAGTAACGATGTTTTCGGCGTGCGATCTTTGAATATAAAACGGTGCAAGGAGAGAGAAAACTAAGACGCTCACCAGCGCAAACCGAAAAACGCGAAAAATTTGCATAAATGCTTTTCCCTTAAATTCTGTTTTAACGGGCATAATAAAAAAGCTCGCCGAACGATTATTGAGATTCACGGAACAACCGTCTGAAACGATTGTTCGACGTTTCAAATTTAATTTTCTCGTTTGCGATGCTAACCTCTCGGACAACGCGATTAGGATTCGTTTGCCTTTCGTCTTGGTTGCTTTTTCACGCTCCATCCCAACAAAGCTAGGAATTATACAGACAAAACGCCAAATCAGGAAATGCGTCGGAAAATAATCAAGCCTCCCAAATGACAAAGCAACTGTCAACTATCAACTTTCAACTATAAACTGTCTTGCAAAGAAACGATGGATTTCTGCAAAACAGTTTATAGTTGAAAGTTGATAGTTGACAGTTGCGCCTAATTGATTGAAGCTTACTTCAAATCCGACAATTCAAAATTCAAAGCTTCTTCAATCTCGCTTTTCTCGCTCAAAATGCGAAAATCAAGCTTGTCTTCGTGTTCAAACACTTCGATTACTTCCGCTCGCGCGAGCTTGCCGGAAATCGCGGCGTCCGCGAGCTGGTCTTCGACATAACGCTGTAAAGCGCGTCGCAGCGGGCGAGCGCCGTAGCTGCGGTCGCCGCAAGTTTTTTCGACGAGCCATTTTTTCGCTTCGGTCGTTAACTGCACAATCCAGCCGCGTTCGGCAAGCGTTTGATTTAAACCGCCGATTTGCAAATCAACGATTTCGAGCAAATCTTCTTCGCCGAGTTCATCAAAAATGATGATTTCGTCCAAACGGTTGAGAAATTCCGGGCTGAAAGTCTGACGCACGGCGGACAAAACGTTTTCTTCCAGTTTCTCGCGCGTCTTCTCGCCGCTTGCCTGAAAACCGAGAGAAGAGCGTTTTTGAATAAACCGCGCGCCGATGTTTGAAGTCATTATAAAAATCGCGTGGCGGCAATCTGCCGTATTTCCGTGCGAATCGGTCAGCACGCCGTCTTCAAAAACTTGCAGCAAAACATTGAACAAATCGGGGTGCGCTTTTTCGACTTCATCCAAAAGCACGACCGAATAAGGCTGGCGGCGTAATTTTTCGGTCAACTGCCCGCCTTCTTCGTGTCCGACGTAGCCGGGCGGCGAGCCGATTAATTTCGCAACCGTATGTTTTTCCATAAATTCGCTCATATCGAGCCGAATCAGAGC
>DASVUH010000011.1:0-17942 GCA_036387135.1 Pyrinomonadaceae bacterium | reverse complement strand
AAAAATAAAAGCGAAGGCTGAAATTTCAGCCTTCGCTTTTATTTTTAAATTAACCTAACAAACTACGGTCTATTTGCTCCCATTGTGCCGCCGTTGGTGTTGCCTCTGTTAGCATTGCCGGTGCCCATGTTGCCCGAATTTCCCATATTGCTTCCGGTTGTGCCCGAATTTCCCATATTGCTTCCGGTTGTGCCGGTATTGGTCATCGTGCCGGTATTGGTTCCGGTTGTGCCGGTGTTGGTCATTGTGCCGGTGTTGGTCGTAGTTGTGGTTGTTGTGTTAGTGGTCGTCATGTTGGCGTTTCTGTTAGCGTTTGCGTTGCCGGTGTTGGTGTTGCCGCTTTCGCAAGCAAATCCCAACGCAGCCAAAGCTAAAATACCCGAAAGAGCTAATGTCTTTTTCATCTTTGTTATTCTCCTGTTTTACTTTCTTATTTTCTATTTATTTTTGCAGCAAACACCTCTTCCGGTATCTGCCGCGATTTGGGAACGAATGACAATATAAATATGTTCCGATAACTTAGTCAATCGAAAAATTGCATTTTTGTCAAAACTTGCGCACAAATTTGTGATTTTTTTCGCAAATTTTCTTCAAATAGCAACTTTTTTGCACAAGCGAACATTTTTCACTTATACTTTTTAGGTAATATTACATTTAATTTAGAAGACAAATCTGTACGGTGACGAACTTACAGACGATAGTTTAGAACAAAAAATGAGCGAAACGGCAACCCAAACAACCCAGAAAACACAGGATACGCCAAAACCGGACGAAACCAAGCTCTACGCCCGCAAAGGTTTCCCGGAACAATCAAAAGACGAAGTTAATCGAGAAGAAGCCCACGCCGAGTACGAACAGCGCAAGGAGCATCAAAAATCTGTTATCGAAAAAATCGGCAATGAAAAATTGCTCGAAATGCTCGAAATGATGATTCTCTCGCGCCGGTTCGAGGAAAAATGCGCCGAGGTTTATCGCATCGGAAAAATCGGCGGTTTCTGTCACCTTTATATTGGGCAGGAAGCCTGCGCCATCGGCGCTTTCGCCGCGCTCGACGCGAAAGATATGGTGATTACGAGCTACCGCGATCACGTCCATGCGCTGGCGCGCGGCGTTTCGCCGGAAAGCGTGATGGCGGAGCTTTACGGCAAAGTTACCGGCACGGTCAAAGGCAAAGGCGGCTCGATGCACTTTTTTAGCGCCGAACACGAGCTTTACGGCGGACACGGAATTGTCGGCGGGCAAATCGGAGTCGGAACCGGAATGGCTTATGCGGCGAAATACAAAGAAAGCGGACAAGTAACGTTGTGTTTCTTCGGCGAAGCGGCGGTTAATCAGGGCATTTTCCACGAATCCTTGAATATGGCGCAGCTCTGGAATCTGCCGATTATCTATATCTGCGAAAACAACCAGTACGGAATGGGAACTTCGCAGGCGCGCGCGATGAGTATTGCCAGCGTCTCGAAAAAAGCCGAAGGTTATGGAATGGCTGGCGAATTTGTTGACGGAATGGACGTTCTGGCGGTTTATGAAGCTGTTGAGCGAGCGGTTAAAAGAGCGCGCGAAGAATCGCAGCCGACGCTTCTCGAAGTGCGCTGTTATCGCTATATGGGGCATTCGATGTCAGACCCCGGCAAATACCGCGAGCAATCGGAAATCGAAAAATACCGCGAGCGCGATCCGATTGTGTTGTTTGAACACAGCCTGACCGAAGCGGGTGTTATTTCCGCGGGCATAATTGACGAAATGGAAAACCGTGCTAAGGAAACCGTTGATAAATCAACCAAATTTGCCGACGAAAGCCCGCTGCCGGATGAGTCAGATTTATTTACAGATGTTTACGCTTAATTATTTATGGCTGTTTTAACTATTAGAGACGCTTTGAATCAAGCGTTGCGCGAAGAAATTGTCAGAGACGAAAACGTTTTTATTATCGGTGAAGAAGTCGCTCAATATGACGGCGCTTACAAGGTAACGCGCGGTTTGTGGAAGGAATTCGGCGACAAGCGCGTGGTTGACGCTCCGATTACCGAGCTTGGTTTTGCCGGTTTGGGCGTCGGCGCGGCGATGGCTGGTTTAAGACCTGTCGTTGAGTTTATGACTTTTAACTTTTCGATTTTAGCCGCCGACCAGATCATCAATCACGCCGCGAAAATGCTTTATATGTCGGGCGGCGAGTTTAAGATTCCGATTGTCTTTCGCGGTCCGAACGGCTCGGCTTATCAGGTTTCCAGCCAGCACTCGCAGGCGCTCGAAGCATTTTACGCAAACTTTCCCGGCTTAAAAGTCGTGATGCCTTCGACTCCGGCTGACGCTAAGGGTTTGTTGAAATCCGCTATCCGCGATGACAACCCCGTAATATTTATGGAACAGGAACGGATGTACGGAATCAAAGGCGAAGTGCCGGAAGATGAAGATTTCACAATTCCCCTCGGCGTTGCCGATGTAAAACGCGAAGGAACGGACTGCACGATTGTTGCGCGTTCGATGACCGTTCCGCTGGCGATTCAAGCCGCCGAACAACTCGAAAAAGATGGCGTTTGCAGCGTTGAAGTAATTGATCCGCGAACGATTAAACCGCTCGACATTGACACGATTGTCAATTCGGTGAAAAAGACGAACCGGCTCGTGATTGTCGAAGAATCGCACGCTTTTGCCTCGGTTGGCGCGGAAATTTCACATCAGGTGATGGAACGCGCTTTTGATTATCTCGATGCTCCAATCAAACGCATCTCGACGGCAGAAGCGCCGATGCCTTATGCGAAGAATCTGGAAGCGGCTGCTTTGCCGGACGTTCCAAAAATTATCGCGGCGGTTAAAGAAGTGTCGTATTTATGAAATTAAAGGTTGTGGTTCACGAAGCCGAAGAAGGCGGTTATTGGGCAGAAGTTCCGGCAATTCCCGGTTGCGCAACGCAAGGCGAGACTTTTGAAGAATTGTTGCAAAATCTTTATGAAGCTATCGAAGGCTGCCTGTCGGTCGAAATTTCGCCCGTTCAAATTTCCGAAACCGACAAAGTTTTGGAAATTGCCGTATGAAATCGGTTTCAGGCAAAAGTTTTGCGAAAATACTTGAGAAAAATGGTTGGATTTTGTTAAGAGTTCAAGGCAGTCATTACATTTACGGCAAAACCGGAAACGAAGTACGAATTTCCGTGCCGATTCACGGCGATCAGTCGCTGAAAATCGGTTTGCTGAAACATTTAATGAAACAAGCCGGGTTGATCGAGAAGGATTTATAATTTGATTTATGGCTGATAAATTTTTAATGCCCAAGCTTTCACCGACGATGGAAGAAGGGCAAATTGCGCGTTGGCTGAAAAAAGAAGGCGAATCGTTCAAAAACGGTGAAACGCTCGCCGAAGTTGACACCGACAAAGCGACGATGGAAATGACCGCTTTGAACGAGGGCGTTGTTTTGAAAATCCTTAAAGGTGACGGTGAAACCGTCCCACTCGGCGATCCGATTGCAATTATCGGCAAAGAAGGCGAAGACATTTCCGCTCTTTTAGCTGAAATCGGCGGCGGAAACGGCGCGAGTGCGGCAAAACCCGCCGAAACAAAAGCCCAATCGCAGCCTGCGCAGGAAATCGGCGCGCCGATTTCCGAAAAGCCCGAAGTGGCGGAAGCCGCCGGACGCAGCTATGACGCACAGCGTCCCGGCGCTGAACAACAAGGTCAAGCCGCGCCTCAGCAAACAGAATCAAAATCCTCAGAAGGCGGAAACGGACGTTTAATCGTTTCGCCGATTGCCGCGCGAATGGCTGCGGAGGCAGGTTTGAATCTGAATAATTTACAAGGTTCAGGTCCCGGCGGACGAATTATCAAACGCGATATTGAAGCCGCAATCGCCGGACAAAAAGCTGCGCCGCAAGTTCAGCCCGAAGCGCAGCCGCAAGCTCGTGAACAAATGCAAGCTGTTCCCGGCTTTCAACAAGCCGAAATCGCCGGAGCGTCCGCTTATCGCGAAGAGCCGACAACGCAAATGCGCCGCGCTATCGCTTCGCGTCTGACCGAATCTATCGGTCCGATTCCGACTTTCTATCTGACAATCGAAGTCGAGATGGACAAAGCGATTGATTTTCGCAAACAAATCAATGCGGCTTTGCCGGAAGAAAAGAAAGTTTCGATTAACGATGTAATTATCAAAACGGTCGCGTCGGCTCTGATGCGGCATCCGCAGGTCAACGCTTCATATCAAGACCGTTCGATTCGTTTTTACGAACGCGCCGACATCGGGGTTGCCGTAGCGATTCCCGATGGTTTAATAACTCCGATTATTCGCAATGCAAACGGAAAAGGCATCGCGCAAATCGCCGCCGAGGTCAAAGAGCTTGCAGGACGAGCGCGCGATAAAAAGCTCAAACCCGAAGAATTTACCGGCGGAACGTTTTCGATTTCAAATCTCGGAATGTTCGGAATCGAAGAATTTACCGCAATCATCAATCCGCCCGAAGCCGGAATTCTGGCAATCGGCAAATCCGAACCGAAACCTGTCGTGCGCGAGGGCGAAATTGTTGTCCGAAATATGATGCGCGTCACGATGTCGTGCGATCATCGCGTGATTGACGGCGCGACGGGCGCGCAGTTTTTGAAAACTTTAAAGCAAATGCTCGAAAATCCGATGTTGATGTTGATGTAAAAACGCGATTCTCGCGCTTAAGCCGCGAATTTTTATCAAATAGCTCTGCGGCGTTGTTTAAAATTTTTCGCTCTAAATTAATTTTTCCGGCGCGACACGCGCGATGAAACTTACCGCTTCGTCAATCGAAGGACGCATGCCGGTAAACCCGATTGACGCATCGTCGAAGCCCGCCGCTTGCGACCATTTTGCCGCCGTGCGATAAGCGGAACTAAAGCGTGCGTAAAATTTTTCCGGTTCTGCGAGTTCAAGCGACAGAAAACGATTGCCGTTAATGTTGGACACGGAAATGCGGCGGATTTCCTGCCAGGCGATTAAGCCGCATTTCCAACTGAAAACTTCGACGCCGCGACGGTCAATGACGATTTCCGGGCGGCGCGTCTGAAAAATACGAATCGGAATGACGAAAAACCCCAACCCGAAAAAAGCGATGCCAAACCACCCGAAAATTTTCGGCGTGATTTCGTCAAAGGTCGTGCAAAAATAGCACCCTGCAACCATCAGACAATTTAAGAAAAAAAGCCAGATTAGCTTCAGGGGCGAATTGTAAAACTCTATTCGTTCCATAAACAATCGAAACCAATCGGCAAATCAAATTTTCACGTTTCGTTGCAGGAAAAGATAAACGTAAATTTGCCCGTCGTCGGCGCGGCGCGCCAAAACCTTCAAAAGCACCGGTTCGCTAATATTCACCCACCGATAGCTTTGGGCTTGGCTTTCGGCGATTTCAAATGTCCGCCAACTACGCGGGTTTTGCGCGTTGTCGGCGCTGACGATTCGTAATTCCTGAGTTTGGAAAAGCGAATTTCGGCGAAACTCCTCCCAACCGGATTCGTCGAGTTTGACGATTAATTTTGTGTCATAAGTCTGCGTGTTTTGGTCACTATGGTAAACGACGCGCGTTTTTTCGGGAAATTTAAGGCGCATCATTCCCCCGGCTTGAGGAAGCGGATCATCAAAGATCGCCAAAACCAATGGCGCCGAAACGAACAGCGCTCCGAAGCCAACGACTATCGCCAGAATGCCGCCAAGCAGGCAAATCAAAAAACCAGCTCCGCTATCGTTCGGATACATTTTTTTTGCCGCCCAAAGGCTTATCGGTCCGGCAACCGCGGTCGCAATAACAATGATTACCAGGCTCAAAATGCCGAACAAAGCGTAAGCATATGGCTTTACCGACGTTTTGAAATGCTCCATTCCCCACATCAAAATAAATGCGTCAACGAGCGCGGCGACGATTAAAATCAAGCCCGTGAGCAAAGAAAAAACCCAGGATATAGCGTTCATAAAATTTTCAAATTCCGTTTCAATTAAATTTTAATCGCTGGTTTGAAAGTAAATAAACTTATTTTTATGCCAGACGAAACTGCGTCCGGCTTTTTCCCAAATTCCGGCGAAAATCGTATCGGTTTTAAAGCGCACGCGGCTTTTGGTCGAATAATCGTAAAGCGGCGTGTCTTTTTTTTCGGTCAAAAGATAATCGCCGTAATCATCGAGCAGAAAATACTCGTATGATTTTCCGCTTTGCACAAACGCCACAGCAACGTTTCTTTTCAACATTTTGCCGTCGTTTCTTAGAACGGGCTTTCCGTCGCTCGAATACGACGTTCCGTGCTCGATCAGCGCGGCGTAATCGCGCCGCCCGTCGCCGTTCCAATCGCCCGCGATTAAATCGCCGCGAGCGTCCGATGAGACCGTTTCGCGCAAATGTTTCTGAATTTCAGGAAGAATTTTCGCAAATCGCCAGCCGCGATGTTTCTCATTCAGAATTTTCCGGCAGGCAGCAGGAAGACTCGTATCTTGCCCGGAGGAAAAACCGGCGAGCGAAAAAAACAGAAAAATGAAAATAAAAAATCGTTTCATAAAACTTCTCGCGCCGGATTGGTTATTTGTTCACTTTTTCCAATAAATCTTTTTCCCATTCACGGAAAATCGCCGCCGCTTTTCCGTTCGGCGTTTCGTTGAAATACTTGAATTGCTTTTTTGCCTCGCGGTCAAACATACCGGCGTGAAATGATTTTTTGGAAACAGCCATGTGAATTTCCTACAGATGAGATTGGAATTGTTGCAGTAGCAATATAACCTTTGAACTAAAACTTGTAAAATGGAATTTCAACGTTAGAACTACATTAAAATCAACTGCATGCAACAAAAAAGCGAGATTTGGAATCTCGCTTTTTTTATTCTCGAAAATCAGTTTTCGACTTCCGTTTTCTGTTTTTCCGAAGCTGCGTCTTCCAGACTTTTACCGTTGATTACGCGGCGCTCCCGCCTTTGTGAAGAGTTTGTCGGTGTTTCATTTGAGTCTGCCCATTGGTTAGACGTGATTTCCGATTCGGTTTTATTTGTTGCCGTATATTTTGATTTTCTTGAGTTTTTCGCGCTGGAGACTCGTTTTGTTTGATTAATAATTTTGTTTTCTTTAACCAAAGGCTGCGCAATCTGTTCTGTTACGGATTTTGCAGCCCTGACCGTAGGAACGGTTTTGATTTTCAAAGCCCATAGCGAAAACGCGAAGACGGTAATTAAAGCGGCTAAAGCGACGATTAAAAACGTTTGTCGCGGCTCTCGAATCGTTTCAAATTTCGGCGAAAATTCTGCGAATCGCTGCTTGCCGAGGCTTATTTTGAGTTTTCCGTTTTCCGATTGAATCTCTGTTGTCAAAATCTCGTTTCTTTTTCCGATGAAAATATGTTCTTCGACAGCATTTGTTTGAATTTTATTGACAATCTCGTGCGAATGGATTTGAGCGTCGGCTAAAAGTTTTCTCATTTCCGAAGCCGACGCCGGACGATTGTTTCGTTCAAGCTCCAAAGCTTGTTGTAGAACGTTGGAAACCGAAAGCGAGATTCGCTCATTAAACTGGCGAATCGGCTGCAAAATGTCAGGCTGTCCAGACCAAACGGCAGCGGCGCGCGTTGGCGCGTTTTTCGGTAAACGCTTCGTCAAAAGCTGGTAAAGAGTTGCGCCCAAAGCGTACAAATCGGTTCGCGCGTCGGTTCCGGCGCGCAAAATCGCTTCGACTTTTTCGCTCGAATTAACCGACAAAACGGCGTGATAATTCGCATCGGCGCGCAAAACCTGTTCGAGCGGAGCGTATTGCAAAGTTGCGGCGAGACTGCCGACGGTTGTGACCGACGCTGCGTCGCCGAGGTTATTTTTGGCGATTCCGAAATCGAGCAGCTTGATTCGATTGTGCGGCGTGAGTTTTAAATTTGCGGGCTTGATGTCGCGGTGAATGATTTTCTGCGAATGAAGATAATCGAGCGCGTCCAGAATCTGATCAGCCCAATCTAAAACCTCTGCTTCGGCAAAAGGCTCTGCGCGCGCGGCAAGCATCCCGGCTAAATCGTCGCCGCGAATAAGCTCCATCACCAGAAAACAGCCATCGCCTTCGGTGAAATAATCAATCACGCAGGGAAAAGCGTCGTGCGCGGTGTTTGCAAGCAATTCGGCTTCGCGTTCAAACGCGCGGCGCGTGTCAATCGAATCCGCGAAAGTTTCTTTGAGCGCAACCGCTCGATTTTTAAGCCGCGTGTCTTCGGCTTCGTAAACCGCGCCCATTCCGCCGCTTCCTAAACGGCGCGAGATGCGGTAACGCCCGTCCAACACCGTGCCTTTCGGCAAAGGCGTTCGCTTTTGCATATTTAATTTTCCTGCCTTTTTTATACGGGGAGTTTTTTCGTGTCGCTATCTTACTCGGTAACAGTCCGCCTGACAACAAAAACCTGACAGTTTCCAGCGATTTTGTTAGCATTTCAATTTAAACAGATGGAAAAATCTTCTACGTCTCCTCTCGCGCCGCATTATGCGTTGTTGAGCGTGCAATTGATGTTCGGCTCGTTTCCGGTAGCGGGAAAAATCACGCTTCAGGCGTTTCCCAGTTTTACCATTGTCGGATTCAGGGTTGCGGGTGCGGCGGTCGCTTTTTTGGCTTTGCAGCTATTA
This sequence comes from Pyrinomonadaceae bacterium, assembly GCA_036387135.1. Taxonomy (GTDB): domain Bacteria; phylum Acidobacteriota; class Blastocatellia; order Pyrinomonadales; family Pyrinomonadaceae; genus JALZCH01. The sequence goes on along the minus strand of DASVUH010000011.1, from coordinate 9,356 downwards.
ACCGGAACTTTACGTCTCGAACGCCGCAGCGATTACTGGCGTCTGGCGCTTTATGCGATGCTCGGCGTGACTTTCAATCAGATTCTTTCCGTCACCGGTCTTTCTCTCACAACGGCGAGCAATTCGGCTCTGCTCGCGGCGATGATGCCGGTTTTTGTGGCGATAATCAGCAGCATTTTCGGTTTCGATAAATTGAATTGGTATAAAGCGGGCGGAATTCTAATTGCAGCGTCGGGCGTAATTTATCTGATCAATCCGGCGCAAGCCGATTTTTCCGCCCAGCATATCAAGGGCGATTTAATGATCGTAATTAACGGGTTGTGCTACGCGACGTATCTCGCCATTTCAAAAGATACTATTGCGCGCAACGGCGCGCTGCGCTCTCTGGCGTGGCTGTTTTTGTTTGGCAGCGTAATTTGCGTTCCGCTCGGCGCGTATTCGTTTTCAAGCGTTGATTCATCTCAAGTCGGCACCACCGCCTGGCTGACGCTAGCATACATTGTACTGATTCCGACAATCGGCGCTTATTATCTAAACGCCTGGGCGCTCGCGCGGGTTTCTCCTTCGACCGTTGCGGTTTACATTTATTTGCAGCCGCTGATCGGATTTTTGCTCGCAGTTCTCTTTCTCGGCGAGCCTTTTACTTCCAAATCCATTATCGCAGCCGCTCTTATTTTTGTCGGCGTGTTTTTTGTAACCAGAAAAACAGATTGGGAGAAAAACCGAATCCTCCACACGACTTCGCCTTAAACTTGATAAGCGACGCGCCCGCCAATTATGGTTAAAACGACGTTTCCGTCACGGTCGAGAGCGGTTAAATCGGCTCGTTTGCCGATTTCGATTGAGCCGTATTCGGCTTCAACTCCCAAAACCCGCGCCGGATTCAAACCAGCCATTCGCGAAACTTCGACCGCCGAAAAATCGAGCGTTAACATCATCCGCGCGGCGTCGAGCATTGTGATTACGCTGCCGGCGATGCTGCCGCGCTCATTTTCGGTTTTTCCGTTTTTCACCGATATTTTCTCGCCCCAAATCTCAAACTCGCCATCGCCCAAACCGACGGGAGAAACCGAGTCTGAAATCAAGACGGTTTTCGCGGGCGTTTTCGTGCGGGCTGCGAAACGCAGCATCGGCGGCGCGACGTGAACGCCGTCCGCGATAATGTCGAAAGTCACGTTTTCATTACTCAATCCCCAGCCGACGACGCCCGTTTCGCGGTGATGCAATCCGGTCATAGCGTTAAAGAAATGCGTGAGGTGTCGCGCGCCGACAGTTAAAGCGGCGTCTAAGGTTTCGACATCGGCGCGCGTATGCCCGATTGAAACGATCCAATTTTCCTCGCGCAGTTTTTTAATCAATTCGATTCCGCCCTCTATTTCCGGCGCAAGCGTAGTTAAATGAACGGCATTTTCGGCGGAAAGTCGAGGCAAATTGATTTCGCCCGTAAAACTGCGAAAATACCGGGTTCGCAATGCGCCGCATTGTTTTTCGCTGACAAAAGGTCCTTCGTAATGCACACCTAAAGCGCGTGCATTTGCTGATTCGCCCTCATCTTGAGTTCGGATCAGCTCGTCAATTGCGGCGATTGATTTTTGGTAATTTCTCGAAGAATCCGGGACGAGCGAAGGCAGCCAAGCCGTAACCCCGTTTTCGGCTAAATACTTTGCGGCTCGACGCAAACCGTCTGCATCAGCCTCGTTCGCGTCAACGCCCACCGCGCCGTGAATATGAATGTCAATAAAACCGGGGAAAACTCGCGCGCCGCGCAAATCCAGAACCTTTGCCGAATCTTGTTCTTCGCCGTTAAGCTGCGCGATTTTCCCGTCTGAAATCAAAAGCGAGCCGTTTTCAATTTCCTTGTCCGGCAGCACTAATCGAGCGTTTTTCAAAAGCAAATCAAACATATTTTCTGGATTATAAGAGAAAAAAGAAGCGAAGGTAAGTATTCGCTGTTTAATCCGAAAGAAATTGACTTTTCAAAACTAAAATAAAAAACTCGCCTAAATTTCTCTAGGCGAGTTCAAGTTACAGATTCCGATTCCTTAGAAAAGAATCCTAAATCCAAATCGCACTGTTCTAGGCGATTGATAAAGTTGCGCCATCTTATAACGTTTATCGAGCGCATCAGGGTTAGCAGCTAGGACGTTCAGTATAGGTTGCAGCAACGCACCCGATGTATACCCATTAGCATATAGCGACGCGCGTTGCCCGGCAGTAGCAGTGGGAAACAAAGCCGCATCATTTGGTCTGCCAGTGGTCGTATTCATCGTGGAGTAAATACCCGTTACTGTTGCCTGATCCCAAAGATTCAAAAAGTTGAGATCGGCAACTAAAGTAAACCGATTATCCCTTCCAAATCTATAGCGGTGTGTAACAGCAAGATCCGTCTGAGAAAAGACCGGTGTTCGTCCCAGATCGCCGCGACTATAAAATATCTGAGGAGTTACGCTGGATTGACCGTAAATGGATGTTGTCTGAGGCGTTCCCGAAGTGACGGTTTGGAATGCCGAAATTTCGGTTGAATTTGTTCGGCTTCCCATCCAATCAAAGATATAGGCGCCGTAAGCGTTAAAGACGTGCGGTCTATCAGTCGGGAGCCGACCGTTGTCTGGCTTGCCTTCGGCGGTAAATCCGATGAACGGCAAGTCAAACGCACGACTAACTCCGGGCGCAAGCCGTCCGGTAACCAAATGTGCTTCATCAGAGCTAGCCAAACCGGTGTAATTACCGTATAACCTGCTAAATGTGTAGTTTGCATTGAAATACCAGCTCTTCGATAAACGCTTTTCCAGTACGAATTCCAAGCCGTCATAGCGGCGTTGCGGTCTCGTTGATTTGGCATATCCTAGTGCCTGAAGCGTTTCCAGGTGAAGTCCTCTACCGGGATTGCCGATGATGTAAGCTTCGCTGCCAGCCGCGTTAACTATACCCGCATCTTCAACCGCTTCATCTACATTCTTAAATGTATAACGAACCCGGAAAACATAATTTTGACTCAACTGTCGTTCTGCCCCAACCGTGAATTCCGTTTGCTGAAAAGGACTAAGATTCTTGTCAACGGCTCCACTGGTAAATGCCGAAGCACCGGGTTCGTTTGCGTTTACCCGCAGGTTTCTTTGACACCTGCTTCGGGCGCCCGAAGTGATAAAACCTGTCGAAGGACAAACGCTCGGTCCGGTGAATCCGCCGACGACGTTGCCGATATTAAAGCTCGTCGAAAGGTCGCTGGGGAAAATCTCGAAATAATCTTCAAGGAATATATCTCCTCCGAACAAACCGCGCGGAAGCGCAAATTTTACCCGGTCGAAGAAGCGACCGTAGCTGGCGAAAATCTTCGTCTTGCCGTCGCCTGAAACATCGAAGGCAAATCCAAGACGCGGCGCAATCTTGTCACCCCAGCCAAAATCCACTCCGCTGGGAATACCATTGAATGTAGGCAAATTCTCTTTTTCGACTCGAACGCCCAAATTCAGAGTCAAACGATTAATTGGCTGCCATTTATCCTGAATAAAAATACCCTGACTTAGATTTGATCCCTGTCCACGGGTTCCCGTCCGCGTAAAAGACCCAGTCCCAATCGCGCCGGGCGTAGCAGTTACGCCAGGTTGAATGCTTGAGATTAAATTAGTCGGTCCTATAAAAAAGCGTAATACCCCGATTGCGTTATTCCCCGATTGCACATCGTTAAGGATTGTGTACCTCTGGTATCCGCCCTTCAATTCATGCCTTCCGCCAACGTTAAATATGGTTGTACCGGAAAATTCGTAAGATTCCCGAATTGAAACGTCTTTTACAGTAATAGAACTAGACCCGGTTGTGGAACAAGGGAAAGGAATTCGATTCGCAAGAATAGGATCATTAAGAGTAGGATTGTTACAGGCGGCAATTTGAACTGCAGTAGGGACAAAATAATTGCCGAGTTTTTCGTTTAGAAAACCCCGACTGTAGCGCCCGTCAATTACGATGTTGCCGGTAGGCGTATAAACGCCGGATACATTTACAACATTCGAGTTTTGTCGTCCACCCTGCTTGGATGTATATTGATTTCCAAACAGCCTTCCGATGCTACCGCCAAAGTCAGAAAATGGCACATTGGTGAAACCGAATGCTGTCGACGTAACATTTGAGAAGGACGTTCCTGGAATGCTTCCTTCCTGAATTACCGGATTCCAAAGGAAACTACCTGTTAATCTCAGATTATTAAATGGATTAGCATCAAGACGAGCAAACGCATATTCGTATTTGGTCTTTCTGCTGTATCTTTCGCTGGCGATGAAGGCTCGCGTGGCAGCCGGCGCGAGGGTGAAATACTGCGTATTCACTTCAGTGTTGAAAACCTGCGGACTGTAACTAGCGAAATACCAAAGCTTGTTTTTGATGATCGGACCGCTAAGATTGGCAGTCGGGAAAAAATTTACTCCCTGTTCCTTTGCGGGGTTGAAATATTCCGGGTTTCGGGAAAAGGGACCGGCGGCGGCAGTATTTCCTGCCAAAAGAGGACGTGCATTGCCGTTAAATTGCGGCGTTTCAAATTGCAAGCCGAACTCTCCGCGCAAGTTATTGTTGCCGCCTCGTGTGACGACGCTAACCACACCGCCCGTGGCACCGCCGAACGCCGCCTCGAAACCGCTCGATTTCACTTGTACTTCCTGCACAAGCTGAGTCGGAATGTTGTAGGTTTCGTTCAGAGTTCCCGTGCGATAATTAGTTACTTCCTGCCCGTCTATCACAAAAACGTTTTCCGCGCCGGAAGCGCCGTCAACTGAAAATCCGCCGGAACGGCTTTCGGGGCGCGTGCCCGGAACGGTTCTTAAAAGACTCGTAAAACCGGTGCTTTTCGGCAAAAGCTCGATTTTTTGCGCATTGATGGTTGTTTGAATTGCAGTGCTGGTTGTATCAACCGGCGGCGCGTCGGCGGAGCTGACATCAACAGTCGTCACATTCGAGCCGGGATTGACGGTAATGTCCAACTGCGTATTCCGCCCGATAGCGACCGATACGTTTTCGTATCTGGCTTCGGCGAATCCGCCGGTTGGCGAAGTAACAACGTCGTAACTTCCCGGCGGAACTTGCAGGACGCGGAAAAATCCCTCGTCATTGGTCGTAAGTGTCCGCCTAAATCCCGTCGCCGTCCCGGTCGTGGTCGTCCCGGAAGCGCTTTCCCTCGCACTCGCAATGGTTACGGTTACGTTCGGAACAACGGCTCCCGCCGCATCTTTAACGTAGCCTTCGATCCCGCCGGTAGTTTCTTGTCCGAAAGCCGTCGCTGACAGACAAAAAACAAGCGACAAGAGCAGTTTTATCAACATTAAATTCTTTTTCATATTTTTCTCCGTAGATGAAATCTAAATTTACCAGTCCTAATGACTTATTACCGCTTGTCGGAGGATTTGCCGCTATTCGCTCTCGAAAGTTCGCGGCGGAACAGCGTTTTTGTGAAAGGAAAAGTTATAGATTCTTGAAAATCATTCGAGTTTTTTTATAACACAAATTAAATTTCGTCAATTTTTTTTGCGCTTCCGAGCTAGTTTTTTACTTGCCGATTCTCTTGAATAATCAAGCTTGCAATTAAGTTCCTTGCAAGCTTGATTATTTTTTGCGGCTTACAGTTTAAAAGTAAAACTTAATGCCGAATTGCAGCGTGCGCGGGTCGCGTGTACCGGTAACCGCGCCGAGTGTTGTTGTTGTCGCATTCGTGTTGACGGTCGTAAAGTTAGTGTGATTAAGGACATTAAACGCTTCGCCGCGCAATTGCAGACGCATTGTCTCGCCAAAGTAAATGTTCTTAGTCATTGTAAAATCAATACGGAAAGTCGGCGGTCCGTCAATGGTTCCGCGTCCTGCCGTGCCGACAGTATTGGGTATACCAACCACCGGAAAGTCCTGCTGGAAGGCGCAAGGATTAAACCAGCTTCCGAGAATGCGAGTTTGATCGGCAGCCAAGCCTCCCTGTGAGACGGTTTTCTGGCAACGCGGATCCGGATTTGCTGAAATCGGTCCGACTGTAAAAGGATCGGCGTATTGATTCGGGCGCGGTCCTGAAGCCGACGGTCCGAGGAAGCCGAGTCCTGCCGGATCGTAAGTGCCGAACGTCGCGGTCAGCGGTATACCGGTTTGATAAGTGACGATCCCGTTTGATTGCCAGCCGCCTAAGAGCATACGGAGTAATCCTTTTTGCTCGCGGAAAAACGGCAATTCGTAAACGTAGTTGGCAGTCAAAACGTGCCGCCGATCAAGCGACGCGCGCCCGTATTCCAAATCGAGATTGTAGGGGTTTTGCGGCGAACTCGAACGGTCGGTTTGGCTGTTGGTCAAATTTTTCGACCATGTATAAGCCAGACCGACGCGCGATTCGCCGCTGAAACGCTGGTCTGCGGAAACCTGCAAGCTGTGATAATTCGAGGTAAAGATCGGCTTAATCATATTGATTGTGCGATAGCCGCGATACGGTCGAAGCTGATCGAGTCTTAATGAATCAGCCGTACTTAAGAATGGGACACCTGGAATCTGACAATAGCCGTTCGGGTTGTTTGTCGTCGGTGCGCCCGCACAGGGAGTTTTGGCAGCAAAACCGGGTTCAATCAGGTTAATGTCCACGATGCCAATCAGATTTGTTCCCTTCGAGCCGAAATAACCGACCGTGACGACTGTTTTGCTCGTCAACTGATGCTGCAAATCCAAAGACCAATGCTGCATATACGGCGTTTTGTAATTCGGATCAACGGCGCGAATCGTCGGAGCGACCGCAGACGAAGCCGCCGAGCAGGTTTGTCCGGCGGGAACCGGCTGGTCGAGTCTGACACCGGTTAGCGAACAAGTTTCCTGGTACGGCGGATTGACGCCCAGGTTCTGCTGGAACGTGCCGACCAGAGTTTGTTCGTGATATATCCCGTATCCGCTGCGAATCGAAGTGGTTCCTTTGCCGAACGGGTCCCAGGCGAGTCCGACGCGCGGCGCAAAATTGTTTTTTCTCGCGTCAACGATAAATTTGCCGTAAGGCGAAACTGTCGGTTTGCAATCCGGCGGCAGAACCGACGGAATGTTTTGCGAATTGATGATCAATCCTTCGCAGAAATTCCCTGTGCCTGCGATGCGGTTTCCTGCCGCATTAACCTGCGGCGCATTTGCCCGGTTGTAAAGCGACGGGTCAAAGTTCGACAACAAGCCGTTTCTGTCCCACGGCGCGCCGAAGAACGAATAACGAACGCCCATATATAAAGTCAAATTTGAACGGACTTTGAATTCGTCCTGCGCATAGGCTTCAAGATTGCGCTGGCGGAAATCAGACGTCAAATCGAATTTAGCCTGTGAGAAGGAAACGCTTGAACCGAGCAGGAAGTTGGCAAATGCCTGTATATTCGCAACGTTATTCGCAGTCGGACAAACCCCGGTCGGCGCAACCGTCGCAGCGCATACCGTACCCTGCGTCGGGCTGGTTGAAATCGTATTGTTGAAAGCGGTGAATTGCCCGTTGTTGACTCCGCCCAAAGCGTTTTCGTTTTTCCGGTATTTGGAAAAGGCGGCACCGTATTTGGTCGTGTGGCTGCCGAAAATCCAGGTTACGTTTCCGCTCCACTCGTGTTTGTCGGAGAAATTGTCATAAGGACCAAAACCGACCAGACCGCTGAAACCGTTGCCGGTAACGCTCGGAACACGGTCACCCGTAACTTCGTATGCCATCGGCGGATTAATCGGCGAAATGCCTCTGTTAATCAATCCGACGTTTGTACTCAAAATCGCGCCGTAAGCATAATTGTAACGACCTTCGGCAATCACGTTCGGACTAATGACATAAGTCGTTTGAAGAGTGTGCGTGCGTCCCGGCGAGTTTGTTTCCGTAGTCGAAACGCCCGGAATACTCGATCCCGACGAAAACAGCGCATTGACATCGGTGGTCGGGATTTGATCGCGTTGATGGCGATAGAATCCAGTCCAGTTTTTGGTAAAGCTGGTGTCAATTTTGATGATTTCCTGTCGAAACTTCGATCTGCCGTTTCCCGGCGCAACCAATCGGAACGGAATCAAAGGATCGTTCGGAAGCGGCAATTGGTTGTAAATAAAGTTAAGATATTGCTGCGCTACCGGATTGATTGAAAAGCCCGGGCGCGAGGCGAGCGGAGTTCCGGCGCTCAAAACATCCGAGCAGGTGCGCGTCGTGCCGGAAATCGTAGCTCTCAAACAAATGTCAATCGGGAAAACTCCTTGTCTTAACCCGGCGCTCGGAACGGTCGAAATCAAAGTCGGGTAACGAATGTCGTGCCGCTGCTCTTCCGAGAAAAAGAAATACGTTCCTTTGTATCTCTTGAACGCCGGACCGCCTTCGCCGAATCCGAGAAAATAAACCGGACCGCCGATTGTTCCGCCGAAATTGTTGTAACGAAACGGCGACCGTTTCGCTTTTCCATTTTCCTCCAGACCGAACGGGCGGTTCCGGTTGTTGAAAAAGCTGTTGGCGTTAAATTTTTCGTTGCGGACAAATTCAAAAAGCGAACCGTGAAATTCGTCCGTACCGCTGCGCGTGATGACGTTAACCTGTCCGCCGCCGCTTCTGCCGGATTCCGCCGGATAAAGCGAACGCAGGATTCTCATTTCGCCGATTGAATCAACGCTCGGATACGCCTGAATGGTTAAGTTCGAGCCGCGGTCGGTAATGTCCGCGCCGTCAACCGTAAACGTGTTTTGGCTGCTGCGTGAACCGTTAACCGAAATTTGAACAGTGTTTGCTTGTCCTTCCGGGTTTGTCGTTCCGACGTAAACCTGGTCGGCTAGATTCGACGTAACGCCGGGCGAGAGCGTGACGAGCTGGACGAAGTTGCGGTTGTTGATTGAAAGCTCGCGCACCTGATCTCCGCTGAGCGTCGTTGACGCAGTCGGAGTTGATAATTCGACCGCGACCGGGTCGGCTTCGACCGTGACCGTTTCAGCGACGCTACCGGTTTCGAGCGTAACATCAATCGTGCGGCGCTGACCGACATCAACTTTAATATCGGTTTGAACGCTCTTTTTGAAACTCGTAGCTTCGACCGTGATTTGATAAATGCTCGGCGGCAAATTCGGAGCGGAAAATTCTCCGTCCTCATTTGTCGTGACGGTTCGCACCGCAATGTTATCTTTGGTCGGATCGCTGATTGTGACAGTCGCATTTGCAACCGACGCGCCGGCTGCATCGCGGACGGTGCCGTTGATGTTGCCGGTAATTTCTTGGGCTAAAACTGCGCTGCAAAGGACGAAAACCAGCATCAGTGCCGCCCCTGCAACGCTCAAAGTTTTTTTCAAAAGGTTTTTCATAATTTACTCACCAGAAATTTAATAGTCAGAAAAACTGATGCTTTGCTCTTTTGCGATTAGAATCACCG
>DASVUH010000010.1:0-22558 GCA_036387135.1 Pyrinomonadaceae bacterium | reverse complement strand
AAAGCCGAATTCCGTACAATATGCTGGCAATTAATGCGGGAAAACAACAAGACCCTTTTTTGCTGCCGAACGATATAGTCGAAGTCCCGACCGACACCAAAAAATCTAATCTTGAGACTTTGAAAAAAGCATTTATCAACGGGTTGCCTGCGGTCATCCCGTTTTTATTCTAAATTTCATCAGTAAACTAATAGTTTTATCAGAGTGAGCTAATGCAAGAACGCCGTGAAATCATTCCGACGATACAGCCGGAAAAATCGGAGATACAACGTAACGCCATCGAAGTTAAGTTGCCGGCTGCCGCCGAGCCTTACCGAAATTATCGCGGAGCCGCCGCAGCCGAAGAAGGCATTCGCATTTTGGATTACTGGCGGGCGATTCGCAAACGTTTGTGGCTCGTCATCGGCATTGCGGTTTTGATGACGACGCTGGCTGCGATTTTTATGTCGCGCCGACCCGACATTTACGAAGCGCACTCGCGCGTGCAGGTTGACCTCGAACAGGTTAATCCCGATTTGGTCGCCAGCGACCGGCGCGCCCCCGTCGTCAACTCCGATCCGGCTTATTTCAACACGCAGCTTCAAAACTTAAACAGCCCGACTCTGCTGCGCCGCGTCGTTAAAGAACTCGATCTGGAAAACAACAAAGATTTTATGAACCCGAAATCGGAGGAATCGCGCTCGCCGCTCCGCTCGATTTTGCGTTCAATCGGTTTAGCCAGCCCGGAAAAGAAACGCGACTCAAACGTAGTTCCGGTTTCGACGGGCACGCAGAGCGAAAACATCGAAGATATGGCGGAGGCAAAACGCCTCGCGCCGTTTGTTGACACATTGCAGCGAAAATTGGTCATCGAGCCGGTGCGCGAAGTCCGCGCGGCGCAAAAAGAAACTCGTTTGATTAACATTTCTTTTCAACATACGAACCCTGAACTTGCGGCTCTGATCGTCAATGGCGTGGCTGCGACTTTTGTCAAAGCCAATCAGGAAAAGAGAACCGGCAAAAGCGGAGAAACCAGCAAATTTTTGCAGGAGAGAGTTGCCGAATTACAGGCTGAAGTCAAACGAGACCAGGAACTGCTCGTTAACTTAAAACAAAAATCAAATATTTTGGAATTTGAAAATGACAAAACACTTGCCGGCGAACAGCTTCAAGGCTTAAATAAACAGCTTTTGGATGCCTCGAACATCCGCAAAGCAGCGGAAGCCGAATACCGAGCCGCACAACAGCCCGATGCTTTAATGGCGCGAACGGAAGACAGCGCGGCGCGTAAATTTATTGACGATTTGCAGCTTGACATTGCCAGACTTCACAGAGAAAAAGAACGTCTTCTTCTCGAATACACGCCGGAAGCCCCGGAAGTTCTTGAGAGAGAGAAAGAAATCGAAACGCTGGGTAAAAAGCTCGAAGATTATCGAAAACGCAATCAGGGTAATTTACTGCTCAATCTGAAAACCCGTTTCGAGCAGGCGCGCGAGCAGGAAGCGAAAATAAAAGCCGAATTCGACCGTCAATACAATCTCGCGCAGGGACAGAAAAAATGGGGAATTGACATTACTCTTTTGCAGCAGCGGCTCGATAACAATAACGGTCTGTTGAACAATTTGTTCAAACAACAACGCGAAAACGATGTTCAAGCCGTCGGCACGGGAAATAACGTTTCGGTCGCAGATGTCGCCGTCACGCCGGAAGACCCGATTGGACCGCGCCGTTTATTGAATGTCGGGATGGCGTTTATGCTGTCGCTCGTTTTCGGCTGCGGTTTGGCGCTGTTTCTCGAATATCTCGACGACACAGTGCGGACGACGGAAGATGTCGAAAACATCCTGCGGCTTCCCGCTTTGGCTGTCATTCCGATGATTGACATCGCTCAGAAACGCAAACTTTTGGCTGCGGGCGCGGGAGGTGAAAACCAAAACAGTCCGGGACGTTCCGAACTGCTCATCAGCAACGATTCGCGCTCGGCTTTAGCCGAAGCATATCGCCAGCTCCGCACTTCGATTTTGCTTTCAACCGCCGGACACGCTCCGAAATCGCTTTTGGTGACATCGAGCGTTCCGAGCGAAGGCAAAACAACGACCGCCGTCAACACGGCTATCAGCCTGGCGCAAACCGGAGCCAAAGTTTTGATTATTGACGCCGATATGCGCCGCCCGCGTCTGCACGGCATTTTTCAGGTTTCCAACGAACACGGTTTAAGCTCGATTTTGTCGAGTCAGATGGAAGAAGACGAAATGCTCGATATTATTCAGCACGACGAAGAATCGAATCTTTATCTGCTGCCGTCGGGCGCTGTGCCGCCGAATCCGGCTGAATTAATCGGTTCGGAGCAAATGTCGCGGATGCTCAAAATTATGGAAGCGAATTTTACTCACGTCGTCGTAGATTCGCCGCCGATTGCTTCGTTCACCGACGGCGTTTTGATTTCGGCAATGGTTGACGGTGTTTTGCTCGTCGTTCATTCGGGTAAATCGTCACGGCAGGTTATCAAACGCGCCCGTCAATTGCTCGGCGAAGTCGGGGCAAAACTGTTCGGCGTCGTTCTCAACAACGTCAATCTGCGCTCTCAGGATAATAATTATTATTATCAAAATTACTACAGCTCTTACTACAATCGAGATGAGGAATAATTAATTACGAATTTCAAATTACGAATTACGAATGAAGGAGTTTAATTCGTAATTCGTAATTTGAAATTCGTAATTGAATTTTAATGGCAGACGAAACGAAAAAGGTATTGGTGACGGGCGCTGGCGGTTTTATCGGCAGCCATTTGGTCACATATTTGAAAAATAAAGGCTATTGGGTGCGCGGCGTTGATATTAAAGAGCCGGAATTTTCCCGGTCGGACGCCGACGAATTTGAATTGCTCGATTTGCGTCGCTGGGACAATTGTTTGCAGGCGACGCGCGGCGTTGCGGAAGTTTACGCGCTCGCCGCCGATATGGGCGGAATGGGATTTATCTCAAACCATCACGCGCAGATTTTGCACAACAATTCGCTCATCAATATTCACACGCTCGAAGCAGCGCGCGTGAACAACGTAAAACGCTATCTTTACACATCGAGCGCCTGTATTTACCCCGAACATCTTCAGGAAGACGCCAACGTGACGCCTTTAAAAGAAGCGGACGCTTATCCGGCAATGCCGCAAGACGCCTACGGCTGGGAAAAGCTGGTCACCGAACGACTCTGCACGCATTATCGCGAAGATTACGGAATTGAGACTAGAATCGTGCGTTTTCACAACATTTTCGGAGAATTGGGAACCTGGGAAGGCGGGCGCGAAAAAGCTCCGGCTGCGATGTGCCGCAAAATCGCTTTTGCGAAATTGACGGGCAAAACCGAAATCGAAATCTGGGGCGACGGCGAACAAACGCGCTCATTTTGCTATATTAACGATTGCGTCGAAGGCATTTATCGGTTGATCCGCTCTGATTACGCAGAGCCTTTAAATTTGGGGCAGGACCGAATGGTGACGATCAACGGGCTTGCCGATATTATCGCGGAAATCGCGGGCGTTAAAATCTCGAAAAAGCACATTGACGGACCGATGGGAGTTCGTGGCAGAAATTCCGACAATACTAAACTGCGTGAAGTTCTTGGTTGGGAACCGGCTATTTCGCTTGAAAACGGTTTGCGCGAAACTTATCGCTGGATTGAAGAGCAGGTTCGCGCGCAGTTGAAAGATTAAATTTGATTAATGCTCTAAAAGCGATGTTTATTATCTATCCACAAATGAACACCGATAATTTAATCTGATTTGATCAGTGTGAATCCTTATTTCTCGGTGGACAATTTTCTTTATTATTAGTTTTAGCTCACAACCTGATTTTTACAGCTAAAGTTTTTTTATTCACCTTTACGGTTCACTAATTTTAATTATGCAATCAAAAATTTCAGTCATTGGTTTGGGAAAATTGGGCGCTAGTATGGCGGGCGCGTTCGCTTCGCGCGGTTTTGAAGTCGTCGGGGTTGATGTCAACGAACGTTCCGTTAATCTTGTTAACGAAGGGCGCGCGCCGGTTCAGGAAACCGATTTGGATAAATATATCGAAGAAAACAAAACTCGAATTCGCGCGACGACGAGCCACGAGGACGCGATTTTAAATTCCGACATTTCTTTCGTTATCGTCCCGACTCCGAGCGATGAAAAGGGGGCTTTTTCGCTCCAATACGCAGCCTGGGCTTTTAAAGAAATCGGGAAGGCTCTGCGAAAGAAAAACGGTTATCACAACATCGTTTTAACTTCCACCGTTTTACCGGGCGCGACTCGCTACGGTTTGCTGCCGATTTTAGAAAAAGAATCGGGGAAAAAATGCGGCGCGGATTTCGGGCTGTGCTACAGCCCCGAATTTATCGCTCTCGGCAGCGTAATTCGTGATTTTTTGAACCCTGATTTTCTGCTTCTCGGAGAATTTGACGAACGCGCGGGAAATCAGCTCGAACAAATTTACACGGAAACGATGTTCGGCAATCCGCCGTGCAAACGGATGAGCCTGGAAAATGCGGAACTGACGAAAATTTCGGTCAACAGCTTTGTTACGACGAAAATCACTTTCGCCAATATGCTTGCCGATTTGTGCGAGCGAGTTCCGGGCGGAAACGTCGATGTTGTAACGGATGCGCTCGGCGCTGACAAACGAATCGGACGAAAATATTTGACCGGCGCCCTAGGCTACGGCGGACCGTGTTTTCCGCGCGATAACGTCGCTTTGAGCTATATCGCCCGCGAAATGGGGACTCGTGCCCACATTTCTGAGACGACCGACGATTTTAATCGCTCGATGGCTGAGAAAATCGCCGAAAAGCTGCGCCCCGTCATTCAGGACGGCGTGACAACGGCAATTTTGGGGCTGTCTTACAAACCATTTTCGCACGTCGTCGAAGAATCGCAAGGCGTTTATCTTGCGAACGCTTTGTCCCAAGCCGGCGCTCGCGTCGTCGCTTACGATCCGCTTGCCGGGGAATCCGCGAACGCCGAATTAAAAGGCAAAGTTTTGATTTTGGATTCGGCGAAAAAATGTTTGGAGCAAGCCGAGGTAGTTTTAATCACGACCGCCGATCCTGAATTTCAAACTTTGACTTACACGGATTTTAACCCGGAGTTCAGTAAAATTACGGTTATTGATTTTTGGCGAATTTTACGCAATGAACTGCAAAATCGCCGGAACATTGAATACGTTCCGGTCGGTTGCAGCACAAATGACGAAGAAAACTCGACGCGGCTGCGTAAATTGTGGCACGTCGAACGTTTTTAAGTTTAAACCATAGATAAATCACAGAAAGATTAGTCAAAAAGATTCACAAAAGGTGCGGAGTTAAGGTTAGGAGGATTTCAAAGTGCGGTTGAAATTTTAATCGCAATTTAAGATTCTATTTCATAGTCGGTTTGGCATGATTAGCCAAACCGACTATATTTATTAGTGTGCAAACCGATGCGAATTGAGATTGTTTTTCCTTGTCACAACAGGCGCGAGTTAACTTTGCAATGCCTTCGCAGTCTGGAACGGATTGATAAAACCGGCTTAGATGTGCATATTGTAGCTGTTGACGATGGCTCGACGGACGGCACGAGCGATGCTATCCGCCGCGAATTTCCCGAAGTCGAGATTTTCACCGGCGACGGCAACTTGTGGTTTACCGCAGGAACGAATCGCGGCATTGAAGCGGCTTTGAAACACAAGCCGGATTACGTTCTCTGTATCAACGACGACGAGATTTTCGATTCCCGATTTTTGCGTCGAATGGTTGACACCGCCGAAGCGAATCCGCGCTCGGTGGTCGGCGCTCTGCTCGTTTTGTGGGACGATATGAAAACGGTTTTTCAGGTCGCTCCCCGCTGGAAAACCCTTCAGGGCGGCTGGCGTCATTATTATCAGCAAACCGTCCACACAGTTCCCGACAAGCCGTTTGAAGTTGGATTGATTGTCGGAAACTGCGTTTTGGTTCCGGTTGAAGCAATCCGCGAATGCGGTTTGATGGACGAAAAAAACTTTATAAATTTCGGCGACGCCGAATGGACGCCGCGAATGAGAAAACGGGGCTGGAAATTGTTAATTGAACCGCAAGCGCGCGTTTTTTGCCAGCCGAACACTCCGCCGAAATCATTGCGGAATCACACTTGGAAAGAGCTTTATCAAACCCTTTGGGCAAACCGCGGCAAGCTGCAGAATCTACGCGTGCAATTTCGCTTGCTGTGGGTCGGCGCGCCGACAAAAGCGCACGCCGTCGCCGCTTTTACAATTCACGTCGGGCGGCTCGGTTTGCAGTCAACCCGATTATGGCGCGAAAAACCGGACAAAGAAAAAAGCCTCGCCGAAGACTACGCATAACCAATGTTTAAGTTTGGGAGCGCGGGGGAATCACCCGCAATCAGCGCCGAAAGTCGCGATCAGATTTTTACCGAATCTTGCCGCAAAACAGATGCGGGCGAGGCGTTCGCGCTCCAATCAAAAGAAGTTTTATTCGTCTGGAATTACACGGAATGGGGCGGCGCGCAAATTTATTTTCTCGGAATTATGCGGCTTTTGCGCGAGATGAATGTTCGAGTGCGCGTCGTGATGCCGGAAGGAACGAGCGAAAAGCTGCTCGGTTATTTCGAGCGGGAAAACATTCCGACAAATTTTTTTCCGGCGCGGATTGATGCGACCAAAGCAGCAAGCATACGCCACAAAATAGGGCGCAGATGGAACGATTTGCGCTGCCACTGGATTCTCGCGGGGCATTTATCGGAATCGAATTTGGCAAACAAAATCGTCCATATCGAAGCCGCGCCCTGGAACGCGGCGAGCTTGTTGTTTTTTCTGGCGCGTAAAACTCACGTTTTCGTCACGCTGCATATTTCGCAAACGGACGCGCCGACACTCCGCAACCGCTGGATTCGTTTGAAATATAAAGCGCTCTGCCGATTGCCGAAATTTCATTTGCTCGCCTCAAACGAAGATATGCGAAAAAGCCTGCGCTGGTTTGTGGACGGAAAAATGCTCGCTTTGATTCCGATTGCTTACACCGGAGTCAACACAAAAGAGATTAGCGGCGTTTTAGATTTGCCGCTCGAACGCGAAAAGCTCATTAAAAAATATAGCTTGCCTGAAAATCGCCTTCTGGTTTTTTCGCTCGGAAGCATTGTCGAGCGCAAAGGTTACAGAGTTTTGCTCGAAACTGCGCGGCGGTTAAAAAACGAAAATCTTTTTTTCGTTTGGGTTGGCGATGGCGAAAAGCTGGCGGAGATGCAAAAATTGATTATTGAATTCGGGCTTGAAGATTCGGTGAAAATCATTCGTCCTTCAGAAATCGGCGAAAACCGCGAAGATTTGCTGCGCCTGCTCAGAATTGCCGATGTTTTCGTTCATCCGTCATTTGCCGAAGGGCTTCCCGGCGCGATGCTCGAAGCGATGGCTCTCGAAGTCCCAGTCGTGGTTTCCGAAATCAACGCCGTGCCGGAAGCGGTCAAAAATATGGAAAACGGCTTGCTCGTCCGAGCCGGAGATACAGAAGGTTTTGTCAAATCCATTTCTAAATTGGCAAATGATGCAAAATTGCGCGCGAGATTGGCGAAAAAAGGGCAGGAAGCGGTTTTGAAAAATTTTACCGAAGAACGGTGCGCCGAGGTGACGATTGATTTTTACGAAAAGTGCCTGAATACTTTGTAATTTAAAGACGGCGCGTTCTAACAGAAATTATGATTTCAGTGCAGGAGAATATTTCCGAACGGGTTTTTGAAGAGATGTTAAGTCGCTCGGATTTGCGGCTGTTCGAGAAAATTACGAGCCAGACCGACGAGTTTGACAAACGTTCCTTGCTCGCGTGTCAGCGCGCGGTCAGAAATCTTTTGGGGAAATACGTTTATTTGGAAATCGGCTCTTATCTTGGCGGCAGCATTCAGCCGTTTTTGCTCGACTCGGCTTGCGAAACGATTTTTTCGCTCGACAAACGCCCGCTTTCGCAGCCGGACGAGCGCGGCGTTGACTTTGTTTATAAAAACAACTCGACGGCGAGAATGCTCGAAAATCTGAAACAAGTTGCGCCCCGTAATTTAGATAAAATCGTTTGCATTGACGGCGACGTGAGCGAAATTGATAAAACGAAAATAAACCGAAAACCGGATTTGTGTTTTATAGACGGCGAGCATACTGACGCGGCTTGCCGGCGCGATTTTCATTTTTGTCTTGAAGTCATGAACCGCGAGCGCGGAGCAATTGTTTTTCACGATGCGGGCGTAGTTTATCAGGGCTTGAAAGAAATCGTCGAGTTTTTAGAAGCAAAGGAAATAAAATTTACGGCTTACAATCTGCCGCACGTTATGTTTGTCATTGAAATCGGTGATTTTCCACTGCACCGCGAGACGGAAATCAATCGAATGCTCGTTAATAATCACGTCGGTTATTTATATTCTTTGCAGTCAAACGATTTTTATCGTTCGTTTGTCAATAAACCGATTATCAGAAAATATCGCGAATTTCGCTCTTGGCTCGCGGGCAGCAACGTCAGCGAGTAATTGTCAAATGGTAAGTTAAATTCGCATAATATATGCGATGGGAGCAAGCGAATTATGATTGCCGTTGAATCATTACAGGCGGAAAATCGCGTCGTCAAATCTGTTTTACACGCTTTGGCTGAGGAGGGCTTGGTTACAGTCGTCGGCGATGACGAAGAGGAAATGAGCGAAACGACTCTGCATTTTGAATTGGTAAATTATTTGTTCAACGCTCTAAAGCTGTTTTTCGGCGAGCGCGAAAACGTTTTCGTCGCTTCCAATCTGCGAATTTCATACGATCCGCAAAATCCGCTTAAATGGTTTGCGCCGGACGTTTTGGTTGCTTTCGAGACGGCAAACAGAGAACGTTCGAGCTACGATTTAAAAACCGAAGGGCAAATGCCGCAGGTTGTCTTTGAAATCTCCAGCTCGCTAACAGCCTTTAAAGATATGGGCGAGAAATATAATATTTACGCCCGGTTAGGAGTCGAAGAATATTATTTGCTCGACCCGGAGCGCAATCTGCTGCCCGACACGCTAATGGCATATCAACGTAAAGGCGGTAAATTGCTGCCGTTGGAAATTCAAAACGGGCGCGTTTTCAGCCCGCGACTTGGTTTGGAAATTGTCGACACCGGCGCTCAATTTCGACTTTTCGATTCAAAAAACAATGATTTCTTGCGCTCGCCGGAGGAAACAGCCGCCAGACTCGCCGAGCTTGAAGCCTTACTCAAACAAAAATAATCAATGGAAAACAGGCTCAAAACAGAGATCGCCGCTTTTGACGGAATTTGGCAGGGCGGATATTACGAAGGCGACCCGCTTGAACCCGTAGCGCGCTCGAATTACGGTCAAATCGGTTATATGAGCATATTGCACGCGACTTATCTTCGCTGCATCAAGCCCTACGTCAAACCGGAAACCGTCGCGCTCGAAATCGGCGCTGGGCGCGGAGCCTGGACGCGGTGTTTGCTGCCCGCAAAAGAAGTTTGGTGTTTGGACGCTTTGCCCGCCGAATACAATCGTTTTTGGGAATATATCGGCGACGCCGGAAACGCGCGTTATATTCAGGTCGAAGATTTCGAGTGCCGCGATTTGCCCGACAATCATTTCGATTATTTGTTTTCGTTCGGCTGTTTTTGTCATATTTCTTTTTACGGAATCGAAGAATACGCGAAAAATTTGTTTCCGAAATTAAAGTCGGGCGCAAATTGTTTTTGGCTCGTCGCCGATTACGAGAAATATAATCTAGTGGTCAACAATCTGCCGCGCCACAGCATCTGGGCTGCCGCCGCGCCGACCGGCAGGCGTTACGCGCCGTTTCGGAAATTGCTCGATTTTTTAAAACAAGTTGATAAACCCGAACCGCTCGCGCCCGATGCCGACGACGTTCCGCGTTCGGGCAGATGGTACAATGCCGGAACAAAGAGAACTTGCGAGATGCTCGAAAAACACGGCTACGAAATTGTTGATGAAGACGTGGGAACAATCGTGCGCGATCCGGTGATTCATTTTAGAAAGCCGTAAATCTCACAAGAAATTTTGAATATGGGCAAGGAAAACGATTTGGAAAACGGAGATTTTCCGCTGGTTGACCGCGTAAAGTATCTGAAAGATGCGGCGCGCGGCAAAAAAGTGCTGCATCTTGGCTGCACCGATTATCCTTTTACCGAAAAAGTGATTGCAAACGAAATGCTGCTGCATTTCGAACTGGGAAAAATTGCCGCCGAGCTTTACGGATTAGATTTTGACGAGCGGGGAATTGAGATTTTAAAAAATCACGGTACGAAAAATCTGTATCGCGCCGATCTGGAAAATTTGCAGGATGTTCCTTTGAACGAAACTTTCGACGTCATTATCGCGGGCGAAATGATCGAGCATTTATCGAATCCGGGATTGTTTTTGCGCGGCATTCAGCGTTTTATGAATCCGCAGACAAATCTCATCATTACCACCATCAACGCTTACTGCGGAATGCGGATGTTCACTTACGGTTTTCGGGGAAAAGGCGGAGCGCACGAGCCGGTTCACCCGGATCACGTCGCTTATTATTCGTTTTCGACTCTCAAAGTTTTGGTCGAGCGGCACGATTTAAAAGTCAAAAAATTCGCTTTTTACAACACAGGCGAGGAACACCGAAAGCTCGCGCCCTGGAAACAAAAGATCGCCAACGACATCAGCGTTCGCATCGCCAAACAATGGGCTGACGGCATCGTCGCCGAGTGCGGTTTAAAAGGATGAACAACAGCATTCCGCGCGGCGTCATTTTCGGTTTTCTGTCGTGGCTGCTGCCATGCGCGCTGACGTTTGTGGCGACGCCGATTGTCGTGAAGCATCTCGGCACGGCGGATTACGGAATTTATGTTCTGGTGCTGGGCGTCATCAGTTATACGTTCGCCTTTAATATCGGTCGCGCGATTATCAAATACGTCGCCGAATTTCACGCGACCAATCGAGACGACCGAATCAACGAAGTTTTATCGGCGACTCTAATTTTAAATTTATTGGTCGGTTCAATCGGCGCGGGGATTTTGCTGTTGCTGACAAACGATTTGGTGACCGGCATTTTACAAATCGAACCCGGTTTGCAGTCCAAAGCCGTTCCGTCATTGCAGCTCGGCGCTTTGACGCTGGCGCTCTGGATGATCGGGCAGATTTTCAGCTCGGTTTTGCAGGCGCTCGGACGATTCGATTTGTTTTCGCAAATCACTTTTGCGATCAGCGGTCTGCAAACTCTCGGCAATGTCGCTCTGGCTTGGGCGGATTACAGCGTCGTCGTGCTGCTCTGGTGGAATTTGCTGACGATTGTTTTGAGCGGAATCGCTTTTTATTTTGCCGCGCGGCGTCTTTTGCCCGGATTCCGCCTGGCAGTTATTCCGAGCCGTGAAATTTTTCTGCTCGTCTGCCGATTCAGCTCAGGCGTCGTCGCGTATCAAATAATCGGCAATCTTTTGCTGATTTTCGAGCGCGCCTGGGTTACGCGCCAGCTCGGAGCCGAGAGCTTGACGTATTACGTCGTGCCGATGATGCTGGCTTTTTACATTCATCATTTTGTCGCAAGTCTGACGCTGGTTCTTTTCCCTTTAACCAGCGAAGTCGCGGCACAAGCCGACAAAACGCGCCTACTGACAATTTACGAGCGAACGACGAAATACATTTGTCTGCTGGTGGCGTTTATCGCGGTCACTGCAATGATTGCAAGCCGAGAGTTTCTGAGTTTATGGCTCGGCGTCGAGTTTGCTGAGCGCTCGACCTGGATTTTTGTTTTTCATATTTTTACTTACAGCCTGATTGCCGTCGGAATTATCACCTGGCAAATGGCGGACGGTTTGGGAGTTCCGAAGCGAAACGTTTTTCTCTCGCTGTCGTGGATTTTAACCGCCGTTCCGCTGATGATCTGGCTTGAGCCGCAATTCGGCGCGATTGGCGTCGCCGCCGCTCGTTCAATCAGCGTTTTGAGCATCCCGGTTTCGATTTTTCTGATTGAAAAATATGCGTTCGGCAGAAGCTTGAAGCGGTTTTGGGGCGAGAGCTTATTGAAATTGTCAGCAGCGGGTTCCGTTTGCGCGGCAATCGAATATTTCGCCTTAATCAATTTGGCGCGCGGTTGGAGCGGTTTGATATTGTCGGTTTTTATCGGTGCGATTGCTTTTTTCGGGGTCATTTTAGCGACCAGATATTTGACCGGCGAAGAGCGGCGCTGGTTTGAAAGCTTTATGAAACGAGCCGTCGCCGCTCGCGCGCGGGCGTAAATTTTTATTGAAATTCAAAAGCTCAGAAGTGAAAAGGACAAACTGTCAACTGTCAACTTTCAACTATAAACTGTCTTGCATAAAACCTTTGTCTCTTTGCCAGACAGTTTATAGTTGAAAGTTGACAGTTTATAGTTGCGGCAAATTCTTTTTGTGAACGTCCGGTTTTTAATTTAACGAAATCTGATGAAACCCGGCTTCGATCAAAAATCCGCGTTTTGGCGCGATAAAATTGAAACGCGAGACCTGATATTTTTTATTATCGGCTGCGTTTTTATTTATCTGCATCTTTTCGCGCTTCCCGCGACGCCGATATTTTACGAGGAAGACCATCTTTATTTCCTTCACGATGCCTGGCGAATGTATGAAGGCGAAGCAATTTATAGAGATTTTTTTCAAATAATGTTTCCCGGCGGGCAGCTTTTATATTTATTGCTGTTTTACATTTTCGGCACGAAGTTTTGGCTCGTCAACGCGGTGATTTTTCTCCAAGCCTCCGCCCACGTTTTGCTCGCTCTGGCAATTTCAAAACGTATTTTCGGCTCAAGCTGGTACGCATATTTGCCTCCCAGCTTGTATTTGTTTTTCGGATTCCGGTGGTTCGGGATTGACGGCACGCATCGCGTTTTAAGTCCGATTTTTATTTATCTGGCGGTTTTTATCCTGCTCAAAAACAGAAGCCTTCAAAGGCTTATTGTCGCGGGCGCGTTGTGCGGCATTGCCAGTTTTACCACTCAGCAGCGAGGCGTTTTGGCAATCGGCGCAATCGCGGTTTTTCTGCTTTATGAAGCCTTTAAAAATAGAAAATTTGGGAAAGACTTTCTTATCGCCGAACTCGTTTTGCTGGTTTCATTCGGTTTAACTCTGACAGTTTTAATTTTGCCTTTTATCATTTCCGCCGGACCGCAAACTTTTTTTGATTACACTTTTTTCTTTATCAGAAATTATGTTCAGGATTCGACCGGAAATTATCTTTCATATTTCAACAACGTCAGGAAAATCTTCGAGCAGGGCATTTTATTTTCAGCCGTCACGATTTTTTACTGCGCTTTGATTCCGTTCGTCTATCTGATTTCATTTTTTTATCTCTGGCGGCAGAAAAACAATTCGGACATAACAGCCAAAAGCGAGGTTTTTTTGATTACGCTCGTTGGATTCTTCTTAACTTTAGGAACATTTGCGCCGAATCCGTACAGATTTTTTCAAATCGCAATTCCGGCTTTGATCGTTTTGGTCTGGCTGATTTCTCAGCTTAAAATAAAATCCGAATCGGTAATTCGCGCTGCCGTCGCGGGGCTAATAATTTTGGGCATGGCACTGGCGTTTCGGCTGCAAACAAATTGGGAAAAAAATATTTTGGCGGCGCGCACCGGAAACATCGCGTTTCTTTCGCCCGTCGTTCTTGAGCGTTACAAATGGTTGTCGGAAAACACAGTAGAAGACGAATATGTTTTTGAAGTTTATCAATGCGCGGTTAATTTTGCGTTGCAGCTTCGGAACCCGACGCAAGTGACTTTTTTGTTAAATACGGGCTACACTCCCGTTTGGCAGGTAACACAATCAATAGAAAATTTGGAGCGGAAAAAACCGAGATTCATCATCTGGGACGGAGCCTGGACGAGGGAATTGGAGACAATCGAAGAAGGCGAGCATTTAGGACCGCTTTATGATTATTTGCGGCAGAATTACGAGCTAAAAAAAGAGTTTACGCCTTACAACAATCGTGAGATGCAATTATGGGAAAGAAAACAATAAGCGAACTGGGAATAGTCGAGGAAAAATTGGCGGCTTCTCAAAACGGAAAATCGGAGATTGAATTGTCGGTCGTAATGCCCTGTCTGAACGAAGCCGACACGCTGGAAATTTGTCTGCAGAAAGCCGGTCGCTCGATGCGCGAACACGGCATCAACGGCGAAATCATCGTCGCCGATAACGGCAGCACCGACGATTCAATCGAAATTGCCCAGCGAAACGGAGCGCGAGTGGTTCACGTCAAAGAAAAGGGCTACGGCAGCGCTTTGATGGGTGGAATCGAAGCCGCGCGCGGCAGATTCGTGATTATGGGCGACGCCGACGACAGTTACGATTTTCTCGAAATCCCGAAATTTGTCGAAAAGCTGCGCGAAAATTACGACCTCGTTCAGGGATGCCGCTTGCCTGGCGGCGGCGGACAGGTTTTGCCGGGAGCGATGCCTTTTCTGCACCGCTGGTGGGGAAATCCGATGTTTTCCAAAATGGTGCGGCTCTGGTTTAACGCGCCGATTAACGACACTTACTGCGGACTTCGGGGGTTTACGAAAGCGCATTACAACAGTCTCAATCAACGCTGCACCGGAATGGAGTTCGCGACCGAAATGATTATCAAGTCGAGTCTGTTCAAGGCGCGAATTGCCGAAGTCCCGATTACTTTGCACCCGGACGGGCGAAAATCGCATCCGCCGCATCTGAAAACTTTCCGCGACGGCTGGCGGACGCTGCGCTTTTTTCTGATGTACAGTCCGCGCTGGCTGTTTCTCGTGCCGGGATTTTTGCTGATTCTTCTCGGCGCGGTCGGTTATTTCGTCGGTTTGACGGGAACTTCGGTCGGGCGTGTGACTTTCGGTTTGCATACGGTTTTGTTCGGCAGCCTGGCGATTTTGTGCGGTTATCAATCAATTTTGTTCGCCATCTTCACCAAAACTTTCGCTATCAGCGAAGGACTGATGCCGGAAGACCCGCGATTAACCAGGTTTTTTGAAATCGCCAATCTCGAACGCGGTTTGATTCTGGCGGGCGGGGTTTTGTTGATCGGCTTGATTTTGCTGCTGATCGCCGTCAATCAATGGCGTTTAGCCGGTTTCGGCGTTTTGGATTATGCTTATACGATGAGTTTTGTCATTCCCGGCTCGACGCTTGTCGCGCTGGGTTTTCAAACGATTCTTTCAGGATTTTTTGTGAGTATTTTGGGGATGAAGCGGAAATGAAAATAACCGAGCTGCGCGATACCTCAGAACTGACCGGCGATCAGATTCAAAATTTTTGGGAAGAAGCTTACACCAGATTTGAAACGCCGGAACAGGAAATCCGAAAATTTATTGGTCGGCTTAACACTCTCGGACAAGCCGAATGGCGGCGCGACGCGCAGATTGTTGATATTTTTAGCGGGCGCTGCAACGGAATCCGGGCTTTGGAGCAGCTTGGATTTACAAATTTGGAAGGAGTTGACATTTCGCCGAATCTGCTTTCGCAATACGACGGGACAGCCCGACTTTACACAGCGGATTGCCGCAATCTGCCGTTTGAGGACGAAAGCCGCGACATCATAATAGTACAGGGCGGGCTTCATCATTTGCCCGAATTACCCAAGGATTTAGATCGAACTTTAGGTGAAATTCGTCGCGTTTTGCGCCCCGACGGGCGTTTTGTGATGGTCGAGCCTTGGCTGACGCCTTTTTTGCAATTGATTCATTTTTTGAGCGAGCGGAAAACGGTTCGCGCCGTTTCAAATAAATTCGACGCTTTTGCTACAATGACGCATTACGAGCGTGATACTTATTTTCGGTGGCTCGGCAAATCCGGTGAAATTACGGCTTTATTAAACCGGCATTTTGACGAATTGTCTCTGCGAAAAACGTTTGGAAAATTGTTTTTCGTAGGAAAAAAGCGAACGGGTTAAGCAGCCGGGATTGGTTTTCCGAATTAGAAAATCAAGTCTTGAAACACAATGATTGAGACAACAAAAATAAACTTCTCGAAAGGGAAAATCGATTCGCGGTTCGCCTTTTTATCGGCGGCGCTGATTTTGATGATCGGCGTTCCGGCGGCTGCCGTTTTGTGGTTTTTTTCGGACGAGGATTTTTGGCGCGGCGCGTCGAATATGTATTTGCTGCCGTGGATTGCCGCAACCGCGCTTGTCGTGCTGTCTCCGACGGCTTATTTGCTTTATTACAAAAAATTCGACCTTTTCCATCCGCTCGTCCACGCGGCTTGGGCTTACTGGTTTCCGGCGTTTGTGATCGGCGGTTTGGTGATTGCTTCCGGGTTTCTTTACCCGTATCAAATGCTGCTGATTGCCGACCCTGAAACTGACTTTAAGTGGACGTATATTTACATAATAATCGGCTTTCTCGGATTGATCGCCGGATACTCGCTTCCGTTCGGAAAACGCTGGGGCGCTTATTGCAGCCGTAAATTGCCCGCCTGGGATTGGCAGCCGCGACAGGTTTTGCTGCCGGCAGTCGTTTTTCTCGGCATCGGGTTGTTTTTCTATGTCAGCGCGTTTCTTTCGGGCGTCGTCGGTTTTAGTACGATTGACGTTGCCGACGCTTTTGCTTCGTTAAATTATATGCTCTCGCTGCTCTCGCTTGAAGCGGGATTCCTTGTAGCGATGTATGTTTTTAAAGCCAAAAGAATTACGCCGCTGCATCTGCTCGCGTTTCTCGTCATCCTCATTATCGTCGTTTCCCGTTTGAGTCTCGGCGGCAATCGGGGAACTTTGCTGATGATCGTTTGTCTGCTCGCAATGGCTTTTGTTTATTCGGGCAGAAAAATAAAGCTTATGCACGGAGCTTTCTTTGGCGTCGTTGCCATTTTAGCAGTGCTCGGCGGAATGATTTACGGCACGACGTTTCGCAATCTGAAAGGAGCAGAAGAGCGCACCGGAATTGACGAGCAGCTTAAAATCGTCGAGCAAACGTACGACGCGCTGACAACGCAAAAATCAGGAAAGGTTTTGGACGAAGCGTTTTACAATCTCGGCGAGAGAATTGACGGCGTTAGCTCCGTCGCGGTCGTTGTTTCAAATTATGAAAGACTAAAGCCGTTTGAAAGCGCGCACGGAATTGAAAACAACATCATCACCGAATTGTGGACGATGTTTATTCCGCGTTTTTTGTGGGCGAACAAGCCTTTGATTTACGACGCGCGCGCGTACAGCGATTTATATTTTAATTTCAGCGGAAACTCTTACGCGATGACGCCGATTTCCGATTTGCTCAGAAATTTCGGACCCGTCGGAGTTCCGCTCGGATTAATGATCGTCGGTTTTTATCTGCGGTTTGTTTATGCGTTGCTGATTGAAGATCAAACGGTCACCATCGGGCGCGCGACCGCTTATTATATGTTCGTCGGCGGTCTTAACTACGAAGGTTATTACACGATGGTAATCCTCTACGGCTGGCGCATTTTGTTGATTGTTTCCATCACTTTCATCATCACGGATTTCTTTTTAATCCGCAAAAAAAGCTTGTAATTTGCCGAAATGGAAACAATTGTATTCACCAACGGTTGTTTTGACATCCTGCACGCCGGTCACGTTGATTTGCTGACAAGAGCGCGCGCTCTGGGAACAAAACTGATTGTCGGGATCAATTCAGATAACAGCGTCCGCCAAATCAAAGGCGCGGCGCGCCCATTTGTCTGCGAAGAGGGAAGAGCCGCCGTTTTGCGCGGTTTGCGGGCTGTTGACGAAGTTGTGGTTTTCGACGAGCCGACGCCGCAAAGAATTATCGAAAAAATCAGACCCGACGTTTTGGTCAAAGGCGGCGATTGGAAACCGGAAGAAATAGTGGGCGCGGATTTTGTGCTTGCGCGAGGCGGCAAAGTTTATTCACTGCCTTTGTTAGACGGCTTTTCCACGACGGCGATTAGCGAGAAAATCATTAGGGAAACAAATCAGTCCGAACCCGAAACTGCTGAAACATCTTTGCAAACCAACGAGGAAAACATCGAGATTGTGCGGAATTCATTATCAGCGCACAAAGCGGTTTTCGATTTGTTGTTTGAAAACGAAACTCAGGCAATCGTTCGTTCCGCCGAAATGATTGCGGCGGCTCTGAAATCCGGCAATAAAATTTTGCTTTGCGGAAACGGCGGCAGCGCTGCGGACGCGCAGCATATTGCGGCGGAGTTTGTCGGGCGTTTTGAAAAAGAACGAAAAGGATTTCCCGCAATTGCTTTGACGACGGACACTTCCGCGCTCACGGCTCTCAGTAATGATTACGGTTTCGACCGGGTTTTTGCCAGACAAGTCGAAGCATTTGCAGCGCCTGGCGACGTTCTCATTGGAATCAGCACCAGCGGAAATTCCCCGAACGTTTTAGCCGCGATTATGACTGCTCGAAAAATCGGCTGTGCGACAATCTGTTTAACCGGAGCGAAGGGCAAAAAACTCGCGGGGCTTTGCGATGCCGCAGTAATAGTTCCTTCGGAACGCACTTCGCGGATTCAGGAAGGGCATTCGGCAATCGGGCATTTGTGGTGCGAAATCGCAGACAATATTTTAATCTCTTAAAAATTTATATCAATTACAAAGTGAATAAAAAGGCTTTAATAACAGGAATTACGGGACAAGACGGAAGCTATTTAGCCGAACATCTTCTTGATTTAGGATACGAAGTTCACGGGCTGGTGCGGCGCGTGGCATTGGAAGACCCTGAGCGCAGATTTACGCGAATCAGACATCTTCTCGACAGAGTGACGCTTCACCCTGCGAGCTTGGAGAGCTATCCGAGCATTTTTCACGTTGTCAGCAAATACGATTTTGACGAATGTTATCATTTGGCGGCTCAGAGCTTTGTCGCCGAAAGCTTTGCCGACGGATTTTCGACAATGAACACGAATATCAACGGCACGCATTATATGTTAGCCGCGCTGCGCGAGCTGCGCCCGAAATGTCGTTTTTATTTTGCCGGTTCGAGCGAAATGTTCGGCAAAGCGCAGGAAATACCGCAGCGCGAAGCCACGCCGTTTCATCCGCGCTCGCCATACGGCATCAGCAAGGTAGCGGGTTTTGACCTGACGAGAAACTACCGCGAAGCCTATGAAATGTTTTGCTGCAGTGGAATCCTTTTTAATCATGAAGGTCCGCGTCGCGGTGTGGAATTTGTAACCAGAAAAATTACAACCGGAGTCGCCCGGATTAAATTAGGGATGGCGGCGGAATTACGTTTGGGCAATCTCGAAGCCAAACGCGATTGGGGACACGCGGCAGATTATGTTACCGCAATGCATCTGATGTTACAGCAGCCAGAACCGGACGATTATGTCGTTGCGTCGGGTGAAACTCATTCCGTGCGCGAATTTTGCGAGCTGGCTTTTGGCTGCGCCGGGCTTGATTATCAAAAATACGTTCACATTGACGAACAGTATTATCGCCCGGCGGAAGTTGATTTGCTTATCGGAGATTCGACAAAAGCGCGGAACGTGCTCGGCTGGAAACCAAAATACACTTTTGAAGAATTGGTTAAAGAAATGGTCGAATCCGATTTGGAATCAATCGGCGCGGGGCTGAATAAATAGTTTTTGTTGATGAAAGATTGGCGAAAAATTCTGGAAAAATTTGCCGACGTTCGAGTTTTGATAATCGGCGACGTTATGCTTGACCGCTATTGGTGGGGAACCGTCTCGCGCATTTCGCCCGAAGCTCCCGTTCCGGTCGTTAAGCTGGAGAAAACCGAACTCAAAGCGGGCGGCGCGGCAAACGTGGCGGCAAACATTTCAAGCCTCGGCGCAACGAGTCTGCTTGTCGGCGTTACGGGCGAAGATGAATGCGGGCGGGCTTTGCCGCAAATTTTGGAGCGGCACAACGTAGCTGCAAAACATTTAATATCTTTCTCGAACCGTCCGACGACGACAAAAACCAGAATTGTAGCGCACAATCAGCACGTCGTCAGGATTGACGAAGAGCAGGCTGCGCCACTCGACGCCAAACAAGCGCAAATTGTTTGGCAAGCCGCAGATAAACTTCTGCCCGAAGCCGATGTCGTAGTTTTGTCTGATTACGCCAAAGGTTGTTTGTGTGATTCGGTTCTTTCCAATGTAATCGAAACGGCGCGAAAATTGAAAAAGATTGTACTTGTAGACCCGAAAGGCAAAAACTATGAGAAATACAAAGGCGCAACTTTGCTAACGCCGAATAAATCGGAAGCCGCCGCCGCATCCGGCGTTGATATAACGGACGAGCGGACAATCATCGAAGCCGGAAACCGTCTGCTCGAAAATCTGCAAATAGAATCTCTGCTTATAACGCTCGGTGAAGACGGGATGCGACTTTTCGAAAAAGGAAAGGATTCAAGACATTTTCCGGCGATGGCGCGGGCGGTTTACGATGTGACTGGCGCTGGCGATACTGTAATTGCCGCAATGGCTGTTGCGCTCGGTGCTTCGCTTGAGATGCCCGAAGCGGTGAAAATGGCAAACGCTGCGGCAGGTTTAGCCGTAGAAGAACTCGGAACGACTCCGGTATTCGCGGCGGATTTAGCAAAATCTCTGGAAAACGAAACGGGAGATAACGGTGAAAAATGAGAAAAAAGAAGATTGCCGTTCTCGTTCCTGATTTATCGGTTCCGACCGGAATCTCAGTTGTTGCAAAATTTTTGTACGACGTTATAAACGACTCCGGTAAATACGACGCCGATTTGATTTCGCTTTCTACATCCGCAACCGATGGAGACAGCGTGAGGCTCATTAAGCCTTCAAGCTGGTCGCGCGGAGTCAGCGTATCAAATCAACAATATGAAGGCGCTGCCTATCGTCACGTCGGCGCAAATCTAACCGAAGTCGAATTTCAGCGCTATCGTCCGCGCAAAGCATTAAACTCAGTATTGGGTGAATATGATCTTGTTCAGGTTGTGGCGGGCAGCGCTCCCTGGCTGCTGGCGGCTAAAGATTTCGGCGGGCGCGTTGCGCTGAGTGTTTTTTCAAAGTCAAAAATCGAGCGCGACTCAATGATCCGGCGAGCCAGACAACCCAAAAAAACCTGGTTAAAGCTGATGACGCAAATCAACGCCGGATTGGAACAAAAAGCGTTTCAGAGAGCGGACACAATTTTTGTAAACAACATCTGGCTTAAAGAAGAGCTGGAAAAAACTTTTCCAGATAAAACAGTTTTTGCGCCGCCTGGAATTGATACTGATTTTTTTACGCCCGCCGCAACTAAAACCGAAGATTATATTTTATCAGTCGGGCGTTTCTCAGACCCGCGCAAAAACGTGCGGATGCTTTTTCGCTCATACAAGATATTAAATGACAGCTTTTCCGAAGCTCCAAAACTGGTTTTAGCGGGACAAACCGCGCCTGGTGAAGAAGATATGGCGGAAGCGCGGCGGCTAGGAATTGTTGATAAAGTAGAAATTTTAACCTCGGTTTCCAAAGAGAGCCTGCGCGAGCTTTATCAAAACGCCGCGCTTTTTCTGTTGTCTTCGGACGAAGAAGGCTTCGGGCTGATAATTGCCGAAGCGATGGCTTGCGGTTTGGCTGTCGTTGCAACAAAGTGCGGCGGACCGGAAGTTTTAATTTTGGAAAACGAAACAGGTTTTTTAACGCCCGTCGGCGATGCTGCGGCGCTTGCCGATAAAATCTCGCTGCTTTTGAAAGACAAGAATTTGCGGGAAAGATTTGGGGCGGCGGGGCGTAAGCGGGCGGCGGAAAATTTTTCGCATTTTGCGACCGGAAAAATTTATCTCGAAAATTACGAGCGTTTGTTGAGTTTGTGAAGGAAAGAAAGCCGAAAATTCTGATTTTGTCCGATTTTTATTTGCCAGGTTTTAAAAGCGGCGCTTTGAGAACAATTGCAAATATGGTCGAGCGAATGTCGGACGAATTCGATTTTTGGATTCTGACCGGAAACCGCGACAGCGACGGAGACCAGAGCAGTTTTGTTGATGTTCGGTTAAATCAATGGCAGCCGGTCGGCAAAGCCACGGTTTTTTACGCCGCGCCCGACCAGCTTAATTTAAAAAATATCCGCAAAATCGTCGCCGAAGCCGCGCCGGATGCGGTTTATCTGAACAGTTTTTTTTCCGCTCTGACGGTTAAATTTCTATTATTGCGGCGGCTCGGCAAAATCGGAAAACTTCCAATCGTTCTGGCACCGGAAGGCGAATTTTCAAAAGGCGCAATCGCTTTAAAAGCGCGTAAAAAAAAGTCGTTTCTGGCTCTGGCGCTGCCGTTCGGATTGTATGACGATTTAATCTGGAAAGCGGTAAGCAGTGATGAAAAGGAAGACATCGTGAGAGAAATCGGCGAGCGCGGGGAGATTTTAATTGCCGCCAATATGCCGCCGCGAACAATTCTCGAAAATTTTAAAATTGAATCTAAACCGCCTAAAAAAAGCGGCGCAGCGCGATTTGTTTTTTTGTCTCGGATCAGCCAGAAGAAAAATTTGAAATTTGCTTTAGAGCTTTTGAAAAACGTTTCCGGGCGTGCGACATTCGACATTTACGGCTCAATCGAGGACGAAAAATATTGGGCGGAATGCGAAAAGCTGATTGAAAAGCTGCCGGAAACAGTTAAAGTAAATTTTCAAGGAGCGGTTTCTTACGAACAAGTTGCGGAAACGTTCGGAAAGTAT
>DASVUH010000009.1:0-6831 GCA_036387135.1 Pyrinomonadaceae bacterium | reverse complement strand
GAGATTGCCCGCACCTTGCTCGCCGAAATTGAGCCGCAGTTGCGCGAATCTTTAGCGCTGACTCTTGATGAAGCCGTTCCGCGCGAAATCAGCCGCGTTGAGGTCACGATTGAAACCAATCTCGGTGAGTCCCGTCAATTCCATTTTGAATCAATCGCCGAAGCCATCGAATTTCTCGAAAACTTCGATGATGACCAATTGCTCCTGACCGAAAACGACCCGGCGATGTGGAACATCGAAACGACCGACGCGAGCGAGCCGACGTTGCCGCTCGAATAGCTCTCAGGCTTTATAAAGCGTCAAGATGCTTTCTTTAAGTTCGACCGAGTGGCGTTGCGGATTGTCTTTCCATTTGCCGCCTCGCGTCCGCAAATCTTCAATCTCGTATTTCTCGAATCCAACTGCCTTTCCGACTTCGCCAAGATATGTGTCGGTCGGGATATGAACGCCGTAGGGGGCGGAATCTCCGAGAATCAAAACGAATTTGCTGCCCGGTTTTAAAACGCGGTAAGTTTCCCGCACCACGCGCAACATATCGTTGAAATATCCCGCAACCATAATGTCGTAACTTTTCTTTCCGCCCTTTGTCAGCCGCAACTTTGAAAGCTCCGCGACCTTCGCCGTTAGTTCCGCAGCCACATCCGGGAGCGCGGCATTAAACTCGGCGTCGAGCAAAGCCGCTTCGTCGTAATCTTTTCGATTGATTTGCGTCGTCGCCGACATAATCAACCGGGTTCTGACCTTTTCGGTAATATCTCCCCACGTCCGAGCGAAACCCCAAAAATAAGTTTCGAGCCGTGTGCGGTCAGCGTAATCGTAATTGTTCAGATAAGGCGGCGACGTAAAAGACAAATCAACCGAATCGCTTTCGATTTCTTCCTGCCGTTTGCGAGAATCGCCCGCAATCAGGTTTGCCTTCGCTTCGGATTTCGTCATCGCGCGAATCGCTTGTAAATCGCTTTGCATCTGCCGCAATTGCTTCCAAAACAATTCGGCGATTTCGCGGCTGCTGTCTGCCTTCGCCTTCGTCTGATTCTTTTCCTTGTTCGGCGCGATATACGGCCACCCTGTCGCCACGTCCGCGACCGCTCTCAACAGATTCGTTAGGGCGAGTTTTGCCAGATTCCGAAACCCTTCGTCGTCAATTTTCTCGACCGCCTCGCGGCAGAGATAAAGTCGGGCGAGTTTTTCGCGCGTGTAACACTTTTGCACAAGTTCGGGAAAGATTTCCTCGACCGGAATTTCGTCAGGGTTGCGCTGTTCGATTTGGTTTTGAATTTCGCCGATTAAACTGTCAATCTGCTCCGCGAGGCGGGCAAAGTCAAACTCCCAAAAGAGTTTCGTGCGGGCGACGAATTGGACAAACGGATGAGCTTCGACGCCGAATGAATTGACGCCGCGCTGCTTGGCGACCACGAGTGTCGTTCCTGTTCCGGCAAACGGGTCGTAAATCGTTTTTCCCGGTTTGATGCCGTATGTTCTGAGGGCTTCTTCAACCGCCTGATAAGAAAACCCTGCCGGGTAGGTAAACCAGCGATGCACCGGAGCGCGAAGCGAATCGCGGAATGTTCCCAAGTTCGCGCGGTCAAGCGATTGCTCGCCGTTCGCGCCTTTTTGTTGCGAGTTGGTGCCGCGTCCTTCCGGTTCGTTTAAACCGTTCGTCGTCGGCTCGTCAAAAAGGCTCAGATTTGCGATGAATGTTGGTTCTGCTAAAGGCATCATATTCGAGAATCAACCATATTGAGACGCTTGCTTGAAGTCAAATCGAGAAAACCGATTTTTCCCACGTAAGCGCACTTTCAAATCCGCTTTAACAAGAAGCCCTGCGTTTTCGATAAAATTCGCTCCGCAGGGCTTCAAATCTTTAAATTAAGCGTTGCCTTGAAGAACTCCAAAGCCTCAGCCTGATTAATCTATTTCATTCTACGTTCGCGGCGTGTTCTCGACCTCGTAAGCCAAAGCCAAAAACTCGTCAACCATCATTTGCGCTTCGTCCTCGGTCATTTCTCTGACTGTGCCGTGAATCGAACCCTCGCCGGGAACAGTGCTGCCCCCTGCTTTTGTCAGTTTTCCCATAAACTCCAAGAACCAATCACGCAGTTCCGGTGGCATCTTGTCCAATTCCCGCTTGTTGCCATTCAAGTGAGCGATTCCGGCAATGGCGGCATCAATCAATCTTTCCTTGATAGCTGCTGGATGCCGCGCCAATGTGCGCTTGGTTCGCATAAATTCTTCTCGAAAACTTCCCATAGCTTTAATCTTCAGTTTTTAATTCGCCTTACCTCGGTCTATCGAAAAGCTGGTTTGAAGATGTCGCCGACCGCTTTGATAACGTGTTTTTCTATCGTATCTGTATCAATTTCATTGATTGGAAACTTTTCACGATTGCCCGCCGAACCGCCCTTGCCCGGTTGCATCGTGCTTAGGTGAAGGTGGACACTTCTAATACTTGTTTCGGGATAAAAAGTAATCTTGGGCGTTGAATCCGCGCGATAAGCTGAACGCTCCACACCTGACGGGTAAATACTCATTAAAATTTGGGGCGGCTGTCGTCGGCCTTGTGCGTCCGTTGTTTCATCTTGTTCCCGAATCTCGTAATCGTGACCGCGAGCTTTTAGTTGATTACCGATGTTCTCGAAAACAGGGCGGATTACCTCCTGACGGAGCCGCTTGAAATCTGCCACAAAGTTTTCTGCTTCAATCTGTCTTTGGTCTTTATACTGTTTAACTTCGGTTTCTCTGTTTTCGTATTGATTTAAGATTTCGTCTAGCTGCTTTTTTCTTAACTCTTTCATTTTCAACCTCGCAAATTTGGGGTATCGTAACATACACCTTAAAACTGAAAAAGAGCGATAGGGCGATGCTCCTACGAACGAGCGCCACGATGCACTTCCGGTAGCCTGCGTTTGCGATAAAATTCGCTTAGCAGGCTTTCAATTGCAAAAAAAACGGGTTGGCGTTGCTTCGCAATTCCCAAATTATAAAGAAATGGCGCAGCCGCAATAAGCTGAAAAAGCACTGCGAAATGTTGCTCCGCCAATTATGGTTTTCGTCGGTGTGAAACTTATACGGGTTCCGGCAACAACGTAACTTATTTCGACGGCCGTAATTGGAAACTCAATTTTTTCATTAAGATATGATATAAGGGGATTCCATTCGGAAACTCTACCAGCAGGATAACGTTTTTGGGCTGCTTCTTCCGATTCAATCTCTATAAATTCTACTTTAATTTTATCTCCGTTTGAATATTTCGCGCGAATCAATTTACCGGACGGCTGGCATTCAAATTCCTGCGGATTACCCTTTTCTACCCACCCGTTATCTTCAAGAACTAAACGAGGCTCGCCCGATGTCGTGAGCATTCGGATATTTAATAATAGATAACCGTTTTCATCCCTCCGAAGCCAGATAATTGGCTGACCACCTATTTCCAAAATCGTTAGAGTTTCGTAGTAAAAACCATTTCCGGCAACGACAAGCAACTTATTGCGAAGCCAACTAAAACGTCCTTTTACTTCCGAAATATTTTTAGCTCCATTGCGTTTGAATTCGTGCAACTGCTCCTTAGTCCACGCTCCGCCGTCCGCAATCGGATGATGCTCGCTGCACAAAGCTATCATTCCTTCCGGCTCAAAATGTTCACGAACTCGCCAAGGCGGGTCGAAGTGATGCCATTCCAAATAAGGGCTTCCGCAACCGGGCACCGGACAACCTCGGCCGACTTCACGACTAAGTGCTTCACGAACAGGTTTGGGTGTATCTCTATTCATTGCTATACCTCCTCTGCTTATTCGTTTAAGATTTTACCTTTAATAACTTTGACAATAAAATTTTGAGCGGTGAAACAACAAAACCCGATTTTTCCGATGGATTTTCCTACGGATACATCCCCGCATTTGTAAAAACATTTACGACGTTACTTGTCGCGCACCGCGAGCGGCTGATTTCTTGATGCCGCTCACGTCCGACTTATGAAGCTGCTGCGACGGCTGATTGCTCGGCCGTCGCTGTCCGCTCTTTAATCTTCGCCCGCATTCGTTCGGAATAGGCTTCGTAAAGCTCAAATTCTTCGACTATGGCTTCATAGTCCGAATGCTCGTAATGCCGCGCCGTAATCGAATCTTGATTATGCCCGGTTTGAACATCGCGGAAACTGTCCATAATGCGGGCGTTTTTCAAATTCGTGCGGTGCGAAGTGCGAAAATCCTTTTCTTGTAAATTGAGGATTTTGTTTGCGGTGGCAGTGTCCTCTTTTTCCGCGTATTTGAGGGCGACTCTCTTGCGCAAACCTTCCCACGCGGTTCTCAAGCTGCGCGGGTCAAAAATCGGTGTCTCTGCCGGTAATCGTTTGAAACCTTCTTCCGTGACGCCGTGATAATCGTAAATCGCCTGTCGCAGCCGCTTTGAAAAATAGACCGGGCGTTTCGTGATGCGGTCACTGATTTTCTTTTTCGAGTTCAAGACCTGACCGATTGCTAAAATTTCGTCGTTGTCGAAATCCGAGCGGGTGATGCTTTTCAATTCCGAGAGTCTTGAGCCGGTTTCAAACAATCCCAAAACTTCGAGACACAAATTCGGCTTGTAACAGTTTTCGAGCAAAATTTCGAGTTCCGAATAATTGACCGTAACTTTTCTCACGTTTTCGAGCTTTGGTTTTTTGAAGCCCGCGAAATTTATCCGCCCGACGTTCGGCACTTCGTCCAAAATCGCCTGAT
Source organism: Pyrinomonadaceae bacterium (assembly GCA_036387135.1). GTDB lineage: Bacteria > Acidobacteriota > Blastocatellia > Pyrinomonadales > Pyrinomonadaceae > JALZCH01. Next base: position 2,116 of record DASVUH010000009.1, on the reverse strand, counting down.
TGTTCATCGCCGAAAGTCTTTTGTAAAAATGATTCTTGGTTGACCAATCGAGCTTTGCTAGAACTTTCGTTTCCTTAATCGTCCATTCGTGCGTTTTCTTTTTCTCGTCGTATTCCCAAGCGATTTCTCGCCGCACTACTTCGGTCGTTTGCTCGTCAAGCCATTCTTCAAATGCTTCGATGTCTTTTCGTTTGAGTTCGGCTAGAATCCGGTCGCCGAAGTAATCGTTCAAGACGCGCATCTCGGAAATGTAAGATTTCGATTTGGTTCTTTTGAGAAGTTTTTCGAGATACTCGGCCGCATACTCCCGAAATGTGACCGGCTTTATCGGTTCGGGCTGCGGCTCTCTTATGGGCGCGAACATTCCGGTTTGGTTTTTGTAATCGCTGATGAGCTTGTCGCGCTCCGCTACGGCTTCCGACCTCGTATCGAATCGAGGGCTGTATGTTTCTTCTTTGCCATTGTTGTTTTTGTCTTTATAAACAAAATCGAGCCGCCAGCATTCAACTTTTCCCGACCTTTTTCCTTTAGGATAAACACTCGTTCTGTAATCTTTTTTCATCATTGCTCCGGCTTGAGCCTCGTTTGGCAGTTAATTTGGCAGTTAATTTTACTGCCAGAATAAAGGGTCGTCAAAAAGGGCATCCCGCGAGCTTCGCGTTTAAATATTGCGAAAACTTTGCAAAAAACCCTTGACTATAAGGTTTACGGAGATGATTTTAAGGAATTTTAAATGCTCCCGGCAGAACTTGAATCTGCGACCTACCGCTTAGGAGGCGGTTGCTCTATCCAACTGAGCTACGGGAGCCTGCCCATTTAGATATTAGATTTTGGATTTCGGAAAGTCCAGCTTTACTCCTGATATTTCAAAAGCGAGCGCACATCGTAGCCTTCGAGCTTTTTGCGTCCGGGCAGAAATTCCAATTCAACGACAAAAGCCAAACCGACGACTTTTCCGCCCAGAGATTCAACCAGATCGCAAACAGCTTTGGCAGTTCCGCCGGTTGCGAGCAAATCGTCAGCGATTAAAACTTTGCAGCCTTCGCCGACGGCGTCTTTATGAATTTCCAAAGTGTCCTGCCCGTATTCCAAATCGTAGGAAATACTGGCGCATTCGGCGGGCAGTTTTTTCGGTTTGCGAACCGGAACGAATCCTGCGCCGAAGTTATAAGCGAGCGCGGGAGCGAAAATAAAACCGCGCGCTTCGATGCCGATTACGGTGTCAATCTGTACGCCCGAAAACGATTCGGACAGCGCGTCAATCGTCTGCCGAAACCCTTGCGGATGTTTTAAAAGCGTGGTGATGTCATAAAAATTGATGCCGGGTTTCGGGAAATCCGGCACTTCGCGGATAAGTTGTTTTAACTGTTCCAAGTTCCAAGTTCCAGGTTCCAAGTTCAAGGATTAAGGTAAAAAGAAAAACTTTGAACCTTGAACCTTGAACCCTGAACCATTTTACCTCTCGATTCTGAATGATGAATAAATGTTTGTCGGCTCAACAACGATTTCTTCGATTTGTTCGACGTTTGAATAAGCCGGACCGGCAGCCAATTCGATTTTAAACGCTTCGACCGAACGTGCAGTGCCTTGCGCCCAGGATTCGACTCGCCCGTCGGGTAAATTTTTGACGTAGCCCAAAACCTGATGTTTAGCGGCGGCTCGCTGGGCGAAAAAGCGAAAGCCGACACCCTGGACTTCGCCGCTGATGATTAATTTTCGTGCTTCCATTTCCCGTATTAACCCAGAGCGTCGAGACATTCCGCCAAAGTGCGTTGTCGGCAAGAGTACATCGGCGTGTCGCGCAGAGTGTAGCGGCTCGCTGAAGTAAAACGCAATTCTTCGACCAGATCGAGAAAATCCTGCGGCTCGTCGGTTTCAAAAGCGACCACAAATTCCTGATCGTCAAGCCCGAACGAATAAGTTGTGTGCAGGCGAACCGATTGATATTTCATCCCGACGCGGATGTGTTCGTCCATCATCGTCTGCCGTTCTTCGGGCGAGCGCATATACCAATCTCTGGTTTTGACAAACGGATAAACAAATAAATATTTGCCTTTGCCGGGAATTACATGCAAGCGGTCTTCGTCGTGTTCCGGGTTGTATTTGTCAATATACA
>DASVUH010000008.1:0-21040 GCA_036387135.1 Pyrinomonadaceae bacterium | reverse complement strand
CTGGCTCGCGCCGTTAAAGGTCGGCACTAATGCCAGACCGACGGCTGCTATCGCAAATAATGCGATAATCGTCGTGAGCAGCAAAGCTTTTGAACTCACGCGATGCAGAAAAGTCTTTCGAAAATTCATATATGATCCTTTTTATCCTTTTTCTATCTTTTTTATCCGCTGCACTTGAAAAAATAGCAGCTAAGAGAAACCAAATCTTCCCTGCGCATTGATTACACTGTTGACTGTAAACTCTGCCGAACTTTCAATCGAAAGCGGGAACCAATGATTATGTGACAATGCTGAAAAATACGAATAAATCATATTTCAGCATTCATATTGCTCTTTAAAAGACTAAATCCATTCTCTATCCCTAAAAAAATTATTCACTCTTCTAAAGAGACCAAGTTAGCGTCTAAGTCTTGAGAAAGATAAATAAATTTAGGATTTTTGTCAACATAAATCTTTTGAAAACACATAAATGCTTGAATTTTTCCTATAATATTTTTCAAAAGGTTGTTTTCAGTGATCAAATTGTCGCTTTTCAATTTTGCGAAATCGTAACCAAAATTACACAGAATAAAAACAAGTATATTCGTAAATCGTCAATAATTACGGGAGAAAATTGGACGCGAGGCGCAGGCTGATTTTGGGAACTCCCGTATTGCCGGACGAGCACGCACTGCTGAGAAAACTTCGGCTAATCAATATTGATTAGTTAATAGTCCTCATTTAACCTCAATCATAATAAGTCAAAAAGCGTTAACATTATTGAGATTTGAACGTCTTACATCTTGTAGTGTTCTGAAACTGTCTTAAACTTTGCCAAATTACTCTTTTGCCAAATAAAAGGCGGATAAACAGCTAAAAACGGAGGAAGTTACAATGAAATTAAAAGCCGGAAATCTTTTATTTAGCCTTTTAATTATTTCGCTGATTGCTCAGGCAATTACCGCCCAAATTGTGAAATCAGGCGCGGCAAAACCGCTTGCGCCGGCTTCAGACGCAAGCAGGCTTGCGAGGCTTGAAATATTGCTTGAAAATCTCCGGCAGGAATTGAAAATCCCCGCATTATCTTCTGCTGTCGTCAAAGACCAAAAGGTTATCTGGGCGAAAGGATTCGGATTTGCCGATTTGGAAAATAAAATTCCGGCAACCGAAAACACCGCTTATCATCTGGCTTCGCTGACCAAGACTTTTGCCTCGACAATTGTGATGCAGCTTGTTCAGGAGGGAAAAATCAAGCTCGACGACCCGGTTTCAAAATACGGCATCACGCTCGAAAGCGAGGGCGTCATCAGAGTCAAACATCTGCTCTCGCACACTTCGGAAGGCGTTCCGGGCGAGGCTTATCGCTATAACGGAAATCGCTTTGCGGAACTCGACAAAGTTATTCAAAAAGCGGCGGGCAAATCCTTCGCCGAGCTTTTAATCACAAATATTCTCGACCCGCTCGGAATGAACGATACCGCGCCGAATGTTCCGCCGATTGTGCATACAAAATCGCCCGCCGGAACTGACGCGACGGTTGAAACGGAAGTAAAGAATGCCGTTATGAATCTTTTCAGCGGTTATAATTCCGGCAATGTTGAGCAAATCGAGCGTTTTCTCGCGCCGCAGCAAAACAATTTCCCCATCGAAGGCGGCTTTTTAACTTCATTCATTAATGCAGCGGAATTGCGCGAAGCGATCAAGGCGGGTTTTAAACTGAATTTTCAGGTTTACAATCTCGAAGCGGCGGTTTTTGGAAACACCGCGTTAACAACGTCAATTATACGCGGAACAATTACGCGTCCGAATGCGCCTTTGCGCAATCACGGACCGTCGAGAATGTCTATTGTCTGGAACAAACAAAACGGCGGTTGGAAGCTCGTCCACGTTCACGAGTCGCTTTTAACCGAAGGAATTGTTTTGGAAAACCACCAACAGAGATTTGAAAAAGTTTCCAAAATAATTGCGCAGCCGTATGCGCTCGATAATCAATCGAATATCAACAAAATCACCTATCCGACGCATTTCAGCACATCTGCGGGTTTGATCTCGACAGTGCTCGATATGGCGAAATACGACATCGCCGTTGACCGGAACAGATTTCTGTCAAAAGAAACGCAAGCTCTTGCCTTTACACCTTTTGTTTCGACGAAAAGCGAACCGCTGCCGTATGGTTTGGGCTGGTTTACGCAGAATTATAAGGGAATGAAAATGCTCTGGCATTATGGCTACTGGCAGGCAAACTCATCCTTTATCTTGAAAATCCCGGAGAAAAATATCACATTTATCGCTATGGCGAATACCGATAATCTCAGTCGCCCAACTGATTTAGGTTCGGGCGACGCTTTGACTTCGCCCGTCGGAATGGCTTTTCTCAAAACATTTATTTTCCCCGAACAATTCGGTGAAATTCTGCCCGAAATAAATTGGAAAGCTCCGAATGAAGAATTAAAAACACAGGTAAAACAGACTTTCGGTAAATCTTACGCTGATATTTATAATAAAGAACTAAACACCCGCGTCAGAATCAATCAGAGCATCGGGCAGAGAAACGAATCTTCACGCCTGATGAAAATATACGGCGAATTGTTTTTAAAAGGCTTGCCTGATGATTTAGCCGGGAAAACCGCTCTTGCGCAAATTGTCCGCGTCCCGAATGATGCCGATAAAACGGTTGAGTTTAGCCTGAATCAAAGCATCAGCGTTCGCATTTTCGCGGCGGGAGAAGGCGACAACGGGCAAATGTATGATTACGGCTGGATTGAAAATGCAGAAACCGGAAAGCCTGTCTGGGAAATGAAATCTTCCGAAACAGCTCACGCCGGAGGCGCGTCGAAAAACCGTAAGGTTGATGTTGTAATTACCTTACCCGCCGGAAAATATCGGCTGCGTTACAAATCCGATGATTCGCATTCTTTTGATAACTGGAATGCGATGCCGCCGGACATAAATTTCAGGGGAATTGCGCTGTACGCAAAGGAAAATTAAAGAGATTGCAGTTTTCATAGACGATTTGCAAATTTAGATTTATGTAACTTTCCCGCAACCGATTTTCCGTCTTACTTGAATCTTTTACCATTTGATTGACAAACTGATTTGTTAATTCCTTCTAATTTAGTTTCTTTAAATAGGTAATATTTTATTGGGCTTGAGCATCTAAATTCTTTACCTGGTTTATTATCTTTAGTTTGCTCTCCCTTTAAAATGCAAAAGCGCAGAAATGAGGTTTTACGAACGATGACTAAAATTAAAAATTTGGCAATAATTTTATGCAGCGCTCTGATTTTCGGGATAAATCTGGCGAATATCTGTAATGCGCAGAAATCATCCCCGAATGATATGAGAAAATCATCAGCAATGCAGCAGGTTGCCGAAGATGTTCATTCCTACTCAAACCCGCAAATGGTGAAGGTTCGCCATGTTGACCTGGATTGGAATGTTTTATTTGACCAAAAAATTTTACAGGGTACGGCAATTTTAAGTTTTGCGCGCGCTCCGAACGCGAAGAATTCGCCTCTGATTTTGGACACGCGCGATCTGAACATTTCCAGAGTTGAAACATCAAACGATGGAAAAACCTTTGTCGCCGCACAGTTCAAAATCGGTGACAAAGACAAATTTTTAGGCGCGCCCCTGACCATTCAATTACCTGCAAAAGCAACCGGCGTTCGGATTCACTATTCGACCAGCCCGAATGCTTCCGGTTTGCAATGGCTTGAGCCGCAGCAAACGGCGGGTAAAAAAACACCGTTTATGTTCTCGCAGGCGCAGGCGATCCACGCGCGGAGCTTTATTCCGCTGCAAGATTCGCCGCAGGTGCGCGTGACTTACACGGCGCGAGTTCGCACTCCTAAAAGTCTGCTTGCCGTGATGAGCGCGGAAGGGAATTCGCAAACATCCGCCCGCACCGGCGATTATAAATTCAAAATGACGCGCGCGATTCCGCCTTATCTGATTGCAATCGCAGTCGGTGATTTAGAGTTTCGCTCGCTCGGAAATCGCACAGGCGTTTACGCCGAACCGTCTGTCGCTGAAAAAGCTGCTCGCGAATTTGTTGATACCGAGAAGATGATTGTCGCCACCGAACAGCTTTACGGTTCTTATCGCTGGGGGCGTTACGATTTGCTCGTTCTGCCGCCGAGCTTTCCATTCGGCGGAATGGAAAATCCGATGCTGACCTTTGCCACGCCGACGATTCTGGCGGGCGATAAAAGTCTCGTCTCGCTCGTCGCTCACGAATTGGCGCATTCGTGGTCCGGCAATCTGGTAACAAATGCGACCTGGCGCGATTTCTGGCTCAATGAAGGTTTTACGACTTATCTCGAACGCCGCATTATCGAAGCCGTTTACGGAAAACCGCGACGCGAAATGGAAGCGACTCTCGGACGCCGCTCGCTCGAAGAAGAATTAGCCGGAATGGAAGCGCGCGATCAGATTCTGCATGTTGACCTCAAAGGGCGCGACCCGGACGAAGGTTTTACGGGCGTGCCTTATGAAAAAGGCGCTCTTTTTCTGCGGCATCTCGAAGAAACGGTCGGACGCGAAAAATTCGATAAATTCGTCCGCAGCTATTTCGACGCCCACGCCTTTCAAAGCATCACGACCGAGACTTTTATTGATTATCTGAACAAAAATCTGCTTGCCGCAAATCCGAATCTCGTCACCCGCGCCGATATTGACGAATGGATTTATCAAGCAGGTTTGCCGAAAAATGCGCCGCAGCCTGCCTCGGATGCTTTCCAAAAAGTCGCAGCGCAGGCAAGCAATTATGCCAGCGGAAAGAGCGCGGCAAACGCGATTCAATCCAATGGTTGGACTACACAGGAATGGCTCCATTTCTTAAAGAGTTTGCCGCAGGATTTGGGGGCAAACCGAATGGCTGAGCTTGACCGGGCTTTTAATCTGTCGCGGAGCGGAAACTCGGAAATCGCGTTTCAATGGCTGATGATGTCCATCCGCAATAATTACGCTCAGGCTTTTCCGCGATTGGAAGAATTTTTGACGACAATCGGGCGGCGCAAATTCGTCAAACCGCTGTTTGACGAGCTGGTTAAAACGCCGGAAGGCAGAACGCGAGCGATGGCTATTTATCGTCAAGCGCGTCCCGGTTATCATCCGATTACCGTCGCCTCGATTGATCCCATCTTAAAGTGGGAAAATCAATAAACGGATTTCAATTTCTTTCGGGAGCAGAGATCGCGCGGAGTTCAAATCATAAGTTTGAACTCCGCGCGATCTTCACTGCTGCGAAGAACAACTGACTACGATTCGCTTGCTGCCGACAGGCGGCTCAGCGAAACGCTCCATTTAGGTTTGTTCGTCAAAAGGATTTTGGAGAACTTTTAGCAGCGTGAAATGAAGATGCCTAACTTGATTTTGGATGACTTCAGTTAATATTATCAGCTAGTCAAAATTATGAAAGCATTTACTACTCTCGGTGATGGCATTGACGGGCTGAAATTAAATGAACTGCCTGTGCCGGAACCAAAAGCTAGTGAGATTCTGGTCAAGATGCGAGCGGCGTCGCTCAACTACCGCGATTTGCTGGTCGTAAATGGCGTCGGAAGTTGGAAACCTATATCTCCTCGCATTCCGATTTCGGATGGCGTCGGCGAAGTGGTTTCCGCTGGCAACAGCGTTTCGCGTTGGAAAATCGGCGACCGCGTGGCTGGTTTGTTTCTGCCTAAGTGGTTGGACGGCGAGCTGACGACTGAGAAATACGTTTCGCCGCTCGGCGGCGCGATGGCGGAAGGCGTGCTGGCGGAATATGTCGTCTTCGACGAGCAGGCGGTCGTCAAAGCTCCAAATAATCTCTCTTATGCGGAAACCGCGACTCTGCCCGTGGCTGCGCTGACGGCTTGGCACGCGGTCGCACGCCGCAGCCGGGTTCAGCGGGGCGAAACCGTTTTGATTCAAGGAACGGGCGGAGTTTCCCTCTTCGCCCTGCAATTCGTTCATGCGCTTGGCGGAAAGCCGCTCGTTATTTCGAGCAGCGACGAGAAACTGGAAAGAGTCCGAACATTGGGGGCGTCAGCCACAATTAACTACAAGAAATTTCCTGCCTGGGAGGAACAAATTATTGAATTGACCGGGGGCAAGGGAGTTGACCACGTGATTGAAACGGTCGGCGGAGAGAATTTGAATCGTTCGCTGAATGCGATTAAGTTAAGCGGAACAATCAGTTTTATCGGTTTGATAGCGGGTTTGAGCGCGCCCATTAACACTTACCAATTCGTCACGAAAAACGTGCAGATTCACGGAATCGAAACCGGCTCGCGCGAGATGTTTGAGGAAATGAACCGCTTTATCGAATCGCACGATTTGAAACCTGTGATTGATAAGACATTTGCTTTCGATGAAATCCGTGAGGCTTTGAGATACCTCGAAAGCGGAACGCATTTCGGCAAAGTAACGATTGAATTTTGATTCGTATCTATTTTTATTTTATGAATGGCTTGTTAACTCACACCTGATTTCAACAGATACCGAATAGAAAGGCGGCGCTTGATAAAAACGCCGCCTTTCTTGTTGTAATTTATATTCTTACCAAATTTGGCAGTTCTCTTCGCGCACCATTGCGTCGCCCGCTTTGCAGCCGAAGGCTTGCGCAAATTGCGGGAGATTTGCTAAAGGTCCGTTGACGCGCCAACGCGGTAAAGCGTGCGGGTCACCGAGAACCTGCGAACGTGTGGCTTCGTCTGTAGCTTTAGCCGCCCAAACCTGCGCCCAGCCTAAGAAAAATCGCTGTTCGGGAGTAAATCCGTCAATGTTTGCGGGGCGCGACTTGTTGCCTCCGAGCGATTTCTGGAACGCATAATAAGCCATCGTTAAGCCGCCGAGGTCAGCGATGTTTTCGCCTAAAGTTAATCTGCCGTTCATTTTCAAACCCGGCAAAACTTCATAACTCGCAAATTGGTTGGCGACGCAAGTTGCTTTTTCCTCAAATCGCTGGCGGTCTTCCGCCGTCCACCACATTTTGAAATTTCCTTCGGCGTCGAATTTGCTGCCCTGATCGTCGAAACCGTGTGTGACTTCGTGACCGATAACCGCGCCGATTGCGCCGTAGTTAATAGCGTCGTCAGCCGCGAAATTGAAAAACGGCGGCTGTAAGATTCCGGCTGGAAATGTAATGTCATTGTTGACTGACGAGTAAGAAGCGTTAACTGTCGGCGGATTATAGCCCCAACGTCCGCGGTCAACCGGATTTCCGATGTCGCGCACGTTGCGGTTGATTTCAAAACCGCTTCCGCGCACAGTGTTTTCAAAAAAAGATTTGCGGTCAATCGCCAAACCCTGATAGCCGCGCAGCTTATCCGGGTAACCGATTTTGCGTTTGAACGTCGAGAGCTTTACCATGGCTTGCTGTTTTGTTTCAGGACTCATCCAATCGAGCTGCTGGATTCGTTCGCGGAAAGCGGCGATCAGATTGTCAATCATCTGATTCATTCGCGCTTTGGCTTCAGGCGTGAATGTGCGTTTGACAAATTCCTGTCCGAGCGCTTCGCCGACGTAATTGTCGGTTGCGGCGATACAGCGCCGCCAGCGCGGTTGCTGTTCTTTCGCGCCCGTCAGAGTTCTGCCGAAGAAATTAAAGTTTTCATCAACAAAGCGTTTGGAAATGCGCGGAGCGGCGCTGTTTAAAACCATCCAGCGCAAATACGTTTTCCAATCTTCGATGGAAACGTCCGTCATCATCTTATTTACTTCTCGGAAAAAATCGGGCTGAGCAATATTGATTTCAGCGAAAGCGGGCGTGCCGCGCGTTGTAAAATATGCGTCCCAACCGATGTTCGGCGTGATTTCCTTTGCCTGGGCAACGGGCATTTTGCTGTAGCGATTTTCAGGGTTGCGCATCTCAACGGGAGTTTTCGAGGCGTTTGCCAGACGAGTTTGAATTCTCATCACCGTGCCGGCATTTGCGGTGGCTTTTTCCGGCGCATCGCCCAGCAGCTTGAACATATTTGTCATATGTTCGACGAATTTCGTCCGAATTTCCTGCGATTTTGCATCATCTTTCGTGTAGTAATCGCGGTTGGGCAAGCTCAATCCGCCTTGCCCCGTATTTACGATATACATTGAACTGTTTTTGATGTCGGGACCCGCGCCGAAACCGAACACTGCGGGAAAACCGCTTTGATGAAGCGTCGCTATCGTTTTGATCAAATCCTGTGAATTTCGAGTTTTGTCTATCAGCGAAAAATAAGGCTGGAGCGGTTTCGCGTCGGCTTTTTCAATCGCCGCTTCATCCATACAAGCCGAGTAAAAATCGCCGATCATCTGGGAATCGGAGCCGCGAGCCGCTTTAGAATCTTTAGCTGCCGCTTCGAGAACCTCGCGCATAATATCGCGGTTGCGGTCTAACAGAACGTCGAAACTGCCAAAACGTGATTTGTCGGCAGGAATTTCGGTCGTTTTCATCCAGTTTCCGTTGGCATATTGAAAAAAGTCCGTGCATGCCTGAGCCGAAGTGTCCATTCGGGAAGGATCAAATCCTTTGCTTTGCGCAAACGCACTGGCTGAAATCGCCAGCAAGATAAACCCCGCAAAGGATTTACGAATCGTGGAAGATAAAGTCATAATTTTCTCCTCTTAAATTTTTTCAGATAAAGCTAGTTTATTGCGTTGCTAATAAGGGATGCAAGGAAAAGATTTTCAATTAAGTTGATTGTTTGCTCCTTTAATAGAATCTAAATTGGGCGCACCAAATAACATAGGCGAGTCATCTGACTCGCCTATGTTATTGATAATATTAGTTGCTTGGGACAGAATGGACTGCCGAGACGCGGATTTTCAAGGTCTAGCTAGAACCCTGCAATTTTTCTGCCTAATTACTCTCTAGCTGTCATAGCGAAAACAACGATTTATCTTTTATATGGTTGTCTTTTTTTATTTCTGTTTGAAAGCTCAAGTAATGAAAGCGTTTTAATATTTTCATGCGGCTTATTCGATTTGTTTAGTTTTTTGCAATGAAGCCGAAAGAGTTTTGTACTCAGTCAAACATAAATTTAATAGCTCAAGACGGGTTAATAATCGTTTAGGTAAAATACTAATCGAAGCAATAGCGTCCTTTACCGCATATTCTCGGCGTTCAAATATCGCTGACGGGATACCTTCCAGAAATATTTTTTCGTCTTCCAAAAAGATGGATAAGCCATTCTTTTTGTTTTCTGAAGTCTCATCAGAATAAGTTTGATTCACTAATTTTATAATTTCCTTTATAGCACCAACTGCATCGTCAATTTGCTTATACTCAGCATATAAGCGCATTAACACCAAATATCCTTCGAGCCTGTCCGTATTAGGTTGCTTTGAACGAGCCAGGTTATTTTGAGCATTGCCCAAAAGTTCTGCAATAAAAGTTACGGGCTTTTTATTCGGCAGTTTGTCGGCTAATGCAATCTGCGCGAATCCTCTTATATCGGGTGGAACCTTTTCCAAGACTTGATTCATTTCCAGTTCCGCGCCTTGTTTGAAAAGTTGAAAAGCAAACTCTGCTGCCCATTCCCAGCGATGACCTGCCCAATTGTTGCGCAGCAACCGCCGTGACTCTTCGCTCATACTGTCAAGAATTGAGATGGCTCTTTCGTAGTTGCGCTGATCGAAAGCCATTTGAGCGGCTTTATATTGATAAAAGGTTTTAATTCTCAAATCTTTTTCTTCATCGGCTGCTCTTAAATAGTCTTCGATTGTCTTCAAGGTGCGTGTTTCGGAAGATTCGTCAGCTTGCTCCTTTTCCAAAGGTGTAAAAACTGATTGGCATCTGGCAATAATCGGATTTATCTGTTCTACTTGAGCCGGAAGTAATTCATTAAATTTAGCTTGAAAGGGAAGGATAAAAGAAGAAACGTGTCCGCAAATACGCTTTTGATTTTCCTCGGTTATCGGCGTGCCTTGTAATGGCTCAAGATACAGCTTTAATAATTCAATCTTCAAATTTCGCGGCAAGGCAGATTTTAAATTAGAATCATCACCTTCTAGAGTTGTGTAACCTAATAGACTAAACCATTTCTCATTACGACTTTCGCGCGCAACAGCTAAAGCCGAAAGAAAGAGTTTCCTTGCAGCCTCTGGACTGCGAACTTGCAAGTGCCATATCAAACTCGCAAATGAATTTGAGGTGCCGAAGCGCATTGAAACTGTTCCAAGCTCGACTGCTCGTTGGGGATTTTTGTCAACTAGAGATAAAGCGGATTCAATTAAGGCATTCGCAATTTGCTGATTCTCACCGCTGCCGGAATCCGCAGTGAAAACGTTCAGTAATCTTTCGCTTAAGCTTTTATCGGTACGGGAAACAATTTTGAAAAGTAATCTGGCTGTCGCAATTCGTTGCTGCTTTTCAGCCGGATTTTCCCGGTTAGGAACTTGTTCGACTGCATAAACGGCTTTTTGCAGCCAAAGGCGCGCTTGTTCCGGTTTCTCTTTCCACCAAGCCTCGCCGAGCCTTGCATAAAGAATTGATTGTTCAAGCGGCGAAAGAAAAACGGCGTCTTTCAACGAATCGTAAGTAATCTCTTCCGCGCGTGATAGCCAGAAAGCCCGACGCTCTTGAAGAGTACTTGTTTGTGCAGGCGATAACCACGACAAATTGAGAATAAGCAGGCAACAAGCACAGAGCTTGATAATTGAGGATTTATTTGTCTTCATTTTTACTGCTCCAAATCGCAAAAAATGCTTAGATTAATGTGCAGGCGAAAATTTGCACATTTCTAATTTTACGATGCAACGTAGTATAGCCAGAAGTATATACCTGTTGCTCGCATTATGCGGAATTCGACTGTTGAAGCAGTAAAGTTACAATTTTGAAGCGTAGTTGACACCAATTTGCGGTGTGACACTCTGCATCTAATGAAAGGCGGGCAAGCGCGCCGCTCAACGCCCAATTGCTTTTTTATTTAACTCTTTTACCTTTCATCTCTCTTCCGCTCGGAATAATTATCGTTAGCCCCGTGACCTTTCCGCTTGCGTCACGCTCAAAGGTAAGTTGAACGCTTGCGGTTTGTCCGGCGAATTTGTCTTTTATGGTTGAGTCGGGTGCGAATTCTATGCGCTCATTATTGCCGGCAATTCCGATAAATTTATCGCCTTCCTGTTGAAAAGTGACAATGCCCATCTCGGTTTCAAATTGTCCGATATAATCGGCAAATTTTCCCGACGCCGCAGATTTGGGTGTTTCAACTGTAGCGGCTGTAATCGGAAACGACGAACCGGGCAATGGCAAAACAGATGAATCATTTGCGGCAGTCAATTTTCCAGCCGGATGAACGGGAAAAGCGGGAGGTTTTGGCTGGCTCGGTTTTAATTTGGCAATTTCAGCCATTGCCACTTCGACCGCTTTTTCGAGCTGCGCGTCGCGACCAGCCATAAAATCCTGCGGCGTAATTTCCACGTCGTAATCCGGCGCTACGCCGATGTTTTCGATTCCCCAGGTCGAGGCATCAGGATTATAAGCCGCGCGGTTAGGAAGCTGAATATTACCGCCGTCAATCAACTGCGGGGTGAAAAAATAAGGTCCGACACCGGCACCATATGTTCGTTTTCCAACGATTTTTCCGATTTTTCCAAGCTGAAACATAAACGCGCCCGTTTCAGCCGCCGAGCCGTTCCATTCATTGATGAGCATTACCTTGACAGGCGGCGCGGGATTGACGGGCGTGGCGATGTCGTCGCCGCCGCGAAAACGATAATAATAAAGCGGCTTTCTTGACAGCCATTCAATCAAATAATCGGGCGTAATGCCGCCGCCGTTAAATCGCTGGTCAATGATGATTCCTTGTCGGTCGCCATAACCCGTCAAACCGCGAATCGCGTTCATAATCCCGTTCGGGTCGTAATTTTCGATGAAAATATAACCCAATTTTCCCCCGGACATTTGTTCGACTTTTTTGCGATTTTCTTCCGCCCAATTTGCCCGCCGCAGACGATTTTCGCCTGCCGCCGGATAAATCGTAAAAGTGCGCGGATTTGAACCGTCCGCCGTTTGGCTGACAACGATTTTTGTCGGTTTGCCGATTGTGTTTTCAAAATAGCTGTAAAAGTTTTTGCTCGTTTCGATTTTATTTCCGTTTACTTCAAGAAGATAATCACCGTTGCGAACGTCAACGCCGGGCTGGTCGAGCGGCGCGGAAAACGAGCCGTTTGACGAGGCGAAAGAAGTCGAGCGATATATTTTTTTGAATCTGATTTTCCCATTTTCGATTGCGTAATCCGCGCCGAGAAGCGCAACGCGACCGCCGCTCGTCCCGCCTTGCGGCGCGGTGTCCCCGCCGCCGACTCCGAGATGCGAAATTGAAACGTGACCGAGCATTTGTCGCATTAGCCCGTTCAAATCGCCGCGTCTGGTAGTAGTCGGAAGATATGCTGCATATTCCTGTTCGAGCGCGGCGAGATTTTGCCCGTGATGATTCGGGTCGTAAAACCAATCGCGCATAATCCGCATTGATTCGCGGAACATCTGCCGCCATTCTTCCGCCGGATTGACGCGGACTTCCATTTTCGACAAATTCAATTTTCCTTCATCCGGTTTCGGCGCAGCTTCGGAGTTGATTAAAAACCAGTCGCGCCCTTTGTCATAGAGTAGTTTCGAGCCGTCGGCTGACAAATCCATCTCATTGATGTCCTCGACGATTTTCTGCATCGCGCCCGCTTTGGCAGCGTCGAAAAGATAAACGGAAGTTGTTACCGAACGCTGATTGAAATCGCCCGGCGCGGCTTTCCATTCGTCAACCATCAAAAATAATTTTCCCGGTCTTCCCGTCGCCAGCCGGTCATAATCGCGCATGGGCAAGGGCAAATCCACAATTCGACCCGAAATATTTTCAAAATCAATTTTCGTAATCGAGGCGGATTCGTTCGGTTTCGCATCAGGATTCGGCTGATTATTGGGAAGAAGCGGCGACAGAGTTTCTTTCGCCAGAATAAGAGCGTGAACCCGGCGGACAACAAGCGGACGCGACAACATTCCGTTCAAAACGCCCCAATCAAATTCGCCCGCGCCGGAGTTCGGGCTGGAAAGAAAATAAAGATATTTCCCGTTCTGGTCGAAAACCGGCGATTGAGTGTGGGCAACGCCGTCGGTAATTTGAATGCTCTTTTTGCCGGTCACGTCATAAATGTAGATTGTTCCGGCGCGGTTTTTAAGACGTTTGCTGTAAGCCAGAAAGCGGGAATCGGGAGAGAATTTCGCCGAAAAATTATCCTGCGCCGAATAAACCGAAGCATCAACTTTCGCCGCCGTCGCTTTATCAACATCAGCCAGCCAAAGATTTAAGCGCCGGTCGGAAAAAACGAGTTTTTTGGAATCGGGCGACCAGGCAGGATTTTGATAAAACGAAGGCTTCGGCTCAATCACAATTTTCTTAACCGAATCATTTTCAAGCGAGCGAATATGAAGCGCGTATTCGCCCGATTCATCGGAAAAATAAGCGACTGATTTATTATCCGGCGAGATGGTTGGATACCGTTCCGCAACGCCGGAAGTGTTCGTCAGATTTTTCGCCTCGCCGTTTGTCGCGTCGAAAATCAAAACTTCGCCGCGCGCGCCGACGGATAATTTTTCGCCGTTTGGCGACGGCAAATATGATTCGACAAAACGCATCGCCGGAACTGTTTTCGGTCTTAATTCGGCAGTATCCGGCGCAACCGAAACGTCAATTTGTTTGCTTTGCCCGCTCGCCAAATCGAACAAATGAAGCCTTCCGTTTTGAACGAAGACAATTGCATCGCTCGCTGCCGCAGCCGTTCTGATGCCCTGATTGTCGAATGTCGTCAGTTGTTTCGCCTGTTTCGTTTTGCGGTCAATCGAAAAAAGATTAGAAATTCCGGTGCGATCTGAAACCGTGTAGATTTTATCTCCCAACCACATCGGAAATCGGTCGTTGTAGTTCTGATTCGGCAATTTTTCAACGGCTCCCGATTGCAAATCCGCAATCCAAACCGGAGCAGTCGAACCGCCGCGATAATATCTCCACTCGCCGAAACCCGCGCGCGGATTGTAGGCGATTTGTTTTCCGTCCGGCGAAAACGAACCTTGAAAAGCCTGCGGCAGCGGCAGCGATTCTGCCAACGCGCCGCTTCCGTCGGCTTTGACTTTGTGAAGACGTGTGACGCCTTCTTCATCGCGCGTGCTTTCAAAAACTATTGCTTGTCCATCGGGCGTCCAGGCAACGGGAAAATCATCCTCGCCCTGAAACGTCAAACGCTTCGCCTCGCCGCCCATTGCCGGAGAAACATAAACGTCAAAATCGCCGCCGTTAAAGCGAGCAAACGCAATCTGTTTCCCGTCGGGCGAGAAAACCGGATTATTCTCTGCACCGGCATCGTTCAATCTTTTAGCCGCGCCGCCGTTTCTTTCGACCAGCCAGATTTTTCCGGCATAAGTGAAAGCGATGTGCGTTTGATTGATTGCCACGCGCCCGATCAGCAAAGGCGCTTTAGTCGGTTGGGCGAGAATAGTCACGGATAAAAATATAACCGGCAAAAAAGCTAAAAATCTGTGCATATAGAATTTCTCCATTTTTGAGGACGTTGGGGAGCGATGATTTCAATGAATCTTTGTAGCACGAAACATCAACGCAATCTTGAATGGAAAAAACATTTTTGCACGCAGCTAACCTAAACGGGAGCTTTTTCGATACTCTTTCGGCGTGATCCCCAAATGGTTTTTGAAAGTTCTGGCAAAATGGCTTTGGTCTGTGAAACCCGCGGTCAGGGCAATCTCGGCAAACGAATCATTTGAAGACGAAATGCGTTGTTGCGCAAACTCTACGCGAAGCCGGCGGACATATTCGCCCATCGTGCAATTATATTTTTGGCGAAAAACGCGGGCTAGATGTACGGGATGAACATCGGCAATTTTAGCAAGAGTTTCGAATTCATTTGATTCGGCAAAATTAGCGTGCAAATGTTCTCTGACTTGTTCCAGCCAGCGTGGGGATTTTTTTTCGGGTATTGCAGCTTTACAGCGCACTGCTTCGGCTAAAATCTCAAAAATAAGACCTTCAATCGCCAATGCCGAAGCCTCGTCCATTTGCCGAAATTCCTGATAAATTTTGCGTCCCAACGCCTCAATCGTTTGCGTTTGTGAGCTTGCTGAAGCGTCTAAAATTGGAGAACGTTCGCGTATATATTTCAATTTCTCCTGATTAAAATGAACGCTTAAAATTCTGGCTCCGTTTTGAAAATCAACGGCGTGCGCCTCCTCAGGCGGATGAAGAACGATGGTTGAAGCCTTGCGTGAATGCGTTTGTCTGTCGTATTTTTCAATGTAATCGCCTGCTAAAACGAAACTGAACGACGCCTCCGAATGTATGTGGCGCGGCTGCTTCAGTCTCGGCGCATATACTGTTTCGGAAAGGATAAAACCGTTCATCGAATGCATTTTCTGAGTATGTGGCATCTGTTTATCTCCGGGAGAAGAGTTCTTGATTTATGGTGTTCGCGCGTCTTTTGACCGTTCCATCACGACCATATGCTCGCCTCGGCTGACCATCCCGACAATTGCAAAACCGGCAGTCTGCGCTTCGGTCACTTCTTTTTGAAGAGTTGATGTTCTGGACGTTGCCAGCAATTTATATTCGTATTCTTTAACAACTTTCGGCGGTCGCTCCATAATCATAACGATTTCATCGCCGCCGAGAAGCTGCTTTTTCGCAATCATCGTGCTTGGAATAAGACGAAAACCGCCGTCCGCGGCTTCATTAAGCTCTTTTTGCATAGTGCTCGTGCGGGTTGTCGCAAGCAGCTTATATTTATAAGGTTCTGCCACCGTTCCATCGCGCGATAAAAAGACCGCCATTTCCGCATCGCTGGTCGGTGAACCGACTAAGATTCGATAACCTTGCGCAGAAACTTGATCAATCTCCTTCTGCATTGTCGATGTTTTGACGGTAGCCAGAAGTTTATATTTCAGGTCTTCCGTGTCTTTTGCCGATTGTGCGTTTATATTTACGACACAACTAATAACGAGCAGAGCGAGTGCAAAGATCCAATTGTTTTTCATTATTAATTTCTCCAGATTTTTATTTTGAATTTGAAAGCATCTTCATTTTTTTGTCTAATTGATTCAGATCAATTTCTCCTTCATTGTGAAGTTTATCCGCACATTTCGGGCAATAGTCTTTGCGAAGGATACGGATAAGCAAACCTTTTGCCTTCGCTTTTTTTCTCGCTTGACGAGCGCTTCCTGATTGAATGTCAATCATTTCTCCGCAAAGGTCGCAATAAATCGTGTATTCAATCATTAGCGTTTATATTATCTCGAAGTGATAGTAATTAGAAGCTATCTCAAAAATAGCCGATAGTTTTTATCGCGTAGCGATTGATTGAATTTAGCCGTGAGTTGTAACGCACGGTCTCCCGAGTCGCGTCAGCGACGATTGATAAATGGTAAACAATCAATCGTCTAACGCGACGCACTTGATGATTGTTTCCCGCGCCTTGAAAGACACGGCTAAATTTAGATTGCCGCTTAGGCGTAAGACCTGATCTTCAAATAAACGTTTTGTATTTACGGGCTGGATATTTAGTCTTTTCAACAAAACTTCAAATTTGATACTCTGGTAACCAGACATGTTTCATTCCTGAAAACTTAACTTGACAATCCGATTGATCAAGGGTAAAAACGAATCTTTTGTTGGAAGTTTTTACCTGTATTCTACTAAACAACTTAATGTTTTTGCGTTTTAACACCAAACGGCGTAACCCCTTTATTAAAGCTCATCCATTAATTAAAAAAAAGAATAATATGAATAATGAAAGAGTAATCCTTACTTTCAAGAGTTCGCGGCTCAAGTATTTGAGCGCCTGCTTAAGCGCGTTGTCGCTTTATATTCTCACCGTTTCGGCAAGCGCCGGCGCAAACGATCAAGCATTTGAATCACCCAAACCTATTTTAATTAGCGCGGCAAATTCAACCAGAGCCTTGGCAATCAAAGCGGATAATGGACGTTTGGCTTTGCCGGAAAGAAACTCGGAAGTTTTCCAGCCCGGCTCGCGCGTCGTAATTTTCGTCACAAATGTTAAATTGCTGCCGGAGGAGAGAGCGAACGCTTTTCGAGTTTATGCCGAAGATGCGGGCGGCAAGCAATATGGCTTGACTGTCGAAAACATTCAACAGCTTCCTAAACAAAATTGGATTTACGGTTTGACGGTTCATATACACGACCGGAACGGATACAACGGTCAACCTCAGCCGGACGGAGATGTTTTGATTCGCGTTTCGTGGCGCGGAAATACAAGCAATCGCGTCCGATTAGGTTTAGGCGGAATCGGCGGCAAAATCAAGGATGATGCCGGTGCTGTTCCGACTCCTGCTCCCCGGACGCCTCGTTTGGTTAAATCCATGCGCTCATCCGAAATTGCAGCAGACCGCAAGCGTTTTATGGAACAAGCTGCTTTTGGTCCGACTCAGGCATTGGATTCTCGTCTGCAAAAAGTTGGTTTAGAACGTTGGATTGATGAACAATTTGAGGTGTCTTATCCGACAATTCCTTATCCAAATTTCCCTCTTAAACCGTTCAACGGTCCCGAAAGCTGCGGATTTTCCGGGACCAGTCGGGAGATAGAGCTTTGCAACCGCAATCATTACTGGAATTACAATAATCAAAAGTGGATGTTTCAGGAAGCCCTTTACGGCGAAGATCAACTGCGGCGGCGAGTTTCTTGGGCTTTACATCAGATTTGGGTAGTTTCGCATAATAGTATTAATCAACAACGGGGAATGCAGGAATATATCGAAATTCTCGATAAACACGCTTTCGGCAATTATCGGGATTTGATGAAAGAAATGACGCTTTCACCGGCGATGGGCGAATACCTCGATATGACTCGCAGCACGCGGCATAATCCAAACGAAAATTACCCGCGCGAGCTTTTGCAATTATTCACCGTCGGGTTGTATATGCTCAATCAGGACGGCACGCTTGTTCTCAATGAGCAGGGAAAACCGATTCCGACTTTCGATCAGGACAAAATTGAGCAGTTCACCAAAATTTTTACCGGCTGGACGCGCTGCAACAATGGTGAAGATCCGGCTTGCCCAAATGCCGCCAGCGGCGTTTGGAATTATATTGACCCGATGTATTTGCCTTTCCCGAATAATCATGATCAGACGGCAAAAATTTTATTTGATTATCCGGGCGCGCCAAATCCGACTATCGAGGCTTGTTTCGATTGCGACACTGATGAGGCTAGCCTCGCCTACGCTAACGATTCGCTTGAAAAAACGCTCGATAATATCTTCTATCATCCGAATGTCGGACCGTTCATCGGAAAGATTCTGATTCAGCATTTCGTGACGAGCAATCCCAGCCCGGCTTATGTCGGGCGCGTCGCATCGGCTTTTAAGGATAACGGCGCGGGCGTTCGCGGCGATATGAAAGCCGTCATTCGAGCGATTCTGCTCGACCCGGAAGCGCGCGGCAGCCAGAAAACCGATCCGGCTTACGGAAAGTTGCGAGAACCGATGCAGCTCATAACAAACCTTTTGCGCACCTTTAATGTTCGCGCCGGGACATATTCTTATGGCGAGTCGGCGACGCCGCCCGCGTCTTGTCAAAACAGAAGCGACGGAGTTTTAGAATCGGCAACGAAAGGAATGGAACAAGATATTTGGGCACCGCCAAGCGTCTTTAATTATTTCCCGCCGACTTTCGCCGTGCCGGGAACGGATATTACCGGACCGGAGTTCGCTCTCGCCAACACCGGACTTTCTTACGAGCGAAATAACATTATTTTCAATTTTACGATGGGTGGAGGAGAGCCTTTCAACGAACCAAATACCTCAGAGCCGTATCCATACGTCCCGTGTGGGACTTCGATTGATCTTTCCGAAGCGACGGCTTTAGTGATGTCTGATCCGGGCGGAAACACCTTGATTGAAGCATTGAACACAAAAATGATGCACGGCACGATGTCCGAAGCGATGAAAAATAAAATTCGCATGGCGATAACTGTTAATGTGCCTCTCAAACTAAGAGCGAAACAAGCCGTTTATCTTATGGCGAGTTCCTCGCAGTACCAAATACAAAGATAGTGAGCAGTGAGCAGTAAGCGGTGAGCAGTAAAAATCTGCTTTACACTGCTCGCTGCTCACCGCTTACTGCTCACTAAAAAAGATGAAAGAGAACAGAAGAGAATTCTTGAAAAAAACCGGTTGCGCCTTAAGTATGCTGGCATTGGCGACGCAAGCTCGACATTTTGGAAAGATGAGCGTGATGGCGCAAACAATCAAAAACCGATCTTCGGCGGATTCATCGGCTGCGCCATCGGATTACCGTGCGTTAGTCTGCATATTGCTGAATGGCGGCAACGACGGAAACAATCTCATCATTCCGAATCATTCGGACGCCAACATCAGCAACTATGAGGATTATGCTTCAGCACGCAGGGATCAGGGGTTGGCGATTTCGCAAGATCAGTTGCTCCCGATTAACGTTCCGCTGCTGGGCGATCTGACTTACGGTTTACATCCGAGTTTAGGGGCGGTGCCACAGCAGGGTGGAATTAACAACGGAATTCACGAACTCTGGGCGCAGCGCAAGCTGGCAGTCGTGGCAAACACCGGCAATTTGGTTCGCCCGATAACAAAAACGCAGTACCTGCAAATTCCGGCGTTCAGACCAAATCAGCTTTTCTCTCACTCCGATCAGATAGCTCAGCAGCAAACCGCTCGTTCCGATTCTCCGATCCCAATCGGATGGGGAGGTAAAATCGCCGATCTGACGAATGCGACCAACAATCCGGGCGGGCAAATTTCAATGATCACTTCACTTGCCGGGACGCATATTTTTACGCTCGGGCGAAATACCGCTCCGCTGTCAATCAGAGACGCAAGCGTCGAGCTAAATAAAACTCTTGTGCTGCACAGCACCCGTATGGCTCAATCTTCCGCGGAGCGAAATACTGCTTTAGCCGGACTGCGAACGGTAGATTTGGATTCAAAGCTGGTCGAGGTGACCAGCCACATTATGAATCAAGCGCAAACTGCCAGCTCTGCCTTAAACACATTTGAGGAAGTCACCGCTGCGTTCCCAAACACAAATCTCGGCAACCAGCTTAAACAAGTCGCCCGGCTGATCAAAAAACGAACTGATTTGAATATTAAACGGCAAGTTTTCTTTGTTTTACTCAGCGGTTTTGACACACACCAATATCAGATACAAGGTCTGAACAATCAAACTTCGCTGTTAATCCAACTCAGTCAGGCGATGCGCGCTTTCTATGACGAAATGGGAGCGCAGGGTGTTCAGGACAAAGTAACGACGTTCACGCTTTCCGATTTCGGACGCACATTGAATCCTGCCGGATCAGGTTCGGGCGTTGGTTCAGATCACGCTTGGGGCAATCATATGCTCGTTCTCGGCGGTTCCGTTCTCGGCGGAAACATTTACGGCAGCACGAGAGCGGATGGAACCGGGGACATTTTCCCGACTCTACAGCTTGGCGGACCCGATGATATTGACACAGGAACGAGTCCGCGAGGTCGCTGGCTCCCGACAACCGGCGTTGAGCAGTATGCCGGAACACTGGCGCGCTGGTTTGGCGTGACAGATTCCGATCTTCCTGCAATATTCCCAAACATCGGAAATTTCACAAGCTCGAATCTGGGATTTATGAATTCGTAATTGTGTTTGTCAGGATTCAGCCTTAAAATTTAATGTTAAGTTGACCGACGCAGCGGAAAGCGACTATCAGTTCGGTATTGCTGCAATATCTTATTCATCAAAGACACGTCCGCCGCTGAAGCCGCGTCAAAAATTACCCTTTTGAAACATTTGATATAATAAATAATAAAAGGAAAGCATTCTAAATTAGAATGCTTTCCTTTTTGCACTTGTTTTATTTCAATCAGTTCAGGGTGTCCAATTACCGTTAACTTCTCCAATTAGAATGGCAGTGTAATTCTCGCCGGAAACACTGCCGCTCAAAGGCTGATACGGACGAGAGACCGGATCAAACTTCCAATTACCAACCTGTCCGGTATTTGCATTTGGTGCTCCGGCAGCTATATAACGCAGAATCAGCGTTGCATCAAACGGAGTGATGTTTCCATCGCCGCTGGCGT
>DASVUH010000007.1:0-88330 GCA_036387135.1 Pyrinomonadaceae bacterium | reverse complement strand
AATGTTGCTCCGGTCGTTGCCGCCCCTGCGGGCAAGAAAAATCACCGCGACGCTTTGATGCAAAGCGAAAATCCTAAAACAAACGGTGAGGGGCAAAAAGCAGCGGCGAAAATGCCCTACGCTTACGAGTTTTCGCAGCCGGATTTTCTCGTTAATCACGTTTTGATCGAACACGACGAGAACGGAAAAGGGACAATTACTTTTGAAAAACGACAGCTCGGCGAACCGATTACCGACCCGATTCAAATTGCGCCCGCAGCGCTCGAACGCATTAAAAAATTGTGGACGGAATTAAATTTTCTGGATTCGACCGAAACTTATCAATCTGCGAAGTACGATTATCCGCATCTCGGACAGATGAAATTGCGGATGGAAGCAGACGGGAAAAAACGCGAAGTCGGATTAAATTGGACTGAAAACAAGACGGCGGAAAGCTTGACGAAAGAGTACAAACGTCTGACAGAGCATTACATCTGGCTTTTCGACATCAATCTGGCGCGCGAAAACCGCCCGCTCGAAGCGCCGAAATTGGTTGAAAAATTGGAAGGCTTGATTAAACGCGGCGAGATTCAAGATGTTGCGTTGCTGCTGCCGATTTTGCGCGAAATCAAAGATGAAGAACGGATTCCGCTGATCGCCAGAAATCACGCCGAGCGCATTATAAAACTTATCGGGAAGATGTCTGAGAAGAAACAGTAACGCTGCCGTCTTCTTTAATCAGCGGTGCATTTGCGCCGAAATCTTCTTGCGAAAGCTGCCTAACCTTTGTAACGGCTGCCCGATTTGTTTTGTCCAGAACCGGAATCCCGCTCCCGATTTGTTTTCCGGCGTGAATCCTGCCGCCTAAAAACTTTCCGTCCGCAGCGAGTTTCGCTTCCAAAATCATTGTCAGCGCAGTCGCGTCCTTCAAACCGAACCAGCCGTAAGTCGCAAAATTTCCGAGCGAGTAAGCGACGAGCCGGTCTTTGTAAATTTCCATTCCGCGCAAAACGTGCGGTCCGTGTCCCAAAACCAAATCCGCCCCGGCGTCAATCACCGTCCGCGCAAAAAGCCGCAGATTGCCGCGTTTTTCGCTGTAGAAAATCTCGGTTTGGCGAGGAACGCGCTGCGCGTCCGTACCTTCCGCGCCGCCGTGAAACGAAACGACCACGATGTCGGCTTTTTTGGTTTGCTCCTGCACGACGCGGCGCGCGGTTTCCAAATCGTTGACGTTTAAAGAAACGTTGTTGTGCGCGAAACCGATGAAAGCGATTTTTTTGCCTTTCGATTCAAGATAAGCGACGGCAAATTGATTTCTGTCACTGCCTGCGTGTTTGATTCCGAGCGAATCGAGAACTTTTCGGGTGCTGGCGCGCCCGGCGTCGCCGAAATCCGAAGCGTGATTGTTTGCCACGCTCAAAACATCGAATCCGGCTTCTTTTAAATATTTGCCGTAGCGCGTCGGAACTTGAAAGGCGAAACAGGTAAATTTTTTCGCAGGTTTTGCGGGCAAAGCGTTTGCCGGCGGCGGTTCGCGTGTTGACGTCGGTTCGATTTTAATTTCCGGTTTTGTTTCTCCGGCTTTTTTGGGAGCGAAAAATTCAGGGCATTTTTCTGAAACTCCGCTATCAATCAACGGTCCTTCCAAGTTGCCGAAAGCGATGTCGGCGGCGGACAAGATCGGCGTCACTTCTTCGAGCATCTCCGCGCCGTCTTTAGGCGGCATTCTCGTGTCGTCCGGGAATGTCGAAGCGAGCATAATATCGCCGACGGCAGCAATCGTAACTGGTTCTTGATTCGGAGGCGTTTGCCGTGTCTGTTGTGGCTGGATTTCATTTGCTGCGGAAACTTCGGGCAGAGTCAGACTGCGTTCGCCGCTTTGACACGCCGAAGTCAGAGAGACAATAAAACTAATCAAAATGAAAATCGAATTTAATTTTGTGAACATTTCGGTTTGCCGGAAAGCCCGGCTGTTGACGCTTTTGCGGGACGATTGACTGACCGATTCAAGAATAATCGAGAACTAAAAAAAAATCCAATTGACTGAATCAAAACCGTTTCGCTCCGCCGCGAAAGGTGAAAAACCGCTGCCTGTGTTAAGCTGAAATCAAAATTTCTATTCTCGCGAACATGAAAAACGTTTCTGATACAAATAAAAGCGCCGGGCGTTTCGCACGCTTTGCGTGGTTTGTCGTCGCTTATAACATTTTGGTCGTCGTTTGGGGCGCATTTGTCCGCGCGTCAAAATCCGGCGACGGCTGCGGCGCGAGCTATCCTTTGTGCAACGGGATGATAATTCCGCACGCGGCGGAAATCAAAACCATTGTCGAATTTTCGCATCGTCTTTCGAGCGGTCTGGCGCTTTTGTGCGTCGTCGCGCTCGTGTTTTGGGCTTTCAAGGCGTTTCCGCGCAGGCATTTGGCGCGCAAAGGGGCGGTTTTATCGCTCGTTTTTATTTTGACCGAAGCGGCAATCGGGGCGGGTTTGGTTTTGCTTGAACTGGTCGCGCACAACGATTCGATTGCGCGCGCCGTTTGGATGGCGGCGCATCTGGTCAACACTTTCATTTTGCTGGCGGTTTTGGTTTTGACGGCTTATTGGGTTGGAAACGACGGTCGTCGCGTTCACTTTCGGGGAAACGAACCGCGCGCGGTCGGTTTCGCGGCATTGCTTGCCGGAATGATTCTGGTCGGCGTCAGCGGCGCGATTGCGGCTCTCGGCGACACGCTTTTTCCAGCCGAATCGCTCTCTCACGGAATCAGTCAGGATTTTTCCGAAACCGCGCACTTGCTTATTCGTCTGCGAATCTGGCATCCGGTGCTTTCGATTTTAATCGGATGTTTCGCGGCTTTGCTCGCCGCGTGGCACATTCGGAAAAGACCTGACGATTTAAAAACTAAACAAATCTCATCGTCGGTAATTACGCTGGTTTTAATTCAACTCGCGGCGGGCGCTCTCAATGTTTTGCTGCTGACTCCGATTTGGATGCAGCTCGTACATCTTTTCCTCGCAGATTTGTTGTGGCTGTCGCTGATTTTGCTTGCGGCGTCGAGCCTTTCGCAAACAGCCGAGAAAACCGTCGAAGTTAAAAATGCAGAGTCTCAATTGGAAACAGTCAAGATTTAATTTTGTCAGGTAGTGTCCTTTCAGAATTGTCTCATAAAGGAGCGTTTTTGAGATGAAATTCAACGCGGTATTTTACTCTAATTTAAAGTGTTATGCCGCATTTTAGCGGTATAATTAGAAGTTGTGCTTCTTGAGCACAGACTTAATTCCGTGGAAAAGTAAAAACAGAATGAAACTTGTTCCTTGCATCGGATGTGGCGGACTGTTTCCAGATATTGACGGCGCAACTCACCGCTATATGGAATCATCAGCGGGTTGCTGGGCGGCTTACGGAGAAATTCTGGCACGCGAATACAGTAGTCCGGCGTATTTTGAAATACATCGGCTGACGGTTGACGCTTATGCAGCTCAACATCCCGGACAGCCATCGCCGCAAAGCATCAAATCGGTAGGTTATCATCTTGTCCGATTGTGCCTGCTCCTTGAACGTGGTCTCGAAATGGAGCGAGCGAATGAGGCGATGCTCACCATAACGAAAACAAAGGAACATTTTATATGGCTTACTCCGCCATCTTCACTAGGTTCAATTACAGTAGCCGACGTTAATACAGCTTCTTCTGCTGAACAGCATAAACAATTAGTTAGGCAATGGGCAGCTTCGGTATGGGCGGCGTGGTCTCCGCACCATTCGATGATTTATAGTTGGCTACCAATACTGAAATAGTTAGCTGCAATGTTCAGCAAAGCAGCACAACAAATCAACGAAGCACTTTGCAAAATTCTAGCGCATAACATCTGTGTTTTGATTCAATAAATGTGCGAACTAAATATAAAGCCGGAGTTTTGGAAATAAATATAATAAGGAGTTAATATAGCCCCGGCTATGAATAATGAGGGGAAAGAACCGAATAGCTGGCTAATCATCTTCGGTTTTCAAATCTACTTTGGAATTGTTCATTCAATTTTATGGCGGGTTCTTTCCAACGCATTTTCTGTGTCATTTCCAATTGCCTTTAGTTTCTCTATGCTTTTCACATCTTTGACAGGATACTTTTTGTTTCTTCACGGAACAATCAGTTATTGGACAAAAGAAAAATGGACTTTTTCTTATTTCGCCAAAATTACCCTTTTTTTGACGATTTTGGCATTTTTGCTTGCTAAATACGTTCTCAATGAGCAGTAGCAATCTGTCTCAAAAGTCCGACGAAAAACCGACTTTTGACACAAAGCCGATTTTCATTGATTTTTTTTGGTTTTATTTTCGATTGAGAGCAGTTCGGTTGAATTTTCCGCAATGCTCTGAACAGGCTCGAAAGGTTTTTCTTCGAGAAGTTTGCCCGTCTCTTTTTTATCGGTTAATTCGCTAGTCATCGCGGGGTTTATTTGAGCTTTTCTTTCTTTGGCAAACTGGAAGTAAGATGCACAAAGTATTATCCAAACTGTGGAAATGGTAATGACAATCAGTGAAATTCCAAACGAAACATTATTGTCCTTCAAAATTACCTTAAAGAAAATGCCGGATATAATAAAAATAACGCCGATTAACAAACCCAATCCAAACCGGCTGAGGGCAAAATTTTTAAAGTTTTCAATTGAGCTTTCTTTCTTCGATAACTTTGCATTCTGTACTGTCGTTAATTGCAGCAAAAGTGATTCGGCTATGACTCCCAGATATATTCCGCACGAACGACAAAACTTTTGTTCGGTTGAATTATTTGTGGCGCAATTTGGACAAAACATAAATTCTCCTTTTCAGCGGTCTGATTTCTCCGCTTCGGTTCTCTTCATCATCTTATACGGACATCGGTTGAATTAATTTAACGGAACTTGTAAATAATTATTTTCCGATTGTTTACCATAAATTCGCCGGACAAAAGCCGAATTGTAACCAAACCAATAAACTCTTTCATTTCGTCTCAAAAAGGGTCGTTTTTGAGACACATCTTAGTATAGAACCACAAGATTAGGACACTACCTTTTGCCAATAAAATGAGAAAGGCGAGTTCTGAGTTGAACTCGCCTTTAATTTTTCCCCGGCTCGTTAATTATGAGAATTATTGCTGTTATTAATTAACCCACTCTTCTTCGTAATCTACGCGCCAGTGACGATTTACCCATTCTTGAGCTGCGGTTACAACTTTCTCCCGCCAATCCTTGATTCGGTTGACGACGGAAAATGCAGCCATCGGTTTACCCGGATCGCGTTCGACGCGGATAACTTCAACCGGAACTTCAATAATCAATTCGCCTTCATCCATAATCCGCAAACTGACTTCGCTGCCGACGGGCGGCAGATTGGTCATATTCACCAAAGTGCTGGTTTCACCGACATTTTCGGTCGTTCCTTCTACCGAAACGGATTTGCCGGTCTGCTTATCAACCCAAGTCGCCTGCACCTGCATATGCGCCATAATACGTGGACTCACTATGGGTCTTCCCCCTAAACTCGAATTTGTTAATTGCGTTGCCATCAAACGTTGCCTCCTTTCGCAGTATAGTTGCCAGATTCAAAAAAATAGATGCTTCAAAATTTCAGAAAAATCAAAAATTTCCACATCTCTCGTAATTATGCCAAATCGCTCAAACCGCTTACGCCAACCGTTTTATTATAAACCATAAAAATCAAGCAAAATAAAATTAAATTGGCAAAAAACGGAAAAGCCGTTTATCGAAAACGCACCGCTTGTGCGAAAACGAACAAGTGGAAGATATGCTCGAAAAGCTAAATAGTCAACCCTTTTCTGCAATCTTCCCGGTTTTTCTACGCAAAAACCGCCGAAAAAGTTCGAACGCTTATTGATTTCCCTTGTGTGAGACAAAAGTTAAACCGCGCAAACGAAGATTAAAACAACAGGGCATTCTGAAAAAGATGAGAATCAGCATTGGATGTAGAAAAATTTATTCGATTGCGCTAAACTCGCCGCCTGACCTTTTTGGAAATTTGCTCGGCGAGGATAAAAATGCGAAAAATTTGGTTCGGATTGGCATCGGCTCTTTTGGTTATCTCTCTTTTTTCTCTCCAATTCTTAAGCACGGCTCAGCAGGCAGCGAATCAAGCCGCAAATGAAAAGCTCGCGGGCTTTGATTTAAAAAACGATAAATTCGGTTTGACATGGACGAAAACCGCCATCCGGCAAACAGATAATAGCGGCGGTTCCTGGCGTCAAATCACGCCGCCGAAGTCCGTTGAACAAATCGTCAACTCCGTTTTTTTCTCAAGTGAACATCACGGCGCGGTAATTTTAGCGGATACAAAAATCTCCGCTCTCGAACTGGCGCAAACCGCAAACGGCGGCGCAAGCTGGACAAAACGAAATTTGAGCTTGCCGCCTGAAATTGTCGGTGAAGCCAATTTAACCGAAATTCCGCTGGAATTTACCGACGAGCAAAATGGTTTATTGATTCTGCGTTTGCCGTCGAATTCAAATTTCACGCGCGCCGCTGTTTTTTCGACCGCAGACGGCGGAAACGTCTGGCGTCTGGAACAAAACATTATGGAATCGGGCGAATTTCCGCTCCGCTCGCTTTTAGCGTCGGCACATTCCGAAAAACAAAAGGCAATCGCCGAAATTAATGGCAAAGAATTTCAGTTTTTGAGCGACGCGGTTAATCGAATTTCGTTTCAAGCGCCATTGGCAGCGGATGAAAACATTACAAATGTTGATTTTGCATCGGCAGAGACGGGCTGGATTTTGGCTGAAGCGGGGCGCTGCCGGAATTTTAAATCAGATTGCGAGCAGCAAGCGAGACTTCTTTCAACCGCCGACGGCGGCAAAACCTGGCGCGACATAACGCCCGAATCGGCGAAAGAAGAAATTAAAATTCCGAATTTAAATCAAAATTTATCCGCGCCGGTCGGTTCGACTCGGATTAGTATGAATCGCGGTTTCGACAAATGCACCGCCGCAACGGTCGCGCAAATGCAAACCTGGTGGAATAACAGCCCGTTTTACGACTCGAATATTTACATTTCCGGCAGAAATCGCGGCTGCTCTCAACCGCAGCTTTCCGCCGCCTGGGTTAATCAGGTTTCCGCAATGGGCTGGGGATTGATTCCGACAATTGTCGGCTATCAAGCGCCTTGCTCGGTTTGCGCAAACTGCGCCAAACACAGCACAGACCCGGCAACCGCCGAAACGCAGGGACGCGGCGAAGCCGACATCGCCATCACAGACGCCAATAATCTAGGGCTGACGCAAGGCTCGGTACTTTATTACGATATGGAACGCTATGACGAAACGAGCGGTACGCCGGGTTGCCGGGCGTCGGTCAATGCGTTTCTCAAAGGCTGGACTGACCGCGTAAAAGAAAGCGGTTATGTATCGGGAGTTTACGGTTCGCCGACCAATGCGGTTAACGATTGGATAAATATTCCCGCCGCAAGCCGGATGGACGCGATTTGGATGGCTCGCTGGGACAACATTCAATCGGTTTGGTTTTATGTCTCGCCTTCGCCTCAGATTCCGGCAAATTTCTGGTCGAATCATCAGCGAATCAAACAGTTTCAAGCTCCGCACGATGAAACCTGGGGCGGCGTGACTTTTAACATTGACGGAAACATCGCCGACGGTCCGGTCGCCGGAGTGCGCGCGAAAAACAAACCGGCGGATTTTGACGGAGACGGCAAAACAGATGTTTCCGTGTATCGTCCCGAAGGCGGTTTCTGGTTTGTTCAAAACAGCCGAAACAATACATTCGGCGCGGTAAATTTCGGCATCGCTTCGGACATCATCGCGCCCGGCGATTATAACGGCGACGGCAAAACAGATTACGCCGTTTTCCGACCGGAACAAGGAACCTGGTATTCGTATTCATACGACCCGGCGCGCCCGAACGCGGCTGTTTTTCGCGTTCGACAATTTGGCGCGAGCGGCGATGTTCCCGTCGCGGCTGATTACGACGGCGACGGAAATACAGACATCGCGGTTTTCCGCAACGGCGCCTGGTATATTACGCCGAGCTTTGATTTCCGCGATCCCAATTTTCGTTCGGAATTGTTCGGCACGAGCGGCGACATTCCCGTTCCCGGAGATTATGACGGCGACGGACGAGCCGATATTGCCGTCTTTCGCCCATCGAACGGAACCTGGTATGTGCAGCGTTCGACCGCCGGATTTTTCGCGGTAAATTTCGGCACAGCGACGGACAAACCCGTTCAAGGCGATTACGACGGCGACGGTAAAACGGATGTCGCAGTTTATCGCCCTTCAAACGGCGCCTGGTATTGGCTCAACGCAAACGGCGAATTTAAAGCCTTTAATTGGGGAACCGGGAACGACAAACCCGCGCCGGGAGATTTTGACGGCGACGGCAAATGGGACTTTGCCGTTTTTCGACCGGAAAACGGTTTTTGGTACGCAATGCAAAGCCAAGCCGGATTTATGGCGGTGAATTTCGGTGCGGCGGGCGACCGTCCCGCGCCTGCCGGGTATGTTCCGCAAAATTGACAAGCCTGATTTTATCGTTAAGATATTCGGCATTATAGATTTGAAACAGGAGAAAAAAATGTATCCACAACAACAGAATTATGGCGGTTCGCCGGATTACTGGAAATCGCAGGGCGCCGATAAAAAAGTCGCTGCCGGAATCTTAGGAATTTTGCTCGCGGCTGGCTCGGCATTCACAAGTTTTATCTGGGTTACACGCAGGAAGGCGTGATAATGCTGGTCGTTTCACTCATCGTTGGATTCGTAACTTGCGGCATCGGCATTATCGCGATGCAAATTATCGGAATCATCGAAGGAGTAATGTATTTGACAAAACCGGACGAGGAATTTGTCCGCACATATATTCAAGGCAAAAAAGGCTGGTTTTAATGAAAAGGCTAAGAAATCGTCTTAGCCTTTTCATTAAATTATTGTTTCGGAAATTTAAGTTCCGACGCTTGAATTTCGTGTTTCCATAATTCTTTTCCGGTCGAATCGAAAGCGCGCAAAATTAATCTTCGCTCTTTCGTCGTTCCCATAACTTCAATCATTCCAAAAGTTTTAATTCCCGTAAACAGAGTTCCGGGAACGCGATCCGGGTTGTTTTGTTCGACCGGAAACGGTTTTGAATTTCCGGCGGTCAAAGGGCTTGACGTGAAATCGTAAAGCGGATAGGTTCCAACGTCTTTCAGACGAATCAGCTCGGTGTAATGCCGGTCGCCGGAAAGAAACAAGACGCCTTCCACGCGGGCGTCGCGGATAAAATCGAGCAGGCGGCGTTGTTCGGCGGGAAATTGTTTGAAAGATTCGACCGGCGACAATTGATTAAGCATTTGATTTCCGCCGACAACGATTTTGAAAGCTGCGTTGCTCGAACGCAGGCTTTCGGTCAGCCAGCGCATTTGCCGCTCACCGAACATTACTTTGTCGGCTGGATTCGGCATTCCGTCGGGCGAGCGGTAATAACGGTCGTCGAGCAGGAAAAATTCAACGTCCGCCCATTCAAAACGCCCGAAAACGCCGGGCGTTTCCGGCTCGCCGTAAGTCGCGTTCGCCCAATAATCTTTGAATACGCGCAGCGATTGTTCGCGCAAGCGGTAAGTTCGGTCGGAGTCATTCGGTCCGTAATCGTGGTCATCCCAAATCGCGTAGTTGTGAGCGGTGGCTAAAAGCTGGTGTAATTCGGGCAATTCGCGGTTTTGCCGGTAACGGTAACGCATTCCGCTCTCATTGAGCCAATCCGGTTCGCGGTAATAAATGTTGTCGCCCATCCAGATCATAAAATCCGGTTTTTTCGCGGCGATTGTGCGGAAAATTTCAAACCCGGAGCCGTAAGGTGTTCCCGGACGGTCAAACGGCGGATCATTAATATAAGCGCAAGAGCCGAAAGCAAAGCGAAAAGCGGGCGGTTCTGTTCGCCAGCGCCAGTGCGGCTGTGTTTGAAAATTCGGTTGAAAATCAAACGCCACGCGCCGATTGTTTAGATAAACGTCGTAATCGTAGCGCGCGCCAAATTCCAATTGAGACAGCGTAAAACGCGCGATAAAATCGGCTTCTTCGTTGGTTCTAACGGTTTTACTAAATTTTACGTTTTTCGGTTCGCCCTGTTTCCAGTAGCGAATTTGCGCCTCCGCCGGTTGTTTTGTTTGCAGCCAAACGGCGGTTTCGGTCATTTCGCTGTAACCGAGCATCGGACCCGAACGCAAAAGGCTGTTTTGCCGCGCAGTTTGCGCCGCCGCGGGCAGCATCAATACGGTTAAAATCAGAAAGATAAAACACGTTTTTCTCATCTTTTTCATTTTCTGTTTGAACGTTTTCTTAAAAGTTGCGTAAATAGATATTTACTGATAAATTTTAACAGAACTTCAAGCCATTTCAGGCAAGCGAAAATTATTTAACAGGTTGTTCATACAGTTGTAAGAAACTGGTAAGTTGCGGTTGATAAAAACGCTGTTGGCAATTATAAATTACAGCGCTGACTAACTCACAACTAAACTCAATACATTAATAGGGAATAGCGCCGATTGTGCGCCAAACAGTTAAATAAACAACAGGTATTTTAATTAAAAGGACAAAATTATGTCGAAATTTCTAATGCTAAATCTAACACGCTTTTTAACGGTTGCAATCTTGTGCTTTGCCGCAAGTACAGCAGGCGTATTAGCGCAATCAACAGTCACGGGCGGTATTCGGGGAACGATTACAGACCCGCAGAGCGCAGTTTTGCCGAACGTAGCCGTAACGGTTACGAATGCCGGAACAAATCAAACCCAGACTGTGACAACCGATGAAAACGGTGTATATGTCGCCAGCAATCTTCAACCCGGCACTTATACTATTAACATTACGCAAACGGGCTTTGCCCCTTTTACCGGAAACAATGTAATTGTCGAAGTCGGTCAAGTCACGACCGTCAACATCCCGTTGACCGTCGGACAAGCGAGCGCAACCGTCGAAGTGACTGCGGAAGCTCCTGTTATCAATACAAATTCGCAGGACTTTGCGACCAATATCAACGAGACTTCAATCCGCGACCTGCCGATTAACGGACGCCGCGCTTCCAACTTCGTGCTTTTAACGCCGGCGACTGTTCCCGACGGCAATTTCGGTTTGATTAGTTTTCGCGGCATTTCCGGTTTGCTCAACAACAGCACCGTAGATGGCGGCGATAATAATCAATCATTCCAATCCGAAGAGCGCGGACGCACACGCATCGGATATGTTGTCAGCCAGGCTGCAATTCGCGAGTTTCAAGTCAACACGTCGAATTATTCAGCCGAATACGGACGCTCGGCGGGAGGCGTGGTGAATACGATCACAAAAAGCGGAACCAACCAATTTCGCGGGATGCTTTTTGAATACTATCGTAATAATAAATTCGGCGCGCGTAATCCTGCGTCCTTCGTGCCGGCTATAGTAAATGGTTTCTCAAGTCAGGTAGGAATTAAACCGACAGATGTTCGACATCAATTCGGCGGCGCAATCGGAGGACCGATTATTAAAAATCGCCTGTTTTTCTTTTTCAGCTACGACCAGCAGAAACGCAACTTCCCCGGTATCGCCAGATTTTCCACTCTGAACTACTTAAGTACGGTCAACCAAACGACATTATTAGCCAGAGGATTGACCAATGCTCAGATTAACAGCAGTTTAGAATTTTTGACTTCCTTGACGGGTGAAACACCGCGCCGCGGCGACCAGACAACAATCCTGCCAAAAATTGACTGGCAGATTAACGACAAAAATTTGTTCAGCGCAACATATAATCGTTTGCGTTGGGAATCTCCCGCCGGTTTGCAGACGCAAGCCACCAACACATTGGGGCGAAGAAGCTTCGGTGATGATTTCGTAGATGTTGATACGCTGAATTTACGGCTGCAATCAACGATTTCTCCTAATTTGTTAAACGAAGCTCGTTTTCAATACGCTCGTGATAATGAATATGCGCTGAGTCAGGAGCCGCTTCCGGGCGAGCCGGCGAGTGCTACCACTTCTCAAGGTCAACGCTCCCCGCAGGTTGCTTTGACGAACGGATTAACATTTGGCACGACTTCTAACTTTGAGCGTCTTCGTTATCCTTTTGAAAGCCGCGTTCAATTTGCGGATACAGTTACCTGGATTTCAGGAAGACATACCTTTAAATTCGGAGGCGATATTAATCGCGTGACCGATGATATTCAAAATTTAAACTCCGAAGCCGGTCAATTTACATACGGCAACATCAATGATTTTATCGTTGATTACGTTAATTTCAAATCTGCTTTACCGGCAACGACGCAATGTATTACTTCAACCCGAACCGTTGGCAGATGTTACACCGCCAATTACGTTCAAGGCGTGGGCATCCCGGGTTTGAAATTCAGCATGAACGAATACAGCTTCTTTGCACAGGATGATTTTCGCATCACGCCGCGTTTGACCATAAATATGGGCTTGCGTTACGAATATCAAAAACTGCCCGACGCAATAATCCCGAATACCAGCACCGCAGTTATTCCGAGGGACG
Organism: Pyrinomonadaceae bacterium; assembly: GCA_036387135.1. GTDB lineage: Bacteria > Acidobacteriota > Blastocatellia > Pyrinomonadales > Pyrinomonadaceae > JALZCH01. The sequence goes on along the minus strand of DASVUH010000007.1, from coordinate 75,853 downwards.
GCAGAACCCTTGCAGAAGCTACATCAACCTTGCCGAGCGATAAAAACAACTTCGGTCCGCGTATCGGTTTCGCATACGATTTGACGGGAGAAGGCAAAACGTCTCTTCGCGCAGGATACGGAATTTATTACGGGCGTTTCCTAGGCGGGCATGTTTGGAATAATTTGCTGAGAACCGGTAATCCCGGCGGTCAGGGAACGGTAAATATCGCACCCGCATCCGGTCCTATCTTCCCAAACATTCTGCCTAACAATAATCAAACGCTTGCGGCAGCTACAATTAATTTTTATCAGGAAGATTTTCAAGCCCCAATGATTCATCAGTATGACTTGGTTCTTGAACATGAAATTGCTAAAAATACCGCTGTTTCCGTTTCGTATATCGGAAGCACGGGACGGTATTTGCCGACATTTGTAGAACAGAATATTATGCCGACAGGCGGAAGCCGAACCTTAAATGTTTACGGCGGAGATTTTAATGGACAATCTATCACTTTGCCGTTATATACCCGCGCTAATACGGCGCTTCCGTCACTGCTTCAATTCCAAAGCTCGGTGAAATCCCAATATCACGCTTTAGTTTTGCAAGGGAATCGCCGTTTTACAAACGGCTTACAATTCCAAGCCAGCTATACTTTAGCGAAATCAACGGATACCGGACAAAACTCGCAAATTACGACCAGCATCTTTAATCAACCGTTAGACCTTTTCAATCCAAACCTTGAAGAGGGACCGAGTAATTTTGATATACGTCATAAATTCGTAGTCAGCGCGGTTTATTCGCCGACGCTGTACGATGGAAGCGACAACACATTTTATAATTACTTGCTTAACGGCTGGTCGCTTGCGCCTATTTTCATATACTACTCAGGCTCTCCGTTTACCGGCTCAGGTCCTGCGAATTTAAACGGCACCAACGGCAGCAATCGTTTCCCGCTCAACGAGCGCAATTCTTATCGCAATCCCGATCTTTGGAATGTCGATTTAAGAGTTTCAAAACGATTCAATTTCACCGAAAGATATAATCTTGAGTTGTTGGCTGAAGGGTTTAATATCTTCAACCGAACTCAGGTTTCCGGTCTTAACTTCACACAATACGCTTTACCGGTGACTTCCGGCGGAGTTTCAAATTGTTTCTCGATCAATGGAATAACAACCAATGATGCAAACGGCTTATGTTCTCAGCCGACTTTTGGAAGCATCTTCTCGACCGATAGCAATAACTTCCGCGAACGACAAATTCAGTTTGCCGTTCGATTCCACTTCTAATTTTGTCTGTTTATCTCGGCTAAAAACTTACGGGCGCGTTTCTAAAGGGAAACGCGCCCGTTTTATCTGGTATCTCGTTTATTTGAAATCTGTTCTAAAACAGTCTGAAACAAAAAGGACGTGTAGATACACGCCCTTTTTGTTTGGTCTGATAGCGTTTAAATTTTCAAATCTATTGCGAATTGGTTTGCAGCAAGAGCCTTTTTAATTCCGCATCAAAAACCTTAAAGCGGATTTTGGATTTTTTGACCGCCGGATGATCATCAGTGTAAATCTCACTCAGGATTTTCAGCTCGGCTTCGGCTTCCAATTTACGCGCGAGCATTTTGCCGACCGCCGGAGTCAAAGCCAGATATTGTTCGAGCGTAACGGTTTCCAGCCGTTTCAGAGCCGCGTCCAAAATTTGCAGACTCAGACGCTTTTCCCTGACTTCGGGCGATTCTTCGGTGTAATCCGGCAGCAAAACTTCCAAATCGGCGGCAACTTCGGTTCGTTTCATAACCAATTCCGCATAAGCCGGACTGGTTTTGACATCAAGCTTGCGCCCGATGGTTTTAATCGGCGCGGTGACGCTGGTTTGAGTTTGCGGAGCGGGTTTTTGCGGCGGCTGCGCGCCGATTTCAATTGTTTGAACGGCGAAAATAAAAGCGAAAATAAATAAAAGTCGAAGCACGGTAAAATCTCCTTTGGAACAAAAAATAAAAAGCGCGTGAGATTAAACCACGCGCCTTTAAGTTTACACCAAAAAATTTCGTTTCAGCGATACGCTCCATCGCTGAAACGAAATTATCAACCGTTTACGGAGTAGCTATCAATGTCACAATCGGAGTAACTCTGAAGTTTGCTACCGGGTAATCGCCCTGCTGTCCCCATTTGAAGGCAAAATCAGCCGTTCCGAGAGTTTGCACGGGGCGCACGTAAAACGTGCCGGTAGATGAACGGTAAACCGCAATATCGAATTTGCCGTCGCCCGTGTAATCGCCGGGAACGAGAAGATCAGTCGGCGCGCCGAATTGATATGTTTGAAATCCGCCCGTTTGCAGGCGGATAAAGAATGTCCACTGCGTTCCCTGACGTGCGACCGCGTAATCGGTTCGCCCGTCGCCGTCGTAATCGCCCGGGACGGGAATGTCGCCTGCCGCTCCGAAAGGAACTGCTTCGGTTCCGCCAGCCGATTTAGCAACGAAGAAAGTTCCCGTTGACGGACGATAAACAGCCGCGTCCATTCTGCCGTCGCCGTCGTAATCGCCCGGGACGGGAATATCGCCTGCCGCACCCCAGCAAATATACCGGAAACTGATTGCGGGCGTGGCGGAAGGACGATAAAACCAGACTCCGGCATTCGGTCCGCACGGCAGCGGAGCCGCCGAAGTCGTCGTGCGGTAAACCGCCAGATCGGCTTTGTTATCGCCGTCGTAGTCCCCGACGACGGTCGGATTATCGTTTAAAGTGCCGAATTGTTCTGTTTGAACCGAGCCGCCGCTGCTGCGATTAATATGAAAATATCCGCGGTTTGCGTCGTTTGGCAGGACTCGCCAAACGGCAGCATCGTCTCTGCCGTCGCCGTCGTAATCTTCAGGAACGGGAACGTCTCCGCCGATGCCGACGCCAAGTCCGAAACTTAAAATTGCGGTGCCTCCGCCTGTGCCGATTGGAGATAGCCAAGTAGATTGCGCTTGCGAGCCGGAGGAGCGAACAACGACGAAATCGCTTCTGCCGTCGCCGTTAAAATCAACCGGAACGTCCGCTGGCACAAATGTGCCGACGTTGGGCGCGCCCGGCGTCAGCGCTCCGCCGGTCGGGAAATTCGAGGTTCTGTTTGTTGTGCTGTAAACGTTCGAACCGCTCCCAGCCGCCGTATCAATCGCTCCGCCGTACCACGCGCCCGACGAAACAGGATTATTGTTGCCCGTAAAACGAGTTATTGCCTGCGGCGGAAGATTATTATTCTGTGTGACGACCTGTCCGTAATAAACAATATCGCCGAAATCATCCTCAGCGACACCGATTGCGTCTAGAACCACAGCGCCCGCAGGCAAGGCTTCGAGCGTTCCGTCATTGTTGGTGTCGTAATCCGTACCTTCGACAATCGGAGTCGGACTGGTGACAAGCAAAAATGTAATAGTTCCGTTTTCAATTCCGCTGGCACCGGTGTCGAGCTGCGTATCCGTAACCTGCGTTGCGCCTGCTGCAATTGTTCTGCCGGTGCAGGTTGTTGCCCCCGTGATAATCAAAATACCGTTTGAACCGATGGTTCGACCGTTAAGATCAACCACCAAATCGGCGGTACCGGAAGGCGCTGCATCTCCTTCAATAGCGACTACATAAGTATTGGTCAAAGTGGCGCCGGGCGCTCCGCGAATTTCGATATATTCGCACGGGTTATCGGTTCCCGGCGGATTGATGACGATTTCATTTAAAAGTGTCGGTACCGTTTGTGCCGATGTTTCAAGCAACGAGCCGAACAAAATGGCGCAAAAGAGCGCGAGCGTAAATAAAAGTTTTCTCATCCTTCTTTTCTCCATCTCAGTTTTGCCAAACAAATTTTGTGCGCGAGTTCAAACGCGATAATGAGGCAGTTTTCAAATTCTTAAAACTGTTTCCCTGTCCGAAAATACCGCTGTTAAAAACAGCCGTTTGCCGCGACAAATTTGAATTGGCTTAATTTTAGCTGAGCAATATTAGGACGATATGACGAAAACAATCAAGAGGTTTTTAACGGGCGAAAATAAATTCTTTGGTTAAAGGAGTTAATTGATTTTCAGAGAAGGATTTGATTTCGCGGCTAGACGCGGACGCGGCGTGTTTTCGTTTGAATAGGAGAGAATTGTTCCGCCGAAACCGACTGCGAAACCGCGTTCCCGACCGAGGAAAACGATTCGTTCGAGGCGGTGCGTCGTGTTGATTTTTTCGGGCGTCCAGGTGTTTCCGCTGTTTGTCGTGCGAAGCAGCGCGCCGCCGTCGCCCGCCGCCCAGCCTTCGTTCGGCGTCACGAAGCAAACGTCCAAAAGGTCTGCGGCGAGCGGGGAATTTTGCCCGCGCCAGGTTTTGCCGCCGTCGGCGGAGGCGAAAATCCGACCGCCGGTACCCACCGCCCAGCCGAGCGAGCGCGTGGCGAAAAAGACCGAATTAAAACGAGCGTTTTCCGCCGCATAAACTCTGGCTTCGCGCCAGATGCCGCCGCCGTCGGCGGTGTGCAGTATCGTTGCGCCCGCGCCGATTAAAACCGCTTCGCTCCGGTTAAAAATCGCGCCCCCGCGCAGCAGAAATCTGGTCGGTGAAACTTGTTTTTGCCAAATCTGGTTGTTTTCGAGCGCGTAAACGCTGCCAAGCTCGCCGATTGCCCAAGCGGTCGAGCGGTCGTCGGAAACGAGCAGGCGGGTAAATTGCGGATTCGCCGTTTTGCTCGTCGGAAAAACGCCGGTTCGCTCCCAGGTCGCGCCGCCGTCGGTTGTGCGAAGCAAAACCGAGCGCGCTTCGCCCGCCGATTTGAGCTTGAAAACGTCGCGTTCGGCGAGCAGCCAGCCGTTATTTTCATCTGTGAAAAATACGTCCCGCAGATTATCTTCCGAAGGTTTCACCGCCTTTTTCCAAGTCTCGCCGCCGTCGGTCGTCGTCAGCAGAGTGCCGTTGCTCCCCGCAATCCAGCCGCGTTTTGCGTCGAGAAAATAAATCGAGTGCAGCCACGACAAAGTTCCCGAAGGCTGTTTGCGCCATTCGCCCGCATTTGCTTGCTGCAATAAAAAGATTGCGAGACAACAAAGCGCTGCCAATTTGCAAAACTTGATTTTAAACGCAGAGACGCAGAGACGCAGAGACCATTTTGAAAGAAAATCTCTGCATCTCTGCGTCTCTGCGTTTAATTTATTATTGAATTTAGAAGTCGGCATCTGGCTTAAAACCCGGTAAACATTCGGGCGAAACCGATAATCGGGAGCAGATTCATCACGTTTTTCCAGACTTTGATTTTATTGCCCGGAACAATTATTTGGTCGCCGGGAACGAGGAAAACTTCTTCTCTGGCTTTGCCGCGTTCGATGTCCTGCAAATTAACGGCAATCGGCGAAGGTCTGCCGTCCTGTCCGCGCCGCAGCACGATGACTTCTTTTTTGTTTCCGGTGACTAAAATCCCGCTCGCTTCGGCAATCGCTTCGTGAACGCTCACGCGGCGCGACATCGTGTAAACGCCCGGTTTGCCGACATCGCCCAGAACGCTGTAACGCGCCGAAACCGCGCGGTCGAGAGAAACCATAACTTTCGGGTCAATAATATATTCGTCAAGCTTTTTCGTGATCTCTTCGGCTATTTGTTCGACGGTTTTTCCGGCGACAAAAACGCCCTCGCGGATCAGCGGATAAGAAATTCTGCCGTTGGGCGGAATCGTGATTCCAGTTTTTGAATAATTAGGCTGCGCGAAAACTTCGACCGAAATTACGTCTTCGGGTCCAAGATAATAATTCGACAAAAAGTTGTTGTAATAAGGCACAACGGCGGCTTCTTCTTCGGACATTTGCCCGCGCCGGTTTTGTTTCATCGCGTCCGGCACATCTTCGGGCAGCACTTTTCCGGCGTCCGGCGTTTGCGCGTGTGCGGGCGGCGGAGTTTTTTCCGGTTCTACGGCGGGAGCTTCGGTTTTCGTCTCGCTTTTTGTGATTTCGACTTTCTTTTCTTCCGGCGCAGGCGCGGTTTGCTGCGCGGTCACGGCGGTTGTTGCCGCAAAAGCGAAAATAACCGAACAAAATATCCCCAAATTTTTTACAGCTTTCATCGTTTTTTACCTCAAAATTTATCTTGCGCCGCGTCCGAACAAAATTGTTTTGAACGTTTCGAGAACAATCAGCAAATCAAGCAGGAGACTTTGATTTTTGATGTAATACAAATCGTATTGCAGCTTTTGTCTCGCATCTTCGACCGATGCGCCGTAAGGATAGCGCACCTGCGCCCATCCCGTTAAACCGGGCGCGACGAGATGGCGCTGTTCGTAAAACGGAATTTCGTGCGCCAATTGCTCGACGAAAACCGGGCGTTCCGGGCGCGGTCCGACAAAGCTCATTTCGCCTTTTATAATGCACCAGAATTGCGGAATCTCGTCAATTCTCAAAGTCCGAATTATGCGCCCGACGCGAGTAACACGCGCATCGTTTTCCGTAGCCCAAATCGCCTGCCCGTCTTTTTCCGCGTCCGTGCACATCGAGCGGAATTTGATGACTTCAAACGGCTTGCCTTTTTTCCCGACGCGCTCCTGCCGGTAAAAAACAGCGCCCGGCGATTCCAATTTGATGGCAATCGCGGTCAAAATCGCAATCGGCAGCGACACAACCAATCCGATTAAAGCCAAACCTCGATGCACAATCTCGCGCGCAAAAGAGCGGAATCTGGTTTCGCGCAATCTTCCGGCGAAAATCAGCCACGAAGGGCGCAGCATATCGAGATGCACCTGCCCGGTCAGACGTTCGTGAAAGCTCGTAAATTCTTCAATGGCGACATCGCCCGACAAGCTCAGTTTTAGAAGCTGCTCGGTCGGAAACGCCCCGCGCCGGTCGCGGATGGCAATGATTACGCGGTCAATTTTCTCTTTTTTGACGACGTTTTCAAGGTCTTCCATCAAACCGATAACTTTGGGATTAAATAGGCTTTTCCCGACCAGTTCCGGCTCGCCCGACAGAAAACCGACGACTCGATAACCGGCGGCTTGATGCGCTTTCGTCACTTTGGCGATGTTGATTGCGGCTTCGTCCGAACCGACGATTAAAACTCTTTCGCCGATGTCGGGATGCGCCGTCAGCCAGTGAATAAGGATGCGCCAGCCGAGCAAAAGAGCGGCGACGAGCGGAACGCTCAAAATCGTCACGCCGCGCCCGATCATCAAATCCGGCGCGAAATAAAACAAAAGCGCGAGCGATGCCCAAGCCGTGCCGAGAGCTTGCAGCAGGCGATAAATCAGCTCGCGACGGTCGCTGAACACCGTAAAGCTGTAAAGGTCGTAGATAAAAAGCGAAACGACGCAAAAAACGGTGGCGATAGAGATTTTCATCCACGCCCCGCGCTCGTTTAGCTCGTAATGCGCTCCGTCCGCGCCGACGCGCAAATACAAAGCCAGCATCAGCCCGCCGAAAATTATTGCTCCTTCGGCGACTGAAAGCCCGATTGCTCTTGTATGTAAGCGTCTGCTCATCTTCAGAGTCGGGCGAGTCCAGCAAGTGTAGCCAGTCTGGCGAGTCAAAAAGGAATTTAAATCAGATAAAATTTCCCTAAACTCGGTGACTTGCTAGACTTGCTGAACTCGCCCGACTTTCTTCTTGGGTGAATCGTAGTAATAGCTGTAATGGCTTTCCTGCGTATCTTCTTTGTTTCCGTTTAAAACGACGCCGAGCAGTTGCTCGCGCGAAACGTGTTCGAGCATTCGATTGATCGTCGCATAACGGGTTTTGCCCGATTTGACGACCAGCATCGCGCCGTCGGCGAGATTTATCAAAACGGCAGCGTCTGTAAAAATCGCGAGCGGCGGCGCGTCAATGATGATGTAATCGAACATCGTCCGCGCTTTGTCCAAAATCCGGCGAAAAGCGTTGCCGGAAATCAGTTCCGCGATGTCCTGCCGCGCTTCGCCGCCCGGCAGCAAATGCAACCCGGCGGGATTTAATTTGACAATCGCCTGCTCAAGCTCGACCGTACCGTCAAAAACGTCTGAAAGTCCAGGGTGCTCCTCGATTCCGAGATAATCCGCGAGACTCGGCATTCGCAAATCCGCGTCAATCACGAGGCAATTCACGCCGTCCGTTTGCGCGAGCATCCACGCCAGATTGATGGCAGTCGTGGTTTTGCCTTCGCCGGGACGCGCGCTGGCGACGACGACCGCCTGCATTTCTTTTCCGGCGGCGCGACGACGCTCGGCGGCGAGCAGAAGCTGCGTTCTCAGGCTCCGATATTCTTCGCAATGCGGCGAGCGCGGATGTTTGATTGCGACCAGATGCGGCTCGACCGCTTCCAGATTTAGTTCAATGGTTTTAAATTCGGGCGTTTTCCGCGTCGGCAAAACGACTCCGGCGCGCTGCACTCTCGGTTCGACTTCGATTGCCGCCGCCGCTGCGGGTTTTTGATTTAAAATCGCCGTGCCCGAAAAATCTTCGCTCGTCGAGAGCGGAACGGCGGGTTTGCCGATGCTCCACGTATCGAGAAGCTGCGCAAAATCGTCCGGTTTGGTCGGGTGCGCATTCTCTGTAGGTTCGATTTGTACGTCGTTTTCAGCTACAACCGTCGGCGCACCGATTTTGCGTTCGAGAATTTGAACCGCTCTGGCTGAATCGTCGCCGCGCTCGACGGCTTCAGCGGGATTCGGTTCAAAACCGAGAATTTTGGAAAAACGATTTGCGTAAGCGTTTGATTTATTGCTCATTTTATTTTCGTACCGCAGCCGTAAATATTTACCGCCTTATTTTGTAAAACCTTCAATGTCGTCAATTTCCAAAAGTTCGTCGTCAAAAGAGATCGGTTCCTGATGAATTCGATTCGTTCCGTTGCCGTTTCGGTAAACGGAAGGGACGTATTCATTGAGCGAACTGTGATTCGCTAATTCGGCTCTGGCATTGGAATTAAAAATATTTGCCGGGTTCGGCTGATATTTAGTTTCCTGTTCGACCGGCTGCGGCGGGAGCAAATCGAGATTGTCGGCGACTTCTTCGATAACCTGTCGCCCGATAACCTGTTCGCCGGCGGCATAAGCCGCGAGCATCGCGTTGTCGCACAAATTGTTGATCTGTCGCGGAATTCCTTCCGAGCAGCGGAAAATGTAATCAATCGCGCCGGGCGTAAAAATATTCGGCTCTTTTGAACCTGCGAGCAAAAGGCGTTCGGTGATGTAACGCTCGACTTCATCAACGTTCGGCAGCGCGTGCATTTTGCAGCGCAGCGCAACACGCTGTTTTAATTGCCGCAGATTCGGTTTGTTCAAAACGTCGCGCAATTCGGGCTGACCGGTGAGAACGATTTGCAGATGTTTCGCCGTGTCCGATTCGAAATTGAGCAACAGGCGAATTTCCTCCAAAACGTAATCGGAAAGCTCGTGCGCTTCGTCAATAATCAAAACGGTTTTCAATCCGCGCCTGTGCCGCTCTTCCAAAACTCTGCCGAGAACGGTCAGCAATTCGGCTTTGTTTTGCCACTCTTTGACGTTCAAAAGCGACGTGACGTGATGATAAAAATCTTCAATCGAAAGCCGCGGATTAAAAACGTAAGCCGCCAAAACGCTTGAATCCAAACGGCGCAAAATCCATCTGAGCGCGGTGGTTTTGCCCGTTCCGACTTCGCCCGTCAGCACAATCAAGCCTTTCGAGTTTTCCAAACCGTAATAAAGGCTCGCCAAAACTTCGTTGTACGAAGGCGTAAAAACCAGAAAACGCGGATCGGGCGTTAAGGTAAAAGGTAGCTCGTCTAAACCGAAAAATTCTTTGTACATAACATCTTCAAAACGATGAATTAGGAACGATGAATGATGAATTAAAATCCGTTCATCATTCATCGTTCATCGTTCATCGTTTAAGAAACAAACCTGTCAAAAACGTGCGATATTTGCAGCACGAAAATTAAAACCGGAATGCTCGCGGCGGCAACCGCAACGGCAAATCCTGTTTTCAAAACTCCGAAAATCGCCCGCCAGCGTTTCTCAGCGGGCGTTAAAAGCTCCGGCACATTCGCCAAAACGGGAAGCCCCGTGTAATGTTTGGCGTCGTCAACGCTTTGAATCGTGAAAAGGCGCGGCATTTCCGCCGCCGCCGCGAAAACAAAACCGAGCGCCAAACCGAGCAAAGCGCCGATGGCAATCAGCATCGGGCGTTTCGGCGCGACCGGAGATTGCGGTAAATTCGCCGCGTCAACGACTCGAATCGTTTCGCCCTGCGAATTTTTTTCGCGCTCGGCTTGCAAGCGGGCGTCATTGTTTTTCTTTAACAGCTCGTCATAGCTCCCTTTTGCGGTCTGGTAATCGCGGTTGAAAGATTCGAGCGCGACTTCCGCATTCGGGATGCTTTCGATGCGGCGCTGCAAATCGCTGATTGCGGTTTGAACCTGCCCCGCCGAACTTTTTATTTGTTGTAAAAGCTGCTCTTGCCTGCCGATTTCACCGTCTATCCGGCGCTGCTCGTTTTCGATGCTCTGAATTTGCAAATCAATTCTGCCTCTGGACGCGGCTCGCATTTCGTCCTGACTGGTTTTCGCTGAAGCAACCAGCGCGGCGATTTCTTTCTCGACCGTTTCGATTTGCGCTTGCTTGGCGACAACGTCCGGGTGTTTCGGGCGATATTCGGTCTGCATTTTTTGCAACTGCTCTTTGTATTCGGTGCGGCGCTTAATCAAATCCGCATAAGCGGGCGTTCGAGTCGGATCGGAAAGCAGGCGGTCGCGCTCGGCGGCTTCTTTTTCGCTGATGTCGCTAATCGTGTTTTTCTGGCGTTCGAGCAAAACCCGATTGTCGCGCATTCGCCCGATTTCGGTTTCGACCGACTGCTCGCGCTCGGCTGCGGTTTTTAACTGCTCGTGCAAACCGTTGAGCTGCGCGATCAAACCGCCCGCAGCGGTCGGCAGTTTGTCCACATTTTGCAGCATATACGTGAGCCGCTGCGCGTCAATCTGGTCTAATTTCTCTTTCGATTCGGCGAGCTGTTTCTCGAAAAATTCCTGCGTCGCTTTCGACTCGCGCTGGGAGTTTTCCGTTTGCGTGTTGACAAATTTTCCGGCAAGCTCGGCGACGACGTTGCGCGCGGCTTCAGGTTCGCGGTCGCGGTAGGAAATCGTAAAAGCGGGAACTTTGTCGTCCGCCGTGCGGTCTCGCATCTGGACATTGATGTTGGTCCGCATCCGGTCAATCAAAAGCTCCATCGGCACGCCCGCATCGCGTTCGCGTGTGAAGAGTCTGTATTTCGTGATCATCGGTTCGAGCGATGAGCGGCTTTTGATTTCTTCGGTGATTTGATTAAGCCGCGCCGACACATCTTCGTCCGAAAGCGGTTGAATCACGTTGTTCGAGATCGCGGGCGGGCGAATCGTCAAAAGCGTGGTTGATTCGTAAATGCTCGGAAGCTGCACGACAACCCACCAGACAGCCACGGTCATCGCCGCGACGGGCAGCAAAATAATCAGCTTGCGCCGCCAAACCATTGCGAATAATTCGCCTAAACTTCTTTGCCGAAATTCAACGCCCATGTTTTTTTACCAGTTAAAACAGCAAGTTTGTTTCATCTTTTTTGCCGCCGCGGAACCAGCGCCGCAGAACAAACACCAAAATTATCAACCCGACGCCCGCCATCAGCACCCACGCATCTTCATTAAAGTCAACGCTTTGCAGCTTAATGTCTAACAAAATTGTGAAAACTGCCGATAACATTTTCGTTTTACGCGAACCTCAAAATCTTTAGAGAGCAGCGCGGTTGTCCGCAGCGGCGAGAACCGTTTCGAGACGGTTTTTATACATTTGCGCGGGCGCGCGCCCGGCTTGCAGGGCTGCTTTTTCTTCGAGCGAGACGGCGCGTCGAAGCTGTGCGATTGCCCGATCTTTTTGACCTTTTTTGTGAAAAACCCAGCCGAGCGTGTCTGCATAAACCGGCTCGTTCGGATGTTTTTCGACGAGCGTTTGCGCCAGCGTAACGGCTTCGTCCAAATTTCCGCGCCCGGTGTCGGCGATAATCCACGCCAGATTATTCGCAGCAACCGGAGCATTCGGATTGACTCGCAAAGCCTCGCGGTAATTCTTAACCGCTTCGTCCGCGTTTCCGCGTCCTTCTTCGAGCATCCCGATGAGCGTAAAAGTTTCATCGCTCGCAGGGCTGCGCTGCAAAATCTGGCGATAATTTTCAATCGCGCGGTCAACTTGTCTGCTCGCTGCGAGCAAAGCGGCGTAAGCCTGATAAGCCGGAAGATAATCGGTATTCTGAGCGATTGATTGATGAAGAGCATTTTCGGCTTCCGAGGTTTTGTTTTCCGCCGTGAAAACCTGCGCTTTGAGATAAAAAAGCGCGGCTTGCAATTTATTGTCGGCGCGGTTTGCGCTAAAAGCGCGATCAATTTGCGAATGCGCCGCCGTGAAATCTTTTTGCCGAATCTTGGCGCTGACGAAACCGCTCAAGCCGTCGAAATTATTGGCGTCGAGCTGCAAAGCCTTTTCGTAAAAGCGCGCGGCTTCCGCAGCGTTTTTGCCGCGCTGCGCGGCGCTCGCCTGACTCAGATACACGCTAGCCGAATTTGGAGCGTGCTTTTGCGCAATTTGGAAATCGGCGCGCGCTTCCTGTTCCTTTCCGAGCTGCAAATTCGCCGTTCCGCGCGCGACGAGAGCGTTGACGCGCAGCTCGGCGAGCGAAGCGGCGGAAATATCGCCGTCGGGGGTAGATTTTTCAAGCGTTTTGAGCAACTCGTTCGCTTGATTCAAAGCAGTTTCCGGCTCGCCTGCGGCAAAGCTGATTTGCGCGTTTAAAAGCTTGGCGTGCGGATAATTCGGATGATAACGCTGTAAATCGTTTATAAAATTGCGCGCCTGTTCGGTTTGCCCGGCGCGAAACTGAGCGTCAGCCATATAATAAAGCGCCAGCCGGTTGCTCGGTTCCTGTTTTAAAACTTCCTGTAAATCCTTGATTGCGGCTTCCGGCTCGCCGGTTTTTAAAGAAACGCGCGCCCGCAAAGTCAAACCCTGCACGTCTTTGTTGTTGCGGCTCAGAATTTCCGTCACTTCATTGCTCGCCGCTTTGGTGTCGCCGGTTTGCAAATAAAGCTCGCCCATTCGTGTCCGAGCGCGGACAAATTCCGGTCTGACCGCCAAAATCTCGCCGTAAATTCGCCGCGCATCATCCGGGCGATTAACGGCTGCGTAAAAATCCGCGAGCAGAGTTTTTTCTTCCGGTCGGTCGGGATTTAAATTGCCCAAATTTTTATAAGCGTTTTCCGCCTTTTCGAGCTGTCCGTGCGCGTAATAAAATCCGGCGAGAGCTTCGAGCGGCTCGCGCTCTTTCGGTTCGACTTCCGTCGCGCGCAGATAATGTTTTTCGGCTTCGTCAGCGCGCCCTTTGAGATCGAGAAAACGCGCGTATTCGATGTGCGCGATTGCCGATTTTTCGTTGACGGCAAAAGCGCGGCTGAACGTTTTTTCAGCGTCCTCCGTTTTCTCGCGCGAAACGTAAAAACGCGCCAGACTGAGATACGTTTCGACTCTTTGCGGATTGAGCGAAACGGCTTTTTCGAGTTGGGCGGCGACTTCGCTCGTCGCGGCGTTTTTGACCGTCATCACGCTCGCCTGCAAAACGTGACCTTCAATGTAATTCGGGTCGGCGGCGAAAATTTCCTGAATTAATTTTTCGGTTTCTTCCGTTAAAGGCGGCTGCGCTATCAGCAAATAATTTCCCAATTTTACGCGCGCTTCGAGTTGAGTTTTGTCCAGTTCGACCGTGCGGCGCAATTCTTCCACCGTTTCCGCCAGCCGCTGCTGACCTTCAAAAGCGCGCGCCAGACCGAAATGCGCCGGAGCGGAAGCTTTATCCAGTTCAATCGCGCTGCGAAATTCGAGCGAGGCTTCGGGGAAACGCCGTTCTTTGAGATAGCTTTCGCCGCGCTCGACGTGCGCTTGTACCGCCTTTGCCGTGCTGCAAGCCGCGCCGGAAAAAATAAGGAGATTTGCGGCGAGCAAAGCCAAAGCTGCGGTGACGAATCTGATTTTCGGAGAATTTGCTTTCATTCTGGGCTAATTCGTTTGGATTTAAAACTTAAAACTCGTAATTTTATTTATTTTTACAACCGATTAGAAAATTGTCGGCATTAAGGGAATATTGCGAATCGTTGAAACATCCCAAAAATCAAGCGCTTGGGAGTAGCGCGAAAGAGTTTTGATTTTGCGGCATTGTAGCACGGATTTGTTAATTTGGCACAAATTCGTGGAGGTCGGCGGCTGCTCCGGCAGCCAAGTTTTTAGCGGTTTCCAGGGCGTCTTGTTCGGATTTGTCAATCGAAACGACGACGCGAATCATCGCGCCGTCCGAGCGGCGGCGCGAAATGCTGTCTAAAACGGTGAAAAACTTGTCTTTATATTCATTTGCGACAAATCGCCCGCGCCCTTGATACCAGTAAATCATCAAGGCTTTTGAGCGATTGTTTTCAATTACATAATTGTTGGCGACGAATTTCTGCCCGTCGGGCAAACTGATTTCCACCGGCTCGCTTTCGGTCATCGTCCAGCCCGAACCGGGCAGACAGTTGCGCGGGCTGTGATAAGTCGCGCCCGTGCGCTGAGTTTCATAATAACCGATGTAAAGATTCGCGCCTTTGCCCGAAGCCGGGACAAAATAATCGCGCATCAAATAATCGTCCGAGCCGAGAACCGTTTCAACTTCAGTTTCAAAACGCTGGTCTGCGCCGTTTTGCCGCCAATCGCCGATTTTCGCCGGAAAATCTTTCAACAGTTTTCTGTCGGGACGAATTTCACCTGCCGCTTCGCGCCAATGAATCAGCGCGCCGCCCGTTAGCAAAACCAGCAGCAAAAGCCAGAATTTAAAAGAAGAGGAGAAGAGGAAAAAAGGAGAAAAGGAGTGAAAATCAGTTTTGCTGATTTCTCCCTGTCTCCGGCTTAAATCCAGGATTTTTCCGACAAACAGCAGCAGCAGCAAAGCCGCGACATAAACCAGCCAGCCCGAAGCGCCGTGCAAAAAGCCCTGCGCGGTTTCACCGCCGTAGTAATAAGCCAGAATCCCGGTCGCGGAGACGCGCACGCCGTTGGTTAAAACCGCAATCGGCAATGCGGCAAACATTAAAATTGCCGCGCGCCACAAATCAAAACTTTTTAAAGACGCGAAATTCCTCCGTCGGCTCGTAAAATAAGCATATACGAGCGCGAGCGTGACGAGCGTCATCAAAGAGCGAATCCCGCTGCACGCCTCGACGACTTCGAGCCAGATTGATTGCGAAGCGCCGCGCGGCAGCAATTCGATGACGTTACCGAATTTCGCCGCCGGAATTCCGAACAGCCGAATTCCCCAAACCGCCAAATCCGTCGCCAAAAGCTGAAGCGGAAATGCGATTTTGTTAAAAAGAATCGTCGGCATCGGAATCGCCAGCGCGAGCAAAACAAACGGCACGACGTGCTTTTTCAAAATTTGCCAGCCGAAAAAATAAATCGTAATTCCGGCGAGCATCAGCAAAAGCGAAAATCTCTGCGTAAAAAGCTCTGCGCCCAAAATTCCGACGAGCAAAAGAAGCATCGCCGCCAAAACAGTGATTCCGCCCGCCGGAAAAGCCGGGCGTTTTTCCAGTTTTCCCAGCTCGTCCTTTTCAAACCAGAGCAGAAAGCCAATCAAAAACGGAATCAAAAGCCCGTGCGAATAGTTTTCGTCCGTCCACCAGGTTTGCGCGAGCAGCTTTAAAGCGGGCGCGTACAAAAACAGCAAAGTCGCGGCAAGCAGCAAAGGCTGCCAAAATTTGGCGAAACTGTTTTTAACCCAGGAATTTTGCATCGAGCGAGAACTTTATTCGGTGTGCGAGAAACTTTAGCAGAAAAGAGCGGACAAATCGAGATTTGGGAAAACAAATCTCTTTAAGGAAATTAACGTAAAATTGGCTTTATGGCAATAAAAAAGTGAAATCACTGAAATAAAAATTTAAAAACAAGTCTGAATTCTTATTTAAGCTTCCACATTCTCTTACCCGATTCCGAAACGCTCCGGCAAGAAGCTGTTTTATTTATAAGCTTTGTTCTCGTTGGTTGAGCGCCATTTCCAATCTTTCCAAACCTTCTATTAATGTCGAATTGTCATTCCCTATTCCAATTCTGAGGTGTTGAGGCATTTCAAAAAATCTTCCCGGTACGATTGATGTTTCATATTTTTCCAGAAGAAGCGCGGTTAAAGCATCAACGCTTCCGTGCTTCAAACGCGGGAAAGAGACCGTGCCAAATTTATGTTCCGTCCATTCGAGACGGTCGCAGGACTTATAAAATGAATTGAGCGTTTTACTGTTAGTTTCGATAATACTGCGCGCGCGATCTGCAATTCGATTGAGATTTGCAAGCGCAATGCAACTGAGCCTTTCAGCAGGATGGGCGGGAATAACGCCGAAAAGATCATTTAAACGCCAAAGTTTTCCGGCAAGCTCCGGCTCAGCCAATATCCATCCGCAACGCAGTCCGCTCAGCCCGTACACTTTAGTTAAGCTGCTGGTCACAATGAATTCCTTACCCAAGTGAAAGGCACCAGGCTGCGTTTCTTCAAATAAAGCATCCAGATAAACTTCATCAACAAGGACGCGAGCACCGATTTCACGCGCAATATCGCCAATCTTTCCGAGCGTTTCATTGGACGTAAACGCGCATGATGGATTATGCAGATTTGTTAAAACGATTAGCTTTGTTCGCGAACTAACCTGACGAGCGACTTCTTCCGGTTCAATGCCGAACCCCGATTCGGCGGGACGAATAAACCTTTTAATATCAGCGCGTAAATATCGGGCTGTGCTTATCAGAAGCTCATAGGTGGGCTGTTCAATCAGCACTTCATCTCCCGGTTCGAGAAGCGCAGCCATCACCAGATGATTCGCCATTGATGTGCCGGTTGCGGCAACAACGCATTCGACAGGAACGCCGCATTTAGCAGCCAGAGCCTTTTGGAGAGGTTCATAACCGTAATAGCTCGAACCGCTCAATTCCAAATCTTCTAATGTAGCCGGCAGTTCCGACAACGGAAAATTCATCAGACCGCTTGAGGCGAGATTATAGCGGGCTTGTAAATTAGTTTTAGCCCATTGCATATACTCCGAACTCATTACTCGATTTGAACTCGGAACTTGAGAGAAATTGCTTGTCATTTATCTTGACTCCGCCTGCGCCAGAAGAAATAAACAGGTATTCCGGCAATAACAATAATCAAACCGATCACACTGTTTGAAGGATAATTATAAAAAGTGCTGAAAACAATCAAAGCGCAGGCGGCAGTAAACAAGGCGGTTGTAAATGGATGACCGGGAACGCGATTATATGTTGTTCCGGTGTTCTCAATGTTTTCGTGAGTTTCGAGTTTATTCAAGCGAGTCGCGCGGCTGCGAAAGACAAAAAGCGAAGCTGCCGTTAATCCAAACCAAATAAAATCAATTGAGACAACATAATTCAGGATTTGTTCATATTTGCCCGAAAGCGCAATGATTATCGCCAGCGCTCCCTGCAAGGCAATTGCGAGAACGGGAGCGTGAGTGCGTTCGTTGAGTTTTGCGACGCTTTGAAAGAAAAGTTTATCTTTTGCCATCGCAAAATAAACGCGCGGGGCTGTCAACATTCCCTGACTTAAAAAACCCAGAGTAGAAATGGCTATTCCTAAAGCAATCAACGCCGCTCCGCGCTCGCCAAAGGCAATTCGCATAATTGTTGAGGCGGGAGTAGTGGTTGCTGCCAATCGTTCGGGACCGAGCGCATAAAGGCAAACGAGATTAACCAATGTGTACAGTAAGATAACTCCGATAACTCCGATTAAAAGACCGCGCGCCAAATCACGGCGGGGGTTGCGCATTTCACCCGACACAAAACTTGCTGTTTGCCATCCGCCGTAAGCGAACATCACAGGAATCAAAGCTGCTCCCATTGCAGTAAATAAATTTAATGAGAGAGAGCGATCCGGCGTGTTTCCTAATGAGCTTGCCGGTTCGGATACAAAGAAAAAGCCGCATACAATAAGTGCAAGAATGGCTAAAATCTTTAGAACCATTAAGGCATTTTGAACGCTGCTCCCTGCCCGAACGCCTAGACAGTTGATGATCGTCAATCCTCCGAGAGTTAGCGTTGCGATAAACCAATCAGGTAAAGGAGCGTGAGTGATTTCCAAAAAGTACCGGGAAAAAGTAATGGCGACCGCAGCCATTCCGCCGGTTTGCGTAACCAGCAATAAAGCCCATCCGTAAATAAATGCTACCGACGGATGATAAGCCTCCCGCAAGTAGGCGTATTGTCCTCCGACATCAGCGCATCTGTCTGCAAGCTCGGCGTAGATAAATGCACCTAAAAGTGCGATCAAACCACCGAGCAGCCACGCTCCTAAAATTAAGAATGGGGTTTGAACGTGCTGAGCGACAACATAAGGATTGATAAAAATCCCGGAACCGATAATTCCGCCCATCACGATCATGGTGGAATCAAAAAGTCCCAGGCGTTTAGCGAGTTTTGAAGTATCGGCAGTAGCTACAGTTTCACCTCCCAAAAAGGTCTTTTTTAGACTGTTTTTACATTATTTCCTTCTATCACCGGGCAGCAACAGAAACGCTGATATGGGAAGGATATTTTGACGAATGATAAACGCGCTGGCTTGCTCTTTGATAATCGCTTTCTTTGGCGAGAAAGATGTTTTCAACAAACTTTTGCGGATTGCGGTCATAAAGCGGAAACCATGAGCTTTGTACTTGCACCATGATTCGATGACCTTTTTTGAACGTGTAATTGTTGCCGCGCAGATCAACCGTGTATTCGCTGACTTTGTTAGGCTCAATCGCTTCCGCCTTTTCAAAACTGCGGCGATAGCGACCGCGAAAAATCTCGCTGGCGACCATAAATTGATAATTTGCCATTTTCGCATCCGCAGGATATTCAGCCGGGTAAACGTCAATCAATTTCACTACCCAATCGCTGTCCGAACCAGTCGTTGAAGCAAAAAGATGCGCAAAGATGTCGCCCGTAATCGTAACATCTTCGCTCAAAACGTCCGATTGCCACGAAAGAACATCTTTGCGGTCAGAGAGAAAACGCTGGTCGTCGGATAGCCACGTAAACCAGGATGAGCCTTGCGCGTAAGTCCCTAAAATCGGTCGTTTGCGATACGGAATCGGATTTGCCGGGTCTGAAACGTATGTGTCAAACTCCTCGCCTTTGTTTGCCGGTTTCTGAAACGAAACCTTTCCGCCGGTCTGCAAATACAATTCGCGTTTTTGCAGATTTTGCTTTGGCGTCCAGGAATCGTAAGTCATCCATTTGTTTGAACCGGACTGGAAAATTGTAGCTTCAGCAAGCTTTAAAGCGCCTTTGCCTTTGAGATGATAAGCAAACCACGGGGCTTGTATTTCGCTGCGAAAATATCTGCCAGTGTCGCTGCCGAAATCAATCGCGCCCAATCTGCGACCACGCCCGCCCCATCCGCCGTGATTCCAGGGACCCATCACGAGAAAAACCTGATTGTCGCGGTCGGTTTTTTCCAGAGTTTTGTAAGTTACAAGCGGTCCGTATAAATCTTCCTGATCCCACCAGCCGCCGACAATGAGCGTCGGAATGCTCGTTTCTTTTAAATAATTCGGCACTGCGCGTTGCTGCCAATAAGAATCCCAGTTCGGATGAGCGACGGCATTATTCCAGGTAGCGGATTTGTTGCCGAGCTTGTTGACCAGCGCCCCAACGGTTTTTAAATCGAAATACCAATCAAAAGCGTCCAGTTTATCGAGCTTGACTGCGCCTTCGCCCTCGCCTTTGACCGTTTCGAGCAGATAAGCCCAATCGTGGGCGTAAGTCTGACGAAAAGCGCCGTGATGAAATAAATCATCGCCCATCCAAAGATCGCCGATTGGAGCCTGCGGCGAAGAGGTTTTGAGCGCCGGATGCGGATCAATGAGCGCGACCGACGACAGCCAACCGCCATACGAAACGCCGTAAATGCCGACTCGCCCGTTATTGTTGGCGACGTTTTTAAGCAAATACTCAATAGTGTCGTAAGTGTCCGTGCTTTCATCAATGGCTTTCGGGTCGCGATGATTTACGGGCGGGCGCACCATCACAAATTCGCCTTCGGACTCATACCGCCCGCGAATATCCTGAAAGACAAAAACATAGCCGTCTTTAACGAGTTCAGGTCGCGAACCGTTCACTCCGCTCGAATTCCAACCTTTGACGCCGTAAGGCGAGCGCTCGATTAAAACAGGAAGCGACTCGGTTTGGTTTTCTGGCGTAAAAATAACCGTAAAAAGCTTAATACCGTCGCGCATCGAAATCATCGCTTCGGTGCGTTTAAATTGAATGCGCGTATCTTTGGCGGGCTGGTCGGCAATGCGCTTGGTGGTAAAATCCCTGCCGCCCTGTCGCCAGATCATATTGGTGATGCGCCCCGTTGCGGCATCGCGCACAAACTCCGCTGAAGCAGGAGCAACTTTTAAGAAAAACTTGTTTTCGGCTGTGGGGAAAATCTCAAGTTTGTCCTGATTCGTGACTTGCAGGTAAAACTTTTCGCCTTCACGGAAAAATGAGAAAACTGTTCCTCCGAGATTAGCTGCGTCTTCATATTGTCCAATGTAAGAATCGAAAATCTTTGCATCAATCTTAACTTCGACAGGAGAGGGTTGCGGCGCCGGCGGTTGTGCCAAAGGTTGAGCCGCGGCTTGTGCAAATGCAATCCATAACAGAGCAAAAAAGGTAAATCGAAAAATATTTGCCAAGCGAAGTGTTTTCATGATTGAAATTCCCAGGAAGATTGATTCTGACCGATTCGCGTTCAATTTATCACTCTTGCGAATTTAAACAAAGTTTCGCTTATTCCAATTGCGTAACTTCTGTTAGTTTTGCACATTCCATTAACCAAACTTACTTTCGGCTCTTCAATAAACATACAGTCAGACATTGCATCAGTTTCTTTGTTGATTTTCTCTTCTATGGAATTGTACTGATTAACCAACCGTTTTAATTTATTTTCATTGGTTTGTAAGGTTGAATAAATCAAATAACTCTTCGGTCCGCCGCAAGCCTTTGCCCCGAATGCAATAACCCGGCATTGATTCAAACGTTTTGCTCGCGGTTTTCCGATTTCACGATCAATTTCTTTTTTTAGTTTCTTTAAATTAGCTTGATTTGATTGTTCATTATTTACAGCATCGTCAGGAAGACGCGGATTAACTTTCTCATCCCTGTTTATTGTCAGCGCTAAAGAAACGCCGACAAAAACAATCAGCAGTAAGGTTAATTTGGATAAAAACTTCATATTACTTATTCCTCTATTGGATAAACATAAAAACTAAATAAAGAAACCTCAAGAAACTGATATTAATGCATTTTAAATGGTCCGCCTTTAGTTTCCGGCTTTAGCTCCGTTCTTGAAGAATCCTGTACCACTTCATGCATCTCTAAAACGTTGGGTTTAAAATATGCCTCTTTTGGCAGAGTGCCTGATTGAGCATGACCTTTGACGAAAGCATCTGAACGCACCCAATTCATAAAATCTTCTCGGCTATCCCAGAGAGTAAACACAATATAAGGATCGCCTTCATTTACGGGGCGTAAAACCTGATTGGAAACGAATCCGGGCATTTCATCAACCAGCCTCGCTCTTTCGCGAAACACTTTCTCAAATGCTTCGGAGTATTCCGCTTTTACATAGATGCGATTTGCTACGGTTATCATTTAAAACTCCTTTTTATATAGCTTACCAATTAAAAATAATCTAAGCTCGAATGATGATAACCGTACGAGAGTTATTTGGCGATATAGATATTTATCTGTTCGATCAAATATTGAAAGGCAGATTCAGCCCCAATATGAAGATATTGGACGCCGGATGCGGCGGCGGTCGCAATCTTGTTTATTTTTTGCGCCAGGGATATGAAGTTTTCGGAGTTGATCAAAATCGGCAGGCTATTGAACAAGTCCAAAGTCTCGCAGAGAACCTTGCTCCAAATTTACCCAAGAATAATTTCCAGGTTTCACCGGTAGAAAAGATGCCGTTTCCGGTCGAGCATTTTGATGTGGTTATCAGCAGCGCAGTTTTGCACTTTGCCGGAAATGAAGAGCATTTTCACGAAATGCTTACAGAGCTGTGGAGGGTACTGAAAAGCAACGGTTTATTTTTTGCGCGTCTTGCTTCTTCCATTGGAATTGAAGATAGAATTCAACAGATTCAAAATCGAAGATTTTTATTGCCGGATGGTTCGCAACGGTTTCTCATTGATGAAGAATTTCTAACGAAAGCCACAAATAAAATTGGCGCTATTTGGCAGGAGCCTTTGAAAACAACGAATGTGCAAAACCTCCGCTGTATGTCCACTTGGGTATTGCGAAAGAATCCCGCTAAAAATTAACTTCTTGAAAGCGAGTTATCGAATCGCTTTCTACGCCTTTGTTTCTATCTTATTAAGTGATATTGATTTTGACGTTTTAGAATCCAGCTTATGCGCCCCTGTTCATCTATCGCCGCATTTTCTTCTTGTCCGACCCATAATTCCTGATTGTCCCATTCCGGCACGGGCGTTGTTGTCGCAAGTTCAATCGCAAACCACGAGCTTGGAATCAATTTCACATCACCGCGACCCGGAACACCTTGTTGTCTGTCCCACAATCCGACGAGCGGACCTGCGCCGTGCCCGTGGTCACCGATTGGATGTGTATATACACTGCCGTTAATTCCTGCCGCTTTCATTGCCGCAAGCGAATCTGCCAACACTTCGTTGCCTGTTCTTCCGACTTTCATCCGCTCCATTACTATGTCCTGCAAGCGGTTGGAGTTTGCCAAAGCGCGTTTAATTCCTGCGGGAACGTCTTTTTCGCCTTCCCGTAAAACATAACCCATATGCTGTGTGTCCGTATTAAGCCGCATCAATGTCATTCCGAAATCAACGTGCAAGACATCTCCGCGCTGGATAGCTGTCGGTGTGTTTTCAGCCAGAATATTAACTCCGGCTTTTTCTTTACGTTGTATGCGAACCGAAGGTTGAAACCAAGTGCCGAGCCTGTTATTGCTGAGTTGTTGCCGCAGCCACCAGGTCACGTCTTCGTTTGTCGTTGTTCCCGGTTTAATAACTTCACTGGAAAAAGCGCGACTTATTAAAGAGTGAACGACTTCCATCATGCTTTTATAAGTCGGCATCATTTCGGGCAATCTCGTTTCAACGTATTCAAGCGGAAGCTCTTCAGCGCGAATGATTCGGCGAGTGTATTCTAATCCTAAAACTGCTTCCAATTTTTCTCGCTCTCCTGCTGAAAGCCCATCGGAAAAAGCATGAGTTGAAGAAATATTAACGGCTATATTTTCTGGATTGCGTTCGGTTACCAGTTTTTTCAGCAAAGCCCATTGCCCTTCACCATAAAGCTCGCGGTTTTCAGTTTCAGGATCGCGATAAACAGTGTAAAGACCACCATTTGAACCGCCGCCTAAAGCAAGACGCTCAATGCCTTCTTTTTCACCGCGATCATTAAAAACGTAAATTGTCCGTCGGCGCGCGGCAAAAGTAGTGGGCGAAACCAGCGAGAAAAAAACCGGGTCTTCGTTATATTCGCGGCAGATTATAAGCCACATCTTGACTTTGTGTTTCCGCATAAGCTGCGGCAAAACACGTTCAAGGCGCAGTTTCAGCCATTCCTGTTGAATTTTAGCTTGTTCACGCAAGGGAATTGAGAGTGTTTCCGTTCTCGAATCAATCGTTTTTGCCTGTGATTGAGCGGATGAAACGACGCCTAATAAACAAATTATTAAGAAAGTGAAAAGTATTTGAGCTTGAAAACGGCGCAATTTGTGTTTAGTTAATTTAGACAAGATGTAGTTGCTCCTACTAAAAAAAATTAAGACATTTTCCTGAGAAAATCATTCTTATTTTTGAGTACGTAATCTGCCGATATAATAGTTATAACCCAAACAATTGAAGCTGCGTATCCTGCTATCACATCGCTCGGATAATGAACGCCTAAATAAATGCGCGACATACCAATCAACAGAACAAGAAAAACAGCAGCAACCCAAATTAAAGATTTCAACCAGTGTTTGCGTATCATTGAGGCAAAAATCCAGGCTAAAGCTCCGTAAAAACACAGTGCAAAAAGCGCGTGTCCGCTTGGAAAGCTGTAAGAACTCGGCAGCGGCGTATCAAAAAACGGGGCTGGTCGGGCGCGAGCGAAACTTACCTTTAATACAAAATTAAGAATCACGGCTCCCGCCATTGTCATTGTTATTAAAATGGCTGGGCGCTTGCTGTTTTTGCGAATGAATATTATAAAAACACAAACAAAAACAGTGCTTAGGAACAAAGTTGAACCAAGCACTGTCATAAAATTCATTAGGAGCGTAAGCGGTTGGCTGGCAAATCCGTGAACGAAAATACGCACCGTTTCGTCCATAGCTTGAGTTCCGCCCTCAAGAACCTCGTCCGCCAGCCACGCAAAGAAGAATAGCGCTCCAACAGCGATCATCAAACCGAAAAACAAAATTGAGCCGACTAAAGTTTGAAGCCAAATAAAAAGGTTTTTAAGGCGGGCTTCTGTACGCGCTCTCTTTGATAGATTCGATGACATCCTTTTTTAGCCGAAACGAAAGTTATTTAAAAATAAAACATTATCGTCCTGCAATGACTAAAACCGCTTTGTTTTATTCGCTATAAAATAATGCGCCGATACCGCGAAAGCACCAGCATATAAAACCCGTAGGCGACTAATCCGAGAGCTACGACGCCAAGTAAAATTTGTCCGTATGTTTGTTCTCCCAGCGCGCTCAAGGCTCCGCTTAAACCCCGCGCTTCTCCGGCATTTGAATGAAGAGCGGCTTGAATCAAAAATGCTCCGATAATTCCAAACACCACTCCTCGCGCGACAAGACCGAAACGACCGGTGCGAATCGCAAAAGTTTGCACCCCTTGGCTCATTTCAGTCATCTTCAGCTTTTCCCGGAACTTAGCTGTAAATGCCTTGTAGAAATGCGATAAAGCCGCAGCGATAAATCCTAGACCCGCCAAACCGACCAGCCATTGACCGAACGGTTGGGCGAGCAAGGTTGCCGTCCATTCTTTCGATGAATCCTCACTGCTGCTGTTTCCGCCGGAACCGAGAATGATTTGAACGGCTGAAAAAGCTAAACCGAGATAAATGACTCCAATAATTGCATACCCGATCCGAATTGCTATTCCCTTTATCCCGGAGCCTTTGTCTTCGGTATCCTTTAGAGCCTGAACAAAACGCCAGAGAGCATAACCGGCTAATCCAACCGCGACGGCGCCTAACAAATATTTACCGTAAGGCTGAATCATAATTTCTTCCAGCGCGCCGCGTGAATCAGTTGTTCTTCCACCGCTTGTAAAAGCCGCATATGCCGCGAGGACACCGATAATAATGTAAACAATTCCCTTTGCCGCATACCCGAATCTAGCGAGCAGAGTAATTCCCGGACCGGCAGATTTTTCAATTCGCTTGCCCTGTTCTTCTATGAGTCCGAGAGATGAATTTTTACTTTTCATGAATTACTTCTTTCGCGGGGAGATTGCGAAAGACCTTTATAAAAAATGTTATGTATCAGGGTAGCACAAGCTCGTTTCAGGAATTGTTGAGAAAAGTCGGATTTCCCAAATAATTTAGTGACGGTTAATTCAGAAAATGTGTGCGGAATGTGTGCGAACTCAGATAAACTAAATAATCGGTCGTGTCTCAAATTTAGTGACGCTTTGAATTGTGTTGATAAACATCCGATTTTATCACTGCATTGTATATTTCTTCGCTCTTTGAAAGCGTCACAATTTCGCGCCCGTCCACCAATTTTACTTTAATCGCCGAGTGGAAAAATGCGGATTTTGTCGCTCCGGCGAGAAATAAAACAGAAGAGGATTTTCGTTAATTTATGCCTAGAGAAATTCAAGACGGTGAAGGAACAACCTGGTCGTGCATACAGGCTTACGCCGGTTTGTCGAATAACGCCGAAAAGCGCGAAGCGGCGCGCGTCGAAGGCGCGCCCGGTTTGGTTGAAGTCGTTTGCACGCCGAGCGGCGGCGCGCAAACCGTCCGCTTAAAGCTTGCGGGTGATTGGGAAAGCAAGCTGTCGGACGAAGAATTGTTGAGCGAAATCAAAAAACAAAGCTGAAATCGGCAAGTTAAATTTAACATCCTCCATTTCGACTCGTATTTTCGTTTAAAATGCGGTAAATTTTGCTGCAAAAAGGAGAACTCGAAACAATGCTCGGCGGAAAATCTTGGGACGAATGGATTTCGGAATATTCAAAAAGTCATCAACATCCGGTTAATCAAATCACGCATAAAATCGGGATTCCGATGATTGCTTTGTCATTGCCGCTATTTTTACCCGCGCTTTTCATTCGCGGATTTTGGATTGTCCCGACCGCGCTTTTCGTCATCGGCTGGATTTTCCAATTCATCGGTCACGCCTTTGAAGGCAAACCGCCGGAATTTTTCAAAGACTGGCGCTTCCTTTTCGTAGGTCTGCGCTGGTGGTTCGCTAAAATTAGAGGATAAAAAATAAATAAGTGAATTAGCTTAAGATTTAAGCTCGTTAACAATTTTCTTTCTTCAACGTCTATAACAGCAGTTGCCACCAAAACTCTGCATAGAAAATGAAAAGGAAATTAAGTTATGAGCCGATTTAAGTTATTCGTAGTTTGCTTATTGTGCGTTGCCGCCAGCGCAGCTATCCAGGGACAGCAGGAAGAAGAGCGCGCCGGTAAGCTCGTTATCGAATCTTACGCCTTCAAAACTTACGCCGGAAAAGAGATTTCAGCAGAGCTTGGCAAGCTGTGGGTACGCGAAAATCGCAATAATCAATCAAAGCGTTTGATTCAGCTCGCATTTGTGCGGCTTAAAAGCACAGTGGCAAAACCCGGCTCGCCGATTGTTTTTCTGGCAGGCGGTCCGGGCGCTCCCGGAATCGGAATGGGACGAGTTCCCGTTTATTTCAGCTTGTTTGATAAATTGCGCGAAGTCGCGGACGTGATTCTTCTCGACCAGCGCGGCTTGGGAATGTCAACGCCTAGTCTGGATTGTCCGGCAACGCCCGTTGCGCCGGATGTTTTTGAGAGTGCGGAAAAATGGCAGCGAGCCTTCACCGATAATTCGCGCATTTGCGCGGAACACTGGCGCAAACAGGGAGTTGAAATATCAGCTTATACTAACGACGCCAGCGCGGACGATCTGGACGATTTGCGGCAGGCGCTCGGCGCTGAACGAATTAGTCTCATCGGGCATTCTTACGGAACCGTGCTGGCACAGGCGGCTGTCAGGAGGCACGGCAAAAATCTCGACCGCGTTGTTTTCGCCGCGACGGACGCCGCCGACAATCTAATCGCGCTGCCGAGCGTTTGGGATTTAATCATAAAAAAACTTTCATATTTTGCCGCAGAGGACTCTGCCATGAGTAAACTAGTGCCGGATATGGAAAGTCTTTACCGGCGCTTGCTGGATAAGCTGGAGCGAAATCCCGTAACACTAACCGTCAACGACGCGCAAACCAGGAGTCCGGCGCAAATTCGTGTCGGTAAAATCGGATTGCAATGGCTGGTGCGTAACAGCATGACCGATGCAAGAAACTACGCATGGCTTCCGGCGTTGTTTCACACCATAGACCAGGGCGATTATTCTCTCTTTACGCGCCGGATAGAGGCGTTATATAACGGCTTTCAAGGAAGGTCGCCGATGGCGAACGCTGTGGATTGCTCGGTCGGTTGGTCGGCTGAACGACTCGCACAAGCACAAAAAGAAACGCGCCAGGCGTTATTCAGCAACGTAAATCTGCAATGGACGGCGGAAAATTGTAAGGCGATTGGCGTATCGGAAAGCGGGTCTGCATCGCAATCCCGTCTTTGGAGTACGCTTCCGGCTCTGTTTATAAGCGGTGCGCTCGATACCAACACGCCGCCTTTTCAGGCTGAAGAAGTGCGCTGGGGATTTCCGAACAGCACACATTTAATCGTTGAAAACGGCGGACACGAAACATTGCCCGGTTCGGAGGTGCAAACAGTCGTCGTAGATTTTTTCAAAGGGCAGGATGTCAAAGGACGCACAGTTTCGTTCGAGCGCCCGCATTTCCTCACAGTTGAAGAAGCGAAATCGCCGCCTCCGAATCGTCGCTAAATCAATAGCTGAAGATTGGCAATTTCTGTTCTAAAGTCTGTACAGATAGTCGCCAAAATTCTCAGCTAAACTTCAGCGCGGCACGTCCAAAACATCGGTTCGCGTGATAATTCCGATAATTCGTTTGTATTCCTCAACCAGAACGGCGGGCGATTTCATTAGTTTTTGCGAGACTTCGTTTAAGCTGATTGATTCGTCAACGACCGGAAAGCCTTTTTCCATCACTTCGCCGACAGCGGCGTTCATCAGCTCGCGGTTTTCGAGCAGCTTCGCCAAAACTCTCGATTCGCGAATTGAGCCGACCGATTTTCCTTCGTCTAAAACCGGAAGCTGCGTGATACCGTTCTCGTCCATAACTTTGAGAGCTTCGGCAACGGTTTGAGCCGGCGCAACGAAAACCAGTTTGCGCGGTCTGCTCCCATTTTTCGTTTCGGTCAAAAGCCCGGCGGTCAAACGCTGAGGTTCGAGAAGCTGTTTTTCTTTGAGCCATTCATCCGAATGATGTTTCGTCAAATAATGTTCGCCCGTATCGCAGACGATAAAAACGATCAAACTGTTTTCGTCCAAATCCTTCGCGATGCGCAGCGCGGCGGCAAAATTCGTCCCGGTCGAGCCGCCGCAGAAAATGCCTTCAACTCTGGTTAATTGCCGCGCCATCTCGAACGAGTCGCGGTCTGTGATGCTGTGAACTTCGTCAACCACGCGCGGTTCGTAAGTTGTCGGAAGCATATCCGATTGCCCGATGCCTTCGACAAGAAACGGCGAGCCTTCGGGCATATTGCCGGTTTCTTTGACCGCTTTTAAAATCGAGCCGACCGGATCGGCTTGGACGATGCGGATTTTCGGATTTTGTTCTTTCAAAAAACGCCCCGCGCCCGAAATCGTGCCGCCCGTTCCGACCGAAGCGACGAAATGCGTGATTTTTCCGTCCGTGTCGCGCCAGATTTCCGGTCCGGTGGTTTTGTAATGCGCTTCGCGGTTCGGAATGTTGTTGAATTGATCCGGGTAAAACGAGTTCGGCGTTTCGTCGGCGATGCGGCGGGCGACGGTCAGGTAATGATCCGGCGAGCCTTTTTTCGCCGTGACGGGACAAATTACGACATCCGCGCCGAGCGCTTTGAGATATTTTACTTTTTCGGTCGAAACCTTTTCGGTCATAATAAAAATACATTTATAGCCTTTGACCGCCGCCGCGACAGCCAAACCGATTCCCGTATTGCCGGACGTGGCTTCAATCACAGTCCCGCGAGATTTGAGCGAACCGTCTTTTTCCGCCGCTTCGATCATCGCCACGCCGATTCGGTCCTTGACCGAATAACCGGGATTGAGCGATTCCATTTTGGCGAAAATCTGAGCTTTGATTCCGTATTGCTCGGTGAGCTTTGTGATTTTGACGAGCGGCGTATTGCCGATAATACCCAAAACATTTTCGTAATACTTCATTCTTGAAACCTTTAAATCGTTTTTTGTGTAAAATTCCTGCCGTGCGTGATTTTAACTTTTGTGGCT
This sequence comes from Pyrinomonadaceae bacterium, assembly GCA_036387135.1. Classification (GTDB taxonomy): domain Bacteria; phylum Acidobacteriota; class Blastocatellia; order Pyrinomonadales; family Pyrinomonadaceae; genus JALZCH01. The sequence goes on along the minus strand of DASVUH010000007.1, from coordinate 46,273 downwards.
CGAAAGCGGCAACGCACCCAAAATCATTTTATAGTCTCGAATCTATCTTTCATAATAAGCATCAAAACAATTGTGATGCTCAAAAAATTGTTTCTACTGATTTTGCTTTTAAATTTCAGCGGTGCGATTGCCGTTGCGCAAACCGTTTCGCAAGCTGTGCCGTCCGTCGCCGACAAAAATGCTCTGCTGCGGCGTGAATCGTTTGAAAAAGTTTGGACTACCGTCAACGAAAAACATTTCGATCCGACTTTCGGCGGCGTTGATTGGAAAAAAATGCGCGAGATTTACGAGCCGAAAGCGCTCGCCACCAAATCGGATGCCGAGTTTTATCGCGTTTTGCAAACGATGCTCGCCGAGCTTGGTCAATCGCATTTCAATGTTGTCCCGCCCGAAGCGCAAATTGAAACCGAAAATAAAGAAAACGGCGGAAATGGAAGCGTCGGCATTGAGTTGAGAAGAATTGACGGCAAAGCAGTTGTATTTCGTGTCCGCGCGGATTTGCCCGCCGCCAAAAACGGCATCAAACCGGGGTTTGAGATTCTCAAAATCGGCGACAAAACTGTGGAAGAAATCCTCACGCCAATTAACGCCGCTCTCGAAAAACGACATGGAACGGAAGGTCAAAAACAGTTTACGCGCGAGCGAGTTTTGGAACGTTTTCTTGACGGCGCGTCCGGTTCAACAGTAAAAATCGAGGTTTTAAACGAAAAAGACGGACGCCAAACGCTAACGCTTCAGCGCGCGCGGGAAAAGGTTGAATATTCGCTGCCGCTCGGAAACTTTCCGCCGCAGCCGGTCGAATTTGAAACGCGCCGACTGGAAAACGGCATCGGCTACATTCGTTTTAACATTTGGGTGATGCCGCAGCTCGCTAAAATCAGGGCGGCGATTAGCGAGATGAAAGACGCGCCCGGAATCGTTTTCGACGTGCGCGGAAACGTTGGCGGACTCGGAGCGTTAGCCGCCGGAATCACCGGAAATCTGGTCACCGAACAAACCTCGCTCGGCTCGCTCAAATTTCGCGCGGCGGAACAAAAATTTATCGCGTATCCGCAAGCCGATTCGTATAAAGGCAAAGTCGTCGTTTTAACCGACGGCGGAAGCGCTTCGACGAGCGAGATTTTCGCCGCCGGTTTGCAGGCGACAAAGCGCGCGAAAACTGTCGGCGAAACCACGATGGGCGCGGTTTTGGCGTCGCTTTTTGACCGTCTGCCGACCGGCGCGATTTTTCAATACGCGATTTCCGATTACAAATCGCCCGGCGATGTACTGATCGAAGGTCGCGGAGTCAAACCGGATGTCGAAGTGCGACTAACGCGCGAAAGTCTGCTCGCCGGACGCGATTTGCAGATTGATGCCGCCATCCGCGAGATATTAAAATAACCACACACAAACAAAAGGGAAATTACAGATATGAAAAACTTTAAAAATTTAACAGCCGTTTTCGCATTGATTTTATTTGCCTCCGTCAATGCGAGCGCGCAGCAAACCGCCGCGCCCGCCAAATCTTCAACGCCTGCACCGAAAACCGAAACTAAAGCGCCTTCGACAATTGCGGCTCTTCCGAAAGCCGACGAAATTATTGACAAATTCGTCGCAGCGACCGGCGGCGAAGCCGCTTACAAAAAAGCGAACAGTTATCACGTCAAAGGCACGATGGAAATTCCGGCGGCGGGAGTCAAAGGAACTTATGAGAGCTTTCAAAAAGCGCCGAATAAATTGGCGGTTTTTATCAACATTCCGGGTTTTGGGCAGATGACGGAGATTTTTGACGGCAGCAAGGCTTGGGCGACCGATCCGATTCAGGGTACGCGCGAAAAAACCGCAGAAGAATTGGTGCAAACCAAGCTCGATTCGGACTTTTACAGATTCGCCCGACTCAAAGAATTGTTTCCGAAACGCGAAACCAAAGGCATCGAAAAAATTGAAGGTAGTGACGCTTACGCCGTTGTGATGACGGCGGGCGACGTTTCGCAAACTTATTATTTCGATCAGAAAACGAATTTGCTCGTGCGCGTTGACCAAATTGCCGTGACGCCACAGGGAAAAACTCCCGTGCAGACCTTTCTATCGGACTATCGAAAATTTGAAGGAGTTCTAATGCCGTACACGATGCGTGTGGATGCGGCTTCCGGCGGTTTTACCATTAAAACTGATGAAATCAAATCGAACGTGACGATTGACGACGCCAAATTCGCTAAACCGACAAAATAAAAGAAAACTGAGAACGTAAAACTGAGAACGGAGAACCGATAATAGTTGAATTTTCTTATCGGTTTTCCGTTCTTCATTCTCAGTTCTCCGCTACTCGGAGAGCAGTTTTTTAATCGAGTTTTCCATTTCCTCGCCGGCGTGATTTGAGCCGGTGCTGATGTAGCGAACGACGCCTTTTTTATCAATTAAAATTCCGGTCGGCAGGCTTTCGACCGAAAAACGGTTGTGATTAACGAGTCCTTTTGCAATGGCGAACGGGTAAGGCAAACGCTGGTTGCGTTTGATTTTTTGCAAAAACGCGAATTCCGTGTCGGCATCCGCGCCGAAACCTTCAGCCGAGCCGTAATAACGGGTGACGCCGACGATTTCAAAGCCTTGACCGGAATAAGTTTTGTGCCATTCGGAAAGATTCGGGAAAGCCGCGTAGCAAGGCTCGCACCAATGCGCCCAAAAATCCAAAAGCACGACTTTGCCGCGCAAACCGGCGAGCGACGAGGCGCCGATTTCGCCCAGCCATTTATCTGCCGCCAGTTCCGGCGCAGCTTCGCCGAGCAATTTGTATTGCGGCTCGCGTTTTCTTAAAAAAGCGAGAATTTTGGCGCGCGATCCGGGGTCTCGAAACGCCGTATCAAGCCCGTCCTTTGTGGTTTTCACTTTTTGCAGAGCTTCCGGCTTGCGCCCTGTTTCAATCAAAAACGCAACTAATTTATCGGTTGCCAGCCAGTATAAATCCGGCTGATTGACGTGCGCGCCGGTTTCGCGCAGATTTTCCAAAACCGTTTCGGCTTTTTGTTTCGCGCCCGCTGCGGCGTGAATTTCAAACAACTTCATCGCCAATTCGTAAACGTCTTTGACGAGCCGTTTGTTGGAACCGGGATCGGAAAGCGCGGGTTTGGCGGCAAGCAGCGCAGATTCGGCGTGAAACGCGGCGCGTTCTTGTTGTCTGGCGGCGATATAGTTTTCCGCCATTTCGCTTTCAATCAAAACGCGCTCCGCGACTTTGACGGGCGCGTTTTTCAAATATTCTTTTAAGAGCGCTTCGGCGTCATCGAAATTCTTGCGGCGCGCGGCTGTAACGGCGGCAATCGAGCGCGCGGTTTGCGCTTTTTCGCCGTCTTTTTCCGGCAAAGCGAGATATTTTTTCATCGTTTCGCCCGCGCCGTCGGTATTTGTCGCCAAGAGTTGCAGCATTCCGAGAAAATACAAATCATCGCCCGCCGGATTTTGCGCCGCAAGCTGCGCTGCGTATTTAGCGGCAAGCTGACGCTGTTCGCGCTGAGTCGTCTGGCGCAATTCGTCGTTGTAAGGAAGTTTGCGCCGCTCGTAATCTTCAAACTTGCGCTTCGCGTAAGTGTTCGCGTCCTCGTAAAGCGCCGCTCCGTTTTTTGCGGCTTCATTTGCATCGGGAGAAACCGGATTTTCCGCAGTTGCGCTTGGCGCGGTCGCGGCTGGATTTGTCCGCACCGGCGGAACGCGCCGCGATTGAGCGAAAGCGATTGTCGAAACGCACAAAATTAAAATGACGGAGAAAAATCGAGTCATAAATTTAGCTTTGAAAACGAGATAAATTAAAAATTTGTAAAAACGGAGAATTTTTGCCCTCGACGATTTTGTCTGCAATCAGCCGCGCAGTCAAAGGCGCAAGTAGGATGCCGTTGCGATAATGCCCGGTTGCGAAATACAAATTGGAATTTTCGGGAAACTCGCCGATGATCGGCAAATCGTCGCGGCTCGCCGGACGCAAGCCAGCCCAGATTTCGGAAACCGTTGAATTGCCGAGTTTAGGAGAAATCTCCTCTGCCGTTTGCAGCAAAGAAAGCAAACCTCCGCCCGTTATGCTTTTGTCAAAACCGACATCTTCAACCGTCGCGCCGATTAAAACTCGATTATCGCCGCGCGGAACAATGTAACCGCGCGCCGAATAAACGACATGGCGCAAAGGTTTTTCCTGACACGCGAAACTGAGCATCTGACCGCGAATCGGCTTAATAAACGATTCGAGCGACGAATCAAAAGGCATCTCCGAAAATGCGCGAGTCCACGCTCCCGCCGCGACAATCACGTTTTGCGCTCTTATTTCGCTCGCATTTGTGGCAACGCCGACGGCTTTGCCGTTTTCAAACAAAATCTTTTCGACTTTAGTTGAGCGTCTAAGCAAAACATTTTGCTTTTGCACCGATTCAACCAACGCGCGAATCAAATCGCGGTTTTCGACCTGCCAATCAAGCGGAAATCGCAGCGCGCCCAAAACTTTGTCCGAAACGTTCGGCTCAAGCTCTAAAACCGCTTCGCGGCTGATTTTTTCCACCGGCAAATCTGCCGCTCGCTGCCAGGCAAAGCGCTTCTCGATTTCTTCCAAATCTTTTTCACCAAACGCCAGATAAAGCGTTCCGGTTTGATCGAGCCGAACGTCAATGCTTGTATCGTTAAGAAGTTCGGCGGCGAAATTCGGATACAAATCGCGGCTTTGGCGGCAGAGATTGAAAAAATCATCCGCCGAATCGGCTTCCGCTTGCGGCGCGAGCATTCCGGCTGCTGCATTAGACGCCTCCGCTCCGCAATGCGCGTTTTTTTCGAGAATCAGAACGCGCCCAACGCCGCGTTTTTTCAGTTCGCGCGCAATGGATAAACCGATTACGCCGCCGCCGATGACGATTGCGTCAAACGTCTCGCCGCTAAGTTTTTGCTGTTCTGTAAAATTGAGCTTGTCCGAAAACATCAGTTGTGCGCGGGCGAAAACGATTTTTAAATTATGAGTTTGTTCGCCTCTCTTCCGTTGTGTTTCAAGTGTAGCAAACCGCTCGCCCGGTCAAAAACTAACCGCTCGAAACATTCGGATTTTAAAAATAATAGTCGGAAACCGTACTGAAAAACGGTCGGAAAAACGACATTATCAAAAGCCGAAACTGAAATTATGGCAACGAATTATCAAGCAATCGAATTCGTAATTCGTAATTCATAATTCGTAATTAATTCCGATGCTTTTTCCGATTGGCGACGATAACAGTGACCTGCTGCGATTTCCGTATGTAACTTATTTGCTGATTGCGGCAAACATCGTGGTTTACATTTTGTTTCAGGGCGCGGGTTATAACGACGCTTTTACCTACGCTTTTTCGGTCGTCCCGCGTGAGATTACGACCGGCGTTGATCTTGCCGCGCCGCAGATAATCCGCGATTCTTTCGGCAACCGCGCCGTGATTCCTTTACAGCCGACGCCGATTCCGGTTTGGGGAACGATTCTGACCTCGATGTTTATGCACGGCGGTTTAATGCATATTTTCGGCAATATGCTTTATTTATGGATTTTCGGCGACAATCTCGAAGACCGTTTGGGACACATTCGTTTTGCGGTTTTTTATCTCGTCTGCGGAACATTTGCGGCTCTGGCGCAGATTTTCACCGACCAGAATTCGATTATTCCGATGCTCGGCGCTTCGGGCGCGATTTCGGGCGTTCTCGGCGGTTATATTTTATTATTTCCGCGCCGCAGCATAACTGCGATTATTTTTTTCACTGTCATCCAAATTCCGGCGTTTATTGCCCTCGGCATTTGGATCGGATTGCAGCTTTTTCGCGGGTATTTTTCATCCGCCGAAGCCGGCGGCGTGGCTTATATGGCGCACATCGGCGGTTTTGTCGCCGGATTTTTATTGATTAAAGTTTTTGCGCTTGGGACTAAACCGACGCCGCAAAGAGTTTTTTAAAACTCGATCCACTCGGTCGGTTCTTTGTGATGCGTGAGAGTGATTTTTGTTTCGGCTTTGAAAAGCGGCGAGCGCATCGCGATAGCTTGTTCGGCGGTTAAACGCGCCAGATGCGGCTCGTTCGCTTTTTGCGAGAGATGCGCGAGAACGATGTGACGCGCCGCGCCGTCAAACTCAGCGGAAAGCCAGACGGCTAAATCTTCGTTTGAAAGATGCCCGGTGCGCGACGCGATTCTTTGTTTTAAATCCCACGAATAAATCGGACACGCGCGCAGCATCGGCAAGCTGTGATTCGATTCAATAATAATCGCGTCGCATCCGCGCAGTTTTTGTGAAATCAACGTCGTCATCTGCCCGAAATCCGTCACCGCCGCTAATCTGATTCCGCAATATTTGGCGACGAAACCGAAATTGTCAGCCGCGTCGTGCGGCACGCTGAAAGGCTCAAACTCGATTTCACCGATGCGGAAGTCCTGGCTTGATTGAATTTCAACGACTTTCCCTTTAATCGCGTCGGTCCGTTTAACACCTTCGTCAGGCTTAACGTGACGCTTTTCAAAAAGATACGCTTCGAGCGTTTCGCCCGACATATAAACCGGGCAATTCAGACTTTTGAGCAAAACCCGCAAACCGCCCGCATGATCCGAATGTTCGTGCGTGACGAGAACCGCGTCGAGCTTTGCAACGTCTTCGCCGACTTCAACGCAGCGGCGCACAATTTCTTTCGCGCTCAAACCGGCGTCAATCAGAACTTTTGTTTTTCCGGCAGAAATCAAAACCGCATTTCCGGTCGAACCGCTGCCGAGAACCGTGAATTTCATTTTTTGACAATAAACCTGAGCGAAATTAACATCTTCAGTATGGAAACTACGATAGTAATTGATGACGACATAGTTGCCAAACTCGAGGGCGAAATGCGGCAGCGAGACGGCGCGACATTCAAAGAAATCGTTAACGAAACTCTGAGGCTCGGTCTGCAGGCGAAACAGACCGGCAAACCCTTTAAAATCCGCCCGCATTCGATGGGCAAGCGCGAAGACTTAAATTACGACAAAATCAATGAACTGCTTGAAACAATCGAGCAAAATTAAACCGAATGAATTTGCCCGATGCCAACATTTTGCTTTACGCCTATAATTCTGATGCCGCCGAACACGAAAAATGCCGCGAATGGCTCGAAAATCAACTCTCCGGTACGGATTTGGTCGGTTTCGGCTGGCAAACAATTACGGCATTTCTACGCATTTCGACAAATGCGCGGGCATTTCCTAATCCTTTGACTCCAACTCAAGCCACTGAAATTGTGAGCGATTGGCTTGAAGTTCCGAATGCGCGAATACTGCTGCCCGCTGAAAGCCATTGGACGATTTTCAAAAATCTGATAACCGTCTGACAAATTAAAGCCGCAATGATTATGGATGCGCATCTCGCCGCGCTCGCTATCGAACATAATGCCGTTCTCATAACGACGGACAGCGATTTTAGCCGCTTTTCGGGTTTGAAAACAATCAATCCATTACAATCTTAAAACCGCATTTCCGGTCGAACCGCTGCCGAGAACCGTGAATTTCATAAATTAAGAAACGCTCAACCGTGAACGTTCTATCTTAAACCCGTTGAGATTGCCAAGCGCGGCGAGAGCGATTTGTTCGGTTTGGAAAAACTCTCGCGCAACGGCTTGAATGTCGTCGGGCGTGACGGCTTCGATGTTTGCCAGAGTTTCCTCAATCGGAATCGTTTTGCCGTGAACGATTTCCTGACGCGCCAGAGTTCCCGCTCGCACGCTGGTTGACTCTAAACCGAGCAGGATTGAAGCCACGCCTTGTTCTTTAACAAGTTCGAGTTCTTCCGCTGAAACCCCCTTGCGCACGATGCGGCGCATTTCGGCGATTGACAAATCAACAACCTGATCGAGATGTTTTGGCGAAGTCCCGGCATAAACCGAAAAAATGCCGCAATCCTGAAACGCAATCGCGCTTGCCCCGACCGAATATGCCAGACCGCGTTGTTCGCGGACGGATTGCCACAAACGAGACGCCGTTCCGCCGCCCAAAATATTTGTCAAAAGATTCGCCGCATAACGCTGCGGGCTGTTTGACGGCACAAAAGGCGTGGCGATAATAAGATGCGTTTGTTCCAATTCGCGCTTTTTCTTGAGCAAGATTGGCGCTGCCAATTGCGGTTGTTCGTTGTTCGTCGTTCGTTGTTCGTCGTTCGTTGTTTTTCCGAAAGATTTTTCGGCTAATCCGACCAGTTGCGAGTGTTCGAGATTTCCGGCTGCTGCAATAACGATGTTTGACGGCGCGAAAACTGCGGCGTGAAATTCGGCGGTTGTTCGGTGACCGAAGGTTTTAACGGTTTCGCGCGTGCCTTCAATCGGCAAGCCTAATGGATGAGCGGGGAAAAATGCGCGGTTGAAAAGCTCGCCCAGGTATTCTTCGGGCGTGTCTTCGACCATTTTCATTTCTTCGATGATGACCTTTTGCTCGCGTTTTAATTCCTTCTCGTCAAAACGCGGATTCGCCAGCATATCCGCCAAAAGATCAAAAGCCTGCGGGACGCATTTGTCAACGATTTTCATCGTAAAACCCGTGATTTCGTGCGAGGTAAAAGCGTCGAAATTTCCGCCGAGTTTGTCGGATTCAACCGCAATATCGAGAGCCGAACGCTTCGCAGTTCCTTTAAAAACCGAGTGTTCGATGAAATGGCAGATTCCGTTTAAATGTTCCGGTTCATGACGCGAACCGCTTTTTACCCAAAATCCGATTGTCGCCGAACGCACGCCCGGCATTTTTTCCGTCAAAATTGTGAGACCGTTTTCTAATCTTGTTTTCTTTATATTTTCGTTCATTTAATTAATGCAATCATTTATCGTAACACGCCGGAAAAACGCCCGCCAAACAAGCAAACCGTCGCGATAATCAGGGCTTTTCAACATTTCTTCACAATCAAAAGTTTGACATCGCCGAAACCGCCAAATATAGTCTTAATGAAACTGATTTTCACTTTCATTTTATTTTAAAACCTTTAGCCTGCTGATTTGCTAAAGGCTTTTTCATAAACGGATTTATAAAACTGATGAAAATTTTTCGCAAAATTATTTTTTGGCTTCACTTGACGGCGGGCGTTTTTGCCGGAATCGTGATTTTGATTATGTCGGTAACCGGCGCGCTTCTGGCGTTTCAGCCGCAAATCGAAGCGTTTGTCGAACGCGACGCGCGGACGATTCAAATTTCCGAAAACGCCGTACGGCTGGATGTGAACACGCTTCTCACGCGGATTCAAACCGTGAAACCGGAAATCAAGCCGACAAATCTGACGATTAAATCCGAATCCGGCGAAGCCGTAGCGCTCGCGCTCGGACGCGAAGGAACTTTGTACGTCAATCCTTACAACGGCGAGATTACGGGCGAAAATTCAAAACCGGCGCGAGCGTTTTTCCAATTCGTCACCGATTGGCATCGCTGGCTCGGCGCTTCGGGCGAAAATCGCGCGATTGGCAAAGGAATCACGGGCGCTTGCAATCTGGCGTTTCTGGTTTTGGCGATTACCGGAATTTATCTCTGGATGCCGCGCAAATGGAGCCGGAAAAACGTCAAAGCGGTCGGCACGTTTCGTTTCGATCAAAAAGGAAAAGCGCGCGATTTCAATTGGCACAATGTCGCCGGAATCTGGACATCGCTCGTTTTAATTATTTTGACGGCGACGGCGGCTGTTATTTCGTATCAATGGGCGAGCAATCTGGTTTATTACGCAACGGGCAACGCGCCGCCCGCGCCTCAGCAGCCTGCGCCGCAGCAACAATCAAACGGCAATGCGCCTTTCGTAGTTCCGGCAAACGTATCTTCCCTGTTTTCACGCGCAGAACAGCAGTCGCCCGGTTGGAAATCAATCGCGCTGCGTTTTCCGATTGGCGAAAACGCGATTTTCACGATTGACGAAGGCAAATATTTGAACAAATTCGGGCGTTCGACGCTGACGCTAAATGCAAACACGGCTGAAACCGTCAAATGGGAATCTTACGGCGAACAAAACTCAGGGCGGCAGCTTCGCTCGTGGATGCGTTTTACGCACACGGGCGAATCGTTTGGAATCGTCGGGCAAATCATCGCTTTTATCGCGTGTTTAGGAGGAAGTTTGCTCGTTTATACCGGACTTTCGCTAGCGTTCCGGCGTTTTCGCGGCTGGTTGGCAAATCGTTCAAAAAGCTCCGTTTCGACCGCTGTTCCTGTGACCGAAAACGAATAAATATTATTCGGGAATTTGCCAGTCAATTTCTCCCCGTTTGGCTTTTCTCAGTGCTTCGTTGATTTGTGAAAAAGGTCGGCTGCCCAAAAAGCCTGTGGCAAGCGGTGAAGGATGCGCGCCCTTGACGATTTTGTGTTTGGTTTCGTCAATCAACTCAATTTTCTTTTGAGCCGGTTTTCCCCACAAAACGAAAACCACAGTTTCATCTTTCTCATTGATTTGCCGGATAATTTCGTCGGTAAACTTTTCCCATCCTTTGTTTTTGTGCGAATTGGAAACTCCTTCGCGGACGGTCAAAACGACATTGAGCATCAACACGCCTTGCTTTGACCAGGTTGTTAAATTCGCGTGATTAGGTGGCTCGACACCCAAATCATCCTTTAATTCGCGATAGATATTCCTGAGCGAAGGCGGAACAGTCTGGCTTTTGTCTTCAACCGAAAAGCTCAATCCGTGAGCCTGACCTTTTCTGATATACGGGTCTTGTCCGAGAATCACAACTTTCACTTTTTCGTAAGGCGTTAAACTAAGGGCAGTAAAAATCTTTTCGGCGGGCGGGAAAATGGTATGTTCATGCTGTTCCTGCTCGACAAACTCTTCCAATTTCGCAAAATAAGGCTTTTCGCGCTCCGGCTGCAAACGCTCGCGCCAACCCTTCGGAATTTCTGGAATCATAATTTTCTGACAAAAATTCTGTTTTAAAGCTAAGGTTTATAACTTTACGGTAAAATAAAATCAAGGCTGCTCGTTTTCGGGTAGCCTTGATTTTATTGAATTGTGAAGCCTCCGAGAAAAGAACCCCGCCGCAATAATAAATTTCGATTTTGTTTTTGAATAAATTATGGCTGCCCATTTCCTGAGCAGCCATTTTCTTCATAAAGCGAATTTAGATTACTTCGCCCCGTTTGTCGGGACAGTATTTGGCGCGGCATTATTGTTTCCGCTGCCATTTTTGTTCATCTGGTCGCGGAAAAGATTGAGCAGCAGCAAACTGCCGATGCCGCCGTCACCGCTTCCATTTCCGCCCGAAGCCAGAATGTCAGGCGTGATACGGACGCCTTTTTCGCCGATGACTTTTAAAGTTTCGACGAGCGCGACGCCGTTTGCGCCGAGCGCGTTGACTTGTTCGGCATAGGCGACGCCTTGCGCTTCGCCCATCAGGCGCACTTTTTCGGCTTCGGCTTTGCCGGTTTCCGAAATGTAATACGCTTCGCCTTCGGCTTCTTTTTTGCGCTGTTCCGAACGTTTTCCGGCAATCTCGACGCCGACCGTCGCTTCCATCAAGCTCTTTTGATTGTTGGCTTGCGAGCTGGTTTTTTCCAGTTCGATGCGTTTAACCTCGGCTTCGCGCTGCGCGTTATACATATTTTGGCGCTGCTCGGCGAGAATTTTTTCGGTTTGCGTTTTCATCAATTCTTCAGGCAGATGAATGTGGCAAATTAAGACGTTGACGACATCAACGTGATATTTCAAAAGATGCATTCGGACGCGGGCTTCGGCGCGCTCCTGTTCCTCATGGCGGTTTTGCAGATACGCCATTGCCGACGATTCCGACGCCTGATTTCTAAAAATCGAGTCAATCAGCGGGTGCATTACATTTTGCACCAATTTATCGGTGTTCCCGATTTTCGCGACCATAAACGGCGCGTCTTCGGGTTTGACGCGAAAGACGACGCGGACTTCGAGCTGCATCGTAAAACCGTCTTTGGAAATCACGGCAAACGGATCGAACGATTGCGCAACATCTTCCGCCGTCCATTCAACCGTCATATTCGTCGTCGGAATAATAATCGGCGAAACCGCCAGAGTGTTGATGTAGTAACGTCCCGGTCCGACGACCGCTTCCTGAATTCCGCGAAAACCTTCCGGCACGACATAAGCCTCGTGCGCTCCGCCATCGAGCCGTTTGTCCGCCGGATCGCCGTCAGCCTGCAATTCGGCTTTGATTTCTTCAATCGAAACCGATTCGCCGTCAACTTTGTCCAATTGCTGGGCGGCGCGTGTGATTTGTTCCTGTTCTTCGCGCTCCAATCTTTCGCGCACTTTCCGCGCCATCGCCTGCCGAATTTCTTCGCCGGGGTCTTTGCCGACGTTCGAGACGATTACGGCGACTTCGCCGGGTTTTACTTCTTTCGCCTGTTCGGGAATTATTTTAAACATCAGCGGATTGATGTAATAAGTACCGGGAAGCAGAATGTCCTTTTGCGGTCCGCGCTGTCCTCCGCCCGCAATAAAAGTGTTCGAGTCTTGAAAATTGTCGTGTCCGGTGACCGCTTGCGCGACATAATCGCGGGGGTCGAGCGGCGCGCCGTCGAGAGCTTCCACCAGAGCGATTTGGTTTTCGGAAACTACGGTTGCGTCGTAAAGTCGCACGTAAAAAAGTCCGGGTTTTTGCTCGTTGCTCCCGTCAATCGCAACCGAAGCGGTGTGAATGCGGTAGGTTCCGGGCGTCAAAGTTTCGACCTGCGGTCCTTTTTGACCGCCGTTATAAACAAAACTCTCGGCATCCTGAAAATTTTTGTGTCCCTGAATCGCGCTGCCGTGAAGTCGTCCGGCTTCGAGCTGCGCGCCGTCGGCGCTCGTGACGACGCCGATTTTTCCGGGTGGAACGACGGTCGCTTTGGCAATCGAAACGCGGAACAAAAACGGGTGAATCGCCCATTTTCCGGGCGGAAGCGTACGAAGCTGGATGCCTTTAACGCCGCCTTGTTTGATAAAAGCAATCGGGTCCTGGAAATTGTTGTGCGCGTTTTGCGCCCGGTCGGGCGCGAAAATCGAGCCGGTTTGCATCGGTTCGCCGTCCACCGCGTCAATCACGCCCATTTCGTCCGCGCCGATTTCAACGAGCGGCACTTTGCGAATCACGCGCTCAATCGGGTAAATGACAAAGTGCAAACCGGGTTTTAAAACGTCGGCTTGAATTCCGACTTCGCCTTCGGTAGCGACAACGCGACCTTGCGGCATTCTTCTGCCGAAATAACGGCGTTCTTTAATCGCCACTTCTTCCGCGCCGACGTTGACCAGAAAGCGCGTGACGATGTACCACAAAAAACCCAAAACGATGAGCGCAACAACGCCCAAAACGACATAAGGAATTTGAGATTCCATTTTATTTTCCTCTAATTTCTGCGGACTTTAGTTCTGTGTTAATTCGCGGCGCAAATCCGCCATTTTCTCTTTGATTAGAAAACCCGCGCCGGAAGTTCTTGCCGATTGGGACAGCAGCCAGTAATGGCTTTCAGCAAGCCGGTAAAGCTCGGCGGCTGAGATTTCGGACAATTTGCCGTTTTTAACCGATTGTTCGGCTTCGGTTAAAACGTCCAGAAAAGTATCGGCTTCGTCGGTTTTTGCGGCGAGTCGAAACATTTCGGTTGTTGTCCGCGTGTCGGGCGAGGCTGCCCAAATTTTTTGGAAAGCGTTAAATAAAGTATTGTTTACATTGAATTCGTTATCAAGACAAAACGACGCCAACCGCCGTACATCTTCCTCCGAACGGGCGCGTTCCGTCAAGATTCCAACCGCCTCATTCCAATTTTTTGTCCAATTTTTTACAAAAAGATTTTCGTCTTGGAGAATCGGGCGGTTATTTAAAGCGGAAAAATCAACGAGCGTCGCCCAGGTCAGAAGTTTTTCGCGCTGCTCGGCGTATTGACGATGATGTTTTTCCTGTTCGATTTTCGCTAAATCGCGTGCTGTCGGAGCGAATAAAGCAGCGACGCGCGGCGAACGAAGTTGATTTTGCGATTCGCCTTCGGGCAAAAAAGAATGCTGCTCGCGCCGTCGGCGCGAAGCAGCATAAATCAGTGCCAGAAGGATTAAAAATGAAAGACTGAAGATGACTGTTGACATCTTTTGCGCCTTTTGCGCGTCCTTGACGGAAGCAACTTTTGCCGTCGTTTTCTATTACGACAAGCATTTCCTTCCGGTTTCAAGTTTTTTAATCCTTATAAATTTGCACTACCGGTTTGCCGTTCATATCAATATAAGCGCGGTACATTCCTTCGCTGTTGAATGAAATGCCGATGTTGCCGAATTTATCAATCGCAATCACGCCGCCGTCGGCATCTTCATTGTCCATTTTGCCGAGCGCGGGCAGCTTTCGCTGAATCACGGCGTCAACCGCTTGTTGAATCGGCATTGCCTGATATTCCATTATCGCCGAGATGTCGCGCGCGACGCCCAGGCGAATAAAATATTCACCCCAGCCGGTTGCCGACACAGCGCAGGAATTGTTGTTGGCATAAGTTCCCGCGCCGATAATCGGAGCGTCGCCGACGCGACCGAACTTTTTGTTCGTCATTCCGCCGGTGGAAGTAGCGGCGGCGAGATTGCCGAATTTATCAACCGCAACCGCGCCTACCGTGCCGTGACGGTTTTCGTCTTTTTTTGATTCGACAAGCGAAACTTTTTTGCCCGCTTTTTCGGCTTCCGCTTTTTTCTTTTCTTCTTCCTGAATCCGCTTCAGAGCGTCAAACCGGCGCTGCGTGAAAAAGTAGCTTTGCGGAACAGTTTCCACGCCGTTTTCACGTGCGAATTTTTCCGCGCCTTCGCCGATCATCATTACGTGCGGCGATTTTTGCATTACGAGCCGTGCGAGCGAAATCGGATTTTTGATGTGTTTCAGAGTCGCCACCGCTCCGGCTTTTAGAGTTTTGCCGTCCATAATCGAAGCGTCCAGCTCGTTTGTGCCTTCGCTGGTAAAAACCGCGCCTTTTCCGGCGTTAAATAGCGGCGAATCTTCCATAATCCGCACAGCGGCTTCGACGGCGTCGAGACTTGTTCCGCCAGCTTGCAAAACTTTATAACCCGCTAGAACGGCTTGTTCTAGCGTGACGCGATATTCTTTTTCCTGTTCGGGCGTCAAACTCCCGCGTGTAATCACGCCCGCGCCGCCGTGAATCACGATTCCGAGCGGCGGGTTTTGCGGCGATTGCAGTTGTTTCACTTCGCGTCCGGCGCTTTTTTGCCCGAAAGCTGTTAACGGCAAAATCATCAAAACTCCAATTAAGATCAGCGAAATTGTTTGTCTCATAAATACCTTGTTGAGATCCTTCGGAAATGTACGGCAAATTATAACAGAATCAAACCGAACTTCGTGGGCTGAGGAGCGTAAAAATTAGGTGAATTTGAGGTAAGAAAATTTTCACCGCCGAGACGCCGAGATTTTTAGGAAAAGAAGAGAGGTTTCTTCTTTTCACTCGAATTCTTCTCATTTTTTTCTTTAATTTTCTCTGCGTCTTTGCGTCTCGGCGGTTCAACTTTCATTACTTTGAATTCAAGTTAAAAATAAAGTGCGCGGTTTCGGTCAAATATGTTATAAGCTTGGCGTTTTTCCGCATTCCGAAATTCAAACAAGGAGAAAACTAAAGGTGGAGCTTCACATCGAGAATCTCTCGAAAACCTACTCGAACGGCGTTAAGGCGCTCGACAACGTTTCTTTAACGATTCCGACGGGAATGTTCGGTTTGCTCGGTCCAAACGGCGCGGGAAAATCAACTCTGATGCGAACGCTTGCCACGCTGCAAGATGCCGACAGCGGTTCGGCGGTTTTGGGCGATTTGGATGTTTTGCGGCAGAAACACGAAGTTCGCAAAATCCTCGGTTATCTGCCGCAGGAATTCGGCGTCTATCAAAAAGTTTCGGCAATCGAGATGCTCGATCATCTGGCGCTTTTAAAAGGGGTGCGCGACCGTGCCGAGCGTAAACAGCTTGTCGAAGCTCTGCTCAACCGCGTTAATCTCTATCAGCACCGCAAAAAAGCTCTGAGCGGTTTTTCGGGCGGAATGAAACAGCGATTCGGAATTGCGCAGGCTTTGATCGGCGATCCGCGCTTGATTATCGTTGATGAGCCGACAGCCGGGCTTGATCCGAGCGAACGCAATCGGTTTTACAATTTGCTCGCGGAAATCGGCGAAAACGTGATCGTCATTCTTTCCACTCACATCGTTGAAGACGTAAAAGAGCTTTGCACGAATATGGCGATTATCAACAACGGCAGGGTTTTGTATGCGGGCGCGCCAGCCGCCGCGCTCGAAACGCTCTCCGGCAAAATCTGGCGCAAACAAATCGGCAAAGGCGAACTCGAAGATTATCAAAAACAGTTTCGTATTATTTCGAGCAAGCTCGTCGCCGGTCAGCCGATTATTCGGATTTTTAGTCCCATCGCGCCCGGCGACGGTTTTCGCGCGGTCGAACCGGATTTGGAAGACGTTTTCTTCGCGCAAATTACCGATTCTCAATCAAACGAACGAGATGAGGAGGAAAGCTAAATGTTCACCACGTTTTTTAGCTTTGAAGTTCGCTATTGGATGCGGCGTTTGATGGTTTACGTTTTTCTCGCCGTCGTCACATTTCTGGTTTATCTGGCAACGTCGAGCGACAACGTTCAAATCGGCGGAGGCGTTGACAACACTTTCCGTAACTCGCCGTTTGTGATTCAAAATTTTTACGCGGCGATGTCGTTCGTGACGCTGCTGATGACGACCGCTTTCGTCAATTCGGCGGCGACGCGCGAGTTTACGCAGGATACGGTGGGAATAATTTTCTCCACTCCGATTCGCAAAACGGATTATCTGCTCGGCAGATTTTTCGGCTCGGTGATTGTTGCGGTCGTTCCGATTTTGGGCGTCAGTCTCGGCATCGTCCTCGCGTCATTAATCGCCGGAGTGAGCGATCCTGAACGCTACACCGCATATAATTTTTGGGCGCATCTCAACAGCATTCTCATTTTCGCGGTTCCGAACACCTTTCTCGTCGGCGCGATAATTTTCGCCATCGCAATCTGGACGCGCAGCACGATTGCTTCATTCGTCGGCGCTCTTGCTTTGCTCATCGGTTATTCGCTGGCGGGCGAGTTGTTGCAGGATTTGGACAATCAAACTCTGGCGATGATGATTGACCCGTTTGGCATCAACACTTACAACATGGTGACAAAATACTGGACGGCGAGCGACAAAAATAATTTGAGCGTCGGATTGACCGGCTGGATGCTGGCAAATCGCTTGCTGTGGGTCGGAATCGGGACGATTTTTCTCGCGGTGTCGGTCTGGCGTTTTACTTTCACCGAACGCACAAAACGCGGCAAAGCAAAAGATGAAGAAATTTTGTCGCAAAATTATGCCCGAATTCCATCGGTTCAACTTACGGACACGGCAACAACAAATCTTTCGCGATTTTGGAGCGAAGTAAAAATAAATTTCCGGACGATTGTTAAAAGCACGGTTTTTGTCGTGATTGCGCTCTTTGCAATCATTGACGTAATGGTTACTTTGTATCATTCGACCGGCGAAGGTTACGGCATTTCGTCTCTGCCTGTTACCTACAGAATAATTCACCTGCTGGTCGGTTCATCCTCGCTTTTTTTGATTGCAATTATCACGTTTTTTTCCGGCGCAATGATTTGGCGCGAGCGCGAGGCAAAGTTCGACGAAGTTTACGATGCGCTCCCGTTTCCGACCTGGATTTCGTTTTGCGCCAAATTCGCCGCGCTGATGGGAATTGTCGCGATTTTGCTCGCGCTTGATGTTTTGTGCGCTGTGACGTTTCAAAGTTTGAAAGGCTTTTATAATTTTCAGCTCGGACTTTACGCGCGCGATTTCTTTCTTTTTCAGCTTTTATTTTTCGGCTTTTGGGCGATTCTGGCGATGCTCTCGCACACGCTCGCGCCGAACAAATACGTCGGCTATTTTATCTTCGTCGTCGTTTTTATGGTCAACGCATTTACGGCGAATTATTTCGAGTTTGAATCGAAAATGCTTCGTTTCGCGGCGTTTTCAAATTATACCTACTCGGATTTTTACGGAATCGCGCCTTACTTTTCGCAAGTTCTCTGGTTCGGTTTGTACTGGTTTTTATTCTGCGGCTTGCTCGCGGCTGGAACGGCTGCGCTGTGGCAGCGCGGTCGCGAAACACATTATAAAAACCGGTTTGGTCAGGCTTTCCGCAGTTTACGCGGAACAATCGGCAACGTCGGAGCGGCGTTTTTCCTCGGTTTTCTCTGTATCGGCGGATGGGTTTATTACAACACGCTTGTCGTCAACAAAGTAGAAGCAAGACCGGAGCGCCACAAGAAAGCCGCAGATTATGAACGTCAGTTTAAACAGTACGAGAATCTGCCGCAGCCGCGAATTGTTGATGTGAAATACAATATTGAGCTTTTCCCGGAGCGCCGAGACCTTGTGATGCGCGGCGAAGAGATTCTGCAAAACAAAACCGATGCGCCCGTTGATAAAGTTCATTTAAACCTCGCAGTCAATTTCGAAACCGACATTGAGCTTGAACGCGCCACGCTCGAAATGGACGACAAACGCTTAAACTATCAAATTTACACGCTCTCGCCAGCGCTCCAGCCGAACGAAACAGTAAAATTGAATTTTACTGTGAAATACAACAATCGCGGGTTTGAAAACGATTTGTCGCAGGAACAAATAATGACGAATGGGACGTTTTTCAACAGCACGATTGCGCCGCAAATCGGTTATCAACCGGGGACCGAGCTGCAAGAGCGCGGCGACCGTCGCAGACAAGGCTTGCCGGAAAAAGAATTGATGCCGCGACTCGAACGCGACTGCACGACGAATTGTATGAACACATACATCTCGAACAACTCCGATTGGGTAAATGTCGAAACCGTGATGAGCACAGCCGCCGACCAAACAGCGATTGCGCCCGGCTCGCTCGTTCGGGAATGGACGGAAAACGGGCGGCGTTACTTCCATTATCGTCTTGACCACAAGGCTTTAAATTTTTATTCGTTCTTGTCGGCGCGTTATGAAGTCGCGCGCGAAATCGTCAACGGCGTCAACCTCGAAGTTTATTACCACAAAGGTCACGAATGGAACGTGCCGAAAATGATGAATGCGCTCCGCAGAACTTACGAATATGCGACCGCAAATTTCGGCGAATACAAACACAAGCAGCTTCGCATTATCGAATTTCCGCGCGTCGGCAGCTTCGCGCAAGCCTTTCCCGGCTCGATGCCTTATTCCGAAAGCATCGGTTTTATTGCAAACTTGGAAACCCCGGACGCTATTGATATGGCGACTTATATTGTCGCGCACGAAATCGGGCATCAATGGTGGGCGCATCAAGTCTGCGGAGCGAATATGCAGGGCGCGACTTTGCTTTCGGAAACGCTGGCGCAATACACGGCGCTGATGGTGATGGAAAAAGAATACGGGCGCGATATGATGCGCAAGTTTTTGCAGTACGAAGCCGACGCTTACCTGCGCGGGCGCGGCGGCGAATTGATGAAAGAACAACCTTTGCAGACGGTCGAAGCCGATCAAGGCTATATTCATTACAACAAAGGCAGTCTCGTGATGTATTACCTCAAAGAAATGATCGGCGAGGACAAAGTAAACGCGGCTTTGCGCGAAATCATTCAAAAACACGCTTACAAAGAAGCGCCGTATCCGACTTCATACGCGCTGACTGACGCGCTCAAAGTCCAAACCCCGCCGGAATTCCAATATCTGCTCAAAGATTTATTCGAGGACATCACGCTGTTCGCTAACCGCACGACCGAAGCGACTGCAAAAAAACGCGATGACGGACGTTTCGACGTGACAATAAAAGTGCTGACGCAAAAATTAAAAGCCGATGAAAAGGGCTTGGAACAGGAAATTCCGATTGATGATTTCATCGAAATCGGCGCATTCGCCGCGCCCGAAAGCGGCAAGCGTTACGGCAAAACACTGCACCGCGAGCGCGTGAAAATTAACAAACCGGAAAACGCTTTTACTTTTACTGTTGATGAGCTGCCCGAAAAAGCCGGAATTGATCCGTTTGCGCTGCTTGTGGACAGACAGCCTGACGACAATTTGAAATCGGTGTCGGAACAGTAATTAGCGCGATTTTGCGGAATTTTGAATTGCCGGTCGCATTCGCCGAGCTTCGCGCCAAATGCCGGGAATTGCGCGTATTTTTTGAAATTTTGTAGTATGGGCGCGGGCTGCGAAAACGTCGTAATTTTGCCGTTCGATCTCATTTAAAATCGCCGCATAAATTCTGGCGGCAAGCAAAACACAAAAACGCGCGTCTTTCTCAAGAAGCGGAATTCCACGCTCGGCTTTTCGGTAGTATTCGCGCGCGCGCTCGATTTCAAATTGCATCAAAGCGATAAAATTATCATCAACTCGCCCGGCGAAAATCTGTTCTTCCGAAACATTAAAAGTCCGCAAATCTTCCTGCGGCAAATAAATTCTGTTCATCGCCGCGTCTTCCCGAACATCGCGCAAAATATTCGTCAACTGCATCGCAATTCCGAGCGCTTCGGCGTATTCCAAAGTTTCCGGTTTTTCATAACCGAAAATCTCCGAAGACATCAATCCGACCGTCGAAGCCACGCGAAAACAATAAACGTAAAGCTCTCGCCAGCTTTCGTAACGCTTGACGTGCGTGTCCTGAACCACGCCGCGCATTAGTTCGAGCGGCAGTTCCTGCCGGATTCGATACTTTTTCAACATCTCTCGCCAGGCGAGCAAAACCAGAGTTTGATCGTCGTTCGTTGTTCGTCGTTCGTTGTTATTTAATTCCGCATTTTGGTAGATTTCATCAAGCTTTTGTTTCCAGATTTCGACCGCTTTGATTGCTTCGCGCTCGCTTCCGACTTCTATGGCGTCAACTTCGTCGTCAACCAGACGACAAAGCGCGTAAAGCGCGTAAATCGGCTGGCGCTTTTCTTTTTTTAAGAAACGCGCGCTGAAATAAAAACTTTTGGCGTGTTTTTTGGTGATTTGGCGGCAAAACTCATAAGCGCGTTCGAGTTCGGCGCGCGATTCAAACGGAGTTTGCGGAAAGTTTTTAGCGGCGATTGATTCCATCGGTCAAACGCGTCGCTCGGCGACATAATCAGCCATCTCGCACAGCATATTCGCCGGCTCGCGCCTGTCGAACTCGGTCAACAAAACGTCTTTCGCCGTTGAGATTAAATTTCCGACTCTGATTTGCGCTCTCATTGCGCCTTGTGTGAGAGCTAAGCCCGCGCGTCGTTCGGTAATTTGCGAAATGTGTAAATCTTCCTGCAAATCGAGCAAATCGTCGCTCGTTTGATAAGCGTCGCCGAGCAATTCTGCGAAACGCGAGAGCGCGTTTAACTGATTTTCGTTTGCGCCTGAAAGAATCGCGCCCAAACTCAGCGCCATACGCATCAACGCCGACGTTTTCAAATTTCTGAGCGATTCAAATTTTTCCGGCGCAACAGCGTCTGACTTAGCGGCTGCCAAATCAATTGATTGCCCGCCGACCATTCCCGCCGCCCCGATGCATTCGGTTAATTCTCGATGCGCTTTGATTGCCGCCGTCGCGCACATCGTACAATCGTTTTTCATTCCGGCGAAAACCAGATTATACGAAGCATTGAGCAAAGCGAGCGCGACTAAAACAGCGTTTCCTTCGCCGAATTTCCGGTGCAGACAAGATTTGCCGCGCCGTTCGTCGGCATCGTCCATACACGGCAAATCGTCGAAAATCAAAGAGCTGGTGTGAACAAATTCGACCGCGGCAGCGGCTGGCAAAATCTTTTCACGCTCGCCGCCGACCAATTCGGCAGCCAGAAGAGTTAAAACCGGACGCAGACGTTTGCCGCCGGGAAACATCGCGTAAACGAGAGCATCGTTAAAATCCGTTCCGAGCGCGGCGGGCGCGAGCGGCAGATTTTCGCGCAAAGATGTTTCTATTTCCGGTTTGACTCGTCCGACATAACGCCATAAATCGACATATTTGTTCATAAAACCCCTTGTTCATTTGTTTTTTATTTTAGCAGCCAGCCGTTCCGAAATAAGCTGCTTGTTTTACTATTTGTCTTTTTTTTGCTTCTGATGAAAGAAAAAGACCTGAACCGAAACTGCCTTTTTCATAATTATAAAAATCCATATACAAATCGAGTTTTCCGTCGCGATCCAAATCTCCAACCCAAAGCAAATCTCCGACTACGTTGCCCGGTTCTCCGTAAACGACGTGAATAACCTGGCTTGTATTTTCAGTTTCCAAAATCAAAGCCAAACTTTTTTCGTTCGATTTAGTCAGACCTTCTTTGACACGTAACGTGTATTTTTTATCCCCCAGTTGAAATTGCCGAATAAATCCTTGCTTTAGTGAAGGCGGTTCAATCTCAAATTGCTCTCTTTCTTCCTGCGATGGGTGACGATATAATGTCTTGACTTCGCCCTCTTTTAATTTCTTCGCATTTTTTAACAGAAAAACAGGCTCTGATTTATTACCGAACTTTATTCGCACATAGCTTTCTTTTTCATAACTTAATTTTCGTTCTTGCTTTATTTTGACTGTTGTGTGGCGCAAAACATATTGATCGTTTTCTTTAAAAAGCCCTAACCAGGACTCACCGGATTTTGCAATAACTTCGTCTTTTCTGAAGGTATTATTGTGTTCGGCGACGTCAACCAGTTTGATTTTAAACTTATCCTCATTTTCCCAAACATCAATAATGTCGAAAATTTCAGGCTCAAACTTCGTTTCATTCTTGGCTAAAGGCAAATATTGAGTAGTTATATCGACAATTGCGATTGGCGCAGAAACTTGTTTTGTCTGCGGAACAGAAATATAACCGATTAAGAATGCTAAAAAGAAAACGCTAATTGTGATTTTTGTGATTTTCATTGCTTTGCCTCCGCATTTTGAGAAACAGCTTGTTGATAAAACTCAAAAGCGCGCTGCGCTAATTCAGTTTGTACCGTTACGTGAAACGGATGTTTGGCTCTGAATGACGGCAAACGCTGAATTTTTGCTCCGAGATTTGCCAACTCTTGGGCAATTTGCTCGTCCGGCAATTCTTCCGTTTCAAAATGTTCAGCCGCGCGGCGAAAAGCTCCGCGAAGACGGTCGAGCGGCAATTCTCTTTCGGCTAAAACTTTCCGGCGCGCTTGAAATTCGCCCAGCGCATAAAGTACGAGACGCGCCGCGTCAACGGTTTTAGTCGGAACATCGAAAAGCGACGGTTGATTCATTTGATAATCGAGTCGTCAAAAAACGGTCTTTCCGTAAATTCGACTTCGCGGTAAATCTCGCTGAGCTTAATTTCGCTCGGAGCGAATCGGAGCGCAACAGCTTCTTCCAAATCGTTGTATTCGGTGTGATTCCAAAATTTTTCGCCTTGTTTGATAAACTGCGAAACGTGCGGTCGGTGTTGCGCTACGAGCAAATACTCGGTAAAGCTTTCGATTGATTTGTAATAAGAAAATTTATCGCCGCGGTCAAAACCTTCGGTCGAGTCCGACAAAACTTCGACAATTAATTGCGGATTTGTCAAAAGCTCAAGATTGCCCGTTTTCTTGATTTCAGGTCTGCCGCACAAAGCGGTCACATCAGGGTAGCGATGCGGCGGATAATCCGGCACGAAAATTCGCATATCCGAAGGAAAGGCGCGGCAGCCGAGCGGATGCAGACCTGTTCGCAGCTCGCTCCCGATATTGAGAACAATCGTGTTATGAGCCAGACTGGCGCCGCTCATCGTCCAGACGTTTCCGTCCCAATATTCGAATTTTTCTTCCGATTTTTCCTCAAGCTCCAGGTATTCTTCGAGCGTATATTTTTGTTTGGGTTGGGCAATCATCGTCTTTAAGCTTACTTGTTCGGTTGTTTTTCACGGTTTTGGGGTTTGCCGTCGGCACCGTACAAAATTCTTTCGCGTGTTATTTGTTCCTTTGGCGTTTCCGGTTTGGGTTCAGCGGCGGTTTTGATCCCGGTTTTAGGCGGATTTATCGGTTCGGTTTTCGGCGCGGCGGCGTTTGGCGTGTTTTGCGATTTCGGTTTCAGGGCTTCTTCTTCAAACGGATCGAGCCGCGAGAAAATATAGAAAACTTCGTGGTTGCGGACGCTGCCTAAAAATCGGTAAGAGTCGTAAATTTCCCCGGCTTTTAAAGTTGCCGGTTTCGGCGCGTTTTCGGAAAAAAGCAGATGAAACTCACGTTCGACGATTGCTTCCATTTCCGGCACGTAATCAACATCGGATTCGTTGGCGAGCTTGATGGCAAACTGGCGCAGCGCGGTAACGCGGTTAAAATTATGTCGAATGTATTCTGCACTGACTTCGCGCTGGCTTTCGCGCGCGTCGGTGACTGTTAATTCCGTTTCGAGATAATCAAGATAAGCTTGGACGTTCGGACCGAATTTTTTCTGAATTTGTTTTTTCGATTTCGTCGTTTGCGCAGGCGCCATTAAAGCCGCAGTCAACAGCAAAACAAAGACAACCAAACTTTTCGACACTAATCGCATAACGTCCGACGAACTTTTAAATAAAACGGTTTCGTCTTGCAAGTTTAGCACAAATCCAGTCGGCACTTGCAAAGAGATTTTGCAGTCGTGGCGGCGTAAATGCTACATTTGCGAACGGTTCGAGCAATGAACGAGAAGAATAAAAAATGGCGCGTCGGATTGGGAGTTGCGGGCGGAATCGCGGCTTACAAAGCGGTCGAGGTTTTGCGCGGGCTGCAAAAAGCCGGCTGCGAAGTACAGGTGGCGATGACGCGCCATGCAACCGAATTCGTTCAGCCTTTAACCTTTCGCGCTCTGACCGAAAAATACGTTTTGGTTGACGATTACGCGCCCGAAAATCCAGACCCGATTGCTCACATCAATTTTTCGCAAAACATTGATTTGCTTTTAATCGCGCCCGCCACCGCCAACATCATTGCCAAATTTACCAACGGAATTGCCGATGATTTTCTTTCAACCGCTTATCTCGCCGCCACCGCGCCGGTTTTAATCGCTCCGGCGATGAACACGCAAATGCTCTTGCATCCGGCAACGCAGCGCAATTTGGAACAACTGCGGCGAGACGGCGCGCATTTTGTCGAACCCGACACGGGCGAAATGGCTTGCAAAACCGTCGGACCCGGTCGTTTGAGCGAACCGGATGTGATTGTTCGTCGCGCTCTGGAAATTTTAGAAGAGGAGAAGAGGAGAAGAGGAGAAGAGGAGAAAATTTCCGAAGACCGAAGACCGAAGACCGAAGACCTTAAATCCGAAAGGATTTTAATAACCGCCGGAGCGACGCGCGAGGAAATTGATCCGGTGCGTTTCATTTCGAATTATTCAAGCGGAAAAATGGGCGTCGCGCTGGCGAAAGCGGCAAGCGAAAGAGGCGCGGAAGTTGTTTTGGTTGCTGGAACTGTCAGCGTCGAATTGCCCGAAAACGTAAAAGTCGTGCGGGGCTTTTCAGCCGAAGAAATGCACCGGGCGGTTTTGAGCGAAATTGAAAATGCTACGGTTTTTATTGCGGCTGCGGCGGTTGCCGATTATCGTCCGAAAAAACGCGAAGGTGAGAAAATCAAAAAGAAAAACGCCGATTTGATTCTTGAACTCGAAAAAACGCCGGACATTTTGGCGGATGTTTCGGCAAAGCGCGGCGAGAATTTGCTGGTCGTCGGATTTGCCGCCGAAACCGAAAATGTTTTGGAACACGCCGGGCAAAAATTGATTGCGAAAAATTTGGATTTAATTGTCGCCAACGATGTTTCGCGCTCCGATTCCGGTTTTGGCGCGGACACAAATCAAATCACGATTTTATCGAAAAACGGAACAAAACCGCTGGCTCTGCCGCTCGTTTCAAAGTACGAAGCTGCACACAAAATACTCGATGAAGTGATAAAATTGCGGCAGCAAAAGTAGTTTATGGCTGAAAGTTTGCGCGAAGATTTTTTGGAATTGCTTGCGGACGTGCGCGAGCATTTAGCGTTTGCGCAAGAATTGGGCGTTGCAGGATTGGAAACCGATTTTGTCGCGGAAAAAACGGAAGAAACACAGCCTCAGACTTTAAGAGCCGCGCCGCCCGCTTTTCAGGCTTATGTGCCGCCCGTGAACAAAACCGCGCCGCCGAAACCTGTTGCTGCGCCCCAAACAAAGCCGCTGCCTCGTTTAAATTCTTTCCGCGATAAATTGGAAGCGACAAAATTGTCGAAAATCTCGCCGTCGGTTGCAGCGCGCGAGGAAGAATCAAGTGCGCCGGAAATTCTAAAAAAAATTGCAGAGCCAATAAACGTCGCGCCGCCGCAGAATTTTGCAAAAAAATCAGAGGAAACAAAAATGGAAGGTTCACTTTTTGGCGATCTGACGCCGGAATCCGCAACGCTCCCGGAATCGAACGAAACTGTCGAGGAAATCCGCGCCGACATCGGCGATTGCGTGCGCTGCCCGCTTTATCAGGGCAGAACGAAAATCGTCCACACGGAAGGCAATTGGACAGGGCGCATTCTTTTTGTCGGCGAAGCGCCGGGCGCGAACGAAGACGCCGAGGGACGCCCCTTTGTCGGGCGCGCCGGACAGCTTTTGACCAAAATCATCGAAGCCATCGGTTTAAAACGCGAGGAAGTTTTAATCGGCAACGTCAACCGGTGCCGCCCACCGCAAAACCGCACGCCGACGATTCAGGAAGCCAGAACCTGCCGCCAATTTTTAATGCGCGAAATCTCCATCGCGCGCCCCGAAATCATCGTTGTAATGGGCAACACGGCGACGCAGAATCTGCTTGACACGAAAGAAGGAATCACCAAAATTCGCGGTAAATTTCAGGATTATTACGGCATTAAAGTGATGCCGACTTTTCACCCGGCTTATCTTTTGCGCGACCCGTCGAAAAAGCGGGAAACGTGGGAAGATATGAAAAAAGTGCGCGACGAACTTGCTCGGACGCAAAAGTGATTTTCACCGCCGAGACGCAGAGACGCCGGGAAAAGATTTTTTATTCTTTTGTCTCAAACTCTTTTTCTTAAACTCGGCGTCTCTGCGTCTCAGCGGTTCAAATTTTTGTTATGCAAAATTTTTTGTTTGCAGATGAAGAAACGCAGCCGACCGAAACGCTTGACGAAGTGAATCAGGAATTGCTCGAAAAGGCTAAAGCGATTCCGGCATTGCAGAGTCGAATGTTTATTTTCGGCGAAGGCGCGGCGGGTTTGCGCGTGGCGGTTGTCGGCGAATCGCCGGGCGCGCCGGATGCGGCGAGCGGGCGTCCGTTTATGGGACCGGCGGGCGAAATGCTGGTTAAAATTTTGAATTCGATTGGACTCAAACGCGAAGATTGTTATCTGACAAATACCGTCAAATATATTTCCGCCGGAGACGAGTTGACGCCTGACATCTTAAACTTTTTTATTCCGTATCTGCATCGAGAACTCGCCGTTGTTCGCCCGAAAATAATTATCTCGTTCGGCGCGACTCCGACCAAAGCTCTTTTGAAGACGAAAAAAACGATTTCGCAGATGCGCGGCGAGTTTCACGATTACGGCGGTTTTGCTCGAATAATGCCGACTTTTAATCCGGCTTATTTGCTCCGCGATCCGACGAAAAAACGCGAGGTTTGGGAAGATATGAAACGGGTACGCGACGCGCTCGCCGAATCAAAATCCTAGAGGTGGGAAAACTCGGCAATTTACGCGAACAGCTTGCGGTAAGCGGTTATTACTGATGAATATGAGCAAGATACGATAATCCTACGCGATTATATCGAATATATGGTTGAACCTGTTCCAATTAAAGATTTGGAATGTGAATACTACAAAACTGTTTCTACGCCGGATATAGCTCCAACTTCGCCGCACCGCCATAGATTATACATATTTAGCCCGAACTCGTCGGCAACTCCGGCGCAGATGAAAGAGATTATTCGGAAATTCGAGGAAGAAAAGCGAAAAAGATAACGCCGCCGCTATCTCCTAAGGCGAGTTTCGTAAGCGGCTTGGACGAGCGCTATCACGCCGTTGAAGATAATGCCAATTCCGAGCATCATTCCAATTCGCCAGACGTGTGTCGACAACGGCGTCTGGAAGCCGAGTTGACTGATAAAGATGAGAAGATAAAAATAAAGAATCATTCCAGCCAGCATAAAAGCCGCCACCCCTGTCAAAAATCGGCGAAAATAACCGATTCGCGTTCCCCGCATTAGCCAAAAGAGACCACCCGCGAGAAAAACAAAAGGAAAGAGCATCAAGCCCCCAAAAGTTGACAGGACAGTAACCAGAATGAGCAAACCGCCCGCAACGCCGCCCGCCAGACAAGCGGCGAACGGCAAACCTTTCGGCTGTTCTATCCAAAAATCAAGTTCTCGATTCTCTTTCCTTGTTAAGTACATAACCAAACCAACCTTTCGTCAGTAACTGCAACTACCGTTGCAACTATAAAAACCGAGATTGCCACAGCCGTCCGGCAGCCCAGTACAGTTACCGCTATGGCAATACTGCTGC
This sequence comes from Pyrinomonadaceae bacterium, assembly GCA_036387135.1. Lineage (GTDB taxonomy): Bacteria > Acidobacteriota > Blastocatellia > Pyrinomonadales > Pyrinomonadaceae > JALZCH01. The sequence continues at coordinate 17,910 of DASVUH010000007.1, read as the reverse complement.
GACACCCACACAGCACACCAATCGCTGTTAGTTGAACAGGAGCATTCCCTTAAGTCTACTTTGCCGGATGCCTTGATCATTTTTACTCTCTGATTCGCCCGCGCGCTACCTCCTCTTGGATTAGCAACCAAACCGAGCTTAAGCGAGATGTTCGCCGTTTGTTCTGGCGTGAAAACCTCACCAAGTCGTGACGCAGCAGCCTTAATTAAGTTGCCTTTTCTCGCTAATTCCGTGTCGCTGACTGCTCTATCGAGCAATTCTGGACTAATCAAGTTGAGCCATTCGAGAACCGCCGAACGTTGCTCGGAAGATAGCGAATCCGTTGTCGCCAGAAACAGCGCAGCTTGGAAACGCCAGAGTGCGCTTTTTTCGTCGAGACTCAAAGTCCGGTAGAGAGTTTTATTATCCGGGCAGACAAGTTGCGTGATGTCTAGATAATTCTCTAGCGTCCGCAAGCTGGTCGGCGTCGCGGCGAGTGTTGCAAATATCTCACCCATTTGCCGCTTTGTAAAGCCGGATGCGGCGGCTGCCTCGATTTTGGCGTTTGCTTTTCTCTGGACGCTTTCACGGTCTGGATTGCTATATGATTCGGGCGTGATCGCGGCGATTGTGTCGGCAACGACCATTTGCTGCGGTAGTGTCAAATCTTGGCGGTCTACCAGCGATAAGGCAAGATTCAAACGCCAGAGTGCGGCTTTGTCTCGCGCGTCGCTTTAAGAAAACGCCGCGCGCCGGTCACGCTCTGGCAGGGCGAGTGTTTTCGTGTATTTCTGGAAAACTGCGACTTCTTCAATCGCAGCTTGAGCGGCTAAAGTTTTTTCTTGTGCGTTGGCAAGCACATTGCTCGCCAAGAAGCACAGAATTGCTAGGAACCCAGAAAGAATGTTTTTCTTTGTCATACTTAAACTCTTGTTGAAAGTTGTAACTTTCGGTATTGAAGCGGCGAGAACATAATGCGTCCTTTACGCCGCTGCTCATTTGTCGTGGTTTGCAGGTTTGTTCGACCCATTACCGCCAAGAATCGCCGGGAATGACGAGCGGTGACGGTGTTTGGCGGTGAAACTAAGACGCTGTTCGCTCATTTACAATGGGATGCTCAGAGGTTCGATTCCTCTGCTCCACCAATCTAATCAACGATTTAAATGGCTTCATGAAAGCCGTTTTTTGTCCGTTCCTTTAATTGTACCATAAATCCTAGTAATCTTTACTTCTCCTTCAAAAATTCAGCAATTCATTTCGGCAAACTTCAAATCCGGCTGCGGCTTGCCGAGTTTGTCAGCTTGGGCTAATCTTGTTTTTTCGCGCCGCCGATGTCCGAATCAATCATCAATCGCCCGATTTATGCCGAAGTCGCCGTGCCTTTTCCGGTGCGGCGGACTTTTACGTATCGTTTGCCGGAAAATCTGCGCGGGCGAACGCACGCCGGAGCGCGCTTGATCGTACCGTTTCGCAACAAACAAATTACGGCTTACGCGGTCGCGCTGCACGCTGAATTGGATGGCGGAATTGAAATTGACGAAACGGAAATCAAGGACGCGCTCGAATTGGTTGACGCCGAACCGCTTGTGACGCCGGAGATTTTAAAATTAACGGCGTGGATTGCCGATTATTACAGTTGTTCGTGGGGCGAAATCATCAAAGCCGCGCTGCCCGCCGGAGTCAACGCGACGATTGAGCAAATCTGCCAGCCGACGCCGTTTGGCAAAGACGAGATTTTGCGGCTCTCGGAAAAACAATTAAAAACTGCAAAAGCTCAGATTTTGCGCCTTGTTGCCGAAAAAGGTGAAGTTTCGCTGCGCGAGCTGGGAAAAAGTTTTGGCGAAACGGCGGCGAAAAGAAACATCCGCGAACTCGAAGCGAAAAATTGGATTAAATCTTTTCACCGCGTTTTGACGACACAGGCGAAACCAAAACGCCGCAAAGCCGTGCGGCTGCTTCCACCCGAAAACCACAGTGAAAACGGCAACGCCGCTAAAAAACTAACCGAAGGGCAAAATCGAGTAATCGAGTTTTTACTTGAAAATGAAGGCGAATTCGGTTTCGCTGAATTGCTCGAAGCCGCCGAAGTTTCGGCTTCGGCAATCAACACGCTCGAAAAACGCGGCGTCGTCGAAACCTTCGTCCGCGAAGTTCGCCGCGATCCGCTCGCGCACGCCAAATTGCCCAGGAAAAACGATTTGGTTTTGACTGCGGAACAATCCGCAGTTTTGTCGGAAATTATTCACGCCGCTTCGGAAAATGAGTATCGAGCGTTTCTGCTGCACGGCGTCACGGGCAGCGGCAAAACCGAAATTTATATTCGCGCGATGCAGTTTGCCTTGCAGCAAGGAAAAACCTCGTTGATGCTCGTCCCGGAAATCGCTTTGACGCCGGTTTTTTCGCGCCGCTTGCGCGTGATTTTCGGCGAAGCGGTGGCGATTTTGCATTCGTCGCTTTCGGTCGGCGAGCGTTTCGACGAATGGCGCAGAATCAAAGCGGGCGAGGCGCGAGTCGTTATCGGGACGCGCTCGGCGGTTTTCGCGCCGCTTGAAAATCTGGGCGTCGTCGTTGTTGACGAAGAACACGACGGTTCTTATCGCCAGCAGGAATCGCCGTTTTATCACGCCCGAGATGTTGCGGTCGTCCGCGCCAATTTTGCAAAGGCGGTCGTGATTTTGGGTTCGGCAACTCCGGCGCTCGAATCGTTTTATAACGCCGAACGCGAAAAATATCGCCGCCTCACGCTGCCCGCGCGAATTGGCAATCGTCCGATGGCTGAAGCGGAAATCGTAGATATGCGCGAGGTTTTTAAAGCGACGGGCAAAGATGAAACGCTATCGCCCCTGCTGCTCGCCGCAATCGAAGAAACGCACGAGCGCGGCGAGCAATCAATTGTTTTGCTCAATCGGCGCGGCTATTCGCAATTTGTTTTGTGTCGCGCGTGCGGCGAAACCGTGCGCTGTCCGAATTGCGACGTGACGCTTACGTTTCACCGCAAAGAAAACGCGCTGGTTTGTCATTACTGCAATTTTCGCCAAAAGACGCCGCGCGTTTGTCCGGCTTGTCAAAGCAAATATATTAATTTCCTGGGCGAAGGCACGGAACAAATCGAAGACCGTCTGCGCCGCAAATTTTCCGATTTGCGAATCGCGCGCGTTGACCGCGACACGACCGTCAAAAAACATCTGCTGGAAGACACTCTGCACGATTTCGCTGAAGGCAAAATTGATATGCTCGTCGGGACGCAGATGCTCGCCAAAGGTCACGATTTTCCGAATGTGACGCTCGTCGGCGTGGTTTCGGTTGACGCAGGTCTTGGATTGCCGGATTTTCGCGCCGCCGAGCGCACGTTTCAGCTCATCACGCAAGTTGCCGGGCGAGCAGGTCGCGGCGAGCGCGCCGGGAGAGTTTTGATTCAGACTTTTTACCCGGAGCATTACGCTTTAAAACACGCCTGCGCGCAGGATTACGCGGCTTTTTACAAGACCGAGCGTGCTTTTCGCCAAAAACTCGGTTATCCGCCGTTTTCCGCGCTCGCGTCTTTGCTGATTCATCACCCGGATTATGTTCACGCGCTCGAAACCGGCGAGATTTTGCGCGCTTGTCTGGAAAATGCGAATCGGGAAAACGCTTGTCGCATTTTAGGCGTTGCGCCCGCGCCGCTTGCGCGCCTTAAAAACGAATTTCGGATGCAGATTTTGGTAAAAGCGAAAAATCGCCGCGCGCTGCGCGAGACTCTGGATTTGGCTTGGGCGGAAGCCGAAGAAAAAAATTGCGATTTACGCGCGGTTAATCTGGAAATTGACCCGGTAAATCTGCTATAAATCAAATCTTAGCTGAAAGCAACTGCAATAATCACAACTAAAAGCGCAGAGAATAAAAAAATGTGTGAATTTGCGCGACTTTGTGATTAAATTTGTCTGAATTTTATTAATGAGCGAAGCAACAGCATTTTTAAAAGCATTTCTGGAAAATCCTTTAACCGTCGGCTCGGTTTTCCCAAGCTCGCCGGCGACCGCCAAGCGAATGGTTAAAGGCATTAAGCCGAATGAAAACGCCATCGTTTTGGAGCTGGGCTGCGGCACCGGACCTTTTACCGAAGCGATTGAAAAGATTTTGCCTTCGCCGGACGCATATCTTGGAATCGAGCTAAACGAAGAGTTAGCGCAAATTCTGCATGAAAAATTTCCGCATCTGAACATCGTTTGCGATGACGCGAGCCGTGCTTCGGAAATTCATCAAAAATCGGGTTTAGGCGCGGTGAAATATATTATTTCCGGTTTGCCGTTTGCGTCTTTGCCCGAAGATGTGAGCGAAGCGGTTTTGGCGGAAGCCGATAAATTTATGCAGCGTGGCGGATGCGAGTTTCGGACGATTCAATACGCCACCTCGACACCTTTACCGCCCGCCAAAAAGTTTCGCCGAATGATGAACAAAAAATACGGCAAAGCTCATCGCAGCAAACTTGTCTGGCGCAATCTGCCGCCGACTTATATTTTCACTTGGCGGACTTGAAACTTTTCCCTGATACGCGCAGTATAAATTCAACAACTTTCAAGCTAAACCAAACACAGCTCGATTCTGTTATAAAATTTAGGAGCTTCTAAAAATGTTAAGACAAAAAATCGCTGCCGCAGTGATGCTTTCCTCATTGCTCGCTGCGCCCAATTACGCAATTTTCGCGCAAACCGGCTCGACTAATAATGGCGGAGGCGCTGCCGCTGCGCCCGCAAAATCCGTTTACCGCGCGCCGGACGATGTTCTCGCCAAAATCAAAGACGAAGGAACGAAAAACTCGAAAGTGATGGACACTTTGAGTTATTTGACAGACGTAATCGGACCGCGCCTGACCAATTCGCCGCAGATGAAACGCGCTAATGAATGGACGCGCGACACGATGGCGAAATGGGGAATGCAAAACGCGCATCTCGAACCGTTCGGACCGTTCGGACGCGGCTGGTCGCTAAAGAGCTTTTCGGCTCAAGTCGCCGAGCCGCAAACGTTTCCGGTTATCGCCTACCCGAAAGCCTGGTCGCCGGGAACAAACGGTGCGGTCACGGCTGAAGTCGTTTATCTTGATGCCAAGGACGACGCGGCGCTCGAAAAATATAAAGGACAGCTTCGAGGCAAAATTGTTCTCGTCTCTGATGCCCGCCCGCTCGAAGCCGCTTTTAAAGGACTCGGAGGGCGTTACACGGACGAAGATTTGGCGAAGCTGGCTGCGCCGCAGCCAGCCCAACCGGCGCGCACAGGCGCTCCAAATCCCGAACAGCTTCAGCGTTTTATGCAGCAGCGATTATTTTCGCTCAAACGGTTGAATCTTTTAGTGCAGGAAGGCGCAGCCGTGATGATTGACAACAGCTCGCGGGGCGACGGCGGCACGATTTTCGTTTCCGGCGCGTCGGTCGCGCAGGAAATTCCCGCCGATCCGCAAGCTGCAATGCAGCGTCGCGGCGGAATTTCGCCTCAACAAAAAGAAGCCGAAGGCAAAATGATTCCGCAAATTACGATGGCGAGCGAGCATTACAATCGTCTCGTGCGGATGATTAAACACGGCGAAAAACCGAAAATGACCGTAGAGCTTGCCGTTCAATATCAGGATCAGGATTTGATGGGCTACAACACGATTGCCGAAATTCCGGGAACAGACCCGAAATTGAAAGACGAAATCGTAATGCTCGGCGGACATATGGATTCGTGGCATTCCGGCACGGGCGCGACAGACAACGCTGCCGGAGTCGCGGTGGCAATGGAAGCCGCGCGGATTATTCAAACACTCGGTCTGAAACCGCGCCGCACTATTCGCGTCGCCCTTTGGAGCGGCGAAGAACAAGGGCTTCTCGGTTCACGCGCTTATGTTAAAGAGCATTTCGGCGAAATGCAGAGCACGGGACAAGGTGCTCCGGGAGCTTTGACGAAAAAGCCGAAATACGAAAACCTGTCGGCGTATTTCAATCTCGATAACGGAACCGGCAAAATTCGCGGCGTTTATATGCAGGGAAATGCGAGCGTGAGACCGATTTTTGAAACGTGGCTCGCACCGTTCAAAGAAATGGGCGCGGCGACTTTAACGATGTCAAATACGGGCGGCACAGACCATCTCGCGTTTGATGCCATCGGTTTGCCGGGTTTCCAATTCATTCAAGACGAAATCGAATACGACACGCGCACTCATCATTCGAATCAGGACGTTTACGACCGGATTCAGGCGGACGATATGAAACAAGCGGCGACGATTATGGCTGCTTTCGTTTATCAAACCGCGATGATGGACGAAAAAATGCCGCGCAAGACATTGCCCGCGCCAACTGCTGCGGCTGCAAGATAATTTCTGCGGCAATCTAAAAATAAAAAAGGCGGTTAGCTAACCGCCTTTTTTTCGTTTGACGCCCCTTTTTCGAGAATCAAAAAATCCATGAGATAACGCTTCAATTTGTCGCGGTTGTTTTGCCGGAAAGCGTCATAATCGCGGCTGATTCCGGCATCAGGTCGGGCAAGCAAAATGTAGGCTTCGAGCAGTCCGGCATCGTTTATTTCCTGCAATAATTTGAGCGACGGATTGAGCTGCTTGATGTCCTTGCTTTGATTTTTAACCGCTTCCAAAACGCTTCTCAGTGCAGCGGATTCTTCCGCCAAACTGTGACGATAAGTTTTTTCGTTGGGAAATCTCTTGGAGAATTCGCTCGTGCGCCAGGCAGCGCGGCTAATCCCGTACATCATCCACGCGGCGGAGCCGTCTTTGCTGTCTTTGAGAATGGATTCATCGAGCGTGATTGTTGTCCGGTCGCCTTTTTCGTTTGAGCTGATTCCGGTTGGAATGTCAATTTTCGGATGCGTGACCTTGAGATTGTTGATTTGCGCAAACTGAATTAACCCGCGCCAAGCCGTCTGGTTGTAAGGTTCGGCAACAATGGCGTCGAAAAATTTATTTTTTGCTTCTTCGGTTTTGCCGCTCACCATCAATGAATCGCCCCAGTAACGATGAGCCGTTTCCCGGTTCTGGTCGAGAGCGATTGCTCTGGCAAACCAAACGCCCGCTTTTTCGTGATCTCGCGCGCCGTAAAAACTGTTGCCGGTATAAAGCGCCGCTTCGTACAAAGTCGGGTCAAGGCGGGCGGCTTTTTCGTATAATTCGGCGGCTTTCAAGTAATTTTTTCCGGCAAAAGCGGCAAACGCTTCGTTCATCGCTTCGTTAGCTTTCGGGTCGTCCGATTTGCCTCGCTCGCCGCCGTCCGGTTTGATTTGGCTGAGAAGCGAATCGAGCTGCGGATTTCGCAAGCCGAACTCTTTGGCTTTAAGCAGCGCATTTCTGGCTTTTACACGCCCCTCTTTGCGCGACGAGACATCTTTGGATTGGTCTGCTTTATGAAGCAATGCGATTCCGAGTCCGAAAAACACATCGCCGTCGGCTTCTTTCGCGGCGGCGAGCTTTTCAAAAAGCGGCAAAGATTCGACGTATTTGCCCTCGTTTATCATTTGAATCGCCCGCTCGCGCTCGGCGGCGAAACTGTTCGGCTTGTCCTGAGCCGAAACTGCTGCGCCGGAACTTGCGCCGAGCATTAAACATAAAATCAGCAGAAGTTTTACCGCCGCCGTTGGTGAGAATTTTCGTGAAATCATCCAATTTTCCTTTCAGCAATTTCAAATTGTGACGAGATGAATTTAAATTCGATTGCAGAATGTGTCAATTGCTTTTTAAGCCGCGCCGAAAACAATTCGCGGTTGGATAACTTGTTCCCGTTCATCGAAAACGCCGACGGCAACAAGGTTTCCGCTCTCATCGCACAAACGAACAAACTCTGCGTCGTTAAAATTTGAGGAAACTTTCGTTTTCATTCCGTTGAGCGTCCGGGCTATTCCGAGTTCATCTAAAACAACGAACGGAAAATGTCCGAGAGCATCGTTTGGAGAAATTTTAATTTCTCCGATTCGATTTTCAATCGCAAGATTCTCAAGCTCTTCAAGCGTCACGGCTTGGCGTAAATCGAAACTTCCGGCTCGCGTCCGGCGAAGCTCCGCCAGATGCGCGCCCGTTTCCAATTCTTTTCCAATGTCTTCCGCCAAAACGCGGATGTAAGTTCCGGCTGAACACACAACCCTCACAATTGCGGATTGCGGATTGCGGATTGCGGATTGATTTTCAGAATTTTCGACAATTTCCAATTCCGAGATTTTGATTTTGACCGGCTGGCGTTCGATTTCCACGCCTTTTCTAGCCAATTCGTAAAGTTTTTTCCCGCCGACTTTTTTTGCCGAATACATCGGCGGAGTTTGCAGCGTTTCTCCGCGAAACTTGACTAAGGCTTTTTCAACATTGCTCGCAGTTATTCGCGCCGCGATTTCTTCAATCCGCAATCCGCAATCCGCAATCCGCAATCCAGTTCTGTCGCCCGTGTCGGTTGAATATCCGAATTGGATTGTCGCCAGATATTCTTTTTCGGCTTTGTCGAGAAATTGCGCGAGTCTGGTCGCTTTGCCGATTAAAACGACCAGAACTCCGGTCGCAAACGGGTCGAGCGTGCCTGTGTGTCCGACGCTGCGCGTTTTTAAAATGCGCCGCGCTCTGCCAACGACATCGTGCGACGTTAAGCCTTCGGGTTTGTCTATGATTAAAACTCCGTTCAAGGTAATTTCGGATACAAAAATTTTAAAACGTCGCCGAAACGCGCCGCCCAGGCTTGTTCGTTGTGGCGCGCTTCGGGAATTTCCTGATAAGCGAAATCCGCGCCCAATTGCCAGCCCTGCGCGAGCAGCATTTCTTTTAATGCGCGAACCTGGTGTTTGATTTGCCCGCCTTCTTTTTTGCCGATGTCGAGCCAGATTCGCAAAGGAATTCGCTCGGTCAATTTAGCGGCTTCGCGAATAATTTGATTGTTCGCCCACCAGATGGCGGGCGAGATTGCCGCGACGCGCGAAAAAACGTCCGGTCGTTTAAAACCGAGGTGAAGCGAAACCAGACCGCCGAGGCTCGAACCGCCGAGTCCGGTAAATTCGCGTTCGGTGCGCGTCAGATATGTTTTATCAATAAATGGCTTTAATTCTTCGATAATCATTCGCCCGTATTGATCCGCCTGTCCGCCGTGACCTTTCATTCTGCCGCGCTCGGCTTTGACCGGCGTGTATTCGTCAATTCGTTTTCCGCCCGTATTGTAAATTCCGACAATAATCAGCGGCGAGATTTCGCCCGTCAAAATCAATTTTTGCGCCGTTTCGTCCGCGCCCCAGGCGACGCCGCCGAAAGCGTCTTCGGGATTCATCAGATTTTGCCCGTCGTGCATATACAAAACCGGATAACGCTCTTCCGGGTTTACGCCGTAACCGGGCGGCAAATAAACCAAAACATTGCGCGGATGGTTTAAAAACTGCGAGCCGAAATTCTCGTGCATTTTTATCTGTTCAGCAATCATATTGTGAATATTTTAACTTGATGACGCAAAAATATTTTGTGCGAAACGCACGTTTAGATTTTAATTGCGAAAGAGTTAAAATTTACAGATGTTTAGAAAGAAGTGGAGTCCGAAAACCGAATCCGACGAGCCGGTTGAAATCAAAGACGTGGAAAAAGCGCGCAAGCGAACAATGGAGCGCGCCGTCCGGCTTCTCGCCGCCAAACCGCGTTCTGTCGGCGAATTAAGAGAAAGACTTTTGGAAAAAAACTGGACGAACGCCGAAATCGTCGAAACGGTTTTGCAAAAATTAGAAGAATATAAATTCGTCAACGACGAACAATTCGCGCACGATTTCGCCGCTTCAAAGCTCCGGCAAAAGCCGGTCGGAAAACGTAAACTCCAGCAATCTCTTCAGCAAAAGCAGCTCGATAAAGAAACTGTTGAACACGCGCTCGAACAAGTTTACGAAGAAACGCCCGAAGCGGATTTGGTCGAAGAAGCGATCAAAAAACGCATTCGCTTAAAAGGCTTGCCTGAGAACCGCGACGAGACGAAAAAGTTTTACGATTATCTGATGCGTCAAGGCTTTTCTTATGGGCTGATCAGCGATAAAATGCGCGAAATCGCACGCGAGGATTTTGACGAAAATGAGTGAAATTTTAAATCTGCAAAAATTTGTTTGGACGGAAAGCGATTTTGAACAAATGAATTGGCGCGAATCGAGAGTTTATGCATTTGCGTTTCTGCCCAAACGAACGGAATTTCTGCTCGATATTGATTATATTCTTCAACGAATTTATCAACCTGAAAATGCGAATTCGCAAAGGTTTTTGGTCGCAGCCGCGACGCTTGTTTTTGAAAACGTCAGCGACCTTAGAATTGAGCTTGAGCCGAATCAGGAAATAGAAATTATAAATATCGAACGCAGCGCGCATCGAAAATCTAAAAATTCGGAATTGATAAATCGTAAAACCGAATGGAAATGGATTATTAAAACAAATCAGGGCGACATCGGCTTTCGCGCCGTCGGCTATAAGCAGCATTTCAAAGGTATGCCGATTTTGGGTCAGGAACAGGCTTTGGATTTGGATTTACGCGGCGGCTTCTCTTTTTCTCGCGTTAATGAAGTCAATTGATTAAACTTTTGTTTGAGTTTTGCCGTAAAGTGTTTGCGAAATCTTCCGTTAAATAACCCGTTAAATAAACAGAATCTCGAATCGTACATTAGAAAAAGAGGAGCTTTAACTTAAATGCGGATTTGGACACAATTAACCTTTCAGGTCATCCAAACCAAGACCCTTTTATTCTTAATCATTTTATTTACCTGCTCAGCGTTTGGTCAGACAGTTTTTGATGGTAATCAGCGGTTTACCCCCGAACAGCTAATTGAAGATGTGGATTTCTACATCAAAAATCTGGAAGAGGCGCACGTTAATCCTTACGCTCATATTTCAGCCAAAGAGTTTCAGGCGCGCGCAAACCAGATAAAATCTCGCATCCGCGAGCGCGGAGCGATGACTCAGAAGGAATTCTGGCTGCTTTTTACGCCGCTCGTCAGCGCCGTTCAGGATTCTCATAGTTATGTGGTTGAACCGCGCTTTTTTATTAAAGCGGAAAAAGATGCGACGAAATATTTTCCGATTCGCACGGTTTATGTTGACGGCAAAATTGTGGTTGAAAAGTCGTTTGCCGATGAAAAGATTGAAAAGGGAGCCGTTATTACGAGCATAAACGGTTTTAAGAGCGACGAGATTATCCAAAAGCTCAGCGAGCATCTTTTCGGTATCGAACGGGAAAGAGTCGAAAGCGCCGCGCTCTGGCTCTGGGTCGGCGCTGCCGAAGTTTTCGGGCGACCGGATGAATTTGCGGTTTCTTTCTCGGACGGCAAAAATGTCCGGGTAAAAGGCATTTATTTGCCGGAAATAATTCAAAGAGAAAATGCTTTGAGGGCGGCAAATTCCCCGACGCCGCAAACAAACGAATCTCCGCTTGAACTGAAGCTGCTCGGAAATGGTGTGGCTTATCTTAACTCGACAACTTTTGATTACGATTTGGAAAAATATAAATCAATTCTGAAGGATGCGTTTACACAGATTAAATCAGCCGAAGCGAAGACTTTGATTATTGATGTCAGAAATAACCGGGGCGGCAATTCGGCGCTCGGAGACGCGCTGATTAATATGTTCAACGCAAAGCCGTACAAACATTATTCGATGAAGTGGAAACGCAGCAATCAGTATGTCGAATTTCTCAAGAGCAAAAATTTACCCGTGCCGGATAATTATATGGCGCTGCGTCCGGGCGAATTTATTTCGACTCAGCCGCCGACAGTCAATCCCGGCGATAATCCGCTTCGATTCGACGGGAAGGTGTTTGTTCTCGGTTCAAAGGAAACATTTTCCAGCGCTCAAATGTTTTTGGCAGTGATAAAAGATAACGGGCTTGCAAAGATTGTCGGCGAAGAAACCAAAGCGCCTGTCTGCAATTTCGGCGAAATTTACTTTTTTAATCTGCCGCATTCCAGACTGCGGGCATCTCTTTCCGTCAGAAACTGGATGCCGCCCGCCGGTTGTAAAGACGCCAGAGGAGTCGTGCCGGATTTGCCGGTAACGAGACGAGTTGCCGATTATGTGAGCGGCAGAGACGCGATTTTGGAAACCGCTTTAAATTTAATCAAAAAAGAATCCTGATAAGGTTTTGAGCGGCGTTTAATTTATTTCGATTTATCTTTCGCCGCGTCGAAAATTGTTTTCGAGAGCGAAATCATTCGGTCGCGCATTTCGTTGTACTCTTTGTCTTCAGCAAAAATCTCTCTTTTCGCGTAAAGCATTTTGACGAGCTTTTCATTGGCGAAATAAAACCGCGTCGGGATGATTTTCAGGACTTTCCCGAACGGCTTTTCATAACGAAATTCGCGCTCGTAAATGAAAATCGGCTTTTCGTCTTTGTAGAAAAGCTCGATTATCGAATAACCCATTTCGCCGTAGATTTGGGCGTTGATTTTTTTGATTTGATTATTTTCCCGAAAAACCGTCAGCTCGGCTCCTTCGGTTGAAATTCCGTCTAATTTAACAGTCGCTTGTTTGAGCTTCGCCGAGTTTTTGTTGATGCTCTGAACATCGCTGCGAATCGCGGAAACATCGGTTTCGCGTTGAGCGTTTGCGAAAACGGAAAATAGACACAAAGTTATAAACGCCAAAAGAAATCTCGTCATAGTCATCTCGCTTTAATTTCTTCGACAATCATTAAAACATTCGTAAAATGATGCTGCGTATGCGCCCCGAAAAGCGTGCCGCCGGCTTCGATTTTCCTGTTTAAATTCGCGCGATATTTTTTGAACTGTTCGGTTGAAAGAACGAGCTGAACATCGGTCAGACGCTTGACCGCGATGTTAAATTCGTTTCCCGCATCGGCTTTGACGCAAATCGGCGCATCCAGCTTGAGCGTCCAGATTGTTTCCTTTTGATTCGAGGCGTTAACGACGCTTTTTCGCAAAAGCTGACCGCGCAGGCTGACTTTTTCCGGTTCGTAACTTAGACATTTTGCCGTCTGCGCATTTGCAGCGGCAATCGAAACGATGCAGATAAAAATAAAAAGAAGCAGTTTTATAAAACGCATAAATTTAATCTCCTTTTTATCAATTTCATTCCGGCTTTAAAAGCTAAATTTTAAAAATCGGAAAACTACCCGATCAGTCTTTTAGCGATTATCGTTCCCGCCGCTTCGTAATAGCCCTTTTCAACTTTCATTTTCAACCCGCATTTGCCTACCGCTCAATCCTAAAAGAATGCTTTCATAGCCGGTTTGAAACGACTCGTCACAATCTAGTTTTAGTCTTTAATGTAAAAGGCTTTTATAGCAAACGAGAATGTTAGCTACTGCTGCAATAAGGAAAAAATCATGAAAACAATCCTGCTCGTTCTATTTATCGTCACACTCGTTTCAACCGCTTACGCGCAAGAAGAAAACAAGCGAAATCCTTCGTCCCTTCACTCGTATGAAGAAAATAAGCGAAATCCGAATATCAATTCGGAAAACCAATTTAACTGGCTTCCTCCCGAAACCGGAGGCGCTTCGTCAATCGGCGGGGTTAAAGCCCTTGACTTTAATAACCGGGGCGTCGAATTAGCTCTCGAAAAACATTACAGCGAAGCCATCGAGATGTTCCAAAAAGCTGTCTCAATAGCTCCAAAATCGGCTCAGATTAATTTCAACCTGGCAATGGCTCTTAATTACGCAGGTCGTTATGATGACGCCGTGCAGGAATTCAACCATATAATCGAAAATAAGCCTGATTCTGCTAATGCTTACGCCGGACTAGGCAACACGCTTTACGAGGCTGGTCGTTACGAAGAAAGCGTCGCGGCTTTTCGCCGCTCCGCGCAGTTTGAGCCGCACAATCCTTCCGTGCTCAGACAATTAGGAATGTCGCTGTACCAAATCAAAAATTACGAGCAATCGCTTGAAGCATTCAATGCTGCGATTAAGCTGCAGCCCGATTCGGCTGAGATTCTTAACGATAAGGGAGTTACACTGATCGCGGTCGGGCGCTATCAGGAAGCTAATGAGAGCTTGAGGCGCGCCATTGAACTGAAGCCTGCATTTGCCGATGCTCACAGCAATCTCGGAGTCGTGCTAACCAAGTTAGGCAAGAAAAAGCAGGCGCACAAAAGTTATTTAGAGTCAGCCAGACTCCGTCCAGATTGGAGTTACGCGCAATATAATCTTGCCGTCAGTTTTCTGGCGATGAATAACCGCGATGAAGCTCTAAAGCATTTTAGTATTCTCAAGAAACTGGATGCCGAGCTTTCCGAACAACTTAGAAAACAAATATACGGAGGCTACATTCTCGATGCGTCGAAAATGACAATTCAATAAACATTGAATTCAGTCTGTTTTACGTAAAGACGGCTTTTATCGCGTCGGCTTAATTTTGCCGAATTTAACGCGGAATAAAAGCCGTCTTTGCTTTTTTCGTATCTGTATCTAAAAATGTATCTATCACTCATTCACACTGTCTGCTTTTGAGAAGCCGGACTTATCTGAGTTTCGTCTCGAAACAATTCAAAAAACTCGGTTTAATTTGATGCTTTGAGCCTTTTATGGACGGGTTCTGAAAATTTGGCGCTTCCCGGCTTGACATCGCAGTCAAATGCGTTAAAACAATATGGCAACTAAAACCGCAACAATAAGGAGTAACATAATGATTAAAAGTCTTATCTCTGTGATTTTTATTCTCTTTTCTATTATTTTAACGGCAACTGCTCAAAATGAGCGCAACAGCACAAGCCGTTGGAATCATTCGGACGGATCAACGGAATTGAGCGTGACGATGCGAAATGATGTCCGGTTCAATGATAATTATACGGACGTTTCGAGCATCAACGGCGACGGCTCTCTGGAAGTCATTGAACGTCGAGGCGGCATTAAGCGTCAATTGAAAGTTGCGGCTGGGACAAACGGGCAGCTTGTCAGAACTTATATGGTAAACGGGCAGGAGCGCTCATTTGATGCAGAAGGACAGGACTGGCTGGCGAAAATAATGGCTGAGGCTGTCGGAAAAGGCTTTGATGCCAAAGCCAGAGCCAAACAAATTATTCGAGAGCGCGGAGCAGCCGCTCTGCTCAATGAAATCCCGCGCCTGACGGGCGATTACACTAAACGGGTTTATTTGGAAGAAGCCGTTAAAAGCGGGAATCTCGATGCGAGCGCTTTGAATGATGTTCTAAAGCAGACGGAGACGGGGATTTCTTCTGATTACGAGAAGGCGACTCTTCTTATTAACACCGTAAGCACGTCTCCGCTCAACCGCAAGACGCTTGATGCGTACTTTGCGGCAACCGGAACTATTAAGAGCGATTACGAACGAGGGCGCGTGCTAAAAGCCGTCTTGAAAGCAAATGCCGCGAACAAAGACATCCTGCTACAAACTCTCGCCTCCGCCGCGAAAATAAATTCGGATTACGAAAAGGCAAACGTTCTTATTCAGGTAGCCAACGCTAAAGCGAAAGATGAAAACGTTCGCAGCGCGCTTCTCAATGCCGTTAAAACAATTACTTCGGATCATGAACGCGGGCGCGTTTTGAATGCGGTTTATCTAAATGAACCCAAGTGACGCCTTAAAATTCCGCTTTTGTCCGGTGAATTTACAAGAAATTGTTGAATATGAATCGAAAACTTATTCTTGCATTACTTACGCTACTTGTTATCCTTTCTTTAGCAAATGCTAGTTTTCAGCAGCAAAATAAACCTGCGCCGGTTGGCGTAAAGGAGAAGAAAATGTTTCAAGGACTAAGAACTGTCATTTACAATGTAGATAATCTCGAGAAAGCCAAAGCATGGTACACAGAGGCGTTAGGAACTAAGCCTTATTTTGACCAACCGTTTTATGTCGGCTTTAATATCGGTGGCTTCGAGTTAGGGCTAGAC
This sequence comes from Pyrinomonadaceae bacterium, assembly GCA_036387135.1. GTDB lineage: Bacteria > Acidobacteriota > Blastocatellia > Pyrinomonadales > Pyrinomonadaceae > JALZCH01. Next base: position 2,113 of record DASVUH010000007.1, on the reverse strand, counting down.
CCGGATATGTCCGGTGTGTCAAAAGGTAATAATGCAGTCGCTTATTGGGGCGTTAAAGATGCCACCGCCAGCTACAAGCGGATGCTTGAACTTGGCGCGAAGAAACATAGCGATGTGTATGATGTCGGCAGCGGCGTTCGCGTAGCGACGGTGACAGACCCGTTTGGAAACGTCTTTGGTATCATCGAGAACCCACATTTCAAAGTTGCGAGTGAAGAATAAACCCGCATCGAACAATTCAAAAGGCACAACTGCATTAGACAAAACAGTTATTTTGTCTAATTAGCTATTGGCTAAACTACTGCAAAGTTTGGCGACATCACGAAGGGGCGGAACACCAAATATTTTTTTATATTCGCGGCTGAAGTATTACGGATTTTCATATCCAACCTGAAAACTCGCGCTAGCAACGTCCAATAAAAGATTTGTAATCTTCCTGTCTCAAAAAACGCCCCTTTTTGAGACGTTTTACGATAATTTAATTTGAGAAGGTATTATGACAAAAATACTTGTAGCAATATTTGTTCTGCTTTGTCTTGATGCTTCTTACGCACAAAAATCTCATCGATGCCAAAAAGTTCAAAGCGACGAAACTACTTGTTGGAACTGGATTCAAGGACATACGCCCGTTGATGGCGGAACTGTTAAAGAAATTCATGGCAAAAGTTGTTGATCCAAACGAAGAACCTATTTCCGATGCGCTTATTGAAATTTATGACAATTCAGATTTGGACTTTGACAAGCGCAAACGATTTGCCGCTTGTCGAGTTGGAGTAAACGGTGGGTTTCGTTTCAAAGGTTTGTCTCCCGGAAAATATGAGTTGCGCGGTAGTTATTGCAGAGGTTTCGACGCTGGTCATACTATTGTGACTCTTGAGCCGAAAAGAAAAGATGCTTCTAAAGCTAAAATTCTAGTAACTCTAAATATCAGCCAATAAATTATATCTATTAAGACTAACATTAGTGTCAAAAACACCTCTTTATGGCACACTCAAACTAGATCAAAAATAATGTCAAAAACGACCCTTTTTGAGACCTACACGGAAGAATTATGATTTACAAAATAATCCTCAAAAGTTGTTTGAAATTATTTTGCTTGATTATTGTTTTGCCTACTTGTTCCTGTAAACCTTTTGAGACACTATTCCCGCAAATTACAAAGGAAGAAGTTCAGGAAGTTAAAAATATTTGTAGCAACTTAAATCCTCCTCCTTCTTTCGTAAAAATGCGCCAGAGAGATAGTGTGAAGCCTAATAATGCCTTACGTTCGATACAGTATTCATCAATTGCCGAGCCTGAGGAAGTTGAAGAATATTTTGTAAATCTACTTACTCATTCAGATTGGATTTTCTTTAAGGGAAATCATATACCTAGAGATAATTTACGTTTTAAGAAAGGCAAATTTACTATTGATATTTCAACTGAAAATTTTTCTTTTATTTCAAAAAAAGTTTATATAGTAGATTGTTCGATTGGAATTTGGTAGGGCGAAAATCAAATAATTATCTGTGACAACAGTGTCATAAACGACCCTTTTTGAGACGTGTTCAGGGCAGAAGATTTAGCAATGCTTACATTGTCAGAAATAATTATCACATTTACGCCAATTCTTATCTTCTTTTTGCTGGCTTTAATCATTTCTTGGCAGATAACATTGACTGCTAAAGGAAAAGTTAGAGTTTTGAGTATCACATCGTTGATTATTTGGATTTTTTTGACACTAGTATTTTGTGTTTTTACTCTGAGCTATCTTTCCCCTCACGTTAGCGGTGGAGTTGGCAGTTACCTTTTGGGAGTATTGGTTTATGGAATTATTGGTTTAGGATTTATTACTTGCTCGGATTGGAAAAAGAATTTCTCAATAATAACAGTGTCATAAACGACCCTTTTTGAGACAGGAAGTACAATCCGAAGAAGTAATAATGGTAAAGCGGTTAATAGAAATGATTCAAGAGTATCAAGCCAGTGTGATTGAGGCTGCTTTATTATTTGAAAAATACAAAGATATTGCTCAAAGTGAGTTGGCTCGTTCTAGATTTGAGGGTTTTCCAAGAGAAGGATTTCTTGACCCAGAACAGACTATTGAATATAACTTTCACGGCATAGGCTTATG
>DASVUH010000006.1:0-3456 GCA_036387135.1 Pyrinomonadaceae bacterium | reverse complement strand
CGCGGCGCGATGTTGTTTTTGTCTTTCGGTTGAAAGCCGGTGTCAAAACCCGCCGCAAGCAAGGCAGGATTCGGATTTTGGATCGGCGGTTTGGCAATTGTTTGGTAATCGTAGCGCAATCCGAGATTGAGAGTCAGGTTCGGCGTGGCGCGCCAATCATCCTGCACAAAAAATCCGTATTCCGAATTGTTCGGGTGCGTTGTGCCGCCTGTCGTTCCCGCCCCGGCAAAACTTTGACGGAAACGTGAAGGTCTATTGGCAGCCAAGGCTTCGTAACCGCTAAGAGTCACCGTTGCATTAGGATTAGTAGGAGTCGGAGCCGGTATTTGAATAGTCGAAAAAGTATATGCTCCGCTGAAAAGTCCCGGGAAGAAGTTAAAAATACGGTCGAACAATAAATCAGCGCCGTATTTAACCGTGTGATTACCGGCAATCAGAGTTTGACTGTCAACAAACTGGTAGCGCGTCACGGTCGTTTCACGCGGGCTGAAATTGTTTCGCCCGTAGAGAAAAGTTCCGTCGTTAATGCCGCCCGCGTTTGCGGCTACGGCGACTTCGGGCGTGTCTGAATTTGCCAGTCCCGGTTCTTTGTCGCGTGAGAACTGAAAGCGAAGCTCGTTAAACCAGGTCGGCGATAATGTCGAAGTCCAGCTCGAAGAAATCGTGCTGGTTTTGACGTTGCTGTTGCCGGTGTGTTCCAGCGCGCTCAGAGTGCCGGAGCTTTCCAGATTTGTGCCGGTGAAATTCTGCTGATTAAACCTGACCCAGACCTGATTCCGTTCGTTGATATTGAAATCAGTTTTGAGCAGAAACGTATCCTGCTGGCGATTGACGTTGTAGGAAGCAATTTTCGGTCCGAGCAGAGTTTGGATACTCGCCGGGGCGAACGGCAGCGAACGAACGACAACCGGATTCGGTAAATCCGAACGCTGACCTTCGTAAGCGCCGAAGAAAAAGATTCTGTCTTTTTTAATCGGTCCGCCAAACGTTCCACCGAATTGATTGATTTGTCCGGCGGGTCGTGCTCTTCCAGCCGCAACTAAAACCGGCGAACGGGCGTTAAGCGATTCATCGCGGAAATATTCAAATGCGCTTCCGGTAAATCTGTTTGTTCCGCTTTTTGTTACGACGTTGATAACCGCGCCGGCGGCGCGTCCGAATTCCGCCGAAAATCCGTTCTGGTTGACTTGAAACTCCTTGACCGTATCAACCGAAAACTGCGACGGCGCGCGTCCCGATCCGGTGCGTCCAGATGATTGTCCGAAAAAGGTGTTGTCGCTGCTCGTGCCGTCAATCTGCAAACTGTTGAGCGTTCCTTTCTGACCGCCGACGGCTAAATCGCCCGAGCGATTCGGGTCGCGGACAATGCCCGGAGTAAGCGTTACAAAATCCAGGAAATTACGCCCGTTTGTCGGCAGATTGATAATCCGGCGCTCTTCAACAGTGGAAGAAATTGAGGTGCGGGTGGCTTCCACGCCTCCGCCCGTGTCCTGCACATCCACGACGGTAACGCCGGAACCTACGCTTAAAGTAATTTCAAGCGTATTTTTGGCTCCGACCGTTACCCGGACGTTTTCGTAGCTTGCGCCGGAAAATCCCTGACTGGCAGCAGTAACTACTTTGTAATTTCCGGGCTGCAACAGCGGCAAAACAAAATTGCCCTCGTCGGTTGTATTTACCGATTTTTCAAAACCCGTGTCCTGATTTGTCGCGGTCACGGTCACATTAGCGACAGCCGCGCCGTTCGGATCAACTACGCGCCCCTCGATGTTTCCTGTCGTTGATTGCGACTGCGCCGTCGCAATATCGCTCAATGCAAACACGGATAAGGCGACAAACAAGATTGCCTTGAAAGAAAAGCTGTTCATATATTTCCTTTTTTTAAAAGTTTTGGTTATAAAGGCAAAACTTAAGGATTGGATTCAAACGTTTTGCCGAGGCTGGAATCTTATGCCAATTTCGTCTGGCAAGCAAATGCAGAATGAAGATATTTAAGTTAAAACGAAGTTAAATTTTCTCGCCTTCAATCCAAGCCGAACCGTCAGCATAAAATTCTTTTTTCCAGATTGGAACGGTTCGTTTTAATTCTTTGATAATCCATTCGCAGGCTTCAAAAGCGGAGCGGCGATGCGGCGCGGCGACCGCAATAACAATGCTCGTTTCGCCGATTTCAAGTCGTCCCAAACGATGCACAATCGCGACGTGCGCGATTTCAAATTTTTCGCGGGCAAGCGCGCCGAGCTTTTGCATTTCCGCCAAAGCCATCGGCTCGTATGCTTCGTAAACCAGATATTCGGTTTGTTTCCCTTTTGTCCATTCGCGGACAAAACCGTCGAGCGTGACAATCGCGCCGCACGTCGGCGGCACGACTTGTCGAGCAATTTCACCGACATTTAACGGCTTAAAGGTCAATTTAAAAAATGCCGTCTCAGTACGGATTTCGTCAGATTTTGGACTTTCGCCGCTGCCGCCTGAAACGGGCGGAAAAATCGCCAATTCGTCGCCGTTTTGAATCATTTCGTCGCCGCTCGCATAATTTTGATTAACTGCGAAAAGCAAAGATTTACCGAACTTTTCCGATAAAGCCGAATATGTTTGCAGAATTTGCTGAAAAGCCGCGGCGGCGGAAATTTGCGGCGGCAAATCAAATTCGATTTGCTCCGCTCCGACGATTTCCTTTGCCGCGCCGAAAAATAAAACCGTAACTTTCATTCAAAATCAATTCGCTTTTTGCCGTGACCGTTGGTTTGCGCGAGCTTGCTCATTTTGGCGCGCTCTTCGACGGTTTGCACGGCTTGAGCGAGAAAATCGTGTAGGCGTTTAAGGCGCTCGCCGGTGGAACGCATTGCGAGCATCTCGTATTTCATCTTGATGTCGAAATCAATCGCCGCAGCAACGAAAAACGAAAGATGTTCGGGCGTAATTTCCGGCAGATCGGGCAATTCGCCCCGCGTCCCGGCGATGTCGCGCGTGCCTTGTGCGACGCGCAGAAACAAATCTTTAACTGCTACGGCACGCTGTTCCAAAAATTCTTCATCTTCTTTGTCGTCTTCAAAATACGAAACTTCGCCGACAAAATAGGAATCTGCGGTGTCCGCGTAATCTTCGAGCCGAAAACGTACGATTCCCACAGTTAAAATGTTCGAGCGTCCGTCTTCGAGCGGCTGAACCTGACGTACTTCGGCGACACAGCCGAGCGTTCCGATTTCAGGTCTGGTCGCTTCGGTTTCGCTCGCATCCCAATACGGCAAAGCGAATAAGTTGTTCGTGATTTGAATGTCTGCGAGCATTTCGCGGTAACGCGGCTCAAAGATGTGCAGCGGGAGCGGCGTGCCGGGAAACAACACAACCGGCAACGGAAACAGCGGCAACCTCGTTATGCCGCGAACTCTGTCCAAGGCTTCGCTCATTCGATTTGTTCGTTGTTCGTCGTTCGTTGTTCGTTGATTTTCTTTT
>DASVUH010000005.1:0-24357 GCA_036387135.1 Pyrinomonadaceae bacterium | reverse complement strand
GAATCTTTTGAGAAACAGCTTCGGATTTGTCATCAGGCTTATCCATAAAAAAAGAGACGTATTTTAACCGCAATAAGTTGTGTTAAATTACACACACTTTGCCTTTTAGTCAATCAAAATCTTACAAAATTTGACTTTATTTGTAGCCGTGATTATGAAATTCTACTCTTGTGATAGTTTCGATAACCGTTTTAATTTGCTCTTCATTTTCAAAGCGCATATACAACTCGACGGGCGTCAAATCTTTTTCCACGTTAAAAAACGAAAGAACGCCTTCGCCCGTTGTTAAATCAACTTCAATTTCAAGACCGCGCAGCAGTCGTTTATAGAACAAATTTTCGACGGATTCATGAGAGCCGTTTCTTTGAAAACCCAAAGATTCTAGATTTTCTTGTTTTAATACCATTACGCTGCGATTTTTTTTACTTTTTCAACTGCACTTTTATCAACCCGGCTTAGCTCCCAGTTGTCTTGCAGATTCATCCAGAATTGCGGGCTTGTGCCAAAAGACTGTGCTAATTTCCATGCCATCTCCGCGCTGATACCCCGCTTCCCGTTGCAAATCTCATTAATGGTTTTCGGCAAAACTCCGATATGCACAGCCAAAGCCGACTGGCTGATGCCCAGTTCGTCGAGTTCGTCTTGCAAAACCATTCCGGGATGTATGTTCGGTGTTAAATGAGCCATAAAATCTCCTCAGTGATAATCAATTATTTCCACGTTGTAAGCGTTTCCGTCTTGCCATTCAAAGCAGATGCGATACTGGTCGTTAATTCTAATGCTGAATTGTCCCGCTCTATCGCCTTTTAAGGCTTCAAAACGGTTGCCGCGCAATGCCCGCAAATCTTCGAGGCTTGTCGCTGCGCCAAGAACGGCGAGCCTGATTTGCGCTTTAGAATGTAGTTCGGCAGGCAATAATTTTTGAGTTTTCTTCGATACTTCGCCGCCGTTTATTTTTTCGGTTAACTTATCTTTGAAACTCTCAATTGCCATATTTTCACTATACCACGCTGCGGTATAATGTCAAGATGTTTTTCACTTTAAAATGGGAAAAAGACTAGCTTTTCCTGCTAGTCCATATTATTTCTTTTGAGGTATTCGCCCAGCGTTTCGGAGTTGTTTCCTTCAATGTTTTGGGATAAAAGATGTTTTAAAAAACCTTGCATCTCTGTTTTATGCAGTTTTTCAACCTCAACTCGATTCGTGGCTCCCATTCTTAATGCTTCTATAAAGCCTCCGCATAAATCGCTGATGCTTTGCACGTATGTTTGTCTTCGATAGTTTGGTATTTTTAGTATCTCGTCCTCAGACCATCCGAAATGCAGAGCCAGCAAAACGATTTCCAACGCTAATTGCTTATCCATTGGTTTCAGGGATGCTTTAGAAGACTCAGAGACTTTCTCTATTTCGGCGTTTAGGTCGCGTTCTTTTTCGGCAGCTTCCGCGTAAACTTGAGTTAGCTAAAAATGCAATATCGCTGTATTCAGAAAAGCTATGAAAATGCTGAACAAGTTTTAAGTTTGCAAATAAAAAAGGCTAGCAGTCAGCTAGCCTTAACCGTTTTATTTTGATGTGCCGAAATTTGGCAGGCTTTAATATGACAGCCAAAAGCAGTCTGTTTGGTAGGTTTTTGGGGAACGGTTCAAAGATTACTTTTTCCGGTAGAAATCGTTAATCAAACGGACAAAACTCTCGTATTCTTCTACCGGCAATGCTTCAATCTCCGCCTTGCTCATCCCCGTTTCTTTCATCACCACGAACTGAGTCCGTCGCAACTCCAGAAGCAGTTTCTCCTTTTCTGCGAAAGGATTGGCGATGCAGTTCACCCCCGGCAAACAAGGTGTCGAAATCTTCCAGATCGAGATTCTCGAAAAGCCCGGTTTCAAACGGAGCGACGAGTTCCATTCCGGTTTTTTCGTCGGTGATTTTTTCGATCTGCGCGACCGCCTCGTGCAGCATATTAGCGACGCCGTAGATGCCTTTTCGCTGCGCTTCCACCTTGTCTTTGAAGCTCAATCTTCGCCCGAACGTGACAAGGCTGTAATTCACCCCGCCCTGCTCGACGCCGAAATCAAGGCGAGTTTCGGTTTCGCTGACGATTTCGCCTTTCTTATCCCCGCGCGTTGCTTGTAAAAACTCATCATGACCGGCTATCAAATCGTCAATATCTATCGAATCAAGCCCGAAGAGAATCGTCAGTGGAACGGGCAGGTTTTTCAATTCTCCGAAAGCGGTAATCGAAGCTGCGACCAGCATCATCTCGCGCTGAGCCGGGATTCTCGCCGCCTGACTGACTTCAATGTCGATCAGATTTTTTACTTTCAGGCGTTTGCCGAAAGTCACATCGCGGTGCGGGACACCTTCTTTATCCGTGTAACCGCCGATAAGCGTAATTTTATGCGTGTTCGTTAAATTCATTTTATTTTCTCTGGGTTATTTAGATCAAAGTTAATCGTCGCTGTCAGCGATGCGCGAAAACCGAAATCAGATCGGCGCGAGCAAGGATCAAAAACTCGTACAACTGATTTCGGTTTTCATTTTAGGCAGCTTATAGAATTAAATGTTTGTCCGAGTTATCATCCACTCGTCGAGCATTCGTAATCGGAAGGTCTGAATTTAACCTCAAACATCGCCGCGTCTTTTGAGTCGCCTTTGAGACCGAGCGGTTTAAAACTGCGAGGCGCGCATTCGATGCATTCATGAATCGCCACGATTGATTTGCTGTTTTCGGCGTACTGGATAACGCGCACGGTGAATTTCTCCACATTGTCGCCGCGCGAATAATCCTGGAATTTCTTGTGAAACTCAGCGCCGGCGCTCGTACGGGCAAATGCTCCCTTGAGCGTTACATCTTCGGTCTTCGATCTTCCGCGACCGATTACGGGCATTTCCTTATTGCCTTCATGGATTTCGTACACCTCGTGCTCTTTGCCGAGACCGTCCGCTTCGGTAGCTTTAAAAACAGCTACGCCGTCAACTTCTGCTTCAAAATTCGCGGCTGAAGTGCCGTCATTCATTGCCATGATTAAATTTCTCCTAAATTTTTATTAGTAGCGGCGCAGCCGGTTATTTAAACCGGCTGCTGTCTGATTTACTGCCCGTTGAGAACGCTCAAATCCTGACCCAAGGGAACGTTGTCCACTAAAATCAAAATGCGTTCTGCCGTCGGAGACAGCTTGACGCCGATCTGCACTTTAACCAGCCCTGTAGCAAGCTCCTCGTCGGGGTTATTGTCGCGGTCGCATTTAACGAGAAACGCTTCTTCTTCGTTAGCGCCGAATAAAGCTCCGGCGCGCCAGAATGGACGCAAAAAGTTTTTGCCCGTAGTCACAAGATCGCGGAAAAGCCGACCCTGACCGTCCACAACGGAAAACGGCGCCCAGGCGTAACCCTTTTTGACCGAATGGCTGATTAAGCAGAGCATTCTTCGCTCGTGAACGAACTGGACGCGCAAATCTCCATCCGGGTATCCGACGCGCGCGCCGTAAACTTTTATTCCCTCGCCGGGAAGCGGCGCGATGACGTTGACGCGTTTACGGTTTAAGACTTCGCGCATGTTGTCGTTAAAAAGCGGAGTGCCATCGGCGTTTCGCTCTACGTCCAGGGCGAGCGGAACGAGACCGAGATTTGCCGGTGCTTTATGAGTGCCGATTGTGCGGTCGGCTTTTGCGCACTCGCCCGCTGCGATGATCGAAGGCGGATAAAATTTGAGCAGATTGCCGCCAGCCAGATCGCGCATCTGCACGTATGGGTAATAAAGCCCGCGGTGCGAGGAGAGAGTGGCTTCCGAAACCGCAATGATTTCGTCAACGTCCAGACCCAAAGCCGGATCGAGCAGAGCGACACGCTCGTAACTTTGCGCATGAGCGATAAGTGCTGCGTGAGCGGAGGAAATGCCGGGAATCGAAACCTGCCCGGTACCGAGATGCTCGTCCTGGAAAGCCGCGAGACCCAATTCGTAAACCGCGGCGTTCACTCCCGCAAAATCATCGCTACCGCCCGCGAGAGCCGAAGCAGCCGAAATGGCTGGCAAATTGTTCGGCGCTGCCGTCGCTGAAGCGAGATTGGTCAGATCAACGAGACGCGATCTCTGGCTGATGAGCTGAATGCTGGATAAAGCGGAAAGTCCGGCGTTAATCGCTTCCTGCTCGCTTGCCGAAACGGTGACTTTAAAATTGTCGAAAGTTTCCGTGATGTTGAGATACGCGCTTTTGAAAATGAGCTTGCAGGTGTTGGCAAGGCTTCCGGCTTCGACGGCAACGGAGATGTCAACTTTTGAAGACGGATATTTCGCATCAACTCGAATTGTTGCGACGGGCGTGACGGCAGTGCGATCCATCAAGGTTTTCGTCCCGACCGCAGCCGACGCGCCGACCACACGGGAAACGATCATATTGGTTCCGCCGTAAAAGTCGAAATACACTTTTGCCGCCGGCGCGAGCCAGGAGTTTGAATTAAAGCCGCCGAATTTTCTGATGAAATCAAGAAGCCCTGTGACGATTGTCGGGCGCATTACCGGTCCCCAATCCGCGGTGCCGACGACGAAGCTGGTCGAAGTGGGCTGACGCTGGATGGGACGCGAAACCTGACCTGTGTTGACGAGCGCAGTTACGCCCGGAAGTGCTGATTCTACAACGCTCATTATTTATTTCTTGCTCCTCTGGATGAATTCTTTTCCGGCGCAACGACTGTTGCCGGTTGTTCGCTGACCGATAATTCTGAAATCGTTACCAGACCGCGCTTTTCGAGCGAGCGCTCGCGCTTGCCGATCTTTTCGACTGGAAGACTCTCGTTAGCCGGAAGCTGGACGCCGCCGGAAATTTCAAGCGGCTGGTCGGTTTGGTTGGTTATTAAGTGCATAGTTTTTCTAACCCTTTGGAAAGGTAAGCGGGTTTGAAAATTTAATGTGGAGAGCGCAGAATCGGAGGAGGGTGTTTTATGGATCAACAAACTCAATATTTCGATTTGAGCGACATTCTGGCAGCCTTACATCGGAATATTCTCGATGCTTGCGGCGATTTCGAGGGCGCGTTGAGCGTTCTTTCCTTTATGGCAGGCGAGGGTAAGTACAAATATGAGTTTTTTCATCGTGGACAGGAGATCTTCAAACCTGAAATCTTAAGACAACACCCTGAACTCGGTGAAATTAACGCTGAAGGAGTCAATTCGGAAAACTATCAGACTTGGATTAATCAGCAAAAAGATATATTCGGTGAGACTTTGCCGCTCGTTTCGCTCAATGAGGACGAAAATGCTGATGATTTTCCCGAATTTATCGAGTAGATGAAGGACGCAGAATCGGAGGCAGAAGAGGCTTTAATTTTTATGGAAGTTCATTTAAAAACCGAACTAGTGAACGACTCGGAATTAGCAACGAAGAAACAAAAGGCAATACACATAGATTCCGCGTACAAAGAAATAAAGCCGTGTCCCTTTTGCTGCGCCACTGCCGCGATTGAATCGGGTTACGACGACAGCGGGCGACATACGGCGGACGTTATTTGCCAGAATGAAGAAAATTGCGGGGCGATGATTTCTGTTTGTTACAAGATAACCACTAACAACATTGAATATGAATTGCTGGACGAGGAAACGATGGGAAAAAATCGGCAGCAAGCTATACAAGAGGCGGTTCGCAGATGGAATACACGAAGCGCATAATAATGTCGCTACCGAAATAAACAATTAGTAAAAAAAGAAGAAATACGAGGCGCAAATTAAGAAATCTAATGGTAATTTCCGACAACGATCACATTCTTTTTATTGAATCAACGCTGCCCGCTTCGCTCATACCGATTCAGGATGAATTAACACGCATGATGGAAATTATGCTCTCTCAGGCAACGCATCCTGACTATCACACCAAAGGCTTTCATTTATGCATGTGCGGCGCGATGAGCGATAACCAAATCCATTTTCTTCCAAACGGACAAGAAACGAATTCTTTAACCGTGCATTATCTCGAATTCCACAGAGCAGAAATACCGGAAAGTGAGCTTGAAAAAGTTCGCCAATTGTAGCTACAGAACTTAGAATCTAAGGTGATGAAATGAAGAATAAAAACCTAATCAATCCCGCATTGGAAATTCAACGCGCCGTCGAGCGCGAGCTAAAAAACCGCCCAAACGTGGAGCAGGTCGAAACTGTGATGATAGTCGGCTCCGAGCAAATTAAAATAATCGGACGCGCCAAGCTGATACCCGAACCGGAAGAAATTACAGTTCACATAGATACTGTTGCGATTCCTGACGGTTTTTTCAAACAATAATTCGTTTGTTTTATCGCGAGACGAAATCGAAAATGAAGTTTGCGAACAATTGATGAGGTTCGAGCAGCGGCATTTCTTTATCGGCAACATGCGTTTCTATGATCGAGCAACAATTTTCCCCAGAAACGAAAATCACTTCGTTGTTTTCAACACGATCAATTAATTGCCGAAGCATCATCAACGCGCATTCGCGCCCGAAATGAAAGGTGACGTGACTGTCGTTTTGTAGATTTGGGGTTTCCATTTTGTTGTTCTTGTGACAATTATCAGCTCACGGTGACGCCGGGCTTGCCGTTTTGCGATTGCGACGGCTTCGTTGTGACATCAACCTGCAAAATAATTTCGTCAACGTTTATGCCTTGCGCCGTGCGGTCTTTCGACGACCAGCGGAAATAAGTGTCGAAAATCACGGCGTACACGGTAATATTGGGCATCTTGGCGACATATTCGACGCCGACCGGAATCAACGGCGAACAAAGCGCGAGTTCCTCGGTGACGGCTGGCGTGACGCCTTCCGCGCTCGTCGTGATCGTTTTCAAAAACTGCAAACCGGATAAAGCTTCGCGGACCTGCGAAATCATTTCGACGACACCGATTTCCGGGCGGACGCCGACTGATGCGACGCGCCCGCGCTTTTGCGCAGATGCGCCGCGCACGTTTCCGGCGCAGCAAAACACGATGAAGCTGCAATTGTGACGAAACACCAGCGGGTCGCCGAAACTCCGCCCGGACGCAGGATCCTCGGTGTCTTTGCCGTCGGTGTACCCGGCTAAAATTAAAGGAAATTTTGTTTTGAGCTGCTGCAAAACGCGCTTGATGTCGTCTTCCGGCGCGGCGTCCAGCTCGCCCGTATAAAGCTCGATTTGTTTGACCGATGGAATTTGGGCGGCAAGCGTCGCTAAAATCGCGTCTTCGATTGAATTAATATGCAGTTCAAAAGTCGTCATTTGTTTAAAATTTGCCCGTCAAAATCACGAACGCGGCGAGCAGCCAGACGGAGAGCCAGAACAAAAAGAATCGAATTACTATTGAAGCCGTTTTCATTGATCGAAAGCGCGTCGCGTCAATTTCGATTGAACGACGTTTTCGGTTTTTAATGGTTTAGCGCGATATGACGTGGCGGCGGAAAAGGGAGCCGATCGAAATGATGTCTTCGGGCTGAAACGAAACGTAAGGTCTGGCAGGCGTCGGAGAATGCCCGCGCCCGGATTTTCCCTTATAACCGAAATGATGACGGCGCGCGTGGACGGCGTTCGTGCCGACTTCGATTTTATTGCCCGACGGAGCTTTCTCGAACGAATCGCGCAAGCCCCTTGATTCGACCAGAATCTGTTTTCCTTTTTTGCGTTTCAGCGTCGAGGCGGCAAGCGCTGTAAACTTCGGGCGACCGCCGACTGCAAAATTCGTGCGGATTGATTTGAGCATCACGTCGCCGCCTTTTTTGACGGGTTTTTCGAGCTGCGATGCGTTTTGCTGCAACCTGCGCGCGCGCCGGATAACTTCATTGATACCGCCAAGAAATTCAGCCATTGATTAACTCGTAAAGATTAGTTCCGTAATAGCGCAGTAAATCTTGATTGTCGGGCGCAGCGAGGTGGTGACAAACGGCTGCTGCAAATCGGTGTGCGATTGGGTTCTATCAAGCTCAAGAACCTGAAATGCAATGCCGCCGACAGCCAGATATGAGTGCTGACCGAATTCTTCCGGCAGATCATCTTTGCGCGTGGCGATGATTTCAACGACGTATTGCCCGCGCTCTTTGTCGAAGCTAATCGTCCAGTCGTTGATAAAATGACCGACCGAAATTAATTCTTCGTCTTCATTTTCTTCGAGAAAATCAATGCGGTCACCCACTGGCGGGAAAACAAAGCCGCGCTCGGTGTTAAGCGCGGTTTTTGTTGCGTGAAGAATGATTTGCAAATGACCGTTCATCGAAAAAAAATTAACCGATTGGTATGCGAATAAATTCCGAAAGCAGATCGCGCACTCCCGGCGCCAGACGAAAATGAACCGAATCGGCTTCAAAAGCATTTCGCTTCGTTGTGTTTTCCACCTTTAGTCTTTCAGACCGATTCGTCCCCGACTCGATTTTGTAATTCGGCGGAGCGATTGAATTGACGTAAGACTGGTTGATCGACCACGCCGCCTGGTAGCCGCAGGCGAGTTTTATTTTCTGCGGTATTTTGGCAAACGACTTGTATCTGATTTCCGCCTGAGGCTCGTTCATTCCGAGCGATAAAAGCGGCGTGGTCAAACTTCCGCCCAAAGCGAGAGAAGTCAGCTCCAGATAATTTTCCTGATGGTTGACGAAGACATCCGATACATTGAACGAGGACACTGAACCGGGCGCGGTTCGGATTTTAAATTCCAATAACTCGACGACCGGCGGGGAATTAACTTTGATCCGGCGCGTTGCCGTGTTGAAAGTGTGATTTTCAATTTGGATTTCTTCCGCTCCGAAACCGCGATTGCACGCTGCATCAATCGTTCGCGACGCCGCAGCCAGCGCGCCGAGCAATCTATTGTCTCCGGCGTCGCCTTCAGGATATTTAGAGAGGGCTACGTCAACACCGAAAACGTCAGTCATTTCGCGGAATTCTTCCGTCGTCAAATAAGCCTTACCGAATAGTGTTTCGACATCAACCATAGCTCTCTCTCAGAATTAATCGAGAAATTCGATTTTTGTTGTGAACCCGCGTCTTGCAAATTTTCCGCGAATTTCGTTTGCCGCGTCTTCGCTGACGATCAGAGCCGGATAAACGGTAACGCCGCCCTTGATCTGCGGATTTTCGGCGTCGGCGAGAACGCCGTTATCATCGAAAAACAATTTGCCGAAAAAGCCGCAAAAACCGGGTGCGAGAATTTTGCCGCCGATCACGCCGGATTTGATATTCGAGCCGTCGCGTTCAACCGGCGGTTTTTCCCCGGCATTTGAGTCCGCCGATTCCGCATCATCGTTTTCACCGTCCGAAGCAGATGGGGTTTCACTGGTCTGGCTTTCGGTTTCAACAGCATTTTCCGGAGCTGAGTTTTCTTGACCGGCTACCTGATCTTTCTGCCCGTTTTCGGTTCCGGTTTGCGGAATAGCAGCAGTTGCACTTTGTTCGATTTCCGATGGCTGCTCAACTGTCGGCGGCTGTACGATTGCAGGAACTGGCGCTACTGGCGATGAATTGTTCGCGCCTGCTGCCGATTCGTTCGGCGTATTTTCGTTTTGCTGTTCTGCGCCTGCTTCACCAACCGTTGATTGCTTATTTGCGGAAGGCGACGTGTTGTTTTGCTGTTGATTACCCGCTGGGTTTTGCGGAGCATTGTTTTCGCCCTGTTGCGTCGCAGTCGTTGTTTTTCTCCTTGGCATTTTCAATAAAAGAAACGAGCTTTGGCTTTGAAAATCGAGTTCTCGAAGCCAAAGCTCGTTTTTATTCTTTCAACAAATCGGAATTAAACCGTTTGTTTCGGGATACGGATTTTGCGGTGGAAACCGTCGATGTAAAGAACGAGACCGTTCATCAAAAAGACGATATAAACGTTTGAAAGAGCGTTGTTGAAACCGACCGGCAATTCGAGAATGACCGGGTTTGCGCTGCCGAGATAAGCCATCGCCGCGCCGTTCGGATCGATGATGAAAGCGTCTTCGGTGGCAACCGAGTCTTTCACGTAATGACCGACGCCTTGAGTTTGCGCTGAAGCGGGAATCGCCAGCATTTTGGCAACGGTTTCGGCAACCGTCATCAAGCCGCTGCCGCCGATGTTCAAATCGGTCGCGCCGGCGTCGGAATTCATGCGACGCATAAACTGCAATAACTCTGTATTGAGCAGGCGTTTTCCGCCAACGCTCATCAATCCCATGATCGAGTTTACGTCTCCGCCGGCGTTCATGATTTGCCCGACCGCGCGGTCAATCAAATCGTAAAACTTCTCGCCTTCGCCCAATGTGATCGAGGTTCCGGCTGCTTTGAGCAAGGTGCGCAAACCGTCGTAACCGTTGGCGTCGGTTGCGCCTTCTTCGTCGGCGAGAACTTTCGCTGCGGTCGAATAATTGCCCTGAAGCATCAGGCTCTGGTTTTTGTTCGAGATCGCTGTAATCGCCGAAATGACTTCGGTGTTTTCCGGTCCCGACAAACCGTAGTTCATGCCGGATTGCTGCGAAGCGTACTGCAATTTAAGCGAAATGCCGCGGCGCGATGCGATTGTGGCAATGTTGGAATTCGTTCGGCGCACAAAACCCGAATCGGCGTCTGCGCCCGCCAAATCGCCGAGTTCAGAAACGGTGACGGCTGCGCCGGTCGCGGTTTTAACGTTGTAACTGTGAGTCAGACCGTTTGCCGGAATGTTTGAGATGGCTTCGAGAGCGGGGAAGTTACGCAAATAAGCTTCCCGGCAGAGCGCTTCGAGATCTGTGCGAACGAGCGGACCGCCCGAACCGCCGCCGCTCGTTAGGGCTTTTTCGATCATTCCGCCCATTTCGCCGAACGCGCCTTTGGAGAGAGCGCCTTCGAGGCTCGTTTCCATCGCCGCTTTCTGACCCGAATGGCTCAGAAAATCATCTAACGTTACGCCTTCTTTGCGCGCGCCTTTTTGCAGCAACGCGGCGATCATTCCGCCGAGCTGCGAGTTCGTCACGGCGTAACCGAATCCGTTCGCTCCCTTGCGGCGAATAAACGAATACGGATCGTCCTGCGCCGCCTGCGTGTTCAAAGCCGCAAAGCCTTTGTGGGTCCCGCCCAATTCGTCGAAACATTTGCGGAGCGGGTCAACGAACGATTGCTTTGTGGTTTCAGGGGAAACGCTTTTGCTGGTGATTTCCAAGCCGTTATCGTCTTCGATAGCCGGGGTTCCGGCTGCTTTGGCTGCCGATTTTCCGGCGTCGAGCCGGTCGGTCAATCCTTTTAATTCTGATAGAAAATCTTCTGGGTTCATTTTTAGCCTCTTTAGTTTTGTGTGATTTTTTGTTGTCTTTTCCTCACCAGAGCCAAGGAGGACGCTTTATTTCTCGCTGTCCGTCTGAAGCGGTTTTTGAGCGAATTGCTCAAGTGCCGATTTAGAGGCTAAAGCCAAAGCTTTCCATTTCTCGGAGTCGGTTACAGCCGCATTCCTGTCGGTTTCGGCGGCTTTGAGTTTGGTTTCGATTTCGACGTATTTCGCGGATTTCGTAATTACGTCGTCGGAAATTTGCGGGGAAGCTTCGGTTAAAGCGACCGCTGCGACGGGAATTCCCATTTCTTTGGCGATTTCGACGATTCGCGCGCCGCTTGCTGCGATTAATGATTTGGCTTCAGGCTCATCCGCCTTCGTCCATTTCTCAAACGCTTTTTCGAGCGCGGTTTTGATTTGCACCGAGTATTCGGCAATTTCCGCGTCTTCCGCTTCGGTCGTATCCACGCCGGCAGTTTTCGTGCCGGCATCCGCCGTTTCTTCATCGAGTCCGAGGCGGTTAGCGAAGGACGCGCGCAAAGCGGCGGAAAATTCGGTAACAGCCGTGTCCAAAGCCGCTCGGTAATCGAATTTATCTTCAATTCCGGCGTTCTGGTTGGCTTCTTTAAGCCGGGCGAGATGCCAGACGACCGTTGTGATGGTGTCCCATAATTGCCACGGGCTGAGCTTGATTTTTTCGAGCGCTTCGGCAAAAAGTCCTTTAATGGCGACCTCGGAAACGTCTTCGATTGAAACTGTTTTGTTTTCGGTGTCAATCCCGGCGACGGATGCGAGCTTTTGCGTGAAAGCGGTTAACGGATTGCCGGTTGCGGCGACTTCTTTCGACATAAGATTTTCCTCGTTTGTGTTTATTTGCGCCGTTCTGTTATCCGGCAGATTGTTCGCCGGTTGATCGGCGGGAAAAAGTTCGAGAGCTTTTTTAGCGTATTGCGCCCAGGATTGACGGTTGCAGGGCATTCCGACGATGTCGCAGGTGAGATAAAACAAATCGTCGATCTGCATTCCGCCTGTGCGCTGGTTTTTGCTTTTTTCGGTAACGGCGACGATTACTGAAGCGCCGAGCTTGGTTTTTCCGCGGTCAATGATTTCCCAGGTTTTGACGGCGCGCGGGTTGGTTTCTTCGACGATCACCGTGTAATCGAGACAAACTACATCCGCCGTTTTGCCGCTCACTAGCTGCGCGCTCCGCTTGACGAAATCAGCCGCTTCGACGGTTCCGAACACATCTTCGGGAACGGAATGACTGCCGTGATTGAGGAACATCGTCGTTCCGGGCGCGGCGTCCTTCATTCGCTGCAGGGCTTTGTCGCTCATTACGTCGCCGACCAGATCGTCGGCATTCGATGAAGCGGTTAAAATAACGCGCTTCATTCCGTCGCTTCCGACTGCCGCCGTTTTTATTGCATCGTCGGCGAAGAATTTGAATTTCAGTAAATTGTCCGTATTGGTTTGCATCAGGGTTTATTCGTTCGAGCGCAGGAACTCAACAAACAGAAGTGTAGAAAAGCGGAAACTTTTAATGTGAAAAGCAAATAAATGAGTGATAAAATTCGAGCGACGGAGAAAGGCAAGTATGCTGGGATTTTATGACGGTGCAGGGCGACCCGTTCCCGATAAAGATTTTTACAATCTCAAACGATTTTTAGCCGAAGACGGAACGCTGTTAGGCTGGATTAATTACGACGATTACAAGAAGCGTTATCCGGGCGCACCGGACACATTGATAGCTTCTTACGAACTGATTTGTTCCGGCGAGGTCTTAGGCGCAAGTCTGGCGCGTAATATTGCCGCAACCGACTAATGAAACGCGAAATCCACAAAGTTTATAAATGGCAAAACGAGATGGTGATGGTTTTCGATCAATTCGGAGAACAGATGCCGGAGTATTAAGGGCATTATGATGAAGTGCGTGAGAAGATTTTGTCAGATACTACCGAAAAGACTGAGTTTTTTAGCGGCGACTGGTTTTCATCGAACCCGCCTCAGAAAACGGTAATTTTCTGAATGGAAATAATATGGGCTTTGCGGCTTTGTTGCAAAAGCCCTGCTTCGCTAAAAATAAACAAAACTTTTGTCAAAAACATATGAATAAAGAAAATCAACAAAATCAACAGTCGCAAAATCAATCCGACTCAACACAATCATCGCAACAATCCGAGTCGAACAATACCCAAAGGGAACGGCTTGATTATTCACAAGATTACGATTATTCACGTAATGTTAAATCATATGACCCGCGAAATGTGAATAATAATAGAACGAAAACGAAATTAATAGCGCTAATGCACAACGGCGACTGCACTGATTGCAGTTGTATTCATTTGGTTTTACCGTTCGGTGTAAATCTCGCAGAGGAAAAAGCGAATTATCGTAACCGAGCCGTAAAAAATCAGAGCTTTAATGAATGGCTAATAGAGCGGGGCGCGAGACATCCGAATGAAAGCGAAATGGAAGAAGTTGACGTTGATTTTATTTAATTCAAGGTTGAGAAATAATATGGATCAATTTACAAAGTTTGCCGGCAATGCAGAAATAACCGTTCTGAAGGGCTTTGCCGATTTATTAGGCTCTGAAGACGAAATTCGCCGTATTTGCGGCGTGCCATAAACTGTAAAAATTATGATCAAAAACGAAGAAGTCCCTATTAGACCCAAATTATTTGTAACAAAAGAACAATTCTCGAAAATTCAGAAGCTGGGCGACGAATGCTCAAGATACGAAAAATTCGACGAAGATAGATGGATTGCCGGAGTAAGAGAGATAATCGATCCCAATCTGCCGATACTGAATTATGAAGTTGTCGTGAAACCGGATGAGCAAAATTAAGAAGTCGAATAATTCAAAGCTGACGATTGTCAAAGAAGCTCAAGAATTAACGCCGCGAGAAAAGGAATTCTTAAAAACTCTGGATATTATTCAGAGCGGATATGCGAGCGTTTTGCCTGGCAGCGGAATGCTTGTTGACCGTCGTGAGCACCTGGAAGCAACGCCGGTTCAAAAGAACGAAATGCTTGGTGTTCCCGAACCTAAATCAATCGGCTCAAACATAGCCAATTAACCCGTAATCGAGAGATACTAACCTACCGTTTAAATAACCGAAACTCGACGGTTTATTTTCGACTGTATTTTCAATACACATCCATTAAAAATGTTCGGCAGCTTTACGGCATAAGCGCCGACGAGAAAAACTATCCGGGTCATTCCTCTTTTAACCGATACAAAAGCCATTGAAATTATTCGCTCACAATTTCTTTTTTGCTTTGCTTGCCGCCGCTGCCTTCAGTTTCTTCTTTTTCCGAATCGGATTTATTTTTCGCGTTTTTATTTTCGCCAGGATTATTGTGGTCTTCGTCCGGTTTAACTTCCGTCTGCTGTTTTGCCCAGATTGACATCGGAATCATCTTTCCGCCCTGCCGCATTATTATTTCATTGGCGAAAGGATGATCTTTAGAATCAAGTTCCGGCAGCCCGGTCATCGCGCGCGCTTCGTTCAAAGTTCCCCAGGCTTGACCGCCGGTCTGCGTTTTCGCAATGTCCGCCTGTTTTTTCTCGTCCTTGCGGTGCATGATCGGGTAATCGATTTTTAAATTATGCTTGCCCAGATAATCGAAGCGGCGAACGATAACTCGGCTTTCTAATTCCATCAAATCTTCAAGGAGTCCCGCCGGACCTTCATCGTCATTGCTCAGCATCGCTTCGGTGTTGGCGCGTGAAGTATCTACGGCGAGCCTTAAAGCCGCGGTCGAGACCTGGAACACGGCTGCCACCTGGCGGACGAACCAGACCTGCGAATCGAGGACCTGCATTTCCTTGGCGGTCGCGTTAAACGGAATATAATCAGTTCCGGTCGTTCCGCCCATCACGATAAACGCTTTGCGCGTCGCCTGGATCTGCGCGCGCGTTTCATCAACTTGTTTTGGCGTTACTCCTTCGCCGAGATTCAAAGCGCCGTTCGGAGCCGGTTCGCATAACTGCCGCAATAGATAATCGTCGCCTTCGAGCAAAGCTCTGACGGAGATATCGAGAGTTTCGACGTGCGATAAACCCAAAGGATCGTAAGAGCGCGGGCGGTTGACGAGACACATCACCTGCGGGTCTGCGAGAAAACGTTTGATTTTGCTGCCCGATGCAAATAATTCGGCGTAGCGCGGTCGGTCAGGGCGAGTGCCGTCCCATCCTTCGACGAACGCCAGCCGCCCGGCATCCATCGCGGTCATCGCATACGGAGTCAAATCATTCAAGAGCGACAATTCAACGGCTCCGTGTCCCAAAACGAGATAATCCTCGATTAATTTTCCTTTGACCGAATTGTAAGTTTCGCCCGTTTGATTCGGATTTTTAAGTAATTCTTCGATCCGTTTTTTAACGTTGCGGCTAACAGCCTTTTCCTTGTCCTCAGATTCCACCTGCCAGCGAGCTGAGCCGACTTTGCGGCGGTAAATATCGATTGCCGCGCGCACCCAGATCGAATATTCGGCATAAGCGCGCAAAGTGTTGACGTTTCGTTTTTGAAATAAACGACTGGTTTCGCCTTTTATACTGCCGAGCTGCACGACGTTGACGCCGGCGTTTCCCATTTCCCCGGAGAGCGCGCCGTCGCGCATTGATTTGACGAGCGCTTTTTTGGCGGGCGCGGCTTCGCGCTCGAAAACGAGCGGTTCGATTTCGTCCCGGTGAAGCGTTACGGAAAGCAGATTTTGAAAAGCGTCGGCGAATTTACCCATTGTTTAATCAACTCCGACAAAGAGTTTATTAAAAGCCTGCGTTTTGATGTTTTAGCGGCGGCGCAGAAAAGAAGTAACGAACGATGACTGAATCCGGTTTAACGTGTCGGCTGAGACCATATTGTGAAATGCGGAACAGAAATCGTCGTAACTTAAATTCTTGAATTGTTCGGCTCGCGCCGATAAAGCATCCCTGCCGCCGAGATGGGCGACGATGTAAGCGGGAACGGCTCGCAAACCATCGGCAAACTCAAGTTCGACGATTTCTGCCTGACCCGCTCCGCCGAGCGAAACTATCGCGTTTTGTTTTTCCTGATTATTTTCGATTTTCATGATTGTTTTACTTTCCTGAAAAGCGCGTCCAGCGGGTTGGAAGTCGGGGCGGCGACAACTCGACCGGCTTCACCGACGGAAACGGCGGCTTTGCTAAAGCATTTATCGGGCGCGACAGCCAGACAAAAGCCGTCGCCGTCGTCGGGCGAGCGTTTGAGCCGGTCACGAAATATATCCTTCGATTCGATTTTCTTTTTATCCTTGCCTTTGCGGTTGACCGTTTTATACTCGCGCTCGCACAAATCCGCTTCCAAAGTTTCGGGCGCATCCAAAATAGCAATTCCTTTAATCGTCTCGGCGGCTTCAAACATCATCTCGGTAATCAAATCGTCGTAAGACTTCTGATCGGACGGCGCGCTTTGAAAATGAACCTCGAAAACCTCGAAATCCTCGAACAATTCCCGCAACTCGATTTCAATGTTTAATTTATCGATTAGACCTCCGCCGAAGCCGCCGCCGCCGTCAACTCTGATATGAAGACTTTTCACGCCGTTTTGAGCTAATTGCTCGCAAGTTTCTTTGACGACGCGAAAATATTCGTTCGAGTCCTGTTTTAAGAATTGCGCTGCGCGCTTAACCGCTCCGGCATATCTGACATAAAGCGTTCCGTAATCTTTGCCGAAACGCGAAACGTCAACGCCTAGTCGCGCCCAGGTTTTATCGTCTTCGTCGGGCTGCGGCACTCGCTCGCAAGCCGATTCGAATCTCCCGACCGGAATTGCGGTTTTATCCGAAATATTTTTCGGAGCTTTACCCAGAACGCGAAACAAAAACTCAGCATTTGGAAGAAACACCGTTCCGGCGGGGCATTCGCGTTTTTTTGCCGTTACGGGAAATTCAAGCTCGAAGGTGTGATCGTCTTCATTATGCTTTTCGACGATGGCGCAATGCTTATCAACCATCATCTCGACGTAATGACGGCGAACGGCTCCCGGAACGACTTCTTTGCCCTGGCGCACATTCGGGTGATGAAGACAGCTCATCCGAAAGGAGCGGACATTTGCGACTTCCTTCATTTTGTGAAATTTCGATGTGCGGGTTTGTGGATTAGCGACCATTAGGACGACCGAAATACCGCCGGAAGTCATCGAGTCAATCGCCTCAAAAACGAAGTCGGGAATGCCTTCGGCTTCGTCCAGAACGAACATTAGATATTCGCCGTGTTTACCTTGAATTCGTGTTGTTCCTTTTCCGTGGGCGTTGCTGGTCACCCTGCATTTGGCAAAATGATTAGGTCCGATTCGAATCTCCATCGAATCGAGCATTCTGCCCGGAAGGTCTTCATTAGAGCCGCGGTCAACCTGTAGCTCCTGCCAGAGATTATCTTTGAGCGAATCCTGCGAAGGACCGTACATCAAAACGGTGGAAGGCGCGAAACAATCAAGAAAATGATTAACCAGACCCGACTCCGTTTTTGTTTTCCCCGTTGTGTGACCGGCTTCGACGCGGATGTAATTTTTGATCGTTTGATTAGGTTTCCAGTAAACCAGATCGGCTTCAGCGATACGCCCATGCTCGAAATCGCGCCGCTCGAACTGCTGGCGCAATGCGAGAGTGTAAGCATCCATGATTTGAATCTGACCCGGCTTATCATTTGTGCCTGACCACGGCTGCCAACCTAAAAAATCTTGAATGTATTTTTCCGGATCGAATTGGTATGGCTTGAATTTTTCGGTTTGAAGCGCTTCGCCGTAACGCTCTAAAACCGCTGAAGCTACCGCAGCCTGCTCTTCGGGAGGAAGTCTTTTTATTCGTTCATAAATTTGTTCGCGGGTTAATACTTGCATGCAAAAGCGGCAGCGCTAATGCAAGTTTAATCAAGATTTTCGGGCAAATGTTTGAGGCTGAAATAGCGGCAGCCGGACATAACACCAAATATTTTCACAAAGCTTTTCTAAGAAAGGCTATTCACAGACGAGCGATTCTTGTGATATAAATTGTCTCAACAGTGAAACACAAGGGCTTTCAATGAAACGGGAGAACTATGCGCCTCGTCAAACTCGACGAACTGAAACCAAAGCTCGGTGAAATCGGAGCAATATTTCAAGCCTCGCTAATAAAACACAGCGTTGCCAGACCGCTGTTTTCATCGCGCGTCCCGGCAGGCTTTCCCAGCCCGGCGGAAGATTACATCGAAAAATCAATTGATCTGAACCACGAGCTGATCCAGCATCCGTTATCGACGTTTTATCTGAGAGTCATCGGCGATTCGATGGAACCGTTGATACATCAGGATTCATTGATCGTCGTTGACCGGCTCGCAACAGCCAAAAGCGGCGATATAGTCGTCGCGCAGGTTTGCGGCGAATTGTGCGTTAAAAAAATGGAAATGAAGGACGGTGAAATCTGGCTGCATTCGGAGAATCAGATTTATGAGCCGATTCAGATAACGGAAGAAATGGATTTCCAGGTCTGGGGAAGAGTTTTACATGTGATTTACTCGTTCTAAC
The DNA here is from genome assembly GCA_036387135.1 of Pyrinomonadaceae bacterium. GTDB lineage: Bacteria > Acidobacteriota > Blastocatellia > Pyrinomonadales > Pyrinomonadaceae > JALZCH01. Next base: position 5,647 of record DASVUH010000005.1, on the reverse strand, counting down.
TCTTTTTACCGAGCGAACGAGTAAATCAACCGCAGCTTAATTGACCGCGAGTGTTTTGTTTTTGAATTGTTAAGATTGTGCGGCGATTTCTACATCGTTTTTTAAATCCTGTTGCTGATACGCATCGAACATTTGAACGCTGCCAGCCGCTTGGCGTGCTATTAGGCTCATTGCCCATCCCGTATCTACAAGTTTTCGCGCCTGTTCGATTGTTGGCTTGCTTCGGTGACTAAAGCGATTTCCTTCTTTCTGATCTTGCTGATACCAGAAATCGCCGTTCTCAGCCAAGTATTGCGCTAATTTTTCTTTGGTTTCAAAAGGCGGAGAAACGGGCGTTCCTTCTGAAACGGTTTCATATAATTGATACCAAGTGGCTTCATCTTCGGTGTAATAAATATTGTAATACTCAATATCTGGCGGGTCGCCATCCCACTGAGCAAAATATTTATATTCAGCTCTTTGGTCTGGATGTTCGCCTTTCAACCAAAGCTGATGATTTTCAATCCATTCGGAAATTGCGACTTCGTAACTTTCTTCGAACATCGGCTGATAAATGCCGTTTTCATTTTTTGGATGTTCCCAATTTGGCGGAACTTGCCTAACCTCTCTGCCCATAAATAATTTCCCCTTTATATCTTTTTCTGTTTTGGCGGTCTACCTACACTAAGCAGTTTTAAATTATCTAAATCACTAGCTCTGATAGCATAGGAATTGCCGATTTTCACTGCAGGAAGTCTCTTGTCGTTGATTAACTCTAAAACTCTCGTACGCGAAACTTTCAATTTCCTCGCTGCTTGTGTGACTGATAAATAGGATTCTTCACTCATTGTCGAGAATCTAACAAAAAACCTTATTAATTGCAAATGTTTTTCTTGACTTCTAAAGCAATTTACTATAAAATCCTTATCAGTTAATAAGTATTTTATAGAATCCCTATTAACTGATAAGGATTTGAAAAGGAAGATGATTAAGTCTTATAAATTCCGTCTATATCCGACAAAAGCTCAGGTCAATATTTTTGAGAATTGGCTTGAGCTTTGCCGCGAATTATACAACGCGGCTTTACAGGAACGCCGCGATGCTTGGAATCTGAATCGTGTTTCAGTTAGTTATTACGACCAAGTAAAGCAATTTACTGAAATCAGGGAAATCAGAGAAGATGTTAAAGCGGCTAACTCATGTGCTATACGCGAGCAATTAAATAGAGTTGATAATACATTCAAGGCGTTTTTTCGCAGAGCAAAGAACGGTGAAAAAGCCGGATTCCCGCGATTTAAAAGTAAAACTAAATTCGATAGCTTTACATTTCCAGACCTTAACGGAACTCGCTTAATTGGCAATAAGCTCAAACTTTCCAAGATCGGCAAAGTTAAAATCAAGCTACACCGCGAGATCGAAGGAAAGATTAAAAATGTAACCATTAAGCGCGAATGCGGAAAATGGTTTGCAATCTTTATGGCTGAACGCGAAACCAAGCCGTTACCGGAAACCAATAAACAAATCGGCGTTGATGTCGGCTTAAGGTACTTTGCGTCGCTTTCAAACGGCGAAACAATTCAAAATCCGCGTTATCAGGAAACCGCTCAGAAACAACTTCGCAAAGCGCAGCGCAAAATTGAACGCAGAAAAAAAGGCTCCAAACGCCGTAACAAAGCTCGTTTTGCGGTCAAGAAGATTCACGAAAAAATCAGACACCAGCGTGCGGATTTTCAGCACAAACAATCAAGAATTCTGATTAATCAATTTGGATTAATAGCGGTTGAAGACTTGAATTTAAATGCTTTAAAGAAAAGCAGATTAGCAAAGCAGATTCTAGATGCGGCATGGGGAAAATTCTTTCAAAAACTAGCGTACAAAGCGGAAGATGCTGGGCGCGTGTTTGTGAAAGTAAACCCAAACAACACATCTCAGAATTGTAGCGGCTGTGGCTTGAAGGTTTCTAAACCGTTGAGCCAGAAAATTCATAATTGCGAATCTTGCGGTCTAGTTTTAGACAGAGACGAAAACGCCGCGATTAATATTTTAAGGTTAGGAAATAACCTTCAAGCGATAACGTGAGCGGTTGCGCTGAGCGTCGCTTGAGAAGTTCCAAATAGGAATATTTCACGTGCATCACTCGTCCCCAAATCAAAAGTCCGCTTAATTAGCTTTTTAAGAGTGTCTTTTGATAAGGGCTAGCAAATTTCATCTTTTTTCATTTCGTTTTACTGTCGCAAAGCTGTATCATAATTAAAACAAAACGGACTTTTAAGGCAAAGCCGACTTTTAAGATGAAATTTTATTTGGTCATGCATACAGTCTTCTCATTTTGAATTATGCCGGAAGCCATAGCCTTACTAGACTGCAATAATTTCTACGCCTCCTGCGAGCGCGTGTTTGACGCAAGCCTCAATAAAAAGCCGGTCGTCGTTTTGTCGAATAACGACGGCTGCGTAATTGCCAGGTCACACGAAGCAAAGCAACTCGGCGTTTCAATGGGCGCTCCGTTCTTTAAAGTAGATTACCTGATCGAAAGAAACAACGGCGAAGTTTTATCCTCGAATTACGAGCTTTACGGAGATATGTCGCGCCGCGTGATGGGTCATTTGCAAAAGCTATCACCGGCGGTGGAAGTTTATTCGATTGACGAGGCGTTTATGCTGCTCGACGCCGAAACGAACAAACTGGATTATCTCGGTCGAAAAATCAGAGACAAGATGTTCAAAGCGACGGGCGTTCCGGTTTCCTTGGGAATCGCCGAAACGAAAACGCTCGCAAAGGTCGCCAACAAAATAGCCAAGAAATCTAAAAAGGCTGACGGCGTACTGGATCTCTTTCAATCGAAATACCAGACGACGGCGCTTGAGCGCACACCCGTTGAAGACGTCTGGGGAATAGGTCCGGCTTACTCGGAAAAGCTAAAATTCCACAATGTGGAAAATGCAAAACATCTTCGCGAAGTGAATCTCGGATGGGCGAGAAAAGCCTTAACGGTCGTCGGCGTCAGAACCGTGATGGAATTGCGCGGCGTCAGATGCTTTCCGCTCGAAGTCTCGTCGCAGGATAAAAAGACCATTACCTGTTCGAGAAGCTTTGGAAAAGCCGTGATAAGTTATCGGGATTTAAAAGAATCAATTGCGTTTTTCCTTGCGACCGCCGCCGAAAAGCTTCGTCGCGCGGGACTCGCTGCTCATTCCATAACGGTCTTTGCCTCGACCGACCGTTTTAATCCAGTTCCCGTTCCTTACTCTAATTCCGCGGTTTACAACTCGGCTTATTTATCGGATTCAAATGCTGAGCTGCAAGCGTGGGCGTTTTCCTGTTTGGAGCAGATTTATCGCGCTGGCTACGAATTCAAAAAGGCGGGAATAATGCTTTCGGGATTAGTGCCGTCGGAAAAGCTTAACTTCCGGCTTTACGACGATGAGCGATGGGAGCGTTTTCGCGGCGTTTTGAAAGCGATGGACGAGATTAACCAGAAATGGGGGCGCAACACGGTTCGCTTCGGAATGGTAAATCTAACAGGGAACTGGATGGGAAAAGCCGCCCGCCGCTCTCCTCGTTATACGACGAGGTTTAAGGAAATCGGGACTGTGAAGTAAAATAGTGACTGCAATTTATTAACTTAGAAAAAGCCGTATTTGCCTATATGAATAAAACGGAAGCGATTGATAAAACCAACTCAGAAGAATTACCTTTTGCGGTTATCATCAACACAGACGACTGCACGGTTCTCGAACTTACAGAAGAAGAAAGCAAACGTTATCGGGGAGACATTCAAAAACGATGCATTTCTTCGGAATGGCTGGAGCGATTAAAAGCCGTAATGCGTGATCTGGAAAGAGCAAAAACAAATGGAATAAAAGAAGTCGGAAATGTTTATAACGAAGCCGATTGGGTGGGGCAATAAATTCACTTACACTGAAAACTTGACGAGTGAAAGCGGAAACCAAAACAAACTTGATTTTGCATACTTCTCAAAGCGATCAATTGCGGGTTTAGGATAAATGATTATGGATAACAACGCGGCGCAATATTATTTGGCAAGCCTTAGAGATTGGCAGCTTTCCGAAATGAATTCTTTCCCTGTAGAAGAAAAAGTACTTTTGAAACATTTTCCGTCTTTATCTAGTGATTCGGAAGATGCGGTTTCACAAGAAATGGAGAGATTGAGCAAAATTGCTCACCATGAGCATTTGAAATTTAAGATCGAAGAAACCAACAACGGCAGGATATTTATTTTTGAGAAACTAGAATCAAACGACTGAAACTCTTTCGTCGTTTATTCATCTCGGTTCAGAATTCGTTTCGCCTTGTAAATCGTGTTTCTGGTTAAACCGACCGAGCCGTCAACGATAATCAGATTGTTCCGCTGCCAATACAAAAAATCAGAATCATCGTCAAAAATTACGTAATCTCGGAATTTATGAAGCTCTTTTCCCAAAAGACCGCGATTCTTTTCCATCCAGGCGTGAACTTCATTGCCGCGAAAAATTGAGTCGTGAAATTCGCCGCGCCTGAGATCAGGAGTTATGTCGATAATTTCGCCCTTAAAACCGCACTTCTTGAAAAACTCCTGAAATTGTTCGGTTGTTCGCCCCAAACGCCACGTCGAACTGATAACTACTTTTGTACCGGTTTCTTTTATCAGATTATTGAGCAGCCCAATGCCGTCGTAATCAATTTCAGAATACGGATGTTTGCGTGATTTGGCATCGTTTCGCCCTTCGTGACGATCTCGATAAAACCGCTCGCTGTTAAGGCACCCGTCAATGTCTAAAAATATGAGCTTCATTAATTTAAAAACGCTTGCAAATTCTCGGTAGTCGGCAGGCGCAATTTCCGTTCAACGGGGGCGCTTATCAACTCGGTTTTGGTAAAAGCGCTTGGATTGTTCACGGTAACAAACAAACGACCAAAGTTTTTGTCGGTGAAAATCACTCCTACTTTATTTTTAAATCTTTTATTCGCTCCGATATATTCAACCTGAGTAAAGTCACTAAAATTTTTAGGATGCTTCGCTTTGACCACTTTGTTTCTGTCGCGTTTAAAATCCGCTGACTGCCGCCGCTGCTTGTTTGTCATTTCTCCTTTAATCATTCCGCGCATCTTTAAGCGGGCTTTGTATAATTGCGATTTCGATGTGCCCGGATGGCAGTCTAAAAATTCGGCAATTTCCTCATGCTCCAATCCCACGACATCGTGCAGGAAAAGCATCCGCGCATATCCTTTGGCGAGATTGGCAAAAGCGTCTTCGAGCTGAATTTTATCAACCACTCTTTCGGGATTTTCGACGCGCGATGCAGACAGAAATCTCAGAGCATCATCGCCGAACTCGGTGTTTCGCCGCATTCGCTGTCGGTAGTCGCGGATATACATCAACGACTGATTGAAAGCGACGCGGTAAATCCAGGTGCTGAGTCGTGAATTGCCGCCATAGAGATGAAGTTTCTGGAAAATCTGAATAAAAGTTAGCTGAACGACATCTTCAACGTCGTCCGAATCCCTGAGAACTTTGCGGACGGTTTGCTGGACAAAGTTCAAATAATCATTGTAAAGCTGCTCTTCCGCCGCCGCGTCGCCTGCGCGAACTGCTTTGACTAACGCAATGTCGTCTTCTAAACCTTTCATTTTCTACTCCAAAAAGGCATAACTTCCGGCAAAGTCT
>DASVUH010000004.1:0-9525 GCA_036387135.1 Pyrinomonadaceae bacterium | reverse complement strand
AAAAACAATCGAAAAATACGGTTTTTATCCAAAGATGTGCCATAACTGCGCTTTTCTTCCCGGTTCGACCGAGCGGCATGATTTCGCTCAAGAATATCCGTCGCAACTCTCGACGATTCTTGAAAATATTGACAACGCCGTGGGCGGTCGCGCACCGTTCGAGCCGTTTTTCTGTCACCGCGAAATGCCTTCCGACGACGGCGGCAAATCGTTTCAGCCGGAGTTCGACGATGAAGGTTTGCCGGTCGGTCACAAAATCTGCGCGGGCTGGATAGCGGAAGTCAGACAAATGCAGGCGATTTACGAGGAATTTAGGTTCGGAGCTTCACGAGCGGAGATTCTGATGCAAATTAAAATTTGCGTCAACTGCAATCACAACCGCCTGCTGCATAACGCCAAAGGCGCGTATTGCATGGGTTGTCACAGCAATTGCGATTTTCTGCCAGAACGCGAGGAATATGCCAGGCACCGGCAGCGGCTGACGGTTCTCCGATTTGGAAACCGCGTCGTCAAATTTCAAATCGTTTCGGAAAACGGGAGCGAGGCGAAAGAGTATCGCCACACGCGGAAATTCTTCGACGAGGTTTTTCTGCCGGGCGGCGGCTGGAAACGAGTTGAGGCGAAAGCCGTTGAAATTGTTGCGACAAATTAAAAACGATTATGAAAACAACGATTGAATACGCAGACCATGTATCGAATCCGCTGAAGGCGATTCTCAAAGGCGGCGATCCTGATAAAGACACCGGAACATTTTGCGAGAAGCCGGATAAGGACGGAACTTGCCTCAATTGCTGGGCAGAAGCGTTAAATCTTCGTTTCGGCAATAAGCTCGTTTTCGATAAAGCAAACCGCGACAAAATCGAATGGATTTACCAGGATCATGAAATGGTTCGCTTGTTTAAATTACATAGAAAAAAAACGAAATCCGAGAAATTTCCAGGTCTTCCTCTCGTTGTTTTTTGCTGCGATACGTTCGACATTTTTCAGCCTTCGATATCGGATGAGCTGCGCGACAAGATTTTCGACGTTTACGACGAATTAACGAATCTTGTATTGCTCATCCAAACGACTTATCCGGCGAAAATGAATCATTATTTCGGGCGAAGATACGAAGATTACTTACCGGAACATTTTTGGATCGGGTTGAGCGCGGGCAATCAGGAATGGCTCGACAGGCATATCGGATATTTATTCAAACTCCGCGCGTCGCATTATTACATCATCTTCGAGCCGCTGCTCGGCGAGATAAATCTACATAAATTTTTATGCCGTCGCTATAACCCGTTCGACGCAGACGAGCAACTTTCCGCCGATTGTGATTTACAGCCCATTGCAAAAAAATTATGGATAATCGTCGGCGGCGAATCGGTAGGCGGTCGCGCCTGCCATGAAGCAAACATTCTTTCTGTCGTCTCACAATGCCGCGCCGCCGGTATTCCGGTTTTAGTCAAGCAGCTCGGCTCGAATTTTATTCAAATCAACGGACTTCGCAGAAAACTAAAAAACAGAAACGGCGGCGAAATTTCGGAATTCCCAGAAGATTTAAAGGAGCGCAATTATCCGCGCATTGCAGACGGCGGCATTGAAGTTATCGCAAATCCGTCAATTTCACAGGTGGAGGAATTTTTCACCGTATGAAAAAAGAGGTTTCAAATTTTACTGATTTCTTTTTGCGATACAGCTCGGATGTTCCCCAAAACGAAGTTGATTTACATCAAGTTTTTAGTAGCAAATGCGCCTGCAAACCGGATGTGACATTCGACGAGGAAAATGGCTGGCGCACTTTTATACATCAGGAATTAAAGGGAGAAAATTCATGAACGAAATTATCAGAAAACTTGCTGAGGATCACGGTATGGCTGCCGTCCTTTGGGCGCTTCACGATCTGGTTGACACTAAAAAACCTGTCGAGCTGTGGACGGATATTGAAATAAAGCTTGCGGAATGCGCCGAGTCCGCGCAGGAGATTGAAGGTAAAAAATGAAAAACGAAAAATTCACAATTCACAACTCAATTTTTATTCCGCCTCAAAATTGCTCCAATTGCGGCGAGTTGCTGGACGCGACAACCGGAATTCAGGAACAAATGCCGCATGAAGGCGACGTTTCGATCTGTGCCGAATGCGGGCAGTTAACGGCTTTTGATTCCGAATTAAAACTGCGGGCGGTGACGGAACCGGAAATCGAGAATTTGAGAATCAACTGTCCCGATATTTGGCAAGTCGTTCAGCAAATCAGTTCTGCTTTCCGGGCTAAGCGAGCGATGAAAAATAATTGAGCTGCAATATTATGACTGACGTATCACAAGAAATTTTAACCGCCGGTCGCGAGCTTGACCTGCTCGTTCAGGAAAAAGTGCTGAAAAAAGCTTTCCCCTCCGACCGCTGCCCGGTTTGCGGCTGGCAGTTGGCTGAAACTCAGGAAGCGGGCTGTCTGCCAAACGATTGCTCGCAGCGTCCAGCGCCATTGACGAGAGCCGATGAACCGCCCGCTTATTCGAGCCTGATCAATATGGCTTGGATCATCGTCGAGCATTTGCGGCGGCAGGGCTGGCTCGTGACGGTCAAGGAAATGCCCGACGGTTTTCCGTTTGAAATCGGCGCGATGGAAAGAGAGGGCGAAATTAATCGCCGCGCGGTTTGCGAGTTGCGCTGGATGCCGACGAACGAGCACGAAAACACGCGGAAGCGAATTAACTGTCATCCGTTTGCGGCACCCGACACAGCGCCGCTGGCGATTTGTCTGGCTGCTTTGGAAGCCGAGGAGAAATAAAAATGGGATGGGAAATCGGTTCTTTTGGCGATAGAGATATTGGTTATGGCGTTCCTGCTGTTTGTGATCACCCTGCTTGCAATGCGGAAATTGACAGAGGCTTAAGCTACGTTTGCGGCTCAGACCCTTATGGCGGCGAACACGGATGCGGCTTGTTTTTTTGCGAAAAACACCGAAATTACAAAGAAGTTGAAAACAAGCGGACTATTCGAGTTCCGGGCGAAGAAAAAATTTACATTAATCTTTGCGCCAGATGCTATTACGGCAAACCGTCTTTCGAGCCTAAACCTGATGTTACAAAATGGATTAACCACAAATTAACACACGAATCCTGGGCTGAATGGCGAAACGAAAACACGGAAGAAGTAGAAAGTTTAAAAACCGTTTTGCGAAATCAAACGGTCAAAATTCTGCCGATGTGGCAGCCGTATGCGTCTTTAGCCGTTTTGGGAGAAAAAGAAAACGAAACACGTAGCTGGGACACGCGCTATCGCGGAGTCGTCGCAATTTACGCAACAAAGAATTTTCCGCCGTCGGCAAAATCGCTGGCTTACGACAATTTGTTTTGCCGTGAAGCATTGAGCAGGCATTTTATCGAGCAGTTGCCGTATGCCGGGATTATCGGTTCCGTTGAACTTGTCGAAACGGAAAAAACAGACTCCTTTTTATCAAAAATTTCCGAAAAAGAAAGAGCGTTCGGCGATTATTCTCCGGGTCGTTTCGTCTGGTTATTTAGCAATCCGGTCGAGCTAAAAGAACCGATTCCGTTTAAAGGACAGCAAGGAATGTGGAACGCGCCGGATGAAATCCGCAATGCAATTTTGCAGTCGAGAGGGATTCAATGAGCGAAGTAGAAAATATCAAGCTAACAGACCGACAAATGCAATGTCTTAAATTTTTAGCCAAATACAATTCGGCTATCGGGTTGAACAACGTCCGTGACCATTTATCGCCGCTTGCTGGCAAAGGTTTGAGCGCGACTGCCGCCAAAAGCGGAGCTTCTAAAATACTCCGCAAATTAATCGCCTTCGGCTTGGTCTGCGAACCATCGGTGCATTTTCGCGCCTATCAAATTACGCAAAAAGGTTTGGATTTTTTAAATCGGAAATGAGCGACTCACCAAATCATTTTATTTTGCTCGGCGGCGCTGCCGATTTCGGTCATCTCGACGGCTCGAAAATTCTTGGCGCGGACGAGACGGACGAATTCCACTGGACTGTGCCGAAAACGGCTAAAGCGGATGATGAAGTTTTTATTTACATCACCGCACCGCTATCGGCAATCGTCGCCCGCGCAAAATGCGCCGAAAACGCTTGGCTGCAGGAGCATCCGTTGTCGGATTGGCAGGGTTATTGGATGGCGGAATTAAAAGACGTTGAAATTTTCAACGAGAAAAAACGAATTGCGATGAAGCTGCTCCGCTCGCTTTTCCCGGATTGGCGATGGCTCGCATTTCCGAGGCAAAACGTGCGCATCCCGGATGAATTTATAAAACCGTTTTTGGAGCTATTTCAATGAGCGAACACCTTAAACCGATAGATATTCTTTTGTTTTGTCCGCGTTGCAATGAGCAGCATATTGATGAAGCCAGCCCGGAAATCTGTGAACTTTGCGGTCATGGAAAATCAGACCATTTTAACGCAGGCGAGAGAAACGTTTGCGGCGGCGGATTAGATGGTGATGAAAACGATTGTAAATGTGACGGTTTTGTGGCGTGGCTGAATCCGCCCCACAAGTCTCATCGCTGCAAATTTTGTAATCACGTTTGGCGTCCTTCGGACTATCCGACAAACGGCGTTGCTGCTATTGAAGCGAAGGGAAAAGCGGAGCATTCAAGAAATACTCGTCCCTGCAATTTCAACATAGGAGCGGAAATCAACAAAGACGATTCCTTTTATAAAAAGCTCGTCACGCGCGGTCTGGAAAATCCGGAGACTTTGCGCGCCGCCGGAAACATCGCCGATTTATTGTGCCGGTTATCGCTCGGTCAGGTAAAAATTTTCGCCGAGATAATTCGCGATGAAGTGTTCCCGAAAATGACTGCGGAAGAAGCCGAATGGGCGGCGACGTTTTTCCATCGCGTCGGCGTTTATTTCGAGCGCGTATCGGCGGGCGAAAAGAACTTAACCGAGTTTCTTTACGGCGATCTGGAAATACGCAACTGGAATTCGAACCCGAATTATTTTTACGACATTCATCGCGTTTTCCGCGTGCTCGGCTGCCGCCAAGCCGATTGCGGCGAGCGCGTCGGATGGAGCAATTGCAGGGAAACGCTGCGCTGGAACTGCGGAACCGAAGACCCGTTTAAAGGAGGCGAAACAGATGAAAATTTTTAACGAAACAGACGAGCCGAAACGCTGTCTTTATTGCGGCGGCGACGACTTTAAACCCGCTGCCGATAACCGTTTCGGTAGTCGGACTTGCGGATTGGAAACGACGGGAAAGATTCGTCCGAACGATAACGAAAAATGAAAAAACAGAGGACAGTGAAAGAAGCAATAAATGAACTGAGATTGTTGCTAGCTCAAATTGCTATCGGCTTTGCTTTTGATTTGGCACCGAAAGGGAGCTACCTAAAACTCGCTCTCGCAATGTTCATTATCAAAATTCCAGACAAAGGAGCCGCTAAATGAACCAATTGTGCGGATGCGGCAAACCGATTCTTTATCAGGTTGGCAAAGATGCGGACAGCAAGCCAATTTTCGCCTGTAACAAGTTTTTCCGCTGCCCGACTTATGAAGAACAGGCAAAGATGCTCATTGAGGCGCGGCAAATAATTATGTACGGATTGAGCCTGATTAAACTAGCCGAAAAATTCGACATCAATCTCGGCAAAGGCTGGCAAAACTTTAAAGAAATGGCGAAAAAGACGGGGCTTGAATATAAGGAATCAGAGGAGCCGAAATGAAAGAAAAAATCCTTGCCGATATTTCCAAATGCGTTAACGAACTTTGCCCGTTGAGATTGAATTGCAGGCTATTTACAGCCGAATCGGCAATGCCTCAAAGACAGGTTTATTCGCGTTTTGAATTCAAATTAACGGGCGACAAGGCGAGTTGTGGTCATTTTTCGGGAAATAAAAATTATTTTCTTGAATTGGCGAAAAAACTTAATCGAAATGAAAACTTTAATTAAAAGAATCGCCCGCAATATTTATTTTTGCAATGAATGTCGAAAACGAATCGAGGCTTCCGACGAATACTTTACTGCCCGATATGGCAGGGCTTCGGTTAGATACTGCTCGCCGTGCGGCGGACAACTGAAAGCGAGGCATATTTACAAATAAAAGAACCTGTCGCTCTGCTTATCATCCCAGCGCGACAGGCTCTCAGCTTTTTAAAGCATTCCTTTTGAAGGAACGTGGCGAGAAATTTACAACGGATGGAAAACCGAGTCAAACCGAAAATGAGCGAAAAGAAAATTATTGAAATCGGGAAAACCGCCGACGGCGAATCGGTCGAGCTGGGTTTATATAAATTCATACAAACGCGCGGCATGATTCAGGCTTCGTCGGGCGGCGGCAAATCGTGGCTCGCGCGCGTCATCGCGGAGAAAACGCAGCGTGCCGGAATTCCGGTCTGGACGATTGACCCGGAAGGCGAATACACGACTTTGAGAGAAAAATTCGAGGTCGTGATTTTCGGCGCGTCGGAAGACGCAGATCTGCCGACGGACGAGCGAACGCTATCGCTCGTTTTGCCCGAATTGTTTGCTAGAAATATTTCCGTCGTTTTCGATTTGTCGGAAAATTCACTCGAAGAAAAACAAGCCGTTGCGGCTGCCGTCTGCACGTTTTTGTTATCCGTTCCGAAACTCGAACAGAAACCGGTTTTGCTCGTAGTTGACGAAGCGCAGGTGCTAGCCCCCGAACGCGAAGCTACAGATTCGGTCGTTGCCTTATCGGATGTCGCTTCCAGAGGGCGAAAGCGCAGGCTCGGATTACTGGTCGTCACGCAGCGATTGTCAGCGCTCAACAAGAATCTGACGACTCAGTTACAGAATCGGTTCGTCGGTTTCTGTATCGAAGACATAGAAATAGCGCGCGCCGCCAAACTCATCAATGAACATAAAAAAGATAACGCGGCTGAACTGCCCGGTTTTAATCCGGGAGATTTCTTTGCCGTCGGGGGAGCGGTGAATTTTCGCCGCGTTGTTAAATTCCACTCCGCACCGGTTGAGACGACGCACGGCGACAATTTGGACGCTGATTTTGGCAGCAGCGCAAAGCCGCCAATCGCTTCCGAAAGCTTGGCGGAGCTGATTAAAGTTTTGCGCGAAAAATTAACCGTCGAAACCGAACCGGATGAAAGTGACACGAGCGACTCGCTCGACGAGAATAAAAAACTCAAAGCTGAAATCAGCGAGCTACGCCAAAAACTGCGCGCTGCCGAAAACGCGCCGGCGCGAACGGTGATCGAATTTCCCGAAAAAGAAGTCGCCGAGTTGAAAAATTTCATTTCCGAAGCCGAAGGAAAATTAAGCAGCCTGGCGGAAGATTTGAGCATAAAAATCGCCGAAGTTTTTGACGAGCGGACAAGCAAATTAACCGAACTCGTCAACAAATTGATACCGCTTTTGCCCGAATTACCCAAGGAAAAATTCACGCCGCGCGCTCAGGAAACCAAAGTCAAAACGGCGCAATTTACGCGCCCTCAAAACAGCGGTTTGCCGCAGGGAATGAAGAAAATTCTTTACTCAATCGCGCAGTTATCGAACGGCGCGACGCGAAAGCAGATAACTCTATTGACGCAGTATAAAACCTCGACCCGAAACGAATATCTGCGGAATCTGGAAAATCTCGGGCTTACCGAAAAATCCGGTGACAGATTCGTTATGACCGAAAAAGGCTTTTCCGCGCTCGGTGACGATTACGAGCCGCTGCCCAGCGGCGCTGCGCTGCGAGAGCATTGGTTAAACACTTTGCCGCAGGGCGAAGCCGCGATTTTGGGGCATATTTTTCAAGCTCATCCGAATTCTATTTCGCGCGAGCGGCTTTCGGATTTGACGGGTTACGCCGCTTCGACCAGAAACGAATACATTCGCAAACTCGCCGCCAGAGAGCTTATCACTTTCGAGTTCGGCGCTGTGGCTGCGAGCGCGGAGCTTTTTGAATAAATATGAAAAAGTTTTTTGTAAAAGCTCTTTATTGGGTTTTAACCGTAATCGGCTGCATTTTTCTCGCTTTCTTTTTGTTGATTGGCGGTCTTGCGGTTTATGTGCTTGGTTCTGAGATTTATAAAAAACCTTACGAGACTTTGAATGCGATTGTAATACCCGTGACTGTGACTGTCGTGCTTGCTGTTGCTGTTCTGGCTTGGCAATGGGCTAAGGAGAATTATCCGAAATGAAAGAAACCCAAGACGACCAGTTAAAACAACTGGAAGAAGAATTCATTCGTAACCAGAGATTGCTTGAGCATACTTTTAGATTGAATCGCAGTGATCTACTGGCAGGCTTGAAGCCTTTCTGTAATATTCATTGCCCGGAATTCCCGCTCGACCTTGTAGAGATCAAAAAAACTTATCTGATGTCGGGCGATAAACACGTCGCCAAGGAAATGACCATCGCTTATTTCGACCTGATAATTATTAAAAATTCCGGCATCTGGTATAGACCGGAACATCACGCCCCGCGAATTGTAATGGAGTTCAAGGGTATTTATCCGCCCGGTTATTTCGAGTTGTGGAAACCGAAACGATTAAGAAAGTAAGAAAGGTTGATTGCTGCCCAGATGTATTGGCGTTTTTTGAATCGAGTAAAAGCGAAGGGAAAAATTAAAAATGACAAACGATGAAGCTTTAAAGTTAAGGAAAAACGACACGGTTGATGTAAGCGGTCTGGTCGCAACGGTCGACAGTGTTTATCGAGGCATCAACGACGACGTAATGATCGCGACCGTTTACGGCGATCTCAATGCTTCGGTGTGCGAAATCAAGTTATTCGGTGCGAGGACTAAAAATTTCAAAGTTTACGGAAAAATCGAGGTTACGAGAGAATTTAAGCGATTCGATTTGCCGCCTCTCAAAACCTTTCTCGATTTTGCGTTCGAAATGCCCGCTGAAACCGAAAGTGAAATTGAATTGAAATTAAAAGACCCGATGTTTGCCAAGGCGCTCAAGCTGGATTTCCCGAACGCAGCTGACGTGCGCATCGTTGAAATCACATTTTTCGAGAAAAACGACGTTGAAACCTCTCCGGCTTAAAAGACCGGAGATTCTTTGGAGTGGTAAATATAATGGCTTATTACTTTTGGAGATTCGTGCATAACGTGATTATTCACCCGCTTATCGGCGTATTTGGTGAATGGGATTGGATTATGTCTCTACACAATTATACAGCTAGTAAATGGGAGGAAAATTGAAATGGCGACTTTTGGCGGTAGGCACTATCAAATTCGTTTTCAATGGGACGAAAAACAACGTCGAAGGCGCGAACGGGAACGGCAAAAGTTCGCAGACGAAGTTTATAGACAGGCAAAAGAAGAAGAAGAGCGCGCACTTAGATTTCGTGAAATTGAGGCACTCGAAGAACGCAATCGAATTGAGCGCGAAAAACTCGAAGTAGAAAAGCAATCTACTTGATTCTCTGACATTCAACATAGTTTTTGAGCGTTTCAAGAGGCGCGCCGCCAGCCGTAGTTATGTAATATGACGGACTCCAAAGGTGTCCTTTCCGCAAACGATTTTTCAGATGTGGAAACTCTTGAAACAAAACACGGGCAGAACGCCCTTTGAACAGTTGAACCAGCTTCGGA
>DASVUH010000003.1:0-18723 GCA_036387135.1 Pyrinomonadaceae bacterium | reverse complement strand
CGTGATGAGATCCGAGAACGTTTTCCATTACGTGCGAAAATGCGCCGTGCCCGACATCGTGGAGCAGAGCCGCGGCACGCACTGCAATCCGGTCGAAATCGGAAATTTCGTATTTGGCGGAAAATTTTTCCAAAATTCGAGTGGCGAGATGAAGCGCGCCCAGAGAATGAGTAAAGCGGGAATGTTCCGCTCCCTGATAAGTAAAAAGCGCGAGTCCGAGTTGACGAATACGGCGCAGGCGTTGAAACTCAGCCGCATCTATGAGGCGCATCAATAGCTCGCCTTCAGCCGTATTAGTTTTCAGGCGAATAATATTATGAACTGGATCGCGGTAAATTCTTTCAGACAAAAGCCTTCTCCGAAAATTTGAACTTAAAGTTAAAAACCGATTAAATCTTGATGCATTAAAACAAAATCTTCAAGCAAAACAGAATTTCATCTCTACTTAATATCGGAAAAAAATCCAAATTATTGGAAAAATGATAATTATAAAAACTGAAAATAAATTGCGGATCCTGTCTAAGAAGCCTTCTCTTTCAAAGATTTAGCTTTTATAAATAAGCAGGTTCTTCTTTGGCTTATCAATTGCCTTATTCAGGTACAGAAAAGTTTTGGGCATAGCTCTTGGAATTGCAAGCAGCCATTTAAACCAAAACACAATCAGCAAACTTTCTCTAGGAGTTAAACTAATGAGTAAAAATTTTAAATTAGTCTCGTTTGCTTTGTCCCTTATCCTTTGCTTTTCAGCAATGGCTTTCGGGCAGCGTACAACAGGAGACATCGAAGGTACGGTTAAAGACCCGCAAGGTGCTGTTGTGCCGGGAGCGAGTATCACCATCACAGGTGTTAACGTAGGTTTTAATCGAACCGTTCAAAGCAATGCGGAAGGAACTTACAGAGTTCAAGAAGTTCCTGCCGGCATTTATCGAATTTCCACCGCTGCGATTCAAGGCTTTGCAGCAAGCACGCTTGAGAGCGTAACTGTTAACATCGAGCAAATTACAACTGCCGACATCACCTTAGGTGTTGCCGGCGGGGTCAATGAAGTCAATGTTTCTTCAGATCCGCTTGGCGTAAATGTTGATGCGACTGAAAGTAAAGTTCAAACAAACATTACTTCCCAGTTGATCGAGCAATTACCCAAAGGCACTAATTTCACATCGCTTTTAAAAGTTTCGCCGGGAACACGTGCCGAACCCCTTTCGGGTGGTTTCCAGGTTGACGGTGCTTCTGGTTCGGAAAATAGTTTTGTTGTTGACGGTCAGGCACTGGAAAACTTCAGAACCGGAACGCTTAACTTAAATAATAACCTTCCGACGAATTTGGTTCAGGAAATCCAAATTAAGACGAGCGGATTTGAAGCCGAACACGGCGGCGCCTCAGGCGGCGTAATCTCGGTTGTTACCAGAGGCGGATCAGACCAATGGCGCGGTGAATTTGGGATGCAATTTGATGTTGGCAAACTGAATCCGGGAAACCGATTTGTGCCAAGCGTATTTCAGGCTAGCGCCACTTCTGCCCAACGCGTTTATTCAATTCGCCAGCCAAGCAACAATAATACAGATTTTTATCCGACAGCGAGTCTTGGCGGACCGATTGTCAAAGGACGTGCTTGGTTTTACGGCAACTACTCGCCGCAAATTTTTTCGGCTAGACGAACAACAACTTTCTACAATGCTTTAACCGAAAGTTCGTTTACTGGAGGAGTTAACACTGCTCCTGCTGGATTTGTTTCCGGTGTTAATTTAACTCAAAGCACGCTCTATCCTCCGGGAACATATACGTCAAAAACAACGCAAGAATATGCTTTCGGACGCATAGATGCCTCGATTCTCAATAATTTGAGATACACGGGAACTTATCTTTGGAATCCGACCATTACAGAAGGTCAAATCCCGTTCAATACGCTGGCTGTTGGCAGCACTCCGGTCAATAACCGTTTGTATGAAGGTCGAACTTATACAGATGTTGACTTTAACCGGTTGAGAGGCGGACGAACAAACTCAAATAACTTTACCAGTCAATTGGTTTGGACTCCGACCAGCAGAATGGTAACAAGTCTCCGTTACGGTCGCGCTTTTCTTAATGAGAAAAACGGGAGCTACGCAGTTCCTGTCGGCACGCGCTTTAGATGTATCGGTCTTGCCGCTGCTGAAGCTTATACGACCGGTGCTGCAGGTTGCTCAAATGGATTGGACACAGGTGTTAATGCATTAGCCGAAAGAGACGTTTCATTAAAGAATGAATGGAATGGAGACGTTTCATATTCATTGGATAACTTCGGTGGCAGACACGACTTCAAAGGCGGTGTTCAATACGGCACAACCAAAAATGACGTTAAAACCAGCTTTAGCGGCACCACTCCGATTAATGATCCTTTCTTTGGAAGAAACGATTTATCATACGGCAGAAACTTTGATACTGCCTTTGCTGTTTCTGGTCTTAACCAATTTTGCAACTTGAGAACCGCTACCAATCCGACTGGAAATTGTCTTGGTGTAGGACGACTTTACAGATACGGCACGCAAGGCATTGCGAGCAACAAATACATTGGTCTTTACGTTCAAGACAAATGGCAGCCGACTTCTCGTTTGACCTTGAACCTTGGCGTTCGCGCTGAAAAAGAAAATCTTCCTGCCTTTAACACCGGAGGTTCCGGCGGCGGTGTTCCGTTAGAATTTGGTTTTGGCAAAAAGATTGCTCCGCGTTTGGGCGTTGCCTATGATTTGTTTGGAGATGGCAAAACCAGAGTTTGGGCTAGCTTCGGTAGATTCTACGACCGTCTGAAATTTGCGCTTCCGCGCGGTTCCTTCGGTGGCGATTTCTACCGTCTTGACTATTACCCGATTTTAGCCTCGAACCCAAACTACACCTATTATACGAGAGATCGCATTTTGGGTAACTTTAAAGACCCGATTGGCGGCGGCAATCCTTCGACTGCCGGCGGTTTGAGCATTTTGCAATCAGACTTCCGTATTCCTTCAAACATTACAGAAGCACAGGCGAAAGCGCTCGGTCTGCCCTTTGCCGGACTTGATCCTGATTTGAAACCGTTCCGCCAAAGCGAATTTACTACAGGTTTTGAAAGAGAACTTTCAGATATCTTCGTTGTAACGGCACGATATACTCGAAAAAATGTCGATTCGGCAATTGAAGACATTGGTATTCTTGGTTCTGCGGCTTCAGAAAACTTCATTATCGGCAACCCGGGTGAAGGATTTGCCGCTGAATTGGGCAGACAAGCCGGTTACGCAAAATCAATCAAGCCCAAGCGCTTATATAACGGCTTGGAACTGGTGCTCAATAAACGGCTCTCCAATAACTATTTCTTTAACCTGAACTATACGTTAAGCCGTTTAGAAGGTAATTATTCCGGTTTGGCGAGTTCGGATGAGAACGGACGTACCGACCCGGGCGTCAGCCGTTACTTTGACTACCCTGTCAATGGATTTACC
The DNA here is from genome assembly GCA_036387135.1 of Pyrinomonadaceae bacterium. Classification (GTDB taxonomy): domain Bacteria; phylum Acidobacteriota; class Blastocatellia; order Pyrinomonadales; family Pyrinomonadaceae; genus JALZCH01. The sequence goes on along the minus strand of DASVUH010000003.1, from coordinate 15,268 downwards.
TTTAACGGTACACCTGATGACGGACTTTTACCGACGGATCGTACCCATACTTTCAAAGCGTATGGTGGATATAACTTTGATTGGTTTGGAAGCAAAACGAATCAAACAGAGCTTTCGTTCTTCCAACAGGTTTATCAAGGTACTCCGCAAACCACATACATTGGAATTGAACATTCTTCAATTGTGTTCTCGAAGCGTGGTGATTTAGGCAGAACCCCGACCTATTACAACACGGATCTGAACCTGACTCATCGCTATCGCTTTGGCAGAGACGACCGATTCACGCTTGCTTTTGATGTTAATGTGTTAAATGCGTTTAACAACAACACCGTGCTGTCCTACAACACGTCAAGATATTCGCAAAACAACACAGTAGGATTTTCTGATATTGATCCGACTTACGATCCAAGCTCAACTAATCCTGTAATATCAAACCCTGTGAGAGCGTTAAACATACTCCTGAACGGAGGCTTTAATCCTGCTAAAGTTGATGCATTACTGGCAACTCCACAAAATCAAAAATTTGTTCGTTACGGCGAGGCTTCGGGTTACCAAGCAGCGCGTAATGTTAGATTTGGTTTCCGACTCTTTTTCTAAACTGAGTTAGATTCTAAAATTAATTAAAGCCTGCTGAAAAGCAGGCTTTTTTTTATCCATTTCAGGTAGATGAAATGCAAACTATTTGCTAGGTTAGATATCGAAGGTCCTACCCAGTATTTTTGAAAGACAAAAGCATTGGCTTGCTAGATTCCAATTGGTATCTATTAGCAATTGGATGCGGAACTCCTACATAAAAACTTGTGAACGAAGGTCCGCAAAAGGCTATTAGCAAAATGTAATTGTGTACAAGAATTAGTGAAGACCGAGGTTACAAGGAGGGTTGCTAAATTATTAGCTGCAAGTTGGTTTAAGAAAGTGCCATACAAAATCAATCAAATCCGTTTTATCTGTCCATCAAATCATAACGAGTGACGTTCAGAAATAACTTTCAAACACTTTTTAGAGGGGATTTCAATAAGATGAAAACTCAAATTACCGGTTTAGAACTGTAGCAACAGTCCATCGTTTTCATCTCAAAAATGCGACTATTGCATTATCGATGATTAAATCTTTGGTTAAAGTCTGTAAAAAAAGGAGCTAAAAATACTACAGTATTTTTAGCTCCTTTTTATGAATGATCAAAGGTAATAGCCACTTTCTGCAAGTAGTGGGAAATATTACTTTGAGTTTTTTAACTTTCCAATCAAGTCTTCTACTTTCTTTTTATCAGGAGAATTAGGAGAAACCTTTAAATAAGTTTCTAATTCCTGTGTAGCTTCTTTATTACGATTAAGTTTATTGTACACCAAAGCTAACTGCCAATGAATTTCAGGATTTGGCTTTTTAGCCAGAGACTTAGCTTTCAATAAGGTAGTTTCAGCGTCCTTATAACTCCCATTCATTCGCAAAACAATTCCGTGAAGAAGTTGGGCATCAGCATAATTCGGGGCTAGGGTCGTAACTGCTTTTGAGGCTTCCAAAGCGGCAGGAACCTCGTTAAGTTGATAAAAGGCGTAAGCTAAACTATAAAATGCAGAGACACTTCGTTGATTTACATCTATCGCTCTTAACAAATAAGGATATGCTTTTTTATAATCTTTGCGAGAAACATATTCTCTTCCCAGACTATTTAAAGCGTCAAAATAAGTGGGGAAAATTCTAACTGCTTCTTCCAGCTCGGAAATTCCTTTGTCCTGATTCTTCTTCAAACTTTCAATACTACTTTCGTAAAGTTTTTTAGCATCCGGCGGAATATCCTGGACAAAAATTGTTTCTGGATGTCTATCCTGCAAATTTTCGGTAGCGGCGCGTTTGTCATAACGAAGATAAATATCTACATATGCCGTATCGCTGCTGCCCCGCCTTGAGCTATAAACTTCAACTTCTTTAGTTTCTTCTAAAAAGTTTTTGCCCATCGGTATAACCCTAAGCAAAAAGCGCCCGGGTGTGACTCCTATGAAAGAAAATCGCCCACCGGCTCTTGTTTGCGTATTTGATATCTGTGACCCAACTTCGTCAAGCAATTCTACCCTTACATCATTAACGGGGTTTCGATTTGGATCGAAAACCAATCCTTCGATTCTGTTGAGCACTAATCCAGATTTAGAAAAAGAATTAGGCACACAAAATATCATCAATAACAACGACAAGCATAAATAGTAAATAGTTTTTTTCATAATGTCCTTCCTTATGTCTTTCCTCATTTAAGATTAAACAAATGACCTAACTTCTCTTTCTTAGTTTTAAGATAATGCGCCGCTGGCTCTTTGGTTTCTACTTGAAGCGGAACACGTTCTACAATGGACAATCCGGCATCTTCCAAAGCACGCAGCTTGTCGGGATTGTTCGACATCACGCGCACTTTGCATAAACCCATATCAAATAAAATCTCCGCGCATTGCTCGTATGACCGCGCGTCAACTTCAAAACCAAGTCTTTCGTTCGCTTCAACCGTATCAGCCCCTGCATCCTGCAAAGCGTATGCGCGAATTTTATTAATAATTCCGATCCCGCGCCCTTCCTGCATTTGATACACGATTGCGCCTCGCCCGGCTTCTTCTATTAATCTCATCGCCGAATGTAACTGCTCGCCGCAATCGCATTTGATCGAGCCAAACACATCTCCCGTCAAACACTGCGAGTGAATGCGAATCAATGTCGGCACGTCAGCCCGCATCTCGCCTTTGTGTAAAACGACAAATTCTTCGACGCTCGTCAGCGAACGATAACCCGTAATTAGAAAATCACCAATTTCAGTCGGCAGGAGAGCAGTTGAGATACGCTGCACGGTAAGATGTCGCCCGTTGGATGGAAAATCGGAACTGTCACAATTGCTTTGAATATGCACTTTTTTGCCGATATTATTACAGAATTATAATGCCCCGAAGGGCATTACGGCAAGTAAAAAGTTGCGAAATGTCAACAAATTAAACTGTCTGCTAATAAAGAAAGGCGAGCTAACAAGCTCGCCTTATTACTTTTCCGTTCTTCCAAAATTGGGATTAAATTCAAGAGCAATTTTCCATCGCTACTCTTTTGAACTTGATTCAGAGGCTGGGTCTTCTGAATCCTGATTTTCCGATTCTTCTTTTTTATCTTCTTCCGCCGATTCATTGTGAGCGAAAACCGCTTCATCGCCGAGACCGAGGCTGGATAAACCTAAAGTTTGCAGGAATTGCTGCAAACGGCTGGTTTGCGGCGCGGCGCTCGATATTGCTTCGGGCTGCTCGTTTAATTCTTCGGCAAGACGCGCGAGCTGCGCCGTAATTTTTCTGCACGGCGAGCAGCCGACGAGATGTTTCATAATCGGTTCGGCTTCGCGGTTATTTAACGCCCCGTCGACAAAAGCCGAGATTGAATCCTCATCCAAATGCGCTGCGGCTGGAGTTTCGCTTTTTTTGCCTTTTAGAAAGGCTCCGAGTAATTGTCCGATTTGTTGATTTTCCTGATTAAATTGCTCTTGTTTCACTTTATTAAATCCCCCGCGAGGTTGACGCCGCATTCCGAAATTTTTGCCGAATTATTTTTGCATCCGCTAAATTCAGGCAATTTTAATATGCTGTTTGATGTCGCCCTGCAATATATCCTGGGTGGCGAGCTTAATGCACATTTCGATTTCACTATCTTTCAAACCGGCTGACGTTTTTAATTCGCTACGAAAACTTTTTAAAACTTTTGCATAAATTTTTTCCAGCCAGCGCATCACGGTTGATTCGTGTACGCGCGCATCGGGAGCCTGCTCGCGCTTTTCCGATTTTCGCTGAAACCAGCCTCGCAAGGGCGAGGTCGGAACTTCAACGAGTCGCGCAATTTCGCGCAGCTTTAATTCTTCGATGTGGTAATAAAGCAGCAAAAGTTTTTCGTGCGTGTCGAGACTTGAGAAAGCCGTTTCTAAAGCGCCGGCAGTCGCTTTGCGATAACGTTCGCGGACAATCGTATCGAGCATCTCGCCTTCGCCGCCTTTTGCCGGTTGAGCGATTGCCGCCTGCGCCGCGCCTTCGCCGACGTTTTCGGTCATTTCATCGAGCGAAACTTCATCGTGACTGGCGCGATGCAAATCAACCAGCGCGTGCCAAACTACGGTTCTCAGCCAGCCGCGAATGCTCCCGCGCCCGGTGTAAGTCGCAAATTTCGACATCCGCACGCCGTCAACGATTCTGGTTCCGTAAAGTTCGACATAAACCGTGTCCACAACTTCGTCGGCATTAACATCGCTGCTCGCCAGATGCCGCGCAACGCGCTCCAAATAACCGCGATGTTGCTGGTCAAATTCCCACCAGGCGCGCTCGTTTCCGGCAGCGCAGCCCAGAGCCATAAACAAATCGTTTGTTTGCAAATCGTTTAAAAATTGTCGAATTTCTTCGTTTGTCGGCGGCGCGGCTTCCGGTGCGAAAAGATATTTGCGAGCGGCTTTTTCAAGCGTATTTTGAAACGTCTGAAGCTCGACGCCGAAATTCGGCGCGTTCTCGACGCATCGCTCATACAGCGCCGCAACCAAATCGGCGCAATCATTTAAAATCGTTTCCGGCAGATTTTCTTGCGGGTGCATGACAATTCGTGATTATACTCAAGTTTAATTTGTTTGCCTATTTTCCGCGATAAAATTAATATAACCTCCGATTTCAAACTTGACGAAAAATTATGAAAAGAGTAATCGGCATCGGCGGCATATTTTTCAAATCGAAAAATCCCGGGGAACTAGCCGCGTGGTATCAAAAACATCTCGGAATAGATTTCGGAGGAAAAGTTTACGCGGATTTTAAGTCTTCTTCCGAAGATAAAGGCTGGCAGGCTTTTTCGTTTTTCAATGCGGATACAAAATATTTCGAGCCTTCCGAGAAAGAATTTATGATTAATCTTCGGGTGGACAATCTGGACGCGCTTTTAGAAGCTCTACGCGCGGAAGGCGTTCACGTTTTCGATAAAACCGAAGAATACGAATACGGCAAATTCGGCTGGATTCTCGACCCCGAAGGAAACAAAATCGAACTTTGGGAGCCGATTGAATCGGCTGAATAAACTTAGTATTCAATAATCTTCTCTTCAATTTTTTCCGGCTTCCTCTTATATTTTCTGATTTTAATAACCCATATTTTGCCGTATTCTGATTCGTCCAGAGCTTTATATTTCTCCTGTTTTATCAATAAATTCGCCAGCGCCGGAGTAGTCGTGTTATGCCCGACGACAAGGATTCTTTTTCCTTTTCCGTTCATTATCAAAGCGGCAAGCTCGTCGAGCTTTTTGTGGTCGTAAATTTCAATCGGACGTTTTCTTTTTTCAGCCAGCGGAGCGGCGGTCAATCTTGTCCGCAGAAAATCCGAAGAATAAATTACATCGGGCTTATATTTTTTGATTGTTTTGACCAGCCGCTGCGCCCTTAGCCTACCTTCCGACGAAAGGTCTGGATTGACTTTATCGGCTGTTGCCGAGATGTCTTTTTCTGCGTGTCGCAGCAGAATAACGGTGACTTTCTTTTTCTGCGCGGAAACATCGGCGCAGACGAACAGAAACAGTAATACGCCTAAAAAAAGAGAAACGAGAGTTTTCATTGATTTAATTGAATTAATTTTCATTGTGAATAAATCTGACAATAAGCTGCAAATTAAACAAACATCTTGCCCGGATTCAAAATACCATTCGGGTCGAGCACGTTTTTGATCGCCTTCATCACTTCGAGCGTCGGGCGGTCAATGGCAATGTCCAGATACGGCGCTTTGACGTAGCCGATGCCGTGTTCGCCGGAAATTGAACCGCCGAGCTTGACCGATAATTCAAAAGTTTCTTTGACGCACAGACGCGCGCGGCGGACTGCATCTGCGTCATTTCGGTCAACGACGAAATTGACGTGAATGTTGCCGTCGCCGGCGTGTCCGAAATTGGCGACGAATGTGTCGTGCCGTTTCCCGATTTCTTCGATTTCCGCCACCAGTTCCGGCACTTTCGAGCGCGGGACGACAACATCTTCGTTGATTTTCAGATTGCCGTATTTCATCAGGCTCGGCGAAATCGCGCGGCGCACGTCCCACAAGCGGTCTTCCTCTTCTTTCGATTTCGCGCGAAGAACATCAAAACCGCCGTTTGAATTTAAAATCAGCTCGATAACGGCGGCGTCTTTTTCGACTTGCTCACGAGAGCCGTCAACGGCGACGAGCAAAATCGCGCCAGCGTCGGGCGATAAACCGAAAGCAAAATTCTGTTCGATTGCCGCGACGCAGTTGCGGTCAATAACTTCCATCGCCATCGGCAGCAAACCTTCGGGCGTAAATTTCGTCAGCGTTTCGCAAGCCTCGCGCATTGTCCGAAAGCTCGCGCGAACCGTACTTGTACTTTCCGGCAGCGGCAAAAGTTTCAAAGTCGCTTCGGTAATAATTCCCAAAAGTCCTTCCGAACCGCAAATTAATCCGGTCAAATCGAAACCGACGACATTTTTCTGCGTTTTTCCGCCCGTTCTGATGACATCGCCGTTTGCCAGAACGACTTCCATACCGAGGACATACTGTTTGGTCACGCCGTATTTCGGCGTTTTCATTCCGCCCGCGTTTTCGGCGATGTTGCCGCCGATATACGATTCTTTGTAACTCGCCGGATCGGGCGGAAACATCAAGCCGTATTTTTCAACCGATTGCTGTAAATTGTAAGTCGTGATCCCGGGTTGGCAAACTGCGTACAAATCGTCAACGTTAATTTCCAGAATTTGATTCATCCGGTCTGTGCCGATGACGATTCCGCCGTCAACCGGAACCGCTCCGCCCGTGTAACCGACTCCGCCGCCGCGCGCTGTGACGGGAAATCGAATTTCGTTAGCGAGACGCAAAATGGCGGACATTTCCGCAGTCGTGGCGGGAAAAACGACTGCTTCGGGAGGGAATTTTTCTTTGACGGCATCCGCGCCGTAAGGCTCGACTTTTTCCGGGTCAACCAAAACGTTTTCCGCGCCGACAATCTCGCGCAGACGATTTCTGATTGTTTCATCCGAAGCCGCCGTTACAGCACGTTTTCTGGGTTCAAAGTGAATCGAAGTGTACATAAAAACTTTATTTCGGTTTAGCGATTTCCTGAATTTCTTTGATCGAAATTCGGCGATAATCCGATGGAACTGTGAAAACTCCGGCGTCCGGCTCTGATTTAAAATCTCTTATTTCAGTAACGGATTTTGCGCCGCTCCGTTTTTGATCAACAATCGCCGCGATTTCCGTTCTGACCGGCAAACCCAGATTTTCATCAATCCAGACGGAGGTTTCGGTTTTCGCGTTTTCGCTCCCGCGAGCGGTGCCGAAATCAACCAGATATTTTGTGAGCTGTTTGCCGTTAATCGTTTCGGCGGCGATTTTTTGAAATTTCGCTTCCGGCGGTTTCGCGTAAAGCAGATGCGCGAGCGAATATTCTTCCGGCGAGGTTGTGAACAAATTTTCGCTTGCCGCTTCGGAAATTTCGGCGTAAATTTTGCGTTGCGGCACGAGCAGAAAGCGTTTTCCGTCGGCGGTTTCGAGACGCGAAATTTGGCGTTTGTCGCCGATTTCAAAATCAAGCCGGCGATTCAAACCATCGCGGGCGACGAATGTGGTTTGTTCGACCGTTTCCGCGCCCGATTCGTCCCATTTAAACGCAAACACGATTTTGGCTTGATATTTTTCGGGTTCTTTCGATTGAAACGGTTGCCGGTAACTTTCATTTTCATTTGCCTCATCGGTCGAATCGGTTTGAGCCGTTGATTCGGGCTGCGAACCGCCAAAGCCGCAGGCAGCGGTGAAAATCGAAGCCAAAATAAGGAAACCGGCGAGCCGATGCATTATAAAAAATGTTAGCACAGAACGAAAATTTGTCGGAAGAAGCTCGCCGTTTGCGGGCGATTTTTGACGCTGCGAGCGAATGGCTGTTGTCCGGCGAAACCGATTTCGCTTTGCAATCCGATGAGATTGAAATCGCGGCGCAAAATGACCGGCTCGTTTTATCCTGTCTGACCGCGCAAGGCTGGAAGACGCTGCGCGTGGAAAATTGGGAAAATAAAAACGGCAAAATCATTTTTTCTCTCGCCGGAAAATTCAATTCGGGAAAAATAAAGTTTATATTTACCCCGCGAATTTCGGCTGCCGAATTGACTGAAGACCTGAGAGCGGCGCGTATTTTTCGGGCGAGAGAAATCGCCGAAACTGTTCGCAAAGAATTTTCCCCACAAGCCAAAATCGAGCGCGTCGGATTAAGCGCGGCGAACCGGGAGCTTTGCCAGAATTTTGCTCGTTAATCCCAAAGGCAAAACGATTGCGGTTTGCGGCTCGGTCTTGGAAAAGACAAATACCGAGAAATTGCTGGCGCATTCGATTTTGTGGCTGACGAAACTCGAAGACCGGCGAAAAATTGCGGAACTGTGGCTTCTGACCGAAGAAAACGCGGCAGAAGATTTAACCAAACTTTGCGCGCTTTTGCGCGACGGCTGGCGCGAGAAGATAAAAATTTTCGCTCGCATTTCTCAAAACGAAATTTCACGCGAAGTCGCAAAATCGCAAAATGAAAAAGAGATTTTGCAGCCAATAGAATCTTTATCGTTTTCAGATTTGTGGCGGGAAAAACCGAGAAAATTAAAACGTCCGGCAGTTTCCGATTTGAGCGAAACGGCGCAGAAAATCGTCGAGCTTGCGCCCGACGCGATTGACGCTGTGCGCTCGCGCGGAGGCGAGACTTTGAGATTTTTCGGTTTGCCTTTTTTACGAATCAGAAAAATTTTTGGCGAAGAAATCGTTTGGTTTGGAATTGAAGGAAAACGAAAACGGATTTTGGACGAAGCGAGCTTGCCGGATTTTGAAAAGTTGCTCGCAAATTTGCACGAACATCGGCGCGCCGATGTTCGTGACCGAAAGAATTTTCTGCACCGCGCGTCGCCGGAAAGCTGGCTCGAAGGGATTTTAAGACGCGACGTTTCCCGCCTCGATCCGAATTTGCGGCTCGCACCGCTGCACGCTCAGTTTCGCCTTTCAAACAGAAAAGGCGCGCTTGATTTGCTCGCTTTGCGAACCGACGGAAGATTGGTTGTGATTGAACTGAAAACCGCGCCCGACCGCGAAATGATTTTTCAAGCCGCAAACTATTGGCGGCAAATCGAATTGCAGCGCCGCTGCGGGAATTTGCAGAAGATCGGATTGTTTGATGATTTGGAAATCTCGAACGAGCTGCCGCTGATTTATCTGGTTGCGCCGCTAATGAGCTTTCATCACGAGTTTGAGGTTTTGGCTGGCGCGGTTTCTTCGGAAATTGAAATTTGGCGGTTCGATTTAAACGAAGACTGGCGAAACGGCATTCGCGTAGCGCGTAGGGAGCGCGTTAATTAACAATTGAGATGACGTGTGGGGCGAAACCGCCGCCAAACCCGCTAAAGTTAAACGGACAACGTGAATAAGAAAGTAGCTGTTTCGCCCTCAGGTACATTGAATTGTTGGGTGGCTTTTAGTGAAAAGCAAATGGCTGAATCCTACTTTAAATCCAGTCTTGTTATTAACCAAAACAAAAAGATTCCGACTATAAAAAATAAAGGACCGAAAATCCTAAGAGCATAACTCAGGATTTCAACTTTAAGCCAAATTTCTATGATTCCAAATTCTTCCACCTTTTTCCGTATGAATTTTATATCCTTGCGCCATACCCAATCGCCGTATAGAAAGATACTGCCTAAGATTATGCCCATAAGAATTGGAAACCCCAAAAGAACAATAACAATTTCTTTACTCATTTTACCGTTACCAATAAAAGAAATTGAGAGAATACCGCCTAAAATTGCATAGAAAAATCCCACCGCCTTTAAAACAAATTCGAGATGAAACTCATAAGCTCGATAAAAGCGATCAATTTCTTTTTCCCATTTTGCTTTTTCCTCTTTAGTATTCACTTGAGAATCATTAGTATTCTTTATACTCTCAAGACTTGTTGCTTCACCGAAAGAATCTTGCTGAACTCCAAGATTTGGCGGATTGTTAAGTTCTTCTGTTTGCAATTTAGATTCATTGTCTTTCGGTGTACTCATATTCATCCTTTTAATCCCAAAAACTAAAAACACAGAGAAGCCGACCAACTACTTAAACACTAACGCCGTTGATAATATGGTGCATTCTGCATATTATCAACGCATATTTTATACGTAACCAATGGCGTTAATATAGTTAACTCAGTTAATTCTGCTACAGATTTATCTCTCTTTAGCAAGAGAAATGATTTGAAATGGGATGACAAATCTTCAATTCACAAGTATTAATTAAGTTAATTGCATTCTTGCCTTTCGTGTTTTTTTGCCCTTATTAACTAACGCACCAAAAATGACAAAAAACTATCATCACTCAGATATTTTTTTCACGATTTTTTTCACTCCACTGCAAAATAAAAGATGGCAGGATTAGCCGGTAAAAGTGTGCCACTTGATCAAGTATGTTAATGCCTAACCAATTTGAAATTAACCGCAGGGAAAATAAAAGTGCAGCCATTTTAAATAATTCAAAATGGCTGCACTTTTATTGCTTAAGTGGTAAAAATGCGTTTAGCTTCCGGTTTCGACCGGAGCATCGGCGGCGTTGCTTTCTTCGAGCTTCGCCATCGCTTCTTTGTAGATTTTGATGCGTCCCTGTTCTTCAAAACGGCGGCGCAAACCTGCCAGATAATCACTGAAAAACTGCATTTTCTTTTCATCCACTGCGGTTTTCATCAGATCGTCGCGCTGTTTGGCAAATTCGTCCATATTCGGGTCGGTTCGTTTGACTAAACCGATGAAATAATAATTGTCTCCGATTGAAATCGGACCTTTCGTCACTTCTCCGGGTTTCAGATTGTAAACCTGTTCGTCAATCTGATTGGAAGCAGCCGCGCTGGTGCCTTCGCCGAGCGGCGAGCCGAGCTTGAAATCTTTAGCTTCCAGGGTTTTCAGACCGGCTTTTTCGGCGGCGGCTTTCAAAGCATCCGGGGTATTTACGTTTTCGCCAATACTTCGGACGACTGCCGCCACTTGCCCTTTTGCGTTTTCGACTTTGTAAGCGGCGAGAACCTGATCGCGGACTTCCGATAATTCGGCATCGCGCGGGTCGCTTTTTTCGACGAGCATCGGAACGGCGAAACCGTCTTTGACCTGCGTGCGCTCGCCGACTTGTCCGACAGATTCGAGCGGCGCGATGCCTTCTTCAAACTGCGGCGAAACGCCGATGTTCGGCACGTCGTCGCCGGGTTTGACCAAACCGGTTTCGCGCACCATTTCATCGGGTTTCATATTGGCGCGAGCCGCGAATTCGTCGGCTACTTTTCGCACGTCTTTGTATTCTTTCAGCTTATCAACCGCTTCCTGCGCCAAATCCCCGGCTGCGCGATAAGCGCGGCGGTTGCGCAAAGAGACGAGAATCTCCTGTTTCGCGTCTTCAAACGATTTCGGCACGGCTTCGCCGCGTCGCAAGATGTAATAAGCGTTGCCGTGTTTGATCGGGTCGGTAATTTGACCGGGCACAAATTTCAAAACTTGTTGATACGGATCGTCCGGTTTCGCTTGATTCTCGCGGATGATGCCGTTGACTTTTCCGCCGTTCGGCGCGGTCGCCGGGTCTTCGGATTTATTGCGGGCGAGCGCGGCGAAATCCGGCTCGTTGACAATGGTGCCGTTTTTGCGGGCTTCGGTAACGATCTCGTTGGCTTTTGCCAAAATATCCGCGTCTTGATTCGCGTTCGGAATTTTCAAAACGATCTGCTGCGCTTCGACGCCTTTTTGCTTTTTCTCGGCGGGAATCTGATCGTATTCGGCGCGCAACTCGGCTTCGGGAATTTCCAGTTTTTCGCCGACTTTCGCCTGATTAATGAAAAGATAGCGAATCTTTTTCTGCGGCGAAGAAATATAATAACGCGATTTATTTTTCTCGAAATATTGTTTCAGTTCATCATCCGAGGGGTTGATTTTTTCGGCAACCGACACCGATGTGACCGGAACATAAACCAAATCAAATGATGTGTTCGAGCGGCGGAACTGATCTAAAACCTCTTCATCGGAAACCGAAACGCCGGAAGTTAAAAAAGCGTTCAACTTTTCACCGGCGATTTGATCACGGATTTGCTGCTCAAAAGCCGAGACGCTGCCGTACATTTCGGTGACGCTGCGCTTATAGGTATCAATGTCGTTGACATTTATATCGGCGGCTTTGAGCTGCTTCCGAATTTCGACGCGGACTTCTTCGTCGGTCGCCGCTAAGTTTAAACGTGCCGCTTCCTGCCGAATCAGACGAGAGCTGATTTCGCCGTCAACCACCGATTTCAGCGGCGGCGTGTAATTTGCCATCGAATAACGGCGTTTCAGATTTTCCTGAACAATCGCCACTTCGCCGACCGTAATTGTTTCGCTGCCGACGGTGGCAAGCGATTCCTGACTGCGCGCGAGAACTTGTTGAGTTTCCGAACGCGGTGCGTAAAAGAAAATTAAGCTGACCGCCATCAAAACGACGAACGTCAGCAAAACGAAATTGCGCGTTTTTTCCAAACGAGAAAGTTGCTTTAACATTTAATTGCTACTCGAAAAATTAAGATATGTGCCGGTTTAGGTCTTCGTCGCCGCAAAAGGCGCTGGAATTGTGACCTTCGGTTTCGGTTAATTGTAACTAATAGAAAAATAACCTGCAATTTGCCAGAGACGAAATTCCGGCGAATAAAAAAAATGCAGCCGATTTAAATTCCAAAAAATTTCCGTAGGAGACAAATAAAATTAGAAAATTTGATTGTGTCTTTCAAGCCACGATGCGGTTGCCGGCGCAAGAGTTTGCGCGCGAGCGCTGTTTTCGATTTCCGTTTTCAAACGCCGTAAATCTTCCGGCGTGTCAACATCGTACCAAACAGGCAGAGTCGTCAAATGCAAATTCAATTGTTTGATGTTTCGCACGGTTTGCAAAAGCGTTTCGAGCGAACTCCAACGGACGTTTTGAAAGATTTGTTGATTCGGTTGATTTAAACCGAGCAAATAAAAACCGCCGTCTTCGGTTTCTCCAATGACCGCATCTGTAAGTTTTTCCTGCAAAATCTTGATTGTGACTTTGATATATTCCGAAGGCAAGGTCGGGCTGTCCGTGCCGATGACGACGAGCGGGGAGAAGTTTTGCTCGAAAGCAGATAGGAGCGCGTTGTGCATTCGCTCGCCCAAATCGGTGCCCGTTTGGCGAACCCAAATCAAATTCTGCGGCAAGATTGTTTCGAGCATTTCTTTTTCGCCCGCAAAAGCCACGATTGTGTTTTCGCAAATGTTTTGCGCTTTTTTCACTGCGTCAACGGCAAAACAACCGGCTAAATCGGCGGCTTCTTCCGCCGCTAAAAACGGCGCAAGTCTGGTTTTAACCGTGCCCGCCGCCGGAGCTTTGCACATTACAATTATTGCCGGATTCATCAATTGATTAAATCGAAAAACGCCTTTTGCAGTTTTCGGGCGGTGTCGTTTTGATAAATTTTGTCGTTAAATTTTCGCGCCGAACGAATCTCGATTCCGGCTGAAGTCAGAAAAATCTCGTCTGCCGCCGTGAGCGCGTCAATTCCGGCGGCAGTTTCGGAAATTTGCAGATTCAAGTTTTTTGCCAAATCGAAAATCAAATTCCGCGTCGTTCCCGCCAAAGCGCCTGTTTCAAGACGAGGCGTAAAAATCCGCCCGTTTTTTGTCCAAAACAAATTTGCGAGACACGCGGAAACCGTTTCGCCGCGTTCATTGAGCCGCACGGCTTCCGTGCAGCCTTGCGCTTTTGCCGTTTCGAGCGCGAGCAGATTTTCCAGATAATTACAGCTTTTGACGCCCGCTAGCGGCGAAGCGGAATTAACCAAAAACGGCGAAACGTTTAAGATTAAATCGTTATTTGCTTCTTTTTTATCGGCGGTTGTTATTAAAACGGACGTTTTTCGCTTGCCCGAAAAATCCCACAGCGCGCCGCCGCTTGCCTCAAATAATGTAATTCTGGCGCGTCCGGTTTCGATTTTGTTTGCCGCAATTAATTCAAAAAGCGATTCTTCAACACCGGAAATTTCAGCCAAATCCAGATTAATTTTCGCCGCGTGCGCGCGCAATCTGCGCATATGCTCGCTCAAAAGAAACGGTTGGCGGTTGTAAATCGCGAGCGTCGTAAAAACTCCGCGCCCGTAAAAAGCAGCCGACGATGCGGCGGGCAAATTTGCGTCGCCGGCTTTTAAAATTTTTCCGTTGTAAACGACCGATTCGTGCAAAACAGTTTGACGTGAAAATTTTTAATGCTATTTTAACCCAAATGCAAAATTAAAAGTTTTCGCGCCGCGATTGTTAATTTTAAATTTCGATGATTTCTGGAAAACAATGAATCAAAGTCCGGTCTCAAGACGAAAATTTTCTTCTCGCTGGCGGGAAATCAAATCTTCGCCTCATCCGCTCAGAACGCTGGCGGCGGGCGTTTCGCGCGCGGCGCGGAGAGCGATTAACGAATCGAAAAACCTAATCATCGAAGAACAAATAATTTATCTCGAACGCCTTCCGCGCGAAATGGACGGTCTGCGCGTCGTACAGCTTTCCGACGTGCATCACAGCCGTTTTATTGACGCCGAGCAAATAAAAGATTCGGTCGAAATTGCCAACTATTTAAGACCGGACATCACGGTTTTAACCGGCGATTACGTTTCGCACGGAACTGATTATATTGCACCGGTGGCGGATATTTTGGGCGAATTACGCGCGCCGCAGGGCGTTTACGCGGTTCTCGGAAATCACGATTACCGAACGGACGCGCGTTTGATTACCGATTTGTTTCGCGCCGAAGGCATTCGAGTTTTAGTTAACGAAGGCTTGCATCTGACGAAAAACGGCGCGACTCTTTGGCTTTGCGGCGTTGACGATACGCTTCACGGAGCGCCGGATTTGGAGCTTGCTCTGGCGGGTTCGCGCCCGTCGGAATTTAAGTTTTTGCTGTGTCACAACCCGGTGATTTTACGGCGAGCTGCGGCAGTCGGCATTGACTTAATCGTTTCGGGACACACGCACGGCGGGCAAATCCGCCTCCGTGCGAACGAAGAAAATTTGATTTTGCCGCGTCGCCCGCGCACGAGCGGTTTATTGCGGCGCGGCGGGGCGCAAATTTATATTTCGCGCGGCATCGGAACGGTTGTTTTGCCGTTTCGTTATCAATGCCCACCGGAAATCACGCTTTTGGAATTGCGGAATGCGGAATGCGGAATGCGGATTAAATAAGGAATTTCAACATTTTATTTTCTTTATTCTTCTTCC
>DASVUH010000002.1:0-64293 GCA_036387135.1 Pyrinomonadaceae bacterium | reverse complement strand
CCCGCAGGTGTCGGAGGAACGAAAACTTCGACTAATGCCGGACCGCCCGAAACATTAAACCGATAGAAGCGGTTTGAAATGTCGGTGCCGCCTGCAGTAGTGACTGTTTTACAAATCTGAACGCTTCCGGTATCTCCGCCTAAGTTGCTTTGAGCCGGAACTGAAATTTTGCCTTCGAGCGAAATTAATCTACCCTTGAAAGTCGAATTCAGATTCGCATCAATGTTATGTCTGGCAAAGATGTTTCCTTTAAAGCCGGCGCCTTCTTCGATAACTGCCGAATCACCGGCAACGAAGAAAACATTAGCCGCTTGAGCGCTATTAGCAAGCGAAATGCCGGCGTCACTTTTTGCGGTGAGCGATCCGGCAATTTTGAAGACGAAGATTGAGCTGGCATCGTTTGTGCCATCGAAGGTCATTTCTCCGGCTAAGTCAGCCGATGACAAGCAATATACGCCTGCTCCGAAGCTCTTGCCGCCCAACTGAC
The DNA here is from genome assembly GCA_036387135.1 of Pyrinomonadaceae bacterium. Classification (GTDB taxonomy): domain Bacteria; phylum Acidobacteriota; class Blastocatellia; order Pyrinomonadales; family Pyrinomonadaceae; genus JALZCH01. Next base: position 63,806 of record DASVUH010000002.1, on the reverse strand, counting down.
TGCTTTTCAGCTCGCTACAGGGAAGTTGGTTAATGGCAGAAAACGTATCGGACAATTCTTTTCTGGTCTGAGTGTTAACGCCTTCTGTGTTTGCAGCTAAAATTTGAAACGTGGAAGCTGATTTAAAGTTTAATGCGTATTGGAGCATTTCAGGTGTTGCCTGCTCCGCGCCGCCGCTGTTTTGAGCTGAAACGGTGCCCGTGTTATTAAAAGCCGGAACCAGTAATAAGCTCAAGGCAGCCGCTGCCAATACGCTGAGTATAGCGAGACACAATATTCTCGTATTCGCACGATGCAGAAAAGTCTTTCTAATATTCACTTTTGGTAATCTCCTACTTTGTTGAAACAAGTTTAGATAAGTCTATTATCTTGGATTTGACTCCCGAGTAATTTTCCAGATTCGTGTTATTGAAAATATTGCCGCAAATGGTCCGGCTGGAACCGGCTTTAATGTTTCGCGGATTAGCGGAAATTCGCCCTTATACAGTTATTCGATTTAAAATTGACCGGTAGCGGGTCGGTTTGAATTTGCGCTAAAGAGTGACTAACTTTCCGAGGTTAAGGATGAAATCTTTTTTCCAAAGATTTCATCCTCTGAAACTCCTTCACCAATCAGGAGGTGCTGACAGCGCGAACATACTAAATTTTCGATTGATGAATGCCATAAGTCATCTGATTGTCACACCAACGACACAGCAATGATTGAAAAGTATTTTCGAATGCATTATCACCCATATTCAATAAATTATGATGTAACTAACAATCTTTTTCTGTGTGGTAGCACACAAATCGAAAAACTTATTTAAAATATATTTCAAACTGACGCTCTACCATCAGGAACACTAATAATGCCTATTCCATCTGGGAAAAACCTTTGTGTTAGTTTGATTTGGGATTTAAAAGTTTTACTGCTGCCATAAATAATTCACTTTCTAACGTAATTTAGCATAGTTGTTAAAATTGTTAACCAATTTCCGCATAAATCCGGCATTATTAAATCCAGCTCGCCCTTGCGTTTGGAAAGACCTTTATCAGAACGCAATAAAAAGTCGAATTCAATCGCAGTCGAACACCCGAACGACGCTTCCGCTTATTTTGTTTTCGTCCGTGTTATGATAGCCGGAAAACGGCGATGGCTTTGCTGCCGCGAGCCGGTCGTTTCAGCGTCTAAAAAATGAAAACCATCGCTCTTCATAAGCGGTTAATAATTCTTGGCTTCGCTGGCTGGACGCTGTTCGGTGTTTTTTTCGCTCTCCAAAGCTATGTCAACGCGATATATTTCGGGCAGCGCATATCGCTCGGAAACACGTTTGCCGTCTGGTTGATTTGCGGTTATGCGTGGATGTTTTTAACGCCGCTGGTAATGCATCTCGCCGAAAGGTTTTTTATTGAAAGCGGCAGAATCCGGCGAAATCTGATAATTCATTTTCTTGCCGGTTCCGTAATTTCACTCGTCCAGTTGTCGGTTTTTATCTTCGTTCGGCAATGGCTTTTGGGAAATCCGCAAAAACCTTTTTCATTTTCCGGCGATTTTCAGAAATTATTCGTGGGCGAGTTTCATGTCAACTTACTGATTTACTGGATTGTCGTCGGCATTTCTCATCTGCGATTGATTAACCGCCGTTATCTCGAACGCGAACGCGAAAGGGCGCGCCTTACGCTGGAAACCGCGCAGCTTGAAACAAAGCTCGCACAGGCGCAGCTCGACGCTTTGAAGATGCAGCTTCACCCGCACTTTCTCTTTAACACGCTCAACTCGATTTCGGTTTTAATGCGCGACGACGTAAAAGCGGCTAATCAGATGCTCGTGCGTCTCAGCGAACTGCTCCGCGTTGCGCTCAAGAACGAAGGCACACAGGAAATTTCACTTAAAGATGAATTGGATTTTCTGCGCGGTTATCTGGAAATCGAGCAAATCAGATTTCAAGATCGTCTGCGAGTTGATTTTGAGGTGGAAAAAGAAACGCTCGACGCTATTGTTCCGAATCTGATTTTGCAGCCGCTGGTCGAAAATGCAATAAAACACGGCATCGCGCCGCGAGCCGAGGGCGGGAAAATTTTAATTGAAGCAAAAAGGCAAAACGGTTTTGTCCGGCTCGCCGTTAGCGACGACGGCGCGGGTTTGAGCGATTCGGCAAAGAACGAAAAGGGCATCGGGCTGAAAAACACGCGGGAAAGACTCGAAAAACTTTACAGCGAAAAACAGCAATTTGAACTCGCGCCAAAAGCGGGCGGCGGTTTACAAGTCGAAATCAAAATTCCTTTTCACACCGGCGGCAATGGCAAATAAAATCAAAACTTTGATTGTTGACGACGAACCGCTTGCGCGTCGCGGAATTCGCCAGCTTTTAGAATCGGAAATTGATTTCGAGATTGTCGGCGAAGCCGGAAACGGTCGGGAAGCGATTTCCGCAGTTGAAAAACATTCGCCTGACCTCGTTTTCCTCGACATTCAAATGCCGCTTCTAGACGGTTTTTCATTCCTCGAAAAAATGGGCGCGGTAAATCTGCCGGAGATTGTTTTTGTGACCGCTTACGATGAACACGCCGTTCGCGCTTTTGAAGCCGGAGCCATTGATTATGTTCTCAAACCAACCGACCCGGAACGATTTCAGAAAACTTTGGATCGCGTCCGAAGCCGCGTTTTTTCGCCGGAAAATAAATTTGTTGAAAATAAATTGGCGGATTTATTAAATCTTTTAAAGCCTCCCGCAGAAAATTATCTGGAGCGAATCGCCGTTAAAGAAAACGAGCGAATACGTTTTTTAAACGTGGAAAAAATTGACTGGATTTCTTCACAGGGAAATTACGTCGAGATTCATTCGGGCGGCGAAAAAAATCTCGTGCGCGAAACGATGGACGGCATTGAAAGCAAGCTGAATCCGAAAAAATTCGTGCGGATCCGCCGTTCGGCGATTGTTCGCGTCGAGCAAATCAAAGAATTGCATACGCTTTTCGCGGGTGAGTTTGAAGTGGTTTTGAGAAACGGTGTGAAACTGTCTTCGAGCCGCCGTTATCGAAAAAATCTGGACGCGCTTCTAAAAATCTAAAACTTCCGCTTCACGCCGCATTTCACGCAAAAACAACCGCAAATCACAAAATAGCTGCGCCGGATTCTCAATCCTAATAAATTTGTTTTGGTAATTGGATGAAAATTATGAAAACAGATTTATTGATCGCTCTAGCGGTATCTCTGTTATTAGTTTCGACAGCTTTGGCGCAGCCCCCGCAAGAATTGATTTTGGACAAAGGAGTCGCGCCGCACGCCGGGATTGACGACGTTTATCGCCGTTTCAGCGAAGCCTATAAAAAATTCGATTTCGAAGCCGTCACGAATCTTTACACCGAAGATGCTTTTTATCTCTCGCCGGGAAGCGACATCAAACGCGGGCGCGAAAAGATTGTGGCTGAATTTTCAGGCTATTTTAATTCGGTTAAAAATGCGGGCGGAACATTGGCAGTCTCGTTTCAAATTTTAGACCGCCGCGTTTCCGGCGATTTGGCTTACGACGTTGGAATCTACACGGTCACGGAAAAGGCGAAAAATGGCGAAGCCCGCGCCGGGCGGGGAAAATTTGTCGTTGTCGCGCGGCGAATGAGCAGCAGAGAATGGCGTTTTCAGGTTGACGCTTATAACGGACTTCCTAAACCCCAAAATAATTCGACACAGACTTCGGAGCTTAATCCGAAAGATTTGGAAACTCTCCTCGACCCAATCTTCAGCGAGCGAATGGAGAAGCTGCATATTCCCGGCGCTGCAATCGCCGTCGTCAAAGACGGTAAAATATTATTTGCAAAAGGTTACGGCGTTGCGGACGTTGAAAAGAAAACTCCCGTCATTCCAGACAAAACGATTTTCCGAATCGGCTCAATCACAAAAGTTTTTACGGCAACCGCTGTGATGCAGTTAGCCGACGCCGGGCGGATTAGTTTAAGCGATGATGTCAACAAATATCTCAAAGGCGTGCAAGCGCCGAATACTTTTCCGCAGCCGATTACGTTTTCCGATTTGCTGACGCACACTTCGGGTTTGGACGAAATCAGTCCGGGCAGACGGACGGGTGACCACGCTCAGGTTATTCCGCTCGGTGCGTTTCTCAAAACCAGAATTGTCCGGCGCGCGCCGCCCGGCGAGATTATCAGCTACAGCACTTACAATCCGGCGTTAGCGGCTCATACGATAGAGCAAATCACTCAAAAGCCTTTCAAAATTTTTCTTAGAGAAAACATTTTCGAGCCGCTTCAAATGACGCGAACGAGCATCGCCGAAATACCCGAAAATCTCCAATCAGACCTCGCTACGGGCTATGAATATGCGGAGAACAAATATCAAAAACTGCCATTTCAATGGTTTCACACTTATCCGGCGTCGGATATTAACAGCACGGCGACGGATATGGCGCGTTTTATGATTGCCAATCTGCAATACGGGACGATTGACGGCAAAAGGATTTTGAGCGAGAAAGCCGCCCGCGAAATGCAGGCGACACATTTCAGAAATCATCCGCGAATTCCCGGTTGGGCATACGGTTTTTACGAAACCGAACAAAATAATCTCAGATTCGTCGAACACGGCGGCAGTATGGACGACGGTTATTCGGCGCTGCTTTCGCTGATACCGGAAAAAAACACCGGCTTGTTTATCGCTTGTAATACCGAATCGTGCGCTTTCGGTTTGTCCGGCGCGATCAAAAACGCTTTTTTGAATCGCTATTTTCCCTCGAAAACAAAACCGGAAGTGCCGCAAACGAAAAATCCTTCGCCGGACGCGCTGAAAAAATTTGCAGGCAAATATCAATCAATAATTTATTGCCATTCCTGCGCGCCGAATACTTCTTATGTTCCCGAAGCGTTTGAAGTAAAAGTTACCGATGACGGAATGCTCTCGTTTTTGGGCGGACGCTGGAAACAAATCGAGCCGATGCTCTTTGTTTTAGCCGACGGCGAGCGAGCCGGACAGGTTTTCACAGGATTTAAAGAAAACGCAAAAGGCGAAATTGCTTATATGTTCCAGGATACATATATGGTTTATGAAAAAAATCTGCGTTGATGCCCTGAAAAAATCAAAATTATTAACGGACTGATAAGGAAATAAAATGAAAAAAACAATTTTGCTGATTGTAATAACTTTATTTATCGGCTCGTGGCAAATTCTCACTCAAACCACAGACGATCAGACAAAAATTTCCGGGACAAATTCAGAAACGCCAAAATCAGTCCTGCGCGGCGAACACCAAAAAGATGTCGAAGGTGCAGCTTTCAGTCCCGACGGCAAATGGCTCGCTTCAGCCGATAACGGCGGCAAGATCGTTTTGTGGAATCTGCATACGAACAAGCCGGAATACGTTTTTACGGGCAAAAATTTTACGGAAGCGGTTTTCGATCCGAAAGGTATTTTGCTGGCGGCGGGCGGTTTTGACCACAAAGTTTATTTGTGGGATATTCGGTCGAAAAAATTGCTTTACGAGCTGCCGCACGATGCAGAAGTCGAAGCGATTGCATTCAGCTCGCACGGGCATCTTCTTGCATCTGCGGGCGGAGATCGGGTTATCAAATTGTGGGACAGCCGAACGGGGCGCGAGGTCTGTAAATTTGCCGGGCATCAAGACAGCATCTACAGTGTCGCTTTTAGTCCCGACGGCGAGAAAATGGCTTCCGGCAGCCGTGATAAAACAATTCGTATTTGGGATGTCGGAACAGGCAAACAGCTTCAAGCTTTAGGCGATAACGCCGACAGCATTTACAGCGTCGTCTACAGCTCAAATGGAAAACTGCTTGCTTCAGGCAGTCGCGACGGAAGCGTCAGGATTTGGAATCTTGCCAAAGGAAAAGAATTACACACATTAAACGGGCATACCGATTCGGTTCACGCGGTCGCTTTTAGCCAGGATATGCAATGGCTCGCAACCGGAGGTTTTGACGACACCGTAAGGATTTGGGAAGTCCAAACCGGGCGATTAACCAAAACATTAAAGGAGCATACTGCTGACGTTAACGGCGTGACTTTTAGCAGCGACGGAAAACTGCTGGCTTCAGTCAGCGACGATTTAACCGTTGTTTTATGGCAGGTGAAAGAAAAATGATAATGAAAAATACAATTTTAATTTTAGTTGTCGGTTTAATTTTTTGCGTTTCCGGTGTTCAAGCTCAGACGAATGTTTCGGAGACTGATAAATCCGCAATCAAACAAACGGCTTTGGATTATATCGAAGGCTGGTACGAGGGAAATGCCGAGCGAATGGAACGCGCGCTGCATCCCGATCTGGCAAAGCGAATTGTCCGACCGCATCCCGAAAATAAAAACTTTAGCCGACTCGACAATATGGGCGCGATGAGCCTTGTGCAGGGAACCCGGCGGGGCGGCGGAAAACAAACGCCCAAAGACCAGCAGCAAAAAGATGTCACGATTCTCGACGTTTATGGAAACGCGGCGAGCGTCAAAATCGTCGCGTCGGATTGGATTGATTATCTGCACATAGCGAAATTCAACGGGCGCTGGGTGATTGTCAATGTCTTGTGGGAAATGAAGCCCGAACCGAAATAAGCTTTTTATGTTTTGAAGTGATTTAACGTGGAGGATTCCAAAATGAAAATCTCGAAATGGGCGAAATTTGTCAGCATTATGACAGCGTTTTTCCTTCTGCTTTCCGCCGCCGCTTTTGGGCAGGCGGACATTGTGAAAAGCGAGGGCATTACGAGTCAATTACATCAGGCGAATATCGGCAAGATTACCTTTATGTCAAAACTCGTCCCCATCGAGAATTATAAGGAATCGGATTTCTTGAAGACCTTTGAATTGAAAGAAGCGGGCGACCTGAATATCAGAGTTTTTATGAGTAATTCTCTGACGAATTATTTGCACCGGCTCGCGCCTGAGTTGAATGCCGAAGAGCTTGTCGGTCGCGGCAATTATCAGTTTTCGTTTTTTGTAGATGGCGCTTTGATTTACAAGGAAAACGCTTTTGCAAGCGCCAATGCGATTGAAAACAAAAATGTCAAAACTATTTATCAACTGTCTTTTATAAATTCAACAAATGAAGAAGCAGCGGGGACAAATCTTTGGAGACGTTTCCTGCTAAATGGCGGCGAAGAGGCGCTTTCGGAAGGCAAGCACTCGCTTCGGATAGAACTCAGACCGTATCTCAAAACTGCTGAACTTAAAGTCGGGGATTTGATTGCCGAAGGGGAACTGCAATTGACGGTTATAAAACCGAAAATTGACGAGAAGCTAATTGCTATTCAAGCGATCAAACCCCAAAGCGGATGGAAAGTTTCCAACGCCGATTACGACAAAGAAAAAATCAGGCAGCTTAACCGGAAAATTGCCGAAAACTTTTACAAGCAAATCACGAGCATCGTCGTTATCAGGAACGGCGAATTATTAATCGAAGAATATTTTAACGCCGCAGCACGAGACACCTTGCATAACACGCGCTCTGCCGGTAAATCTTTCGCCTCGACGATGATGGGCATTGCAATCAACGAAGGCTATATCAGGAGCGAAGATCAAACTCTCAAAGATTTTTACGATCTGCGAAAGTTTGCGAATTACTCGCCCAAAAAAGAAAGCGTAACGCTCAAAAGTCTTTTGACGATGAGTTCGGGTTTAGACGGGAATGACGATGACGAAAAATCTCCAGGCAACGAAGAAAAAATGTATCCGACCGCCGATTGGGTAAAATTCGCTCTGGATTTACCGATGGACGATAATAGAGAAATCGGGAAAACCTGGACTTACTTCACCGCCGGAGTCGTCGTTTTAGGCGATATTATCAACAAATCCGTTCCTGAAGGTTTGGAAAAATACGCCGATACGAAATTGTTCAAGCCGCTCGGCATTACAAAATACCAGTGGCAACACACGCCGCAAAAAGTAGCGAACACGGCGGGCGGATTGCAGATGAGTTCACTGGATTTTGCTAAATACGGGCAGCTTTACAAAAACGGCGGCAAGTGGAACGGAAAGCAAGTCGTTCCTCGAAGCTGGGTGGATAAGACTTTCACAAAATACCTGACGATACCATTCGGCAGCAGCCTGAATTACGGCTATTTATTCTGGAACATAACCTACAACGTCAAAGGCAAACCGTATGAAGCGTTTTTCGCGACCGGAAACGGCGGCAACAAGATTTTTGTCTTCAAAGACCAGCCGTTAGTCGTTGTCGTCACCGCTACCGCCTTTGGCAAATCGTGGATGCACTTGCAGGTTGACCAAATGATGGAGAGAGATATTTTACCGGCAATCATAGAAGAAAAGAAGCTGAAATAAGTTAAGGAGTTGAAGTTCAAAATTATAATCTTTGCAAAATGAATTTATGTGTTTTGATTGTGATGAAGTTAATGAAAGCAAAAGAGATTTTTTGAAAGGCGCGGCAACCGCAATTGTCGTTGCTGCTTTAAAAACTCAAACCTTCGGACAACAAACAGCGCCGAAAGCCCTGGACAATCCAAATGTGGTTCATCAGCCGGTAACTTTCAAAAACGGCGCTGACACAATAAAAGGCTATCTGGCACGCCCGAAAAAAGAGGGACGCTTTCGCGCGGTTCTCATCTCGCACGGAAATCCCGGAATTTCCGAAGACATTCGCAACACGGCGGCGCAGATGGCTGAACTCGATTACGTCGGTCTGGCAATTGACTGGAATTCGCGCGAAACGGGCGATTCGAGCAGGCTCGAAAAGCCGCTTGAGTTTTATATAACCGATGCTTTTAACAAGCAAAATATGCGGGACACACAAGCCGGTATTGATTATTTGAAAACTCAATCATTCGTCATACCGAAAAAAGCCGGAATAGTCGGATTTTGCGGCGGCGGTTATCTTGCTTTGAGACTTGCGGGCATTTCCAAAGACATTAAAGCCGTGGTCGCCTTCTACGCGCCGCCGGTAAATGATGCGCTGCGCACTTCAGCGACCGACCCGCGCCCGAATTTGATTGCTTTTGCAGATAAAATCAAAGTCCCGATTCAATGCCATTTTGGAACGCAAGACCGGGTAATACCTTTTGCGGATGTCACGAAATTCGAGGAGGTCTTGCGAGCGCAAAAAGCGAAAGCCGAAGTTTACACATACGAAGGCGCGGGACACGCATTTTACGATTACACCCGTCCGCATTTGCATAATCCGGCGGCTGCAAAACTCGCTTACGAGCGAATGAAAGCCTTTTTGAAAAAACAGCTCGGCTGATTATTAAATGCGGGATTAAGGCGGTAATTCAAAATCAATATCAGTGACACATTCAAGGACACGTTGAGATCAAATAAGAGCGAAAAAAAGTGAAGCTAAGTGACGTAGCTTTGAAGCTAAAGCCTCATAAAACACTAATCTTGCACAAAAAATGAATCTCTGTTAATCTCCAAAATGTCGGTCGGACTCGGCTGTTAACCGAAGGGTTGCAGGTTCGAGTCATAACCACGGTGCCAACAAATTCAATAGTTAAAGGCGAGCGCTGAAGGCTCGCCTTTAATCAAAACATCAATAGCAAACAAAACAGAAATTGGAGCAATCGCGCCAAGACCGATAGAATCTTATTACATCCTAAAAATTGCGGACAGCAATATTTTCACTAAAAATTGAGTTTTCACTTCGGACTACCCGATTACCGCTGACAATTTTCAGCGACTTTTTTTATGATTACAAGACGAAATCTATTGTTCCTGCTGAGTTCGGCAGGATTGACGGCGGGAACTCCGCGAATTGTTAATGCGGCTTCTCAGCCGGACCAGTCTGCGAGATTGGCTTCTTCTACCGAAAATTTTCTTCGTCTCGAAGACTTCGGCGGAGTAGCCGACGGCGTAACCGATAATTCCGGCGCACTAAACGCCGCGCTTAATGCGCTCAAAAGCACAAACGGCGGAACAATTGTTTTTCCCAACGGCATTACGAGACTCGCCGGTACGGCGTCTGTAGATTTGATGGGGAAGCAGGGAGCGGTTTGCCTGGTTGGTTCGGGAGGCAATTCGATTGTTAAAGTCACTAACGGAACCGGAATTGCGATTGGAGTTTACAACACATCGAGAGTAAACGTCGAAAATTTAACCTTCATCGGCACAGTTCATGAAAGTGATCAATATAACGGTGATTTACTTGATTGTTCTCAAAGCGTTATCTTTTGCGCTTATGTTGAACAGGTCACAGTCCGGGATTGTAAATTCGTAGGCATCGCAATCAGCGCGCCTTATGGCGAGCCTTGGAACGGTTATGAGCCGAATAGAAATCACGGAATCGTTAGTGTCACTCAAGGCGATTTGCTAATCGAGCGGTGCTACTTCGGAGGCTGCGGCACGAGTCAGTGCGGAAACGTCAACGTTAGCTCGTGGAACGGTCTGACCATCAGAGATTCGCAGTTTATAGACTACGGATATTATAACGGGCAGACGGTTTCCAAAACCGGTCACGTGTCCAATACGGCTTGGGTCAGAGCCATAAATCCAAATCCCGTCACTGACGCCCGGACGCGCGGCAAAATCAGAATCGAGCGAACAAGCTTTGATGAAGGATGCAATTACGGACTTTTCGTTTGGGGCGCGCGATGGGTTGAGATTGACAATCTTGCGATGAATAACGGTATCGGTCCCGGCATTGGAATTTTTAACGTCACTCACACAAGAATCAAAGATTCCTTTATCGGATATATTAATAGCAACGTCGCGCTTTACGCTCACAATTCAAAAATTATCGAGCTTGATAGTATGCTGCTGGGCGGAAACGTCAAATTCATCCATCTCGATCCGGGCGTGTCAAAATTAATATCAAGATATTCAACGCTGCCGGGCAATGCATTATATCCAAACGGTATTATTAACAGGGCAAACGCGGCGCTTGAAATTATAAAATAGAAAGCAATGTCGGCGACCGAGCGGTCAAACGGTTTTTCCTGTTATCTTAATTCGGATGTGAAGTTTGCGATTGCGCTTAATAATTCGGACGGCTCGACCGGCTTCGGAACGTACATCTGAAAACCGCTTTCCAAAACTCTGGCTCGTTCCTTGACGCCGACGTAAGCCGTTAGTGCGATTGCCGGGATCGCGCCGCCCTGTTCGGGCGGCAAATCTCTTAATTTTTTGATCAGCGAATAACCGTCCTCTTCGGGCATTGCAATATCTGAAACGATGATGTCCGGCTTCCATTCCTTGATTGTTTCGAGCGCGTCTTTAACCCGTGTCTCGGCTTTGACTTCAACTCCTTTTTGACTGAGAGCCGCAACGAGCAAATCGAGCGTGTCGGTTTCATCGTCAACAATCAAAATCCTTAGTCCTTTAACTTTGACGTGATTATCCGCCGAATCAAATTTTTCGGCGGCTAAACCGTTTGCGGGCAAATCTTCGGGTTTAAAATCCGCAATTTTGTTTACCTGCGGTTCCCACAGCGGCAGACGAACGGTAAATGTCGTTCCGGCTCCTTCGCCAAGGCTTTCGACTTCCACGCTGCCGCCGTGCAGCTCGACCAGATGGCGAACGATTGACAAACCCAATCCCAAACCGCCGTGCATTCTCGTGCTGGAGCCGTCGGCTTGCCGAAACCGCTCGAAAACGAACGGCAAAAACTCCGGGCTGATTCCTTTGCCTGTGTCGGAAACTATGATTTTCGTTTGCGACGAATCGCTTTCCAGCGTGACCGTTACCTGTCCTTTTTCAGGCGTAAATTTAATGGCGTTCGAGAGCAGATTCCAAACTACCTGCTGAAGCCGGTCGGCGTCGGCGTAAACCATTCGCGGCTCAAAATCGAGCCGCATTTGCAGCCGGATGTTTTTCGCCTCGATTGCCGGACGCAGCGATTCGACCGCCGTTTGAATAACGGGAGCGAGCGCCGTCGGTTTCGGCTCGATTCTGAGCTTGCCCGTTACGATCCGCGAAACGTCGAGAATATCTTCGATTAGCTGCGCCTGCGATTTTGAGTTGCGATAAATCGTTTCTACGGCGCGCGCCGCGTCTTCCTGACTGAGTTTGGCGGACACCAGCATTTGAGACCAGCCCATAATTGCGTTTAAAGGCGTGCGCAATTCGTGTGAAACGGTCGCCAGAAACTCGTCTTTTGAGCGGCTTGCTTCTTCGGCTTCGCGCCGCGCTTCCTGTTCTCGCCGGAGCAGCTCTTCGCGTTCGCGCTCTGCTTGCTTGCGTTCGGTAATGTTTTGCGTGATTCCGACGAAGCGATTGATTTTATTGTCGCTTCCGCTGATAAAGATACCCTGGACGCTCTGCCAAATCGTTTCGCCGGTGCGCGGATTAACGAGACGAAAATCCGCATTGAAATTTGTTTTATCGGCAATCGCGCGTGCAAATTTCTCGGCGGCGGTTTCGCGATCTTCTTCGTGAATCAAGGCGGTGCTTTCCGCCAGATCCTGCGGCATCGGGAAGCCCAAAACCTGTTCGGTGTTTGCTGAATAAACGACTGTTTGCCGTTCGAGATCAGCTTCCCACGAATAAATATTTGCCGCTCCGGTCGCCAGGCGCAGCCTCTCTTCGGACAGGCGCAGAGCTTCGTCGTTGCGTAATTTTTCGATTGCCAGCCAGGCGCGCTCCCCGACCGCTTCGAGAAATGCAATTTCCTGCGGCGTCCATTCACGCGGTTTGTCGTCGCTGATCCAAAAGATGGCGTCCCAGCGTCCGTTGGCGAAAAGCGGAATCGAGATGTAAGCCTGTTCGTTATAAGGCTCGTATGTTGTTAGATAAATATCAGCCGTGCGCGGGTCCTGTCGGGCGTCGTTGTTGACGATGATTTGCCCGCGTCTGATTCCTTCGAGAGTTTGGCGGCTGTAATCGGAGATTTTATATTCGCCCGCGACCGGCGACATTCCTTTTTTATAAAATTCGTGTCGAACTCTGCCGCGATTTTCCGTCTCGTTAATTTCGACGAATAAACAGCGAGCCGCGTTTAGATGTTTACAGGTTGTTTCGGTTATTTCGTCGAGCAGTTTTTCGGGTGTGAAATCGCCGAAACGAATTTTTTCGCCGAGTTCGAGCAAAAACTGCCGGTCAAGCTCTTCGCGTTTGCGCGCCGTAATGTCAATCCCGATGCCGTAAACTTTGGTCGGCGTTCCATCAGATGCGTAAACCGCCTGCCCGCGTCCTTCCATCCAGCGCAAACTGCCGTCGGCGTGATGAAAACGAAACTCGATGATGTAATCCCGATGCTCGGCAATCGCTCGCTGAACTTCGAGCGCAATCAATTCTTTGTCTTCGGCGTAAACGTAATCCCGAAAACCGTTCAGATTACCGGCAAAAGTCCCTACGGGCAGCCCGAAAATCGTTTCAAGCTCGGGACTCCAATAAACCGTTTCGGTCTCTAAATCGCGCGACCAGGCTCCCATACGGCTGCCGGTCATCGCCAGACTGAGCATTTTCTGGCTTTCGCGCAAATTTTCGTCCGACTGTTTGTGCTGGTGAATATCTTCGGTCGCGCCGTACCAGCGAACAATTTTCCCCTGCTCGTTGCGGCGCGGAAAGGCGCGCGAGCGCACCCAGCCGTAAGAGCCGTCGGCAAGTCGGATGCGATGTTCAACGTCGTAAGGCTCGCCGGTTTTGATCGAATGCATCCAGGCATTGACGGTTGACTGTAAATCGTCCGGGTGCTGAATCCGCAGCCAGCCTTCGCCGAGCGCGGTTTCGTGTGTCAAGCCGGTCATTTCGAGCCAGCGGTCGTTAAAACCTTCTATATTTCCGTCCGCCGTAGCTGTCCAGGGAACTTGCGGATTTAGTTCGACGGTGTATCGCAAATTTTCTTCGGATTCGCGCAAGCGTTCTTCCGCCCGTTTGCGGTCGGTGATGTTGTTAAACAAAAGCGCGACTTTGCGGCTTTCCGCGCCTCCGACGCGAAAACCGTAAACGTCAAACCAGCGATTCATCGCGTCCGAACGTTCGGCAAAACGGACTGATTCGCCCGTCAGCGCGATCTGTCCGTAAACTTCAATCCATTTGTCTTCGAGATTCGGAACAAGCTGTCTGACTGTTTTTCCGCTTAACGCTTCGCGGTTTGGAATTCCCGTCATTTTTTCAAAAACGGGATTAACTTCGAGAAACCGGTAATCAACCGCTTTGCCCGAATCGTCAAACAGCATTTCAAACACGCAGAATCCCTGGTCAATCAAATTAAACAGCATTCGATAGCGTTCTTCGCTCTGGCGAATACGTTCTTCCGCTTGATTGCTCTGGCTGATGTCGCGTGCGATTTTTGAAGCGCCGATGATCTCGCCTTCGGGCGTCTTGATCGGTGAAACCGTCAGTGAAACTTCAACGAGCGAGCCGTCTTTTCTGACCCGAACGGTTTCGTAATGCTCGATTCTTTCTCCGCCTCTGATTCTTTTTATTATATCGGCTTCGTCCGAGTAAAGCTCCGGCGGAATCAAAATCAGAATCGGTTTGCCGACCGCTTCTTCAGCCGTATAGCCGAAAATCTGCGTCGCGCCTTTGTTCCAACTGGTAATTATCCCGTCGAGGGTTTTACTGATAATGGCGTCGTCAGCCGACTCAACCAGTGCGGACAACCAATAGGACGCTATTTTATCTTCCGACAAAACATCAATCATCGCAGACGATTTTCCACGAAATATTCAAGATTGACAACTTTACTGTGAATTCGGGAATTTTCTCTCGATTCCGTGTCTCATTACAAAAAGCTCAAAAGACGTTTCGATTCAAAAACAGCAAAGTTTTTATTGAAATTCGGCAAAAAAATAACAACTCAAAGTCTTATCAAAGACTGCTGAAAAAGAAATTTAAAATCAGCAAATTTTTTGACACTTTTTCAGCAATTTAAGCGCGTTAAGAAGCAGGGAGATAAAATTATGTATTTCATCAACAAATTAGTCGCAACTTTCGTTTGGGAATTGGAATTTTTCTTTGCCGGTATTAAAAAATAATGACCGGGCTAAACGGCGAAACTCAGTTTCCGCCGTTTAGTTTGAGCGGCGCGCCGGGACGCGCGGCGGTCATTTTGCCTTCGGCGAAAACCGCTTTGCCGTTGACGAACACGCGCGAAATTCCGGTCGCGTATTGATGGGGATTTTCAAACGTCGCACGGTCGGCAATCGTTTTTTCGTCAAACAACACGAGATCGGCGGCAAAGCCTTCTCGAATTAAACCTCGATCTTTTAAACCGAATGTTTGCGCCGGAAGGCTCGTCATTTTCCGAACGGCGTCTTCGAGCGTGATAATTTTTAATTCGCGCACGTATTTCGCCAAAACGCGCGCGTTATTCCCATAACCGCGCGGGTGCGGAACGCCGGAACCGAAACGACGGACGCCCGAATCCGACGCGATCATCGTAAACGGCTCGCGCATAAACGCTTCGACATCCGGCTCGCTCATTTTGTGATAGACCATCTGAGCGCCGCCCGCCGCATACATTTCAAATATCTGCTCGATCTGCGCGTCCAATTTGGTTTTGCCTTTCGCCCGTCGCGTGATTTCCTTAATGCTCAAACCGTTATATTCCGGTTTCGCCGAGTGGCTGGCGACAACGCCGTATTCGTAATCTTTAAATTTGCTGCGCTTTAAATTCTCCTTCATTTCCTTGACGATTTTTTCGCGCGTCGCCGCATCGGCAAGCCGTTTTTTGCCTTCTTCGCGCCCGCCCGCCAAAGCCCAATCGGGCAGCAATACGTCCAGTGAAGTCGAAGACGCGGTGTAGGCGTATTGGTCAACCGTTACGGGCAAACCTTTAGCGCGCGCTTCGCGCACTAAGCCGAGAGTTGTTTGATTTTGCCCCCACAAACGTTTGCTCGAAATTTTGAAATGCGAGATTTCGACCGGCAAACCCGCTTGCTCGCCAATAGCGATGCTTTCTTTGATTGCTTCGACAACTTCGTCGCCTTCGTCGCGCATATGCGTCGCGTAAACGCCGCCGTATTTTGCGGCAACTTTTGCTAATTCAACGACTTCATCGGTTTTGGCGTAAGTTCCGGGAACGTAAATCAGCCCGGTCGAAAGTCCGACCGCGCCGTCACGCATCGCTTTTTCGACGAGCGCTTTCATCCGCTCCAATTCTTCCGGCGTCGGAGCGCGATTTTCCAATTTCAACACCTCGCCGCGAATGGTGTTGTGACCGATGAGCGTGGCGAGATTTATCGCGAGCGGTTTGTCCGCAAAATTCGCGAAATATTTTTCAATATCCACGGGCGAGCCGCCGCAGTTTCCGCTGACGAGCGAAGTGACGCCCATTCGGACAAAATTCTCGGCTTCGGGCAAATTGAAAATATTTTCGACGTGCGCGTGAACGTCAATAAAGCCGGGAGCGAGAATCTGATTTTGGGCGTCAATCGTTTCTTTTGCCTGAGCCGGATTAATGCGCCCGATAAGCACAATCCGACCGTCTTTGATGGCAACATCAGCGCGAAACCAGGGATTTCCAGCGCCATCTACAACGCGAGCGTTTGTTATAAGCAGATCAAATTGCGGCGAGCTTGTTTGGGCAAAAACGAGCGAAGAGGAAAACAAAACAAAAAACAGAAGAAAAAATATTTTATCGAACATAATATGTTTTTGGTTTCGGAGAAAGTATTTTCGAGCCGATTATATTAGGTCTGACTGTCTGTCACAAGACGGAATAACCGAATAAGTTTATAAACGGCGGAAAAGGATGTGAAAACAAATCTTTTTGCTTGTTTTATCGCGGCGTTAATCGTTTGGTCTGTTAAAATTGAAAACGAAAAAGGATAACGAATTGAAAAATCGTTATCCTTTTCAGTTATCTGCTATCAGTTTAAAACTTAGCTTTCGAGATGTTCAGTGCCGCCTTTGCCTTTGGTCGCGGCTTTGGCTTGCGGCAGAGAAAGCGCAACGCCGCCTGATTTGGCGCTAAGCTCTTCTTCCGCAATTTCGTGTCCGGCTGAATCCGAAATCAACGCACCGCCCGAATGTTTCGAGAACGTCAATTTTTCAAATTCCTCGTCAAAATCAACAATCACGACATCTCCGAAACCGACTTGCTCGGTCGCCACCAGATTCGACAGCGGGAAAACCAGAAAGCGTTCGATTGAGCGTTTCAAATGGCGCGCGCCGTATTTGAAATCAATGCCTTCGCGGAGCAAAAATTCTTTCGCAGTTGTAGTGCAGCGGAAAACGAATTTCGTGCCGGCTGACTGTGTGATGCGCTTTTGCACGCCGCCTAATTCGATTTCCAGAATTTGCCGCAAATGGTCTTCTTTGAGGCTGCGGAAAACGACGACTTTATCAATCCGGTTCATAAATTCCGGTGAGAATTTACGACGCGCGGCTTCGGTTGCCGTGCGGTAAATTTTCAAATCAACGTCGGTATCCTGCGAGCTTTTCGCGCTTTTCGACGCGAATCCGATTCCGCCGGAAATCATCTCGGACATCTCGCGAGCACCCAGATTTGAGGTCATAATCACGACCGCTTTCGAGAAATCAACGCGGCGATTGTCACCCAAAGTCAGAGTCGCTTTGTCCAAAATTCCCAAAAGAAGCTGCCAGAGCGCGTCCGAAGCTTTTTCGATTTCGTCAAAAAGCACGAAAGTAATTTTGTTGTCTTCATTGTGATAACGGTCGAGATTTTCCTGCGTCAACAGCGGCGAAGTCTCGCGGTGTCCGAGATAGCCCGGAGGCGAGCCGATCAGTTTGGCGATTTCGTGCGAATGCTGGAACTCGGCGCAGTCAATTTTGACTACGGCGTTCGGGTCTCCGAATAAAACTTCCGCAGCGGCTTCGACCACGCGCGTTTTTCCCGATCCCGTCGGACCTAAAAACAGCAGCGTTCCGACCGGGCGTCCGGGATTGTTCATTCCGGCTAGGAAAATCTGAAACAAACCGCTCATTCGGCGAACGGCGCGTTCCTGCCCGACGATTCGCGCGGAAAGCTTGTCTTCAAACTCTTTGGCGCGGGGACTCTTGCGGTCGGGGTCAAGTAAAGTTGTTGTTTTTTTAGTTTCTGTTCTCGTCAATTCTTTCGTCATTTGGCTTTTTACCGCCTTTCAAATACAAACTTGGGGAAACGCCGGAAAGTTTGAATAGCTCGGGGGATTTCTATCAAACACCGTCGAATTCAATGAACGTTTAACTCGCAAGATATTTGCGAATCAAGCAAGATAAAAAGATGCAAAGGGAATAGCGCACGTTGCAAGTGTGAAACTGGGGTGCGCCCTCAGACAAATTGCGCGGATTGTAACGACTCGACCAGGGATTAGTCAAGCCTTTTGGCAAATAAAATTGTAACTTCAAAACCAAAATTAAAGCAACTAAATTTTTTGATGACAAAATAGTTAAGCTAAAACTGTAGAAGGCGGGCGCGAACGCCCGCCTTTCATTTCAGATTTATTTGATTCTGACATTGATTGAAAGCAGCTTCCATTCCACGTCTTCCTGAATATATTTCAAGTCGAAATTTACAGGCGGACTTGTCGAGTAACCGCCGTCAACGTTTAAAATTTTAATGCCGTTCTGGTCTTCAAACGAAGGCTTGATCTTCGCTTGTTTATTGGAGATGTCGCTGATGTCAATTTTTTTGCGGATAAAATCGCCGAATTGCTGTTCAAGTCGCGCGGTCGTAAATTGATCTTGAAAATACGAAGAGGTGGACGAATGAAACGAATCGAAACTGCCTGATTGAACGCCCGAATTAAAATCGAGAAGCGTTGTTTTGACCAGCGTTTGCAATTCGGCATCGTCCGGTAAATCCGGGTCTTTGGTCGATTTCGGCGAATCTTCCGAATTGTCGTCGGTGGTTGTGGCGGTCGTGCGGTTCGTCGCCGAATTTGTCGTTCTGTCGGTCGTTGAATTTGGCGGAGCGGAGCCGCCGCTGCGGCGGAATGTTTGCCCGTCAATTCGCATTTGATTTCCCTTAGGCGGCGAATCAATTTTGTAGCTGCCGACGCCGACGCCGAGCATCGTAAATTTGATTTCTTTCGCCGCTTCGTCAACTTCGACCGCAGCGCCGTCAACTTTCGAAGCACCGGCGTTGTAATCGCCGGTTCCGTCGGCGCGAATGGACAAAACGGTGCCGTCCTGTCCCGTCCAGGTTCCGAGATACGCTTCGGGAATCGGCTTTTTATCGCGGCTTCCGCCGCCAAAGCCGCAAGCTAAAACAAAGCCCGCGAAAATAACGGCGCAGACGGCTAAGCCGAAAGCCGGATTTTGGGCAAATAAAATTTTGCCGAATAAATTTTTCATAGATTTTCCTTTCTCAAGAGCAAAAAAGCAGAAATGCGCCGCCGATATTAACACGCCTTGTCAATACGACAAAATATAATCTGCCGTTGAGCCGCAATTTTACTTTTGCAAAAGGGATTTGATAAAAATGCTTCGCGCTTGCAGCGGCAAAAAAGCTATGAAATTCATTCGAGCATTTCTTTTCATTGCGCTGGCAATTTTGCCTGCGTCGGCTCAAGAGTTTAAAACGGTTCGAGACGGAGTTGAATATGCGCAGTTCGCCGGAAAAATAAAACCTTCGGAAAAAGAAACCGCGCAAACTGCGACCGTCAACGCTTTGCGGCTCGATCTGAAAAAAGCGCGGCTCGATGTCGTTCACGCGCTGGACGCGGCAATCGGAGTTGAAACGACAAGCTCAATCTCCCGCAGACACGGCGCTTTCGCCGCGATAAACGCCGGTTTTTTTCGTCTCGACCGGAGCATTTTCAACGGCGAAGCTGCGGGCGTCTTAAAGATTGACCACAAACTGTTAAGCGAGTCTTTCGCCAATCGAATCGCCTTTTTTATTTCCAACCGGGGAAATCAGACCGCAATCGCTTTTGCTCATTTGGAAATTAACGATTCAGTCGAAATTAAAAATAAAACATTTCGACTTTCGGGCATCAATCGCCAGCGGAAAGACGAAGATATTATCGAATTTACCTCCGAGTTTCACCGCACGACGCTGACTGACAACAGCGGCTTGGAAATAATCGTTCGCAATGGAAAAATTGCCGCAATTAACGATGGAAAAGGCAGTAGTTTGATTCCCGAAAACGGCTATGTTATTTCAGCCGGCGCAAAAATGCGCGAACAGCTTTTGCCCGTTTTGAAAATCGGCAACAAAGTAAAACTAAGTTCGGGCATTTTACATAAAGGAAATGATTTTCCGACAGAAGAAAGCAATAGAGCTACAATCGCTTTTTCGACAGCCGAAGATATTGTCGGAGGCGTTCCTCAGTTAATCAAAAACGGCAAAATCGAAATCACCTGGGAGCAGGAAAAATCAAGCAAGTCGTTTGTCGAGACCCGTCATCCGCGCACGGCGATTGCGCGCATTAAAGACGGGCGCGCTTTGCTCGTCACGGTTGACGGCAGAAGCGAGACGAGCGCTGGAATGAGCTTGCAGGAATTGGCAGAAATGCTGCTCGAAATGGGCGCAACCGACGCGATGAATCTGGACGGCGGCGGTTCGACGACGATGTTTTTGGACGGCAAAATCGTCAACAAACCTTCCGACAAAGAAGGCGAGCGCCCGGTTTCGGATGCGATTTTGGTTACGTTAAGAAAATGATTTAAAGTTTTGTTAATGGAAAACAACCCGGAAGTTTTAGAACAATTCGGCAAGCGCGTCCAGCGCTGCTACGGCTGTTTGATCCCTTTTTACCTCAAAGATATGTATTTGGGCGAAGACGTGACTTATTTTTGCGAAACCTGCAAAGACGATTCGATGTTTCACTTTTCGGAGTTTACGAAAGTAATTGACGTTTCCAAATTGCGCGAAATGGAAGACGAGCACCACCATTAAAAAGGCAAAAGTAAAAAGTCAAAAGGCAAAATTGAAAGTCTGAAATTAAATGTCACTAGCGAATCGTGACGACGATTTTGCGTTCTCGCGCGCCGTCGAATTCGCACAGATAAATTCCTTGCCAGCGTCCGAGCAGTAATTCACCGCCGGAGAAGGGAATCGTCACAGACGAGCCGAAAAGACTGGATTTTAAATGCGCGTCGGAATTATCTTCGGCGTGTTTGAAATTCATTCCGTGCTGCGGAATCAGCTTTTTGAGGGCGGAAAGAATATCGGTTTGAACGTCCGGGTCGGCATTTTCATTGACGGTTAAACCGCAAGTCGTATGCTGGACGAACAATACGACAATTCCTTCTTTTGCTTCCGATTCCCGCAAAACTTTTTTGACTTCGGCGGTGATGTCAATCATTTCCTCGCGTTTGTTTGAACGAATTTTGATTGTTTGAGTCATAGATAAATTTTGCCACAAGAAAAAGGACACGGAAAAGTTTTCCGTGTCCTTTTGTCGTTTTGCTCTCTGCTAACGAACAGTTACACAATTTCTTTTACAGTCTCTTATCAGTATGAGCTTCAACTGTTTGTTCCACATTAACTTTTGGAGTTATCTCTGCGTGGGGAGCAGTTTTATTTACATTGGCATTGATATGCGGAGCAATAATCAAGGCAACAATACTCATCAGCTTAATTAAAATATTCATAGAAGGTCCCGATGTGTCTTTGAACGGGTCGCCGACTGTATCGCCTGTCACACTCGCTTTATGAGCTTCGCTTCCTTTGTACTGCATTTTCCCGCTAATCATTACGCCGGTTTCAAATGACTTTTTAGCATTATCCCAGGCTCCGCCGGCATTGTTTTGGAACATTCCCATCAGCACGCCTGAAACGGTAACGCCTGCTAATAAACCTCCGAGAACTTCCGGTCCGAAAGCAAATCCGACGATAACCGGAGTAGTTAAAGCAATTGCGCCCGGAAGCATCATCTCTCTCAGAGACGCTTTAGTAGAAATAGCTACACATTTCTCATACTCCGGTCTCGCCTTATACTCCATAATTCCCGGAATTTCTTTAAACTGACGCCTGACTTCTTTGACCATTGCCATTGCCGCTCTGCCGACTGCCGCAATACAAAGAGAAGAGAAGATAAAAGGAATCATTCCGCCGACAAATAATCCTGCCAGAACATCCGCTTTATAAATATCAATTGAGCTGATACCCGCAAGACCGACATAAGCTGCAAATAATGCCAGAGCCGTCAGAGCGGCTGAAGCGATTGCAAAACCTTTACCTGTCGCCGCCGTCGTATTTCCAACTGCGTCTAAAATATCCGTTCTTGCTCTAACTTCTTTTGGAAGTCTGCTCATCTCGGCAATCCCGCCCGCGTTATCTGCAATCGGTCCGAAAGCATCAATTGCAAGCTGCATAGCCGTTGTTGCCATCATTCCTGCCGCTGCGATAGCAACTCCGTATAAACCGGCAAAGTAGTGAGATAAATAAATACCGGATGCCAGAACAAGTGTAGGTATCAGAGTTGACTCCATTCCGACAGAAAGACCGCCGATAATATTAGTGGCAGCGCCCGTTTCGGATTGCCGAATGATCGAGTTAACCGGACGTTTCCCTATCGCTGTGTAGTATTCAGTCACAATACTCATTAGAGCGCCGACAATCGAACCGACTAAGATTGCCATGAATACTCCCGTATTTGTGAAGCTGCGACCTCTGAGGGTCATATTTTCGGGAAGCATCCACATCACAACAAAGTAACAGGCAATTGTCGTAATAATAATTGAAGTCCAGTTCCCAAGATTCAGCGCTTTTTGAACGCTGCCTTTATCATCTGAAATTCTAACAAGCGAAAAACCGATAATAGAAAATATAATTCCGAGTCCGGCAATCAGCATTGGGAGAAGAATTGGAGAAAGACCGCCAAATTGATCGCTGACAACAATCTCGCGTCCGAGAACCATTGTTGCAAGAATCGTCGCTACATAAGAGCCGAAAAGATCGGCTCCCATTCCGGCAACGTCGCCGACGTTATCTCCTACGTTATCCGCAATAGTCGCCGGGTTTCTAACGTCATCTTCAGGAATTCCCGCTTCGACTTTACCGACGAGGTCAGCTCCAACGTCAGCCGCTTTGGTATAAATACCGCCGCCGACTCTGGCAAAAAGAGCGATTGATTCAGCGCCCAGAGAAAATCCGGCAAGAACCTCAATCGCTTTTTCCATCGGAACACCGTTTACTGCGGCAACACCGTTTACAGGACCACCTGCGCTCACGACATAGATTTGATAGAAGATTATAAATAAACCGCTAAGACCTAATACCGCCAGACCGGCAACTCCGAGTCCCATTACCGTTCCGCCGGTAAAAGCTACTTTAAGCGCGTCTTTAAGACTGGTTCTGGCTGCTTGTGTTGTTCTGACATTTGCTTTTGTAGCAATATTCATCCCGAAGTATCCGGCAGTCGCGCTGAATACCGCACCGATAATAAATGAAGCCGCGATCACAGGAGAAGAAGTTTCAACTAATGTTCCAGACCACCCGAGAACAATTGCTGCTACAAGTGCAAAATAAGCTAAAATCGTCCACTCTGCTTTTAAAAACGCCATCGCGCCTTTAGCAATATAAGTCGCAAGCTCGACCATGTTTTCTTCACCGGCAGCTTGCTTGCTGACCCATGAAGATTTAAATGCCATAACAGCTAATCCAAAAAAACCTAATGCCGGGATGAGACAAAGAATTGTATATTCCATTAGAAAATCACCTATTTTTATGAATAAATTACGAAAGTAAGAACGCTGGCGGCAATTGCCGGCGTTCCGATGGTTTTATTTTGACGCGAGAGAAAAACCCCGGCGTCTTCTTTAATAGCGTTTGAAATACGCTGCATTTCTACTAATACCTATAATCAGTCCAATTTCCACTGTTTAATCGAATCCTTTCAGATATGGTTAATAAGTCAAAAGTTATAAAGCTACAAAGTCTTGCATTATGACATATTTTAGCCGTTAATCGCCAAATGCCCTTTTTCACAAAGTTCTATTTTTGCGGAAAACCGATTGTTTTAAACATCTTCTTTTGCTAGATTTCACGCACCCGAAACCAATCAAGACATCGCCCTCGCTTAAAGAGCGTCCGCGATGAATCGAGTTTTGCGAATGGTTTTAAGTCCGCAGGAGGAAAAATTTACCGATGGTTTTACGATTTAAATTAACAACGGCAGCGAGCAGGCTTGTTTTCCTCGCCGCTGCATTTCTTTTCTTCTCAATCAATTCAAACGCCGCCGGGGCTTTAGATCCGACATTCGGCGCGAGCGGCAAAGTCGCAACAACGGTTGGTTCCGGCGCTCGCGCAAGCGCCGTTGCCATTCAGCCCGACGGCAAAATCGTCGTTGTCGGCGACGTTTCGCGCAGCGGCTCGGAGAGAGACATTGCGCTTGTCCGTTACAACGCGAACGGAACACCGGATTTGAGTTTCGGCGAAAACGGCAGAGTCGTTGTCGCAATCTCGAATCAAAACGAAGTCGTCAACGCAATAGCGATTGACAGCAACGGCAGAATCGTCGTCGTCGGGAGCATTGAGCCGTTTGACGACACTCCGATTACGGATTTTCTAATCGTGCGTTTTACACCGAACGGCGCGCTCGACACGACTTTCGGAAACGGCGGCGCGGTTACAGCCAGTCAGGGAAGCACCGATTCGTTCAACGCCGTGGCAATACAACCGAACGGAAGAATTGTTGCGGCGGGCGGAACTTCGGACGGCGGACTCGCCGTCGTTATGGGTTTTACTCCGAACGGCGTTATTGATCAATCGTTCGGCGATCTCGGATTAAATTTTTTCGATGTCCCGGCAATGACCGATGAACAAATTCAGGTGATCGCTTTGCGTCCGAACGGGCGAATCGTGGTCGGCGGACAAGGGCAAGTTACAGTTCCACATTCGGGTGTAGCTAATTTTTTAGCTGAATTCGATGCCAATGGCGCGATGGTTCAGGATTTCGGCACAAATGGCATCGTCAATTTCGGAGGAGGTTTTAATCCTTTCGGTTTTGATATGGCGGTTTTGCCGGAAGGCACGATTTTGGTAATCAGCGATAAGCTATACCGGTTTTCGAGCGGCGGAGCAGTTGACAGCAATTTTGGCAGCGGCATTAACGGAAGCGAAATCGCTCTGCGTTCCGACGGCAGATTCGTCATCACCTATTCGAGTTTCCTGCTTAATCAGCAGGCAGGTGTCTTTGCCCCGAACGGGCGTTTAATCGGAAGAGACAGAAATTTAAAAGCCAATGATCTGGCGGTTCAGCCGGACGACAAAATCATCTTTATCACCTCGACCGAAACCGAATTTGTCGCTACTCGCATCACGGCAATCAGTTCGCAGGCGACGCGATTAGCGGATTTTGACGGCGACGATGTGACGGACATTGTAGTCGTCCGCGATAACGTGTTCTTTTACGCTTTACGAAGCTCTGCGGGATTTGAATCGCGAGCTGTCGGGAGCGTTGTCGCAAAACGTTTCATCCCCGAAGATTACACCGGCGACGGGCGCAGCGAATATATGTCGTGGCTGAATAACATCAGCGCATCATCAGAATTTATTCATCAGATTTCGCCGGGAAGCTATTCGCGTTTTCGCTGGGGCTGGTCTGACTTTGACGTTCCGGTCGGCGGCGATTACGACGGGGACGGCAAAACCGATTACGCCGTCTTCCGCGCTTACGATAATCGTTACTGGTATATTTTGCAAAGCTCAAATAATCAAATGCTCGCCGTTGCCTGGGGCTTGAGCGAAGACAAGCCGGTTCCGGCGGATTACGATTATGACGGTATTACTGACATTGCGGTTTATCGTCCATCAGATGGAACCTGGTATATTCGCCGCAGCTCCGACGCAGGTTTAACGGCAGTTCGTTGGGGAAATGCCTCGGACATTCCTTTAACCGGAGATTTCGACGGAGACGGAAGAGCCGATTTCGTCGTTTATCGCCCGTCAGAAGGCACTTGGTATTTGCTCCAAACCACAGCGGGATTCCGCGCAGTAAGGTTCGGACTTGAAAACGACTTTCCGACACCGGGCGATTACGACGGAGACGGTCGTCACGATGTTGCGGTTTTCCGGCAAGGCATTTGGTACATCCTGGGCAGCACACGCGGATTTTACGCAGTGCAATGGGGAGCGCCAAATGATGTTCCGGTCGCTGTGCGTTACGCTTATTGATTTTCGGACGAATCCGAATTTGCGCGGGCGGCTTTTAAACGAGCCGCCCGTTTTCGTTTCATCACTTGAAAATTGCCGTCGAGAAGCGGAAAATGCGTTTAACCGAAAATGGAGGAAGAAAATGGCTGAACTTCTTGCACTTCTACCAACAAAGAACAAAGAATCGAAAACAAAGGCTTCTGAGAAAGATACTTGGATTTTTCAGTTACCTACCGAAGTTTGTCAACGAGAAGGGTTCGCGGATGGAACAATGGTTAGTTTGACTGTCAAAAACGCCGGAATTCAGACAACAATAATTCATCCTTCAGCAGAAATTGATGATTTTGTGAGGCGCGTTATTGAAGAAGAAAAAGAATATTTTGAGGAGATGAAGCGAATTGGCGACTGATGAGATTAAATATTTATCTTACGAAGAAGCTGTTTTAATTCATATTCGTTTGATGAATGCCCTCGGAGAAGCTCGATTTGGAATTGATTTCCGGGAATTGCTTGATTCCGCTTTAGCGCGTCCGCACAATGCAGCAATTTATGAAAACGCAGATATTATTCGCCAAGCTGCATCACTTTGTTTCGGACTTATTAAGAATCATCCTTGGCGCGGAGGCAACAAACGCACAGCGACAACTTTAATGCGTCGTTTTCTCGAAATAAACGGATTTGGGAAAAACTGGACTATTGCCGAACAAATCGAACTGGCTTTAGCTGTCGAAGATAATCGCTGGAAAGTTGATGAAATCGAAAGCTGGCTACGACAGAAGATACGATATAACGACTAATTCGGTAGTGATTATGTATAAGAAATCAAGTAAATTTATAGGAAAGAATAGACTTCTTGCGCGCCAAGTAACTGGCTCTGTTCAGATCTGCAAACCTCCAGCTAATCAGGTATTTGTAGCTTGTAAATATTGCAACGATATGTATCTTTTAACATTAGATCATTCAACATATTGTAAGAAAATGAAAAACTACAAACAGTTAAAGAAAAAGAATAGATCGAATAAAAATAAGATATGAACAATTTATTTAATGTAAGTTTAGCGGAAGTTGATCCGCTAATCGGCGAAGCGATTGACAACGAAGTGCGGCGTCAGGCGGACGGTTTGGAGTTGATTGCGTCGGAGAATTTTGTTTCGGAAGCGGTTCTCGAAGCGATGGGGTCGGTGATGACGAACAAATACGCCGAAGGTTATCCGGGAAAACGCTATTACGGCGGCTGCGAGTTTGTTGACGTGGCGGAAACAGCGGCAATCGAACGCGCTAAACGGATTTTCGGAGCGGAACACGCCAACGTTCAGCCGCATTCGGGCGCTCAGGCGAATATGACGGTTTTATTAGCTGCGCTCGAACATGGTGACCAGATTCTGGGAATGAATCTCGCGCACGGCGGGCATCTGACGCATGGGCATCCGCTCAATTTTTCCGGTTTGAATTACAAAGTCGCCGATTACGGCGTCTCGCGCGAGACCGAAACGATTGATTACGAGGAATTGCGGCGCATCGCCGAAGAAACGCGCCCGAAATTAATCATCTGCGGCGCGTCCGCCTACGCGCGGATTATTGATTTTGAACGCATCGGCGAAATCGCCCGGTCAATCGGCGCGAGGATGATGGCTGACATCGCGCACATTGCCGGGCTTGTCGCGGCTGATTTGCATCCGTCGCCCGTACCGCACGCCGATTATGTCACGACGACGACGCATAAAACTCTGCGCGGTCCGCGCGGCGGTTTGATTTTGTGCAAAGAAGAACACGCCAAAGACATTGACCGCCGCGCGTTTCCCGGTGTGCAGGGCGGACCGTTGATGCATATTATCGCCGCAAAAGCCGTCGCTTTCGGCGAGGCTCTGCGCGACGATTTCAAAGAATATCAGCGTCAAATCGTCAAAAACGCCGCCGCACTCGCCGACGAATTGAACGCGGGCGGGTTGCGGCTCGTTTCCGGCGGGACGGACAATCATCTCGTTCTGGTTGACGTTTTCCGCAACGGCGCGGGAATCACCGGCAAAGAAGCCGAAAAGGCTCTCGAAGAAGTTCACATTACGGTCAATAAAAATACGATTCCGTTTGACCCGAACAAACCGATGGTTGCTTCGGGGATCCGTCTGGGAACTCCGGCGCTGACAACGCGCGGAATGAACGAAAACGAAATGCGGCAAATCGGACAAATGATTGTCGCCGTCATCAACGAGCCGAATTCCGAAGAAGTCAAAAATCGTGTCAGAAATGAAGTAAAAGAATTAACCGCGCGTTTTTCGCTTTATCCGCAACGTTACAAAAAACAAATGAGCGAAGCCGCAATTGCGGCGGAATAACAACTTTACGCCGATAAAAATGCGGAGTCCGGCACGATTTGTCGGACTCCGCATTTTTTGTAACCCGGAAAAGAGCAAAAAAATCTTGTTTGCATTAGCCGATTTTTGCTATATCTGTTTCAAGTGTGAAACGAGAGCCTATTTAAGCTATGCAAAAGCAAATCAACTTTCTCGGCGAAACGCCGATGCGCCTGACGGCTCTGCCGCGTCCGATTTTTCTCGCCCGCGTTCCGGCGGGTTTTCCTTCAGCCGCCGATAATTATGTCGAAGGGCGGATTGATCTTAATCAGGAATTAATCCGGCATCCGCTAACGACTTTTTACGTTCGCGTGATCGGCGATTCGATGCGCGACGCCGGGATTTTCCCCGATTCGCTGCTCGTCGTTGACCGCGCCGAAACCGCCCGCAGCGGCGACATCATTATCGCGCGCATCGGAGACGAATTATGCGTCAAGCGGTTTTCTCGCAACAACGACGGGCGCGTTTGGCTGCTTTCGGAAAATGAGTTGTTCGCGCCGATAGAAGTCTGCGAGGGTGAAGATTTCGAGATTTGGGGGCGCGTAATGTATTCGATTCAAACACATTAACTGATTATGGAATCGGCGATTGCTTTACTTGATTGCAATAATTTTTACGCTTCGGTCGAGCGTGTTTTTGACGCCTCGACGCAAAAACGCCCGATTGTCGTGCTTTCCGCCAACGATGGATGCATTATTTCGCGCAGTCGGGAAGCCAGGGAATTGCCTGTGGCGATGGGCGCGCCGCTCTTTAAAGTCGAGGAGCTTTTGAGCGAACACAATGCCGCGGTGCTTTCGGCAAATTTCACGCTTTACGGCGATATGTCGGCGCGCGTGATGGAAAGCCTGCAAACCTTTACGCCCGATGTCGAAGTTTATTCGGTTGACGAAGCATTTTTGCAGATTGACGCGGAAAAGAACGATTTGACCGCGCTCGGTTTTGAGATTCAGGAAAAGCTTTACAAATGGACGGGCATTCCGGCTTCAATCGGAATTGCCGAAACTAAAACGCTGGCAAAGTTAACAAACAAAATAGCCAAAGATTCGGAGAAAACGAACGGCGTTTTAAATTTATATCGTTCGCCTTATTTAAACACCGCGCTCGAACGCACGCCGG
Organism: Pyrinomonadaceae bacterium; assembly: GCA_036387135.1. GTDB lineage: Bacteria > Acidobacteriota > Blastocatellia > Pyrinomonadales > Pyrinomonadaceae > JALZCH01. The sequence continues at coordinate 34,471 of DASVUH010000002.1, read as the reverse complement.
TTGAAAGAGTTTGGGGCATTGGTGCCGCCTCGACGAAAAAGCTCAAGCGGCAGGGCATCGAAACCGCCCGGCAATTGCGCGATATGGATTTGCGCCGGGCGCAAAAAATGCTTTCGGTCGTTGGCGCGCGAATCGTTTTGGAACTGCGCGGCGTCCGCTGCTTACCGCTCGATACTAATCCGCCGCCGCGTCGTTCAATCATCGCTTCGCGTTCTTTTGGCGAGAAAATCACCGAATTGAAATTTTTGCGCGAAGCCGTCGCTTTATTTTTAACGCGGGCGGCGGAAAAATTGAGAAAACACAATCTGGCGGCGCACGCGATTACCGTTTTCGTTGCGACAAATCGTTTTCAGCCCGAAAATTATTATTCAAACGCCGCGACGCACAGTTCGGCTTACCCGACAGATGTGAATCAGGAATTGCAAACGTGGACGTTCGGTTGTTTGGAAAAGATTTTTCGCGCCGGATTTTTTTATTGCAGAGCCGGTGTGATTTTGAGCGGTTTAGTTCCCGCCGATAAGTTGACAACGAGAATGTACGACGATGAGTGTTGGGAAAGATTTCGCAAAGTAATGAAAGCCGTAGATGAAATTAATCGCAAATTCGGGCGCGACACGGTTCGTTTTGCGGTTGTTAATCCCGAAGCGACCTGGCAGGGAAAATGCGAGCGCCGCAGTTCGCGCTACACGACCAGATTTGACGAAATTTTGCGCGTCAAATAACTATGGTCGCAGCAAAACTTTCAAAACGCCACGCTCAGCCGCCCGCTCCATCGCCGGAACGCCGTTTTCAAGCCGGAATTCTTCCGTAATCATATTCTCAACATCAACCGCTTTGTTTTTCAAAAGCTGAAGCGCGGGCGCGAATCTGCCGCAGCGCGAGCCGACAATCGTGATTTCGTCAACCACGACGCGCGCCGCCTGCCAGCGCGGCTCGCCTTGAAAAGTTGATTTTAAAACTAATTTCCCGCGTGGTTTTAACAAATCGAGCGCCGTCTGAAAACCGCTTTCCGAGCCGCTTGCTTCGACCGCAACATCGAAAGTCCGATTCAGTTTTGCCGCCGCGTCGAGCAAAACTGTTTCGACTCCGCGCCTTTCGGCAATTCGCATTTTTTCCGGGTGTTTGCCGACTAGCAAGACGTTCTGCGATTTCAAAGCCAGGCTCTGCGCGCAAAGCAAGCCTAATTTGCCATCGCCGACAATAGCCAAACGAGTTTCCGGTAAAATTTCAACTTGTTCGGCGATTCCGAAAGCGGCTGCGAGCGGCTCGGCAAAAACCGCTTGTTCGTTTGTCATTTCGTCCGGCACTTCGAGCAGATTCGGCGTGGGCAAAGTCAAAAATTCGGCGTGCGCGCCGTCGCGCCCGACAATTCCCAGCACAGTGCGATTTGGGCAATGTCTTGAATCTCCGCTTTCGCATAACTCGCAAACGCCGCAACCGGCGTTGATTTCGCCGACGACTCGTTTGTCGATTAAATCCGGCGAGTCCGGCGCGCTTTCGACAATGCCGACAAATTCGTGTCCGATTGTTCCCTGAAATCCGGCGTAACCGCGCACGATTTCCAAATCGGTGTTGCAAACGCCGGACAGCAAAACGCGGACGAGAGCTTCGCCGGATTTTTCCGGTCGCGGGATTTCGGCAAGTTTTAATTGATTGTTTTCAAACCTGAGAGCTTTCATTTTCTAATTCGAGGATGAATGCTTGATCGCAGCGCGCGGCGTGTTTTTCGTCGGTTTCCGTAAAACCGAATTTTCGGTAAAGCCCGATAGCCTCTTTCAAGCGAGTGTTTGTTTCGAGATAGATTCTTTTAAATCCAAGCGCGGCGGCGCGTTCGATCATCCTTTGCAGAGTTTGTTTGCCGAGTCCGAGACCGCGAATTTCTTTGGCGAAATACATTTTTCTCAGCTCGACGGTTTCCGCCGTAATCGGATAAAGCCCCACGGTGCCGACAATCTCGCCTGCGGGCGTTTCCAAAACTTCAAACAAACCGCCGCGCCCGCTGTAATTGGCTTCGATGTCGTTTAAATCGGCGTCCGTTCCGCCGCAATCAGGCTCTAAGCCGTATTCGCGCAAAACTCCGAAAACGATTTGTTTGATTTTTTCACCGTCGCGGTTCCTAGCCGTGCGAAAAGTGATTTCATCCGATTTCATCGCCGCTCCGATTTTACCGGCTTTGCTGGTAATAAACTTTTAAATCTCTTTCCCCGACAATCAGCCAGCGCCCGTTGATTCTTTGCAGCGTAAGCTGCGATTGAACTTTGCCCTCGGTGGTTCGTTCGCCGTTTGCGAAAGCCCATTCTTTGTCGTAAATGATGGTCACGCGGTCCTCACTTTCGGTGATTACGCGGAGGTTGCTGACGTTGAACTCGATGTCGTCAAAAGCCTCGAAAGCGCGCTGCTTATCGGCGCGCACTTGATTTACCGAGAAACCCCGCGCGGTGTAATAATATTCGAGCGTATCTGCGTAATAGCTTAAATGCCGGTTTAAATCGCCGGATTCAATCGCTTTCGCCCACGAATTGATCGTGCTGGAAACTTCTCTGCGAATTGTCGTCGCCTGGCGGGCGGGAATATTGCGCGCAGGCGCTGGGGGCGGAGGCGGCGGAGAATCTTCGGAGACTCGCGTCTCGCCGCTCGGCAAAACATCGGCGGACGGATAAGTCGTCTCCTGGTTCGCGTTTGCGGCGTTGGTTGGATTCTTCACATCGGCGGGCGGATAATTGCGCGGCGCGGAGCTTGAATTTAAGTTTAAATTTGAATTTAAATTCAGATTTGAATTCGGAATCGAGTCCGCGTTTGTCTGCGCGATTTGTTGATTGCCGTTGTCGCTTTGGCTGCCGCGCGACATCATCCGCCACGCGCCCGCCACAATCGCAATGAGCAGAACAGCGGCGAGCGCGCCGGCGACAATCAAGCCCGTATTCGATTTTTTTGCGGTCGGCGCTGCCGAACGCGCGGCGGGCGTTCGCGGCAGCGATTGGTGACTCCTCGGTGGGACGCTTGATTCGCGCTGAACGACAACCGTCTCCGTCTCCGGTTCGGCTTCGGCGGTAACGAGCGGCGTTCCGTCGGTCAAACAAAAATTCTGCGAATCGTCAAAAGTCGTGCGACAAGCCGGACAAACTTTCATAAGCAATTACGAATTTCAAATTACGAATTACGATTTAGTTTCTTGCAAACGGCTAATTGTAACCGCAAACAGGCGCGTTTGGTAACTTAAAAAAAACAAATTCCGACATTCGTAATTCGTAATTCGTAATTCGTAATTGATTTTAGGGTTCTGTGACGAACGAGACTTCGGAAATTAAGGTGTCTGCGGAGTCGTGCGCGCCCTGGTAAATGTCTTCGATTGTGATTCGCACCCAGCGCGTTTGTTTTTGTCCGACATCAATGGTTTGAGTTTGCATTTGATCTGAGAACGCGGCGGTTCGGCTCGTGCCATCGGAAAACTCAATCAATGCTTCGGCAACCCGATTGTTGTCGCGCCAGATTGCGGCGGTTTTAAAATAGCCGGGCTGAATTTTGATTTGCCGCAGATTGACCGTGCGGTCGAATTCAAAATTGAGCCATTCGCCGACGCCTTCGCCGCCCGCGCCTTCGCACCAGGCGGTCACCGGATTGTTGTCAAAAGCGAAATTGGGAAAATAAAAATTGCCTCGATCCTGACTTCTGACCGACGAAGCCGAAGCAACGATTCGCGGCGGAACGTTCGCGGCGGGCGAAGTTTGGGCTTTGACATTTGACGCGCGATTCGTTTCGATTTGAACCGAGGATAAACCTTGATTCGCGTTAACGTTGACGGTCGCTTTGTTTTGATTCTCGGCGCGCGCGGCGTTCGCGTTTGCTTTCGGTTCTTCGCCTTTGCCGCCGCCTCTCGTAAACAAATACAATCCGACAGCGCCGATGACGACGGCGAAAATCGCAAAAGCAGCCAAAATCGCCAGCACGAGCGGCGCGTTTGATTTTCTCGGCGCTTGCGTCTGGGTTTGACGGAAATTTTGCGCGTCAACAAGCGTCGTGCCGTCGTTCAGACAGAAGATGTTTGAATCGTCCGCGTAAGTGGTTTGGCAGGTCGGGCAAATTTTCATTCCGATTACTTAATTTTCGAGACTTTCTGATGATGCAAACTGTCAACTATCAACTCTAAACTATAAACTGTCTTGCAGAAAACCCCGGTTTCCATCCAAAACAGTTTACAGTTAACAGTTTATAGTTGACAGTTTGGAGCTGATTCCCGCATTTTTATCAGCTTTCGCGTAAATTTCCGGGAATTAAAGGCTCGCTGCGGATGATTTGCGCGCCCGATTCCGTGCAGACGGCAAACGACGGTTTGTAACCGCCTTCCTGCTCGTACATCGTCACGCCCGCGTATTCGCCTTTTGCATTGAGAATATAAAAATTAATTCCGAAATTCGGCGCGCCGCGAGTCGTCAACAGGCGCTTTTCGATTGTGTTGTCTCTGATTCTTTTCAGCGCCGTCATTCCGGCATCTTTCGGGCGCGCGCCGCGCCGCATTTCTTCGACAATCAGAAACGAGCATAAATTATACAAATTCGCTTCGCCGCGTCCCGTCGAACCCGCTGCGCCGACCGCTCCGTCAACATACAAACCCGCTCCCAAAATCGGCGAATCGCCGACTCTGCCGGGAATTTTCCAAGCCAGACCGCTCGTCGTCGTCACGCCGCAAATCTCGCCTTTCGCGTTAATCGCGTTGCAATTTATCGTGCCGTAATAATGCGCCGGATGAATCTTGCCTTCATCAACCATCCGCAAAACCTCGCGCCGCCACAATTCGGCGCGTTTTGCCGGGTCGAGATAATGCTGCGGATCGGTTCGGCGTTTCCATTCGAGCCAGAGACGCCGTGAGCGTTCGGTATTTAAATCGTCTTCGATTTTAACACCCATATTTCTGGCGAACTCTTGCGCGCCCGCGCCGACGATTAAATGATGATCGGTTTGCTCGGCGACCATTTGCGCGATTGCCGCGGGCGTCCGCACGCCTTCGAGCGAGGCGACCGCGCCGGCGCGTTTTTTCGGTCCGTGCATCACGGAAGCGTCGAGCTGCACAATGCCGTCCGCATTCGGCAAACCGCCGTAGCCGACGCTTGCGTCCCTTGGGTCTAATTCGTTCAAAGCGACTCCGGCAACAACGGCGTCGAGAACGTCGGCACCTGATGTGATCATCGCAAAAGCCTTTTCGACGCAGGTCTGCGCCCCGCCGTTTTTATATTCGTGACCGTTTGAGGATGCGACGACAACGGGTTTAACCGCGCCGCGCTGAACCGCCGGAGCCTGACCAAAGCCTGTTTTGGTCAAAACAGCAGCAGCCGCTCCCGTTAAAACAAAATCGCGCCGGTTTATTTTCTTGCTCATAGTTTTCTCGCTTTTTCTGATGAATTTTCGGCAAACAGTAAAGGGAAGGTAACTCAATTTCGCTAAAATATCTACAAACCATCAAACTTTTATCGGTTTTTTGGAACTGCAAACGCAAAGCCCGCAATGAAACGCCGCAGACGGTATTTTAGGGTGAGCATTTTGTTTCGCCTGCTTTTATTCTGCCGAAATCGTTCATTCATTTTCTGTCATTTTGACTGAAAAGTTAATTCAACTTCAATCAAACTAAAGCGGCGGTTTTCATGTTGAAGTTAGTCAAGCTCTTTGTTGTGAGTAGTTAGGTTTCTGGCACGCCGTTTGATTATAATCTGCCGAGTCATATTGATATGACGGATCATTTGAAAAGAAATTTACTTCCCGAAATTAAGGTTACAGCTTTTTTGAAATAGAGAAGCTACAGGAGCAACGAACAATGAATAAGACACTTCTTCCCAAATTCTCAACAATCGCCGTCGTGCTGGCGATGTGCCTACAATCCTTTCAATTATCAGTAATTTGGGCACAAGAGCCGCTTTCCTCAACCAATCAAAAATTGGACGCTGAACAGAAGTCGGAAGGAAAAACCGACACCCCTTTAAAGGGCATTATGATGACCGACCTGACCGGTTCTTCCGATTCATTAACCAAGCAGAAAGTTGCGGCGGATTTGAAGCAAAGAAAGAACTCAGTTTCGGGCAGCACTTTCCTTGACGTTATCGTTGATCCCGCCAGCACCTGGTCAAGCGGTTTAACAACCGAATTAACAAATCGAGGCGCGGTCGTAAAGAAATCTTTTGCGAGCTTTAATTTTAAATCTTACAAAGTAAAAGCCAGCGATATTGATAACATTGCCGCTCGCACCGATGTCGGTTACCTCTCGCTTGAACGTCCGACGAAATCGCTCGGTCACGTAACTCTGACGACCGGAACCGATGCTGTTCGCTCAATTCTCGGTACCAACTCTCTGGACGGTACTGGAGTCGGCATTGCTGTTCTTGATTCGGGTATTTACACTGCTCACACCGCAACAAAAGGCGTAGACGGCAGCTCACGAATTGTTTATTCGCAGGATTTCACGGGAGAAAACCGCACTGATGATCCTTACGGACACGGAACTCATGTGGCGACAACGGCTGCCGGAAACGGCTGGGTTTCAGGCGGCGCTTACGAGGGAATTGCCAGAAACGCCAAAATCATCAACCTCAGAGTTCTCGATGCAAACGGCAGAGGCACAACGACGGCACTTCTCAACGCTCTTGATTGGATTTATACAAACCGCGCAAATACGGCTTATAACATTAAAGTCGTTAATTTAAGTTTGGGAACGGCGGCTGTTGATTCGTACAAAAACGATCCGATTTGCATCGCAGCCAGAAAATTGGTTGATGCCGGTATTGTCGTAGTCGCCGCTGCCGGTAATGAAGGCAAAGATTCTTCAGGCAACAAGCTCTACGGTCAGATTCACGCGCCCGGAAACGATCCTTCCGTGATTACCGTCGGTGCGACAAATACATTCGGCAGCGATTCCAGACTCGACGACGTGATGGCGACTTACAGCTCCAAAGGTCCGACGCGCTCTTTCTGGACTGATTCAACAGGTGTCAAGCACTACGACAACCTCGTCAAACCCGATTTAGTTGCTCCGGGCAACAAGATTATTGACGCTCAATCACCAAACAACGCACTGGTTACGCAAAATCCGACGCTCGATGCTGATGTCAGCTCAAGAGATACAAAAGAGCAGATGTATTTGTCAGGAACCTCGATGGCAACCCCAGTTGTTTCGGGCGCAGTAGCGCTGATGCTGCAAGCCAATCCGAAATTGACGCCCAATCTCGCCAAAGTGCTTTTGATGTACTCGGCTCAATTACTGCCAAACCACAATAATTTTGAGCAGGGAGCAGGTCAGGTAAATATTGACGGCGCAGTTCGGCTCGCCAGATTAGTGCGTCAGGATTTATCTCTCTCGATCCTTCTCGGTTCGCCGCTTTTGACCGTTCTCACCCCGCCCGCGCCGCAGAGCGTGATTGCCGGTAATACGATTCCCTGGAGCCAGGGCATTATAACGGATTATTCGTATGCTAAGGGAAGTAACCTGATAACCAAATATCAGAAGGTTTATGGTTTGGGTTACACTTTGAGCGATATGACGGTTGAAACAAACGGCGTATTGATGAGCGACGGCGTATTGATGAGCGACGGCATTGTAATGGGCGACAGCATCTTAACTGTCACAGGTATTACGATGGGCGACGGTTTGACGTTTCTCGCCAGCGGCGTTTTGATGAACGACGGCGTTTTGATGAGCGACGGGATTGTCATGGGTGACGGCATTGTCATGGGCGATGGTGTTCTGATGAGTGACGGCGTTTTAATGGCTGACGTTTCCGCAGCCGCAAACAATGCAATGATCTTTGGCGATGGAACTGCCGCAATGAACGCAATTCCCGATCCGACGCCGGAAGACCCCAGCGGATTAACCGCCAAAGCGGCTTCAAGATCGCAAATCAACCTGACCTGGCTGGATAATGCGACGAATGAAACCGGATTTGCCGTCGAAAGATGCGCAGGATCAACTTGCACCAACTTTGCTCAAATCGCCACTGTCGGAGCCGGGGTAAAGAGCTTTGCCAACACCGGACTTGCCGCAAATACGGCTTATCGCTACCGCGTTCGCGCTTTTAACGGTTCGGTTTTTTCAAGCTACACAACTGTTGTAGGCGCTACAACATTGAAGTAAATAATTGCTTCTGAGAACCTGAATTTGAGTATTGATCGAACGGCTCACATTTCTTTTCAAAAAACATCGGGTCGCCGAATGTAGATTCATTCGGCGACCCGATGTTTTTTGAAAATCTTTTGTCGAACTGAGGTTAAATTCTTATGACTTGCCGACGAGATGAATAATCATTTCCGATTCTTCGCTTTTGCCGGTCAAAGGCGAAAAGTTGAACGTGTCTTTATCGTCTTCTTTCCGGTCGCGCAGGACGATTTTAAACGCGCCGCCTTTGCGCTGGAAAAGGCGGCGCAGAGAGCTTAGCTCGGCGATTTTGACGATGCCGGAATCAGGAGTTTGAAAAGTGTGGCGGTTGTCGTCGGATTCAAATTTGACGGCGCTTCCGGTGATGTAAAGCGAGCCGGTGCAGGTGTAGGAAAAAGTTTTATCGTGCGAGTGACGGACGCGGAAAACCGCGCTGCCGCCCAGTTCGACGGCTTTTTGCATAAAGTCTTCGGCTTCTTGAAAATTTCTGTAGCCGTAAAGATACATAAAACCGAGCGATTGATAAGCCCTCGAATCGCGCGGCGAGAGCTTTACCGCGCGCTGCAAGGTTTCAACCGCGCGGTCGGTTTTTTGGTCTTTGTAAAAAAGCGAAAGAGCCTGATCAATCAAAACGTCGTAATTCGTAACATTGTTTTTCGCGTTGTTGGGGATTTTAGGCGCATTTTGATTTTTAGGCGGCAGTGATTTTGCGCCGATGTTTTTACCGCCGACAATTGCGGGACGATAACTGCTGCGAACGGCAGTTATTACGACTGGGCGCGCTCCGGCTGTGACCAGCTCTTTTTCAATCTCCGGCGTCAGTTGAAAATTGACGCCGATTTTTCTGATTACTTCGGCAATATCCGCCGCCTGATATTGCTTTGATTCGAGCAGTCCGATCAATTTTTCTTTGCTCGCCGCGCCGTTATCGTTTTGCGCCGCCGCAATAACGGAAAAAGCCGACAGACACAAACAGAGCAAAATAAAAGACGCAAATAATTTGGTTTTAAATAAAATTCGATTGTTCATATTTGCGATTCTCCTTTTTTGAACTGTTTTTTAGTTATCTCTCAATCGTTGTTCGATCTCACGCAAAGTCTGTTCTCTCGATTTCCCTTGTGATTTAGGCGCGACTTGTCTCTTTGCGGGCGGCTCGGCTTTTTTCCTCTCCTGCGCGCGTGTTTTTTCCGGTTGTTTCGGAGCGGACGGCATTATCACCGGAGTCTCGCCAATAATCGGCGTTGCAACAGGTTCGGCGACAACGGGCTTCGGTTGAGGCTGCGGCGGCTCGTCTTGAATCGTTGTTCGCTCAGTTGGCATTGGCTCAGGTTTCGGCGTTTCGCTTGTGACGGGCGTTTCCAATTTAACGGGCTTTGGCGCAATTTCTTCGGTAACAGTTTTTTCAAATTGCACGGGTTTATCGGAAACCGCTTGACTGCGAACGAATAAAAGCGGCAAAACCGCCGCGATGATTGTTCCCAAAGCTAATAAAAATATTGCCGCGCCCGCTCCGGCGTAATGAATCCAGGTTAAACGGTCGAAAAACGATTGTGGTTTTTCTTCTGGTGCGAAATTAATTTCCGCAGTTTCAGCCGCTCCAAATCCGGTTTCCTCGATTTCGGCTTTGTTGTAAGCGAGAATTATATTCGTCGCCCCGCGCCGCGTTTCTCTGATGTCGCTTTCCGGTTCGGGCAAAGCGTCTGCGCCGCCGGTCGGGATTTTGTTTGTTTCATCGGTTAATGCTTCTCGACGAATGTTTGTTTCTTCGGTTTCGGGAATTTTAATCGGCGGAAGTAAATTTTCCAAAGCCTGAGCTTCGTTTTTGGGCTTCGCCGCGTTGTTTTCGATTTTCTGAAGACCGGGATTTGACGGGCGGCTGATTCTCGCTTTCAAGATGCTCTGAAAACCGAAAGTCACCGCGCCGGGAGCGAAACCGGCGTCAAACAAGCTGTCCAGAAATTCTCCGGCTGATTGAAAGCGTTCGTCGGGATTTTTGGCAAGCGCTTTCATAATCGCCGTTTCCACAGTTTCGGAAATGTTCGGGTTGATGCTGCGCGGCAAAGCGGGCATTTCTTCGGTTTGAGCTTTCATTAACAGAAACTCGTTTTCCGATTCAAACGGCAAACGCCCGGTCAAAATTTCATAAAGCATTATTCCCAAACCGTAAATATCCGACCGCGCGTCTGTTTCCAGCCCGCGCACCTGTTCGGGCGACATATATTCGAGCGTTCCGATAATGTTTCCCGATTTGGTCTTTCTCGAAGTTCCCAAAAGCCGCGCGATGCCGAAATCAAGCACTTTGAGAATGCCGTTTGCGGTCAAAATCATATTTCCCGGTTTCACGTCGCGGTGAACGATTCCAAGCTCGTGCGCGTGATTGATTCCGTCCAGAGCCTGACAAAAAATCGGAATCGCATCATCTTCGGGCAGCGCGCCGCGCCGGTGCAAAAGCTGTTCGAGCGTTTCGCCGCGAATGAATTCCAGCACCATAAAAAGCTCGTCGCCTTGTCGGAGCAGGGAATAAAGCGTGGCGATATTCGGGTGATTGAGCTTGGCGAGCAATACGGCTTCCGAGCGAAAACGCTCGACGATTGAAGTTTGCCGGGCGAGTTCGGGGCGCAGAACTTTAATCGCCACTTCGCGGTCGAGCATCGTGTCAACGCCTTGATAAACGCGCCCGACGCCGCCTTCGCCCAAAGAGCGGATAATTTTATAATTTCCAATCGTTTGCCCGATCATAACGCTGCTTCCTCAAATTCTCTGGTAATGCGGACGGGTTTTTTCGCCGCCGATTCGTTTTCCGGCGTGACGCGCACAATTCCCACTGTGATGTTATCGTTTCCGCCGCGACGCTTAGCTTCTTCAATCATCTGCTCGCAAGCCGCCGCGACATCTTTCGCGTCGAGCCAGATTCTGCGGATTTCTTCGTCTTCGAGCATATCGCACAACCCGTCCGAGCAAAGCAGGAATTGATCGTTCGGTTTTACAGCAAAAACGTCCGACATTTCAACTTCTACGACGGGCTGCGTTCCGACGGCGCGCAAAATAACGTTTTTGTCGTCGTGATTTCTGGCTTCTTCGAGCGAGATAATTCCTTGTTTGACCATTTCCATCACCTGCGAGTGGTCAATCGTCAAAAGCTCAAGTTTCCGCTCGCGCAGGCGATACAAACGGCTGTCGCCGACGTGCGCGGCAAACGCACGATCATTGAGCAAAACCAGCGCGATAATCGTCGTTCCCATTCCGAAAAACTTTCGATTGGTCATCGAAGTGATAAATATTTCGGCGTTTGCCTTTTCGACCGACTTTCTCAAAGCTCCGGGCGCGTCTCGTTCATTATCCGAATAATAATTTCGGCTGATTAACTCGACCGCCATTTGGCTGGCGACTTCGCCCGAAGAATGCCCGCCCATTCCGTCTGCGACAATCGTCAAAGTTCCTTTGCGCGATTGCGTTTCGGCATCGTTCGGTCGGACGTATCTGCCGCTGTCTTCGTTTGCTTTGCGGACGCAGCCCGCGTCTGTCTGAATGCTCGCCGATAATGTTGTTGAATTCTGGCTCTTCATTTTATTTTAATCCTTCAGTGAAATCCGGTCGGAAACCTTTAAAACTCATCTTTTTTCGTTAATCGTTCTTCCATTTCATCGGCGGCTAAAGCGACGATTGATAAAAACCCGTCAAGTTTTTTCCCGTCAAGATCGGCTGGAATGTAAATCATATTCATGACGCCGTATTCGTCCTCATCCAATTTGATAAGCGTCCAGAAACTAATTTGATCCAAATTTTTTTGCAGAAGCTGATACGCAATTTCCGGCGTCGGCTGCTTTTCGCTAATTATCGCGTAGGATAAAACGCCGCGTAATTCAAAACCGTTAATCTTTACCGTTCTCGACTTAATGAAAATCTTTTGACGACGCTTATTCGGCAAATCGTAAGTAACCATATACATTCCGTCGTTATCCACCGAAAAAGGCGTTTTTGTCTGATTTAAGGCATTGGTAACGCGGGCGTCGCCCAGCGTCACCGATTTTTTCTGGGCAGTGGTTGTTTGAATGTTTAAAAAACAAACGACAAATAAAACTGCGATGGAAATTGATAAGTTTTTCATAAATTCTCCTTTTTTATTTCGGCGAGAGCGTAAAAGTGTAAACCTTTTTGCGGCTCGACACTTCAATCTGCACGTTTTTATCTTGAAAACCTACACGCCGCAAAGTCAAACCGACTCGTTCGCCTTCTGCGGCTTCCAAATCAAACGGCGTCGAGCCGACGATTTTGTCACTGCGAATGACATCCGCTTTTCCGTCAATCACGTCTATTCGCACGCGCTTCGGCTCCGCGCTAGAAACGGCTGGCTGCAAACTGATCGGCGGTTTGTTTTTGGTTTCTGCGGCAGCGATTTTGGCGGAAACTTTTTCAGGCATTTTTTCTTCGCCGCTCATCGCCCAAATTCCGATCCCGATTACCGCAAACAGCAGCAAAACTCCAAAACCGGCAGCCAGCGCCGCCGGAACAAAAGCCGATTTTCGAGGCTGATTGGAAGAACTGTTTTCCGAATCAAAACTGCCGGACGCCGAACCGCTTTTTCCAGCAAATCCAAAGAGCTTATTGCCGGAATTTGAATTTGAAACAAACTTGTATTCGTTTTCGAGAATGCGTCTGACATCCGTCAATAATTCATCTGCTGTTTTGTAGCGCTTTGCAGTTTCCCTGCACAAACATTTCTGAACCAAACGCGCGATTGATTGCGGAACCGCCAGGTTAAATTCTTCGGGCGGATTGAATCTCGCTTTGCTGATTTGCCCGCGCAAGCCTTCGAGCGAATCGGTGTCGAACGGCAAATTATTGGTCAGCATTTTGTAGAGCAGAATGCCGAGCGCCCAAACGTCGGTTTGCGGCGAAGCGGGCGCGCCTTCGAGCTGTTCGGGCGCGAGATAATGCGGCGTCCCGATAATTTTTCCGGTGTGCGTCAAATTGTGGCTGTAAGCATCTTTGGCGATTCCGAAATCGAGCAGCTTCGCCGTTCCGCTCGCGGTCAGTTTAATGTTGAGCGCTTTTATATCGCGGTGGACGATTCCGTTTCCGTGAATATACGCGACCGCTTCGCAAATCTCAGCAAAAACTCTTAAGGAATCTTCAACCGAGAAAATCCTGCGCTCGATTAAATCTTCGAGACATTCGCCGTCCACATATTCCATAAAAATAAAGAGCCGGTCGCCGCGTTCCTGAAAATCGTAGAGAGCAGCAATATTCGGATGATGAAGGCTCGCTTGAAGGCGCGCTTCGTTAAAAAATCTGGTTTTGAAAGATTGATTCAAGCTGCTCATTCCGATCAGAATCTTAACGGCTGCCGCACGATTCAGCTTTTCGTGAACGGCGTAATAAACCTCGCCCATTCCGCCCGCTCCGATAAAACCTTGAACCGAGTAATCGCCAATTTTCTCGCCGATTTGTAGCTGCCTGTTCATCATTGTAGTTCTCCAGAAAATAAGAAAGAAAATATTCGTTTAGGGGCGGGCTAGCCCGCCCCTAAACCGAAGTGGCTGTCAGTTTTCCGGGTTAATCCATCAATTGAATGCCGTAGCGAATCGGAACGACGTATTGCAAATCCGCGCCTGTTTTGTAGGCAAAGTAGATTCCGATAACGCGACCTTGCGTATCGAAAACGGGACCGCCGGAGTTGCCCGGTCCGGTCGAGCCGGTTGACAGTTGATAAACATCGCCGATCTCGCTGATAACGATATTTTCCTGATCTTTGGTGTTGCTGCGGAGAATGTTGCTGACCGCGGTCACCGTCACGGTCGGATTGGGAACGGTTTTCATCAGAGTCGTTGTATTAAACATATCCTGGGATTTGATAACTCCGTATTGATCCGCGGTTACGCCCGGATAGCCCATAATCACAACGTCTTCGCCTTTTTTAATCGCTTCGTAGTTGTCGAAAAGCTCGACTTTGTTCAAATCGCCGGGTTTGTCAATCTTCATTAGCGCAACGTCGTGACGATCCGACGATTCGACGAGCTGCGCGTTCATCCGGCGGTCTTTGCCGGGCAGCGCAACTTCGAGGGACATATTTTCGCCGACGTAATCGTTGGAAGAGTTGACACGCATATTCAAAGCTCCGAGCATTCCGCCCTGACCTTTCGTATTGACCGGAACCCAATCGGTCGGCGGCGGGACGTTGACGGATAAAAGCTGGCTTCCGTCGGCTGACAGCAGAATTCCTTTTGGAGTATCCTCGCCGAATTGAAATTTCGTTTTCCAGGTCGCTGCGACGTGACGGTTTGTTAAAATAAACCCGTCGGTTGTGACGATAAACCCGGTGCCGGAGCCGACGCCGCCGACCGGCGTATTAAACGATCCTTTATCTTCAACCAAAACAGGCTCATACGAGTTGGTCGTTTTGACATAAACCGGAACCGCCTGCGCGTTTGTGTTCATTCGGATGCCCACTCTGGCGAGAAGCGCGGTTGGTGCGTGCAAATGATAAGCCTGCGTTTTCTTAGCCGGATGAATAAGACGCCATGCTCTTTCAATCAAAACTACGGAATTGCTGTATTTGTCTGAGATTGCGCTCGCGGCGACCGGGGCTTTGGCTTTGTCTTCGGCAATTTGCTTTTCGATTTCAGCCGCTTTTTGATTGACCTCGCCGGTTTTAGCTTCGAGCAGGCTCGATTTCAAAGCCAATTCGTTTTTCAACGCGGCTTCCTGTCTGGAGTTGTACCAGTAAGCGCCGCCGATTGCGGCTCCGAACAGCAACAAAACGGCGACGGCGGCGACGGCGCCGACAATGGCGAATTTGCGTCCCTGCTGTTTTTTGGTTTCGGTGACGTTGTGACTGATCATTCGCTCGACAGTAGCTTTGCCGACCGAAGTTTTGGCGTTTGCGCCGGTCGGGGCGGCTGAATTGTCGGCAACCGCCGCGCCCGTTCCTGCGCTCATCACGCGGGTTGGCGGAGCAGCGGGATTGACGAGTTCGGCGACTCGCGTTGCTTTAATCGCTCCGCTCGGACGCGGCTCGACATCGAATTGAAATTCCGGTCCGCCCTGACCGAATTGAACCGTGTCGCCGGGCTGCAATCTCGCCAGACCGATAATGCGCTGTTTGTTGACGAAAGTTCCGTTTCGGCTGCCCATATCGTTAATGATGAATCCTTCGGCGTCGTTCGGGTCGCGCGTTATGCGAGCGTGTTCACGTCCGACAAGATCGTCGCGGTCGGGGTCGTATTTGACCATCGCTTGGGGGTCTCGTCCGAACGTCAGTTCGTTGTGATAACGCAGTGCAAATTCTTCGACTTGATTAGCTTTCGATCCCGTAATGTGCTTAACAATCATTCTTTCCATTTTTTTATCTCCTTCGATTTTGTTTAAAATTTTGTTTCAGTTTTTTACTTGAAAGAATTTTGAAAAAATCATTTTTGTTTGCGGTTTCGGAAAACTCCTCAACGTCAAAATTCTCTCTCACCCAATAAGGCGAAAAAAAATGACAAAACCGCCCAACAAAAAAAAAGTTTTTTTGATTTTTGTTTGAATCTTTGAATTAGACTTGTATTTTCATCGGTAAAATATTTTTCAACCGACAGATTTTTTGCGAAAAATTCAAATAAAATCGGTTAAATTAGAAATTGCATCTCAGAGGAGGGAATGAAATGAAACGAATTGTTCAAATTTTCGGACTCATATTGCTGTTTCAAGGCTTATTGACTGTTTCGACGGCTCAGAACCCAAATCGGGCGAAACAGGAAACCGGAGATAAAATTAGGATTGTCAATGTCACCGCGAGCGCGCCGGTTGTTGACGGAGTTGAAAACGAGTTTACGGTTGAAATTGAATACACTGTCGAAAGCGGCGAAGCGGCGACCGTGATGATTGGTTTCAACAGCGAGAAACACAGCATTTATCGAATGACGACGAGCAAGAAAATCAAAAAGGGAACTAATTTTATCACTCTTAAATCGAAAGCCGTGCCGAAAGATTGGAAAGAATACGGTGATTTCGTCGTTATCGCCAATATGTTTTCGTATCCCGAAACGCGCGGAAAAATGATTCCGACGGCTTCGTCCAGACAAGTTATCGAGTTTTCAAATTAAAATTTAATGAGAGTAGCCGTTTTATCTTCCGAAGCAGTTCCTTATTCGAAAACCGGCGGGCTGGGCGATGTTGCCGGCGCGCTGCCGAAATTTTTAAAAAAACAGGGCGCGGATTCGGTTTTAATCACGCCGTTTTATCAGCAGCAAACCAAAACGGATTTGCTCGAAAGCCGCCCGATTGGTGATTTGACGGTTGATTGGCGCGGACAGCAATACCGATGCGGCGCGTTTTTCAGCGAGCGCGGCGGCGTTCCGGCGTTTTTGATTGACGCGCCCGAATTTTTCCAGCGCGATTCGATTTACGGTTTTCGCGAAGATTATCTGCGTTACGCATTTTTCTCGAAAGCCGCGCTCGCGCTGCTTAAAAGAATCGGCGCGCCGCCCGACATCATTCATTTAAACGACTGGCATACGGGTTTTGCTGCCGTCGAAATCGCCGACAAACGGCGCTGGGATTCTTTTTTCAGAAACGTCAAAACCGTTTTTTCGATTCACAATCTCGCATATCAAGGCGTTTTTGGCGAAGAAGAATTGTGGAAACTGGGCTACGGCGAAGATTGGCAGCGCAGCGCTTTTCTGGCAAACGGCGCGGCAAATGCGATGAAAGCCGGATTGACTTGTTCCGATTGGCTTTCCACGGTTTCGCGCGGTTACGCCCGCGAGACGATGGGCGCGGAACTTGGAAACGGTCTTGATTGGTTATTAAGAGAACGCAGCAACCGCTACATCGGAATCACGAACGGAATTGATTACGAAGAATGGAATCCGGCTGGCGACAAAAACATCGCCGCGAATTATTCGCCGGAAGATTTAACGGGCAAACGCAAATGCAAAGAAGATTTGCTCAGACATTTCGGTTTGTACGTTGATTTGGAACGCCCGGTTTTCGGCTGGGTTTCGCGTTTGACGCCGCAAAAAGGAGTCGAATTGCTGCAATCGGTCGCGTTTGAAATCGTGATGAGCGGCTGCTATTTCGTCGCGCTTGGCTCAGGTTCTTCGGAATATGAGAACTTTTTGCAGGCTTTAAGAGATTTCGCGCCGCGTCAGGTCGGCGTTTTTAAAGGCTACAACGAACCGCTCGCGCATAAAATCGAAGCCGGTTCCGATATGTTTCTGATGCCGTCGAAATTTGAGCCGTGCGGTTTGAATCAAATGTATAGTTTGCGTTACGGCACAATTCCGGTTGTTCGCGGAACGGGCGGGCTTGACGATACGGTTGAAGAATTCGATCTGCTTTCGCAAACCGGAAACGGTTTTAAATTTTACCCGTACGAAGCAAACGCATTTCTGGAAAAAATCTACGAGGCGATTTTTAATTACGCTGAGCCGAACGTTTGGCGGCGGCTTCAATCAAACGGAATGCGCGTGGATAATTCGTGGGAAAAGGCTGCCAACAATTATTTGCAGCTTTACCAATTAGCAATGAGAAGTTAAAAAAATATCGTGTTTTTATCAAATGTCTAACGAATTAGGAGTAAAAAACAACAAAGCTTCTAAGCTTAAAAGGCTTATTAGAGGATTAAGAAAAACTATCAACGAAAAAATACATATAGACCCAAAAGATATAATGGCAGTTGCAGGGATTCATGGCACGATTTTTTCAATAATTATAGGTTTTTTATCCGCATACGGATTGTATATTTATAATCGACAGCAGGAACTGGAAATTCAAGTATTACAGGAAGCTTCTAAAATAAATACAAGTCAAATTGCTGACTTATCACCATCTTTATATTTTGAATCTACCGCAGAGCCACTTGAAGAATATACAATTACTGCTGATAAAAGGAAGCAAATTCTCAATCGTTTGGCAAAATATTGTATGGGAGTCCCCGTGAGTCAAATCTCAGAAAAGCGTCGGGCATCAGAGATTACAAGAATATTCCACGCTTTGTACACCCAATTCCCATTTAAAGAAAATAACGGTCCTATATCATTTGATAGAATTGAAAAGGTGAGAAACTGGATTATTGCAATGGACGAAACTCTTCCAGAAATAGACTTTATTTTATTAATTCATGGGAATACTTGCCAAAAATATTTAGATACGTATATCAATAACGAGCAGTTTCCAATTAAATACACTGTTCAAGCTTATTTGAAAACAGTTACATCTGCGAAAGAAATAGTCGATTCTACTAAGTCAAGCATTGCTCAGTATGAGGCACAACAAAATGCAAGAAAATACCAAAAGCGATATTTTATCCTTGCACTGATTATTTCAATTGTAGGATTGGTTTTTGGTGTGTTATTGCCAATTTTAAACAAAAGGGCAAGTACTTTTCTCTATGTATTAATTCCTATCGTCTGTTATATCTTTCTCTTTAGCATTATTATTTTTATTTTCTTATAACAAAGCAGTAGATTAACACTTATTAAAAGCTTATTTTTATAAATATAACACGGCGGAGCCGAATCTCTAAATCAAAAAATCTTTAAATCGCAGCCGCAAAAATACGCAAAAAAAATGTTTTGTGTTATTTTTGTGGCTGTTTTTATGTTCAGTTATCGAATAGACGACGAAACCGAGCTGCGTCTGCCGACCGAGTTGGACGCGATTGAGATTTATCAGGTCGTCCGCGAAAACTTAAAGCATTTGCAGCGCTGGATGCCTTGGGCGACCGATGATTATTCGCTTGATTCGGCGCGGGATTACATCAAAAGAAATCTGCAAAGTCTGGCTGAAAATCACGAATTTAATGCCAGCGTCGTTCTCAATCATAAAATCGTCGGGCAGATTGGTTTTCACAACCTCGATTGGGCGAATAAAACCGTCAATATGGGCTATTGGCTGGCTCAATCCGCTCAGGGCAGAGGGTTGATGACGCGCGCGAGTAAAGTTTTTATCAATTACGCTTTTGACGGAATGCGTTTGAACCGCGTGCAAATCAATTGCGCCGCCGACAACCTGAAAAGCCGCGCGATACCGGAACGGCTCGGTTTCAAAATAGAAGGCACGTTTCGCCAAACACAATGGCTGCACGATCATTTTAAAGATTTGGTCGTTTATTCGATGCTCGCAAAAGATTGGAAAAACAGTTATCAGCTATCAGCTAGCAGTCAACAAAAATACTGATAACTGATAACTGATAACTGATAACTCAAATGATAATTGTAATTATCGGCGCTCAATGGGGCGACGAAGGAAAAGGAAAAGTTGTTGATCTGCTGGCTGACCGTTTCGATACGGTCGCCCGTTATCAAGGCGGACACAACGCCGGACATTCGGTTTACGTCGGCGAACGCGCGTTTGTGCTGCGTCTGCTGCCTTCGGGAATTATTCACCCGGATAAAACCTGCGTGCTTGGCAACGGAATGGTGATTGACCCGAAAGCGTTTTTTGAGGAAGTAGACCAGATGACGGCGCAGGGAATTGAAATCACGCCCGAACGCCTGAAAGTCTCATCGCGAGCGCATCTGATTTTGCCGTATCACCGCGTGTTAGACCACACTTCGGAAGAACGGCTCGGAAACGAAAAAGTCGGCACGACTTTGCGCGGAATCGGTCCGGCTTACGAAGACAAAGCCGGACGGCGCGGCATTCGCGTTGCCGACGCGCTCGATTCGGATTTGCTCAAATCCAGAATTGTGCGCGGGCTGGAAGAAGCCAACCGCGTGATTGTATTGTACGGACGCGAGCCGCTGCGCGCCGACGAGATTTTTGATGAAATTTCCGCTCTTGCCGAACGCCTGCGCCCGTTTGTGACTGACACGACGACGTTTTTGAACCGGGCGATAAAATCCGGCAAAAGAATTCTTCTCGAAGGCGCGCAGGCGACTTTGCTTGATATTGATCACGGAACTTATCCGTATGTCACTTCGTCAAATCCGACGGCAGGCGGCGCGGCGGTCGGTGCAGGAATTCCTCCGCACAGCATTTCCGGTGTTCTCGGAATCGTTCGTACCTACACGACTCGCGTCGGCGAAGGACCTTTTCCGACCGAGATGCTGGCGGGCGAAGAAGAGCTTGCCCATTTGATCCGTGAGCGCGGGAACGAATACGGCTCGGTGACGAGAAGACCGAGACGCTGCGGCTGGTTCGACGCCGTTGCCACCAAATACGCTGCCGATTTAAACGGATTTAATTCGGTCGCGCTGACAAAACTGGACGTTTTGGACGTGCTGGACGAAATCAAAGTTTGCGTCGGTTACCGATTAGACGGGCGGACGATTGATTATTTTCCGTCAATTGCTTCGGAACTCAGACGCATCGAGCCGATTTACGATACTTTGCCGGGCTGGGCGACTTCAACCGTCGGAACAACCAACGTCGAAGAATTGCCAGAAAACGCCAGAAAATACGTCGAGTTTTTATCTTCATCAATCGGCGTCGAAATCGGTTTAATCTCAACCGGACCGGAACGAGATCAAACGATTTTATATCCCGGCTCGACAATGGAAAGCTGGTTTAAATCCTAAATTGCGTGAAAGTTTTCACCAGGAACGGTTGCGTGAACCATTTACGATGTGTAAAATCAAAATTTCGGTTGGCGATAATCCGACGCGCCGACTGCTAAAATGAGCCCATAGCTCAGTCGGTAGAGCAAATGGCTTTTAACCATTGGGTCGAAGGTTCGAGTCCTTCTGGGCTCATCATTTTAAAGCTTAGAGGGAAAGACATTTAAAGTCTTTCCCTTTTCGTTTTCAAAGAGCTAATGGTGTGCCAACTATTCAATTAACTAACTATTTGAACAACTGGTTTCTATTCGCAAGTAATTAAGTGATTGATGTTTGTATATCTGAATAATACACCTTGTAAAAACGCCGTCAGGATGTTGATTGGGAATAACTTGAAAACGAAAAAAGACTAGCCGTTATTTAGCTAGTCTTTTTACTTTTAATTTCTAATTTGCCCGATTAGTATCCGCGGCGATTGCGGTTATTGCGGCGATTACGGTTGTATGCTTCGTTGTAGCCCTGAATAAATCCATTGCGATAAGCCTGTCTCTCGACTTGACTGTTTTCTCCTCCGGCTCTTCGATAATCTCTGTTACCCTGAGCATTTGCGCGGCGTCTTTCACGAGCATCTTCCGCTCCTTCGCGTAAGCCGTCGTTATAGCCGTCCTGTCGCGCGTCACGGCGATCACCGCGTCGTTCCTGACGTTCTTCTCTGCGGTCTTCACGACGTTCCTGTCGAGGCGTTTGCGCATTAACATCCGTGCTCGGTAACAGCGAAAAACTGAAAAGTAAACCTAAACCTATTCCAAGTCCCTTGATTGTACGTTTTGTTGATTTTTTTGTATTCATAAGAATCTCCGCCGAATGTAATAGCAACAGGTGTGCCTTTCAACGAATACTCGGTTTTACAATGATTTATTAGCTAAATGCTTTTATAAATTTGTTTATTAACCCTAAAAAGTATGTGTTTAGTCCATTTGAGTATTAGCAGGATTTTGGAATGATATTGATTTCTTGTCCGTTAATGTAATGAAACACTTTGTTTATAGTTGACGTTTAATAAAGCATGAAACATCCAAAAAACGCCGGTTTTGCTTTTATAGCTCTTGCAATAACTTTTTTTGCTGTTGGTATAAGCACAAATAGAACTTTTTTCGGAGTTGCTGTTGTTTTTCTAGTGATTGGTATTCTCTTTATAGTACGCTCAAAACGAAATTAGAAATAGATTTATTTTGTCCGGCTGCTTAAAAGCTGATTTACTTATTTGAGATGCGAATGCCCTGATTCTGCTGTATCATCGTAACTTTGTAGTTTAAGATGAGCAAACTAAATATCGGCACCTGCGGTTTTCGAGGCAATAAAACCGAATACGCTAAGATTCTTTCTTCCGTCGAGATTCAGCACACTTTTTATCAACCACCGCAAATCAAGACGCTTGAGAGCTGGCGCGCGGCAATGCCAAACGAGTTTGAGTTTGTGTTGAAAGCCTGGCAATTAATTACTCACGAAGCAAAAAGTCCGACATATCGGCGTTTAAGAAAGAAATTAACCGAAACCGAAAAGCAGGAAGCCGGAAGTTTTAAACCCACCGAAATCGTCCGCGAAGCCTGGGAAACAACTCTCAATTGCGCCGAAGCGTTAAAAGCCAAAGCCGTTTTATTTCAATGTCCCGCGAGCTTTGAACAAACAACCGAGAACATCGAGAATCTCGAAAAATTCTTTTCTTCAATCAAACGAGGCAAGATGATTTTTGCCTGGGAGCCGCGCGGCGATTGGAATCCGCAAATCATCAAAAGCATCTGCGCGAATTTGAATTTATGGCACGCGGTTGATCCTTTTAAAAATCAAACGGTGACGCCCGGTAAAATATATTACCGAATGCACGGCAGAACAGGCTGGCGTTACAAATACGAGGAAAGCGAATTGGAAGAACTTGCTGCAATGCTCCCGAAAAACAAAACCGCTTACGTTTACTTTAACAACATCTTTATGACCGATGATGCGTTAATATTTCATAAGATAACAAATAAACTTCCTTAATTATCATAGTTTGGAAGAAATTGTCGGAATGACAAAATCGAATTTGTGAGCAATCAACCGAAAATCAGAACTGTCAGCGTCACGCGCTATGTCACGCCTTTGCGCGAAGGCGGTTCATTGCCCGCAATCGTTGAAGCGGACGATGACGGGATGTATGTCTTAAAATTTCGCGGCGCGGGACAAGGCGCAAAAGCTCTCATTGCCGAATTGGTTTCCGGCGAGATCGCCCGTTTCCTTGGTTTACCTATGCCGGAAATCGTTTTTGTCAATCTCGACTCGGAACTCAGTCGCACCGAGCCTGACCCGGAAATTCAGGATTTACTGCGAGCGAGCGCGGGGTTGAATCTCGCTTTGGATTATCTGCCCGGTTCTATCACTTTTGATCCGCTGGTTGAAACAATTGCGCCGCTTCTTGCTTCCAAGATTGTCTGGTTTGATTGTTTTGTGATGAATGTTGACCGGACGCCGCGCAACACAAATATGCTTGTCTGGCATAAAAAACTATGGCTGATTGATCACGGCGCTTCGCTTTATTTTCATCACGCCTGGCAAAACGCTGAAGAGCAGGCGCGCCGCCCGTTCATTCACGTCAAAGACCACGTTTTGCTGCCCGTTGCCGCCGAGCTTGACGCTGTTGACGCGGCGTGGCGCGATTCTCTTAACGCTGAAAAGATTACCGAAATTGTTTCGTTAATTCCAGATGAGTGGCTGGCTGACGCGCCGCAGTTTGAAACAATTGCGGAACACAGGCGAGCATACGAAAATTTTCTGCAAACGCGACTTTCCGCATCACGAATCTTTGTCGAGGAGGCGCAGCGTGCAAGAAAAATGCTTGTTTGAATACGCCGCGATTCGCATTGTGCCGCGCGTCGAGCGAGAAGAATTTGTAAATGTCGGCGTGATTATCTATTGTCCGGCGCAATCGTTTTTAGCCGTCGAATTTGAAATCAACGAGAAGAAGTTGCGCGCCTTTGCGCCCGATTTAGAGATTGCGGAAATCGAAAAACATCTGCGCGCCTTCGAGCAAATCAGCACGGGCGGAGCCGAAGCCGGAGCAATAGGCAAATTACCAGCCGGAGCGCGTTTCCGGTGGTTGATCGCGCCGCGCAGCACAATCGTTCAAACCTCGCCGGTTCATACCGGATTTTGCGTGGATGCAAAAACTGCTCTCAACCGATTGCTCGATTTAATGGTCAGATAAAGTTAATCCGCTTTTGTGCTTACAATATCGGCGCAATTCAAAAACAGTGAAGCCGCCGTTTCAAATGAGGAGAATGTTTTCAAAATTGATTGTTTATTTCCAACCCACAAGTTGTAATATGATAAATCTAAATTATTTTTTGGAGGGTAAAATTAATGGCAGAACAAAACAGTCGGTTTGATGCGGATACTTTCGACAACACTTCCAGCGTTCCAAATCTAGGCGGGGCAGGCGATAATATTGATTTTGACGAAAGTTTACCGGCTAACGATAAAGAAACATCAAGCATTATTACCGACGGTGAAGATGATGAAGCGGCAGAAGATGCACAAGAGGACACCGTTTAGCTTTGACTAAAATCCAACTTGGGAGAAGGGAGATTAATTTCTCCCTTTTTTATTGACATCCAACGCATTCAGAGTTAAAACAGTTTCACTTTTCACACTCGTCTGAAAAACCAAAGATGAGTTACGAACACTTCTCTGGAAAAAGTGCGGGCGCGGCTCAGGTTTTTATTATATGTAAGTAGAAGAGGACAACATAAAAAAGGACAAAGGAGATAAATTATGAATGCGGCAGGGATGACTTTTGTATTAGGCGGGGTTTATTCGGTTTTACAAATGCCTTTTTTCCAATCAATCGTGACAAACGGCAGCGTTTCTCAAGATGAATTTAGCGGAACGCTAAGCGATTTAGGAGCTGTCATCACGACCTTAAAGAACACGCCCGGAAGTAAAATCGAGGCGATGGTTGACCAGTTCAACGATGAATTGACGGCGCATCTCGACAGCTTTAACAGCGAATGGGGAAGCGACCTGCTCGCTGCGTTCAGAGACGCGCAGATTATGATGGGATACGTTACGACCATTATGGCTAAATCCGGTCTTTCCGAGTAGAGATTCTTTACCTGATAAAGCCTCTTTTATTTTTCTTTGACAGCTTAAGTTGTAAAACGGAAATCAGAGACGCCAAAAGAATCGAATAATGCTCTGGTTTTTATTAAAGATTCTTCGTATTCGGCTTCAGGCTCGCTGTCAAAAACAATTCCGCCGCCGACATTTAAAACGGCTTGGTTTTCGCGGATGAACGCCGTGCGGATAGCGACGTTTAGCTCAATCGAGCCGTCGAAACCGAAATAACCGATTGCGCCCATCGAGATTCCGCGCGGCGCGGTTTCTATTTCATCGAGAATCTGCATTGCGCGCATTTTCGGCGCTCCGGTAATCGAACCGCAGGGAAAAGCCGCTTTTATTAAATCGCTCGCTTTTACGTTTTCCCGCAAACTTCCGCTGACGGTCGAGACAGAGTGAAACAAGGTCGGATATTCTTCGATTTCGCAAAGTTTTTCGACCTTGACCGAGCCAAATTCGCAGACGCGACCGAGATCATTTCGCAGCAAATCAACAATCATCACGTTTTCCGCACGGTCTTTCCGGCTTTGTTGAAGCTCGCGGCGCAATAGCAAATCTTCTTCCGGCGTTTTTCCGCGCCGTCTGGTTCCTTTGATCGGCGAGGTCGTTACAATTCGACCGCTTTGGACTTCGGATTTTGGACTTTGGACTTTGAGAAATCGTTCGGGCGAGGCGGAAACTATGCAATCGTTTTTGCGCCGGATGAAAGCCGCGAACGGCGCGGGATGAGATTTTCGCAAATGCTGGAAAACCGATTCGGGGGAAATTTTTTCTTGGGATTCAAGCAAAAACTGCTGTGTCAGATTTGCCTGATAAATGTTGCCGGCGGCGATGTGTTTGCGGATTTGATTGATCGCTTGAAGATAATCCGATTTTGAAAAATTGGATTTAACCGAAATTAATTTGGGACGATTAAAAGCTGGTTCGGCGCGAGCTTTTTCCAAAAGGCGCGCTGTTTGCCCGGATTGTTTTCCGACTGCTAAAGTTTTGCCGGTTTGATAATCGTGAACAATTAACGACTCGTAAAAATCGAAAGTCGCCGACGGCTGTTCAATAACTTGAAATTCTTTCCGGCGCGGCTCTAAACTCTCGAAAAGCGTTCCGAATTCGTAAGCAAAGGTTGCCGCGCAAGCGCCCGAAGCGAGGAGAAATGATGAATGTTTTTTGCGGCTTTCGAGCTTTTCGTCGAGAAAATGCAGCACCGTTTCCGCCTCGGATTTTGTGCGGCAAAAAAACTCAAAACTTTCGATTGGATTAATTCCGGCAATTAAATATCGAGAATTTCCCAGACGGCTTCCGCAGCTATCGAGAATTGCGAGGTTTTCCGAAGGCTGTGCGAGACATCGCAAAATCAATTCTTCGGCGTTGAGGGCGATTTCGTGCATTTCGGCAAATATATCAATTTTGCCGCGCGACTTTAAATCCTTTGAGCAGGAATAAAATTCAAAAACATTTGCTCAAATCGTATTTTATTGAAAAAAACATTTGCTCAAAATGATGAGTTTGATTATAGTGTCAAATGCTTTTCGTGGTTTCTGCTCAATATTTATAGACAATTGCTGAAATTTATAGACAATTGCTGAATCTCAAACCAAATCAATATTTAAAATCAGAAAAAAAGCCGCTTCGCTTGATAAGTTTGCTCGGCTTTTGGTGTTTAAATAATCAGAGAGCTTCGGCTTGTTTCAAACAGCAGAGAGAGGAGAAATGTTTTTTTGTTTTCAACCGATGATTGCTGAGTTTTTGCCGAAATCGAAAACAGGTTCGTCGGGAAAGAAAATATTAAACCGGCTTAAAATATAAATTTTGCTGCGCTCGGAGAAGAAGCGCATTTGCCTTAGAGCTTGGCGGCTCTCTAGCTAGCGTCTCAAGCCGCTTACTTGCCGCGAAAAATAACGTGAAATAAACGCACTGTTGAGCGTCTCGCGTTGTTTTTCGCGGTTGTTTTTTTTTCGCGCGGTTTTCAAATCCGGCGATTTTGTCGTAACATTTCGCGCCGGGTATTTTCTGCAAAATTATGACTTCCAATCAACAAATTACTCTCGTTCGCGGTTTGGGATTGATTGCGGCGATTTCCGTCATTATCGGAAACGTCATCGGAACAGGCGTTTTTCTGAAAACCCGTGTGATGACGTGCAACGTCGGAACGCCCGGCTACGTTTTGCTGGCGTGGATTTTAGCGGGCGTTTTAAGTCTCGCGGGCGCTTTAACCTACGCTGAGCTGACGGCGATGATGCCGCGTGCGGGCGGCGAATACAATTTTCTGAAAACCGCTTACGGACGTTTGTGGGGGTTTTTGTTTGGCTGGGCGCAGATTTTTATTATCCGCACCGGCTCGCAGGCAGCCGTCGCC
Source organism: Pyrinomonadaceae bacterium (assembly GCA_036387135.1). Classification (GTDB taxonomy): domain Bacteria; phylum Acidobacteriota; class Blastocatellia; order Pyrinomonadales; family Pyrinomonadaceae; genus JALZCH01. The sequence goes on along the minus strand of DASVUH010000002.1, from coordinate 7,347 downwards.
GTCGCTTTTGGCGTATTTTTAGATCAGCTTCTGGGCGGCAGGTTCAAACGGATTTTTTTCACGACCGAGATTTACGGATTTCCATACGAATTCTCAAATCTGCAAATTGTCGGAGTTGTTTTAATAATTTTATTTACGGCGATTAACTGCGCTTCCGTCCGCATCAGCGGTCAAATCGCCACTTTTCTGACGTTTATCAAAATCGCGCTCGTCGTCGGACTCGGCGCTGGCGCGTTTTTGCTTGCCGACGGCAGTTACGCGCATTTCACGCAAACAGCCGTCGGCGGAGCTTGCGAAGGCGTCGCTGATACGGCTCGTTTCGGCGGAGCGGCTTACAGTTTTTCCGCCGGTTTCGGAGCGGCGATGATTGGCGCTTTGTGGGGCTACGACGGCTGGAACAATTTAACGCTCGTCGCCGGCGAGGTGAAAAATCCGCAGAAAAACATTCCCATCGCTTTAATCGGCGCGACCGCGCTGATTATCGTGCTTTATGTGTTTGTCAACTTCGCTTACTTTTACGTTTTGACGCCGCAGCAAATCGCCGACGTTTCAAAAGATTCCTCGGTCGCAATCGAAGTTGCGATGAAATTTTTGGGCGGCGTGGTCGTCAGTTTTATGGCAGTAGCGCTAATGGCTTCTTCGGTCGGAACTCTCCACACTTCGGTTTTGTCGAGCGCACGCATTCCTTACGCGATGGCGCGCGACGGTTTGTTTTTCCAAAGCCTTTCAAAAGTTTCCCCGCGCACCAGAGTTCCGATTAAAGCTCTCGTGATGCAGGCAATTTGGGCTTGTTTGCTGGTGATGTCCGGCTCGTTCGACGTTTTGACCGATTACGCGGTTTTCGGTTCCTGGATTTTCTATTTTCTGGCGACCGCTTCGATTTTCGTTTTCCGCCGCAAAATGCCCGACGCCGTTCGCCCTTACAAAGCGTTCGGTTATCCGGTGATTCCGATATTGTTTTTGTTTGTCGCGGGTTGGCTGCTTTTCAACACGCTGTTTACCAGTCCGCAGGCATCTTTTCGCGGAATTATTTTGATTTTAATCGGATTGCCCGTTTATTATTACTTATCGAGGCAAAACGCCCATTTGCCCGAAAACGTCGAAGACGAAGAAGATTTCTCATAACAAATGGTTGCGTTAAAAATAAATCGTCCGAATGAAATCGCCGTCCGCGACCGTCGCGCCGGACGCGAACGCCGCACGTCGGCGCGTTTTGCCGTGAATATCGAAATCACATGGGAATCAGTTCGCGGCGCGCACGGCGGAACAATCAGCGACATCAGCACTCGCGGCTGCTTCATCCTTTGTTCGGGCGAGGTCGAGGACGGCGAAACCGCCAAAATCAAAATTCCGCTGATGAGCGGCGAAACAATCGAGCTGCGGGGTGAAATCGTCAACCACGTTTACGAAATGGGTTTCGGATTGCGTTTTATTGAACTTGGCGACAAAGAGCGATTGTTTTTGGAACGTCTCTGCCACAAGCTCAAACAGCGTAGCGAGACAAATCGCAAAACTCGCCGCTAACTTTAATTGGAGTTTTTGTTAATAGAATTGAACCGCAGAGACGCAGAGACGCTGAGTTTTCCAAGAAAAGAGATGAGAAATTGAGTAAAAAGCTCATAGATTTCTCATCTCTTTTCTTTAACTTTCTCAGCGTCTCTGCGGTGAAATAAATCTTAACCTACAATCAGGCTAATCAGTCTTCAAACTGCCTGAGAGCCTCGCTCGCAATCTCGCGGTCGTCGAAATGAAACTTTTCCGCCCCGATAATTTGATAAGTTTCGTGACCTTTTCCGGCAATCAAAACCAAATCGCCCGCGCGGGCTGATTTTATTGCCGTGTAAATCGCTTCGCGGCGGTCGGGATTTTTGACAAAGGGGCAATTGGTTTGTTTTAAGCCGATTTCGATTTCATTCAAAATCTTGAGCGGGTCTTCGGTGCGCGGATTGTCCGAAGTTAAAACGACGAAATCGCTGTAACGCCCGGCAATTTCGCCCATCGGCTGGCGTTTCGTGCGGTCGCGGTCGCCGCCCGCGCCGAAAACCGTAATAACGCGCCGCGCGCCCAAATCGCGGGCTGTTTTTAAAACGTTTTCGAGCGCATCGTCAGTGTGCGCGTAATCAACCACGACGGCGAAATCGGCTGCGCTTTCGACTCGCTCGAATCTGCCTGGCGCGCCTACGCAAGTTTTGATTCCGGCGGCAATTTCCTCTAAATCATAACCGAGCGCGAGCGCCGCGCCCGTCGCGGACAAAATGTTGTAAACGTGCGGACGACCGACGAGCGGCGAGCGCATTTCTCTTTCGCCGGCGGGCGTTTTTAAACGAAAGCTGGTCCCGCGCAAAATCGAGATTTCAATTTCCGATGCGGTTAAATCCGCTTCGGAATCGAGCGCGAACGTGATGACTTTCTGCCCGGATTTTTTGAGTTCGTCGGCTAATTTAGCGCCCCAGCCGTCATCAACGTTTATCACGGAATAATTCGGTGATTCACCGAGCCGCCCGTCGAACAAACGTTTTTTGGCGTTGAAATAATTTTCCATCGTGCCGTGATAATCGAGATGGTCGCGCGTCAGATTGGTAAAAATCGCGGCTTCAAATTTGAGCGCGTCGCAGCGATGCAAATCTAAAGCCTGCGATGACGCTTCCATTGCAGCGACCGAGCATCCGTCGGCGAGAGCTTTTTGCAAAAATCTTTGCGTGTCTGAAGCTTCGGGCGTTGTGCGAATTGCCGGTTCGGATTTTTCTCCGATTCGATATTCAACCGTGGTCAACATTGCGGCGCGCTTTCCGGCTGCTTCGGCAAGCGCGTGAGTTAAATAAGTCGTGGTCGTTTTTCCGTTTGTCCCGGTGACGCCGATTAAATTTAATTTCCGCGAAGGCTTGCCGTGAATGACGTTTGCCGCTTGAGCTAAAGCGACGCGCGCATTTTCAACCGTCAGCCAGGAACCGTTAAAATCCGCCGGTTTTTCGAGTTCCGAAACAATTCCGACCGCACCGCGCCGCAATACGTCCGGCACAAAACGATGCCCGTCGGTCGTCAAACCGCGAATTGCGACAAACAGCCAGTTTTCTCCGGCTTGCCGTGAATCGTGCGTGACATCAACGGCAATCGAATCCGCGTCGCCGTTTAGATTTGCATTAATAGCGGCTGCAATCGCGCCGAGCGTAATTTTGTTGGTGCTGGGTAAATTGTTCAAATTCGTCTCCGAAAAAATAATGACAAAAAGATTCTATCCTTTTTCGTAAAGATAAAGACCTAGCCCGAATTTGGAGGCGGCGCGGCGCAGAGCCATGCTTTCGGCGTTGCTCGACGGATTTCCGTATGAATTCGTTTCCTCTTCTTCCTGCCCGGTAGCTTCGCGCCAAACGACGCCTTCGGAGCAGGGAATCGAAATTCTAACGGTTATCACCAGGCTTCCGCCGATGGACGCGACGTTTCTGACTTCGTAGCACCAGCCGGGCGCAAAGTGGTCTAAATATTTAATCGCGTCGTGCCACGAGATATAAGTCAGTTCTTTGCCGCCCTGTTTGCGGGTTCGCAAATGGCGCGGGCTGATCGGTTTGCGTAAATCTTTGATGATGTCGCGGATTGAGCGCAGTTCGGTTTTGCTTGACGTTTTTACGGATTCTTCCGTTTGTTCAGTTTCGGTTGATTGATTTTCTGCCGCCATAAATTTTGAAAACTATTTTAATCTTGCTCGTCGTATTTTGAAATAGATTCACACAAAAGTTTTCTTTCGCGGTGTTTATGTTTTAAAATCCGATGAGATTTTTAGTATTATCTTCAAGATGACCGCCAAAATAATCGTTATAATTTTTATCAGTTTGTGTTTGGAAGTCGGCGTTTTGCTGACTTTGCTCCCGTGGGTCAGCCCAAGACTCGGTTTTGTTGACTGGGGCGATAATTATTTATTGGTCTATGCAGCGAACCAAACCAATCTGCCGATTTTGCGAACCGCGATTGCGTCGGGCTGGGTGCGCGGCGCAGTGACGGCGCTCGGCATCTTAAACATCGCCATCGCTTTCTGGGAAATAGCGCATTTTTCGAGTGCGGTGCGCGCCGTCGAAGGCAAAAACGAAACGAATCAAAATGCTTCCGTTCAGCAGCAAGCCGCTCCTTCATCTGATCACGCCGGGCGCGGCGAGCGACAATAATTTTTCGGAAGCGAGCCGACAAATTTTGGATTTGATAAAAGCCGCCGTCGAAGCCGAAATCTCGCTCGTTCAAATCCGCGAAAAACAGCTTTCGGCTCGCCGGGTTTTTGAACTTGCCGGACAAGCCTCGCAAATCACTCGAAACACCGCAACAAAATTGCTGATTAACGACCGCGCCGACATCGCGCTCGCGGCTGATGCGGACGGAGTTCATTTAACCGCCGATTCGCTTTCGGCTAAAAATATTCGCCAAAATTTTCCAGGAAATTTCATCATCGGAGTTTCCACGCACACGCTCGAAGATGTTTTGCGCGCCAAAAACGAAGGAGCGGATTTCGCAACATTTAGCCCGATTTTTCGGACGCCGAACAAAGGCGAGCCGCAAGGGTTGGCGAAATTGCGCGAAGTTTGCGCGGCTGCAAAGCCTTTTCCAATTGTAGCTTTGGGCGGCATTGATGAAACTAATTTTGAATTGGCGATAAAAGCTGGCGCGCAAGGCGTGGCTGCGATACGCTTATTTAACGATGTGGAAAGGTTATTTAGATTTGCAGGAAAAGCGCGAGAATTTGAAAGCTCTCGATGAGCCGCCGGTTTGTTTGACGATTGCCGGACACGATCCGTCGGGCGGTGCCGGAATTGTCGCTGACATTAAAACTTTTACGGCATTCGGCTGTTTTGCGACCGCCGCAATTACGTCGCTGACTTTTCAAAACACGACCGGCGTTTTCGGCGTTGCTCATCAAACGGCGGAAACCGTTCGCGGGCAGGTCGAGCCGGTAATTCAGGATTTTCCGGTCGCCGCCGTCAAAACCGGAATGCTCCCGACAGGAGAAATTATCGAAGAAACCGCACGGCTAGTCAGAGAAAACAATTTACCCAATTTCGTTGTTGATCCGGTTGTCCGCTCAACGTCGGGTTTTGATTTGATTGACGATGCCGCTTTGCGAATTTTAATCGAAAAACTTTTCCCGCTTGCCGCCGTTGTCACTCCGAATATTGCCGAAGCAGAGCGAATCACAAATTTAAAAATCGAAACCGAAAAAGATCGCCGCGCCGCAGCCGAAAAAATCCGCGAGCTTGGCGCGCGGGCTGTTTTAATCAAAGGCGGACATTTTGCGAATGCGGAATTGGAAAACCAAAGAACTGCGAGCGATTTATTGCTGGATGAAAGCGGCTTTACAGTTTTTGAAGCCGAATGGATTGAAACGACTGCGACGCACGGGACAGGCTGCACACTGGCGTCGGCGATTGCTGCGAATCTGGCTTTGGGGAAAGATTTGAAAACGGCAATTTCGATTGCCAAAAAATTTGTGACCGAGGCGATTCGCACTGCGCCTCACCTCGGTCACGGAAATTCGCCCGTTAATCACGGGTTTACTGTTCTTCAATCGTAACTTTTTCCATCACGATTTTTTCGGCGGGTTTGTCGCCGCTGCCTGTTTTAACATTGGCGATTGCGTCAACGACTTCCTGACCTTCGATTACGCGACCGAATTTTGTGTACGAAGGCGGGAGCGGGTAATCAACGTGCATAATAAAAAATTGCGAGCCGTTTGTGTTCGGTCCCGAATTTGCCATCGCCACCGTGCCTTTTGAATAAGCGCCGCGATAAAGCTCTGAACCGGAATTAATTTCGTCGGCGAATTTCCCGCCCCAGGCGGATTCGCCGCCGTAGCCCATTCCGAGCGGATCGCCGCCTTGAATCATAAAACCCTTGATTACGCGGTGGAAAATCACGCCGTCGTAATAACCGCGCTCGGCTAAAAGTCGAAAATTTTCCGTAGTTTTCGGGGCGTCCTGTTCTAAAAGCTCAAATCGAATCGTGCCTTTGTTGGTTTGAATAACTGCAATTTTATTTGCCATTCGTTTCTCCTAATAAATTAATTTGATTTAGCTACTGTATCGTTTTTGCCGAAAATTTGCGAAATGTTCTCCGGTTCCCGTTCAAAACAGCCGACGGCATCCGACTTTTTCGAGATTGGAAATTTAAATTCTTCTCCGCGCTGCAAACAACGCGCGTTTTCCGCTGGAAAATGGCAAAAGAATTTGAAACGATTTTGACGATTAAAGAATGAATCTCTCAATTGCGGCGGCAACACCGCTTTCATCGTTGCTCAAAGTTATTTCGTATTTCGGATTTTCCAGCAATTCTGGCGCAGCATTGCCCATCACGACCGGTAAACCTGCAAATTCGAGCATTTCGAGATCGTTGAAATTATCGCCGACAACCATAATTTCTTCCGGTTTGATATGGCGAAATTCGGCAAAAGTTTTGAGACCGTAGCCTTTCGACGCTTCGGCGTGAAGAATGTCGAGCAGCGTAAAATTTTGTGCGCTGTAAACGGTCGCTAAAACTTTGACCGCATCGCCCAGCTCACTTTCGAGCGCCGCTTGCAGTTCAATCATCGAAGCGCACGAACCGGAAAACGAAATATGAACGATTTCAACCGAATGCAAAACCTCTTCGAGCGACGAAACGTGCCGCATCGCTTCTTCGGCTTCGTCGCCGTGAAGACGACGCGACCAGGAGATATATTTTTGCAGCGGCACATTCGATTCGCTCACATTATCGTAAAGCAGCAAACCTTTCCCGCGCGGGTCGCAAGAAACCATCGCGTCGGCGCAAAACTTTCTGCCGACACGCAAAACTTCGCGGGCTTCCAGTTGATTTAAAATCGCAGCATTAACCGTTTCCAAAGTTTGGGCATATTTCGTCAGCGCGCCGTTGTGCGTGATAAGCGGAGCGTTTAGTTCAGCTTCAAGCCCGACCGGACGCGCGTCACGAAAACGCCTGCCGGTCGCAATCGTCACCAGCACGCCTTTTTCTTCAGCCCGGCGAATGGCTTGCAGATTTTGTTCGGAAATTTTGCCGCGAGAATTTAAAAGAGTTCCGTCAAGGTCAAGCGCAAGAAGCTTAATTTCGTTCATTAATTTTTGAGCCAATCAAATATAATCAAACAAGCTGATGCAGATTGTTTTTTATCACCGCTTTGCCTGAGCGATTTTTTGGAAAATTTTAACGAGATTGCCTCTTTCTACGTTAGACACGTTCACGCGATATATTTCAAGGATTTTTGAATAAAATAGATCATTTGATATTTCGCCGTGAAAATCCCAGAGACTCGATTCATCCGTGATTAAGCAGTCATCACGATTCATATTCAAAATCTTCTCAAAAAAGTGCGTCGCA
>DASVUH010000001.1:0-2818 GCA_036387135.1 Pyrinomonadaceae bacterium | reverse complement strand
GCTGACGCGCGGGCTTCTGTTATTGGTTTTTTGTTTTTCCAATTTTGTGAGCGCTCAAAACACCGCTTGCCGATTCGATCAGGAAACTTTGCAGTTTGCGGGCAGCCCCGTTGAGCAAGCCCGATGTTTGCTGCGTCCGGTTAAAATTGTCGGAAATCTGGGCGAGCCGCTTCAGCATTTGCCCGCGCCGCTCGAAAAGCTAATCGGCAAGCCGTTTAAAATTAAAAAAGAAAAACTGCGCGCTTTTTTGCGGAAAAATAAAATCGAGGAAAGCACGCTCGGAGGCTCGCTCAACCAATCGCTTTCAAAAGCCAAACTGCCGAACAGCACGGAAATCGAAGCGCTCTATTTTTTGATTCACGACACTTCGTCGCCTTATTTGAAAGATGAGCCGTTTCCGGCTGAAATCAACGACGCGCATTGGGGCGGCAACGATTTATCCATTTGGAAAACGCAGCCAGTCGCGCACGTTTTCGTCAATCGCGCCGGAGAATCGTTGACAATTGTTGATTTCGGCGAGCCTGTAAAAAAAGGTTTCGGGACGAAATTTGCGCGAGATTTTCTGAAACAGGAAGCCAAAGGATTGCAAATTCACATCGAGCTAAATCAGCCGCGCCGACGCGACCCGAAACGCCAGCCGGAAAACAATGACGCGATTGCGCCCGTGCCGGGATTTACCGAACAGCAATATGAAAAATTGGCTTTATTGTATGTAGCTGCGTCGGCGCGTCGCGGCAGTTGGCTGATTCCCGCTTTTCACGCCGCAACCGACGCCGGAATCAAAGACGCGCACGACGACCCGCAAAATTTCGAGTTGGAAAGATTTGCCGGTAAATTAAAAATGATTTTGAAGAAGCTCTGAAAAGCATTAATATACTCGATTCAGCAGCACACTTTTACCGGCTAATCCTGCCATCTTTTATTTTGCAGTAGCGTTAAAAAAAAATCTAAAAAAAATATCCGAGTGATGATAGCTTTTTGTTCGTTTCGGTGCGTTAGTTAATGAAGGCAAAAAAAGCGAAAAGGCAGGAACGCGATTGACTTAATTAATTCTTGTGAAGCGAAGATTTGTTATACCGATTTCAAATCATTTCTCTTGCTAAAGAGAGATAAAACGGCAGCAGAATTAACTGAGTTAACTATATTAATGCCAAACCTATTTGCCGGTCTAAAGTTCTAAAACCATCTACAAAGGAAAAAAACCATGAAAGAATTAGATCAACATTTGCGTCAGAGTTTAGACGTTTCGAATTTCAAGACACTACTTGCGAACGCCGAGAAGCCCGTACCGGATGAAGCTCAGCTTAAAGCCGCACACGAGACAGCTCTGCGCACGCAGATCGATCAGCTCCAGCAATACGCCAAAACCAATGCCGACGGCGATCTGGTGCATGCGAACAGGGATCTCCTAGACCAAGGCGCCGCAGTGGAAACTTGGACTGCTGGTCCGGGTGACTTCAGCATAGCTTCTACTTACGCGTGGGCAATCGGCGGAGGTGTTCCGTTCCTGGGTCAAGCCCCATTGTCCTTCTTGTTTGGCGGCACAGGGAACAGTTGGAAAGCTTGGGCAACAGGTACGACTGTGATCTTGGGGTCATTTGTCCAAGACCCGAACAAGATTTGTAAGTCGAATGAGTTTCACACTGAGGACAGCCCCATTGGCAAGGTCAGAAAGGGTAAGTGCAATTTCACGGCTAGCGGAGGCGGGGTCGGTGTATCTGGGATTACCATCTCGTTTTACTCAACCAGTGGCGCATTCTGGGGGACATTAAATGGCACGGGCGCTATTGTGGGAGGTTTCAGCGTTGAAGGTCAACTTGAATTGGTCTGGCAGGGCTGGAGGTAGTTCGTCCGCGCAAGCAGCGTGCAGTGGACATTGACTTAGTGTTTACTGCACGCCGCTATGCCTGCGGCTTCAGCAGAGTGTAACGACCGGTGGAGACGAAATAGAAATAGTCGGTGCCACCGATGAATTTTGAGGTAGTCTCCCCAAGCCAACCTGTTATGCCTGATATAAACCTCTATCCTGTTAAGCTTTGTGATTTACTTGGCAACTGGAAGGCTTATGACCGGAAACTTGTTAAAATACAAGCTACCTTCCGCTCATATGATGACCTTCCTGCAATCTTCTCTGATCCGACTGGCTTTGCCTCAAAAATCGGATTAGTGCCTGTTAGTCGCTTCTTTCCAGGTTAGCTTGCGTGAGTTTCGCGCCACGTCAACGCCGCCGCTACACAAAACAATTAAAAATGCACAATGCTAAATTAAAAATTTTGTGCCTTCCTCTTTCTCAAGCTTGCTTTATTTATTCTCGTAAATTTTTAAATCCGAAAATGCGACGATGGGCGTGCCGCTTGTGTAAAGTCCGACGATTCCTAGATTTGCGATGTTGTCGGTGATGCTCGTCGCGTATTGCCCGTTAATGTAGAACTGAAGCGTTTTTCCGTCGGAACGCGCTTCCAATTCGTTTGGCTGTGTTCCGGTGCGGATTTGGGGAGCGGATGTCCATTTTACGATGTCGGTTTCGGTTCTGTTATCGTGTTTGGCGATTCGATACGCCGGGTCTTTGTCTGTACGAATGACAAAGGCGTAATCGCTCTTAAGAGCCGCAGTGTCGCTGTGAATGAGTAAGCCATAACCAAGATAAGGCGATGCTCCCGAAATGCTCCGCGCGGTGATTTTCGTGATCGCGTTTTTCGTCACATATTCGTCTTTGACCGTCGTACCAACAATTATAACGTAATAACTATCGGCTTTTTTACAATTAACCTGATATTCGCCCCCGATATATTCACCATGTCCGAACGCCGAATCGAGC